>CAZUNI010000008.1:0-107121 GCA_964622265.1 uncultured Acidobacteriaceae bacterium | reverse complement strand
AAATTTACAGCGTTACTTCAATGATCGAAACATCATCTTCAAATTGATCGCCGCCCCGTATGGTTCGGATGGCGCCAATCACATGCTCGATTGGCGATACGGTTGCTTGACCAGGTAATCGCTCGCGCCGGGCATGAATGCTTCCACTTTAACTCTTGGCTCTTCTTTCGTTGAAAGGAGAACGATCGGAATTTCTGGTGTTGCGGATGTTGGATTTGAACGACCAACCTCTGGTTTATGCGCTGAATGAAGAATCAGCCCGTCATCGCAATTCCATGACGTAGCTAGATGCCGTTAGGTGTAGCTTTACTCCGTCCTGGGAGCACTGTTCCCAATTTGTTCCCCGACATGTTTCCAGTCCTAGTACCGCCGGCACAACCGATGTCATATGCATTTAGGTCTTCAGAGCAGGAGGCACAAAGTTCGACACGCATCGCTACATGACATTATCGACCGATTGCAGAATTAGCGGTCGTCTCGACGCAGCACATCTCACGCATCTCCATCAGGACGCAAACGCCCTTGCGGTCGGACTTATACGGGATTTGAATTTCTTGCGAACAACAAATGGAAATTAACTTCTCACTGCACGGTAACCGGAACAGTAGCGGTCTGAGTATAGGAACCGGACGTAGCTGTGATCGTAACTGTGTAGCTACCGGCAGGCGTCCCCGATGCGGTGGCGCAGCCGGTGATGATCGCCGCGCTTAACAGCAACACCGCAAGTGGCAAATATGCGAACCTCTGCATGCGGAAACCACGACGCAGCGTCAACATCGCCAATAGGGACAGTATAGCTGTTGCAATCCACCCACCCGATAGGGGTCCCATGGGATGGTTCGGCCGCGGAATGGAGCCCCCGCGCGCCATAGTGGTCAGCATAAAGACCGATGTGATCGGACCAGTAATTGGTGGCGTCAAGGTTGCCGGATTAAACATTCCTGTCGAATTAGGCGGCAGACCCGTTGCTGAGAACGTGATGGTGTTGGGGAAACCACCCGTCCCAGGGGTGAGTTGTATGGTAGCCATAATGGGCTGACCCGCTGCGGTCGGTGGAGGAGCAGTCTGAATATTCAATGTGTAGCTAATACCAGTCCCGGACAACGAGATTGACTGAGTTGTTCCCGCAACGCCGCCGGCATCGTCTGTAATCACGATACTTGCGGGACCGCGTGCTCCGGCCGCTGCGGGAGTGAATGTCACATTGATCGTGCATGTCGCAGATGGCACGACCGTCGAACCGTTAGTGCAGGTTGAGCCAGTTGCGATTGCAAAATCGCCGGAATTGGTTCCCGCCGGCGAAGCAACAGTGGTGATATGCAGCGTCGAGCCGCCGGGGTTAGTTAGTGTGATCGTAGAAGCGTTGCTGGCCGTCCCCACGCCTTGCGCCGAGAACGCGATTGGGGTGCTTGGCGATAGAGTTGCAGCAGGTGGCGTAACTCCGGAAAGCGCTACAGTCTGGGTCGAGCCGGTCACGCCGTTATTGTCATCCGTGAAGGTAAGAGTTGCTGCGCGCGTGCCGTTAGCGGTCGGTATGAAGGTTACGCTCCAATTGCAGCTTGCATTCGCCGCCACAGTTCCGACGGTCCTGCAATCAGTCCCACCGGCTGGAGCCGCCAGCGCATAATCCCCCGCGTTCGTTCCCGTGATTGTCACCGTTGCCAAATGAAGGGCGGTTGTCCCCGTGTTGGTCAGTGTGCCGTTCTGTGCTGCGCTGGGTTGGCCGATCGGAGTTGCCGGGAATGTGACCGTAGTCGGTGCGAGCTGAACCACCGGGGCAGTTCCGGTCCCTGTCAGCGCCACCGATTGTGTCGAGCCAGCGACAGCGCCGCTATCGTCGGTGAAAGTGAGCGATGCAGTCCGTGCACCGAGAGCCGTGGGTGTGAATTTCACGCTCCATGTGCAATTCGCGGTCGCGGCAACGGTAACCGCAGTTGGCAAGCCCGCCGCGCAACTCGTTCCCGTCGCGACGATCAAAAAGTCCGACGCGTTTGTGCCTGTAATCGCGACGGCCGTGATATGCAACACGTCGGTGCCATTATTGGTGAGCGTGCCATTCTGCGCCGCGCTCGGTGTGCTTACTTCCTGATTTCCAAATGGCGCCGTTGTCGGGGCCAATTGGACGGAGGGTGCAATTCCTGTGCCGCTCAATGTGATCGGGGCTGGGTTTGCAATGCCTGTCACTGTGATGATGATCGAGGCAGTTCTTGCATTAATTGCCGCGGGAGCGAACGTAACACTCAATGTGCAAAATGCCCCCGGGGCAACCTGACCGCTCACAGACGTGGGACAAGGGGTAGCCGTTGTTGAAAATGCAAAGTCAGAGGCGTTCGTTCCGGTGATAGTAATACTTGTGATGTTCAGCGGCGCTCCACCGTTGTTCGTGATTGTCACATTTTGCGCCGTGCTCGTCGTGTTGGCGCGCTGAGTGTTGAAGTTAATGGAATTCGCCGACAAGGTTGCCGTCGGCGGTGTGACACCAGTGCCAGACAGGTTCACCACCTGTGTCGTCGGACTCGCATCGTCGGTAAACGTGATCGTCGCAGTTCGGTTCCCTGCCGCTCCCGGTGTGAACGTGAGGTTTACAATACACGTCCCGGCGGCAGCCAGTGTTGAGCCATTCGTGCACGTCGTACCCGTTGCGATGGCGAAATCGCTCACGTTGGTCCCGCCCAGAGCAACCGTCGTCAGATGCAACGTATCGGTTCCGCCGTTGGTCAGCGTCAGAACTTGCGCGGCGCTGGTCGTGGAAATGATCTGATTGCTAAACGCCACCGGACTCGGCGTCGGCGTGGCTTGCGGGAACGTTCCCGTTCCGGTTAGCGCCGCTGTGTGCGGGCTGCCCGTGACACTATCCGCCACTGACACCGTCGCGCTCCGGCTCCCCAGCGCTGTCGGCGTGAACGTCGCCGCGATCGTGCACGTCGCTCCCGCCGCTACCGTTCCTACCGTCCTGCAGTCCGTCCCGCTTGCCGGCGTTGCCAGTGCGAAGTCTCCAGGATTGCTTCCCGTCAACGTCACACTCGTGATCGTCAGCGTTGTCGATCCGCTATTGGTCAACACCGTCGTCTGTTGTGCGCTCGTCGTGCTCTGCCGCTGGTTCCCAAACGGCACCGTCGACGGATTGAAGTTCACCGTCGAAGTCACGCCCGTACCCGTCAGGTTCACCACCTGCGTCGTCGGGTTCGCATCGTCGGTGAACGTCAGCGTCGCCGAGAACGGTGTCAACCCCGACGGCGTGAACGTCACGTTCACCACGCAGCTGGCTCCTGCTGCCACCGTGCCGCCGTTGGTGCATGTCGTTCCCGCGGCAATCGCAAACGCTGTCGGATTGGTTCCGCCCAGTGCCACCGTGGTCAGGTTCAACGTCCCGTTCCCGCCGTTGGTCAACGTCACCGTTTGTGGAGCGCTGGTCGTCAATCCGGTCTGGTTGCCGAACGGCACCGTTGCCGGGGTCGGGCTGGCCTGCGGGAACACTCCCGTACCCGTTAGGTTCACCACTTGCGTCGTCGGACTGGCATCATCGGTAAACGTGATCGTCGCGCTCCGCGCACCTGACAACGACGGTGTGAACGTCAGCTTGACTACACAACTCGCTCCTGCCACCACTTGCGATCCGTTGGTGCAGGTTGTTCCTGTTGCGATCGCGAAATCTCCCACATTGGTTCCACCCAGCGCTACCGTCGTCAGGTTCAGCGTCCCTGTCCCGCCGTTGGTCAACGTCAGCGTTTGCGCTGCACTGGCCGTATTCAGCCGCTGGTTGCCGAACGCCACCGGACTCGGCGTCGGTGTCGCCTGCGGGAACACTCCCGTTCCCGTCAGGTTCACCACTTGCGTTGTCGGGCTGGCATCGTCGGTGAACGTAATCGTCGCACTCCGCGCGCCAAGCGCCGGAGGCGTGAATGTCAGGTTCACGATACAAGTCGCTCCTGCCGCCACCGTCGACCCGTTGGTGCAGGTCGTACCTGTGGCGACGACAAAATCACTCGCGTTGGTCCCGCCCAACGCAACCGTCGTCAGGTGCAAGGTATCGGTACCGCCGTTGGTCAGCGTCAATACCTGCACCCCGCTGGTCGCATTCTGCCTCTGATTTCCAAACGCCACCGGACTCGGCGTCGGCGTGGCTTGCGGGAAAATTCCTGTCCCGGTTAGCGTTACCGTCTGAGGACTGCCGCTCGCGCTGTCATTGATGTTCAGTGTTGCCGATCGTGGTCCTGTCCCTCCCGGTGTAAACGTGAGGTTCACAACGCAGCTGTTCCCCGGCCCCGGCGAAGCTGCCAAAACGAAATTCGCCACGCAAGTGGTGCCGCTGGCCACGCTGAAATCTGTGGGGTTCGTTCCGCTAAAGGTCACAGGGGCCGCCGTCAGTGTCGCCGCTAGTCCGCCTGTATTGGTTACTGTCACAGTCATTGCTGGGGTGCTGGCCACTCCAACACGGAGGCTGCCGAAAAGTGCCGGGGACGGACTGGCGATGATCGCCGGCGCAACGCCATTGCCGGACAGCGAAACTTGTTGCGTGCTACCCACGATGGCGCCCGAATCATCGGTGACCGTCAGGGTGACCGGACCATACGACCGTACCGTAGTGGGCGAGAACGTCACAATAATTGTGCAACTCGAATTCGCGCCGATCGCCAGGCCGTTCGAACACGTCGTTCCCTGCGCGCTGGTCCCAATACCGAAAAATGATGAGTCCGCACCAGAGGTGATGGCAAACGCTCCGCTAGCCGCCAGGTGCAGAGTGTCCGTACCGTTGTTCGAAACAGTTAGTGACATCGTGGATGTCTGGTTAGTGGCCTGATTGCCGAAGGCCAGGGTCGTAGGCACTGATGCGTTCGGACCTATCGCAGTGCCGCTCAACGTCACGACATGCGTGGCATCCGAGGCAAAAATAGTCAGAGTTGCCGTGCGGGTCCCGAGCGAGCCCGGAGTCGGCGAGAAAATCACGATAACATTGCAGGAGCCGCCCAACGCAGTAAGAGTAAATCCGTTGGTGCAAGTCGTGCCGGCACTTACCACACTGAAATCACTCGAGTTCGTTCCGCTGATAGATGCAGTTGTAACCGTAGCCGTGACCGATGCCGCGGAGGACGTTCCATTAGTCAGTGCAACGGTGCCCTGCGCGCTGCTCGTATTGATACGCGTGCTGGTGAATGTAAGCGGGTTCGGGCTGGCATAGACCGTGGGATTCGACCCCGGACCGGACAGACTTATGGCGATCGTCCCGCTGGTGCCATAGTGGACGGTGGCCGTGCTGGGATTGGTGAGCCCCGTGGGCGAGAACTGAATGTAAATGACGCAGGTGCCGGTGTAAGCGCTCACTGCTTTACCTGTTACGCAACCGTTGACCCCGGAAACAGTGGAGTACGGACCGGATGGGGGTGCGGACGTACTATAGGTTACACCGTTGAATACCACGCCAGCGTTCGTCGTATTCGAAAGCAAGACGCCTTCCGTGACCGTCGACCCAACATTGGTCTGCGGGAAAGTCAGGTTGGTCGTCTCAATAAAGACGGTACCGGCGTTTGCAGTTCCCTCCAAGGTGACCGTTTGCGTCTTATTGGGATAGGAATTGTCCGTAATTGTCAGCGTCGCGCTTCGCGAACTGCCGTTCGTCAGCTGAGAAGGCGTAAAGTTGAGTGGAATCACGCAACTCTGACCCGCTTGAAGATAAGCGTATTGGCAGTTCGTGTTGTAATTCCCTGCCGCAAGGGCGAAATCGTTTGCATTCGGCCCGGTGATCGTCGGCAAATTCGAAAAACTCAGGTAGTCGTTTCCGGTATTTTGCACGACAACATTTATGACCTGGCTCTGCGTGTTTACATTCTGCCCAGGGAATATCACAGGATTGGGAGTCACCGTCGCCACAGGCGCTGTACCCGTGCCATTGAGATTCACCTGAAGTGAATTCACTGTGGGATTGCTCCCAACGGTGTAGTTCACATTGAACGATGCCGTGTACGGGCCGGGAATTGTAGGATCGAAATTTATGTAGATCTGGCAGGAGTTTCCTGGGGTGCCGGTCGCAGTTAGCGTGCTGCACGTGTTAAATGAAAGCGAAAACGGAGAACCCGATGGCGTAATTGCAGTCGTGCCGGTTATGGTGACCGTCGATGTGGAACCATTCCCGATTGTGATCGTGGGACTGGAACCACCCCCTGTCGTTGTCGAAACACTTAGTGGGTTCGGTGTAGCGACGACAGCATTGCTTCCGGTCCCTTTGACTGCGATGTTGAACGGGCTGCTGGCGGAATTCGCGCCAGTGTAAGTTACCTGAATGTTGTTCGTTTCCGCTGCATTCGTCGAAGGCGTGAATGTGACGTCGAAATAGCAAGCGTTGTTGGCAGCAAGAGTGGTCAAACAAGAATTATTGGTTATTGCGAAATCGGTCCCGGTTTGGGGAGCGACCTTCGTTATGGTTACAGATCCTGGGTTGTTGTTTGTAATGCTGATCGAGCCATATCCATTAAATACCTGCGAGTAGTCAATCGTGGTGCCAAGCGCAACCGTTCCAAAATTCAGGGGCGGTGTTGGGGCCACGGTGAACCCTCCGCTGACCACAGTCCCGGTCACGGTTGCAGAACTCGATCCGCTAACGCCGTTGCCAAGGTTGGCATTGACCGTCAACCTTGCGCCGGTGCTGCCGGTGGCGCTGGGCGCCGTAAACGTCACCATTACAACACAGGTGTTCCCCGGGCCCGGAGATGGCGGGATAACCGTGCCGATCGTACATGTCGTTCCTGTGGATACCAGAGCAAAGTTGGAGCCATTTCCCTCATTGAAAGCCAGGCTCGTAATGGTCATTGGCCCGCTTCCCGTGCTGGTCACCGTGATCGCTTGCGGAGTGCTCATGGTCCCAGGCAATTGCGTGATGGTCATTCCCGTCGCGGAAATTGCGCCTTGATTCACACCGTTGCCCTGAATCGTTACGGTATGCAGTCCTCCAGCGCTGTCTGTCAGCGTCACCGTATTGCTTACCTCACCGGTCGCCGTGGGCTTGAACGTCACCTCAACAGAGCAGGTACCTCCCTGTGGGAGCACTGTCGTCATAATAGGTGCTACCGTTGGCGTGGGCGCACAACTGCTGCCAACGCCGGTCAAAAGCGCGAATGGTGACGGGGTGGTAAGCAGAGCAGGATTTGGCGACGCCGTGCTGGTCGTGATTGTTGTGTTGGAATTTCCACCGTTTGTCAGGTAAAAAGCGCCGGTCAACGTCGGCTGTGTTAGCCCTGCGCCAACCAGTGGCACATTTCCGAAATCAACTACAGTCGGACTGACGGAAATCTGATCCGATCCGGTTACGCCTGTGCCGGTAAGAGTTAGCGTTCGCGGACTGCCAGGGCCATTGTCTGTAACCGTGATCGTCGCCGTGCGGCTGCCTGTCGCGCCGGGCGTGAAATTCAGGTCCAGGTAACAATTTCCGCCTCCCTTCACGGTGATCGAACTGGCGCAAGTGCTGCTACTCAGGATCGAGAAATCACTACCGTTTGCCCCGGATGGCGTTGAAACGGACGAGATCGCCAGTGGCGTTTTCTGGGTGTTCTCGAGCAGCACTCTATGTGTTGGCGAAGTTAATCCAACAATCTGGCTGCCAAATGGAAGAAAACTTTGAAATGACACAGGGCCAGGAATACCTGTGCCCGTCAGTGAAAGAGTTAAAGACGAGTTCACCGGAACACCGATGCCCGTGTAGTTGATCGTGGCGATTGCGGATCGAACGCCGACCGCTGACGGTGTAAACGACCCTGCGAGATAACAATAGGAGTTGGCAGGCACGATTCCGTCGGCTGAACAATCGTTGCCGGTTGGCGAAAAACCGAGCTGGACGGTCCAATCCTGCGGATTTACTCCGCTGAGGGTAACGCTCGTTACCGTGATCGGATTGCTCGTACCGTTGTAAATGATATCTCCGCCGGCCGTGCTTTCGGTAACCCCAACGTATTCGCTCGCTGCGGTGACGGAATTCACATACAGGGTGACGCCGGTTTCAGCGGCTCCCATCACAGTGACCTGCTGTGAACTGGTAAGCGTTCCAGTCCAGTTGAAGGTGAATGTTCCCGTTCGGCCGTCAACAGTGTCGGTGGGCCCTGACGCGTCGGGCTTGAAATACACTTCCACATTGCATCCGGTGCCCGCCGGCAGAACCATCCCGTTTGTGCAGGTGGTGCTGTTCGGGTCATTCGTGAAGTCGCTTTGGGTAGTTCCGCCGCCTGGTGTAACGCTCGTCAAGGTGATGCTTCCACCCGAGCCATTATTTAGGAAGAAATCCTGATCCGGCGAAGCTGTGCCTATGATCCATCCGCTATATTCATGGGCAAGCGGGCTGACGACCACCTGGGCAACGCCTGTCCCGCTCAGCGACACCGTTTGCGGACTGCCGGCAGCATTGTCATTGATGATCAGATTCGCGGAATAAGCCTGTGCAGCCGTCGGAGTAAATGTAACCTCGATGAAACAGCTGGAATTCACTGCAACGCTGGTGCATGAATTTACAGTCAGCGTGAATGCGGACGCGTTGGCCCCGGTAATCTGCACGCTGCCAACGTTTAAGGTGGCGCCGCCGGTATTGGTAATTTGCACCGAGCTCAGGGCGCCGATGTTCAGCGGGACGTTGGTTCCAAAATTGATACTGTTTGTGCTCAGGTTGATTTCCGGTACGGCGCCAAACCCGGAGAGATTCAGAACCGTGCTGCTCGGTGGTGTGCTATTGATGGTCAACTGGGCCGTGCGCAGATCCTGATCCATGGGTGTGAATCTGACGAGGACGAGACACGACGCACCGGCTGCCAAAACCAAACCGCTGGTGCAAGTTCCCCCCGTTTGAATGCTGAAGTCTCCGTTGTTTGGTCCTGTCAAGTTGAATGCGTTCGGCGAGCCCAGCGTGACGCTGGAAGCGGTGTTATTGCTCAATGTAAAGTATTCGGTCCCGAAACCTCCGGTATTGTTGATTCCAGGTCCGACACCCACATTATGAAAGTTGTAGACGGGTGGGACGAAATTCAGACTGGAAGGTGCGGTAGCGGTAGAGATTTTTGCGACGATCGCATTGCCTGTAGAAGACCCAAGAGAACTCTGGAACGGGCTTGCTGACACCCCCAACGAACTCAACACCGGAAAGTTGGGGGACGTTGTGCTGCCGATAATATAGGCGTTGCCTGTCGAGTCGGCAGCGATACCTCGCCCCTGGTCTGTCCCCAATCCTTCGAGGTATGTGGAATACGTCAGCGCGCTGCCTGTGCCATTCACTTCCGTAACGAAAGCATGAGAAGCAGGAGGGTAAGCATTCAATTGCAGCGGGTTGGCAAGCGGAAAGTTGCTGGAACTCGTGCTGCCGGTCACATAGGCGTTTGGCGGATTCACGCCGTCCAGCGCAATCCCATAACCGATATCCGTGCTCGATCCCGATCCCCCAAGGTAACTCGAATAAACCAGCGCCGTGAAATCGCCCTTGAGTTTGGTCACGAAGGCGCGGGTCCCTCCCGCATTCGTTGCGCCTTAATAAGGCACTCCTGCATATGTCCCGGAAAATGGGTTTTGGGTCGGAAAACCATTGGTACTCGATCCGCTCGAATTCGTCTGCCCGGTTACGTAAACGTTGGGGGGAGACGCAGTGTCAATGGCAATGCCCCACCCTTCTTCCGTACTGGAACCTCCCAATAGCGTGGAACCGGCCAATGCAAGCGTTTGGCTGGTGGTATTGAAGCTGAGTTTCGTAACGAATACATCGGAAGAGCCGTTCAGAGCTGCTTGAAACGGCGCCGGAGACGTTTGGACCGGGAAATTGGTTGACGATGTTTGTCCCGTTATATATGAGTTGCCTGCGGCATCGGCGACGATGGCGTTTCCCAGGTCACTCGAGATGCCCGGTAAATACGTCGAATAGATTGGCTGGCCCTGGCCGTTGAATTTCGCGACGATGACGTTCGTGTAACCCTGGTATTGCCCCCCAAATGTCGAATATAAAGGGTTTACCGTGGGGAAATTGGATGAAGTCGTGTTGCCAACAACGTAGGTGTTTCCGACAGTGTCGGCAAAAACGCCTTGAATCGTAGTGGTATCATTTTCGTTCCGACCGCCAAAGTACGTGGAATACATCAACGTTCCGTCCGTAGCCAATCCAGCCACGAAACCCGTATTTTCATCATTCGCGACTCCGTTCCCGGCGGTCGCCTGGAAGGGATTCACGAGAGGAAAATCTGAATCGGTCGTAACACCGCCGACGTATGCATTCCCTGAACTATCCACTCCGATTCCATTGCCGGAATTTGTATAACCCGTGGTCCCACGAAGCAACGTTGAATACACGAGTGTGTTGCCGGTGGGATCAAATTTGGTGACGAAGACGAGGGGAGTTGACTGGCCAACAGGACCATTTAAGGCAGCGCCTGGAAAATCCGAGGATCCGCCCTGGCCAGTCACATATGCAGCGCCAGTCGAATCGATGGCAATCGCGTTCCCTGTGTCAGATGAAGATAGAGTGCTCCCCCCAAGAAATGTCGAATAAATTAGTATAGGGTCAATGACGAGAGCATTCCGCCTGTCATATTTGGCAATTTCAAAGCCGACGCGATTCTTTCCGCGCAGAACGTAACGCCCGGAAACGTCATGACGAACGCCATTGATCATTTGGTAGGCGACCGGTCGCAGCAATTGTGCATTTCCAGCACTGGTGCTGAGTACGAGATTCCCTTGCGCATCAAGGCGGGTTTCGCGGGCACCACGAACTTCGAATGCAATGGCGCGTGGGTTCGCGCCTGGAGCCACCAGGTAATCCGACTCGAGTTGTCGCTGGTTTCCGTAGTAGGTCAAGTCCACACCGGGATAGATATCCCTGTAGGTTACACGACCGAATTGGCGGACACCTGTGCGCCACTTGCTCGGGTCATTTCCAAAATAATAGTTAATCTTCCCTGGCAGCAGTTCAGACCCAGCAACTTGCGCGGATGGGTTTGCGCCCAACATTTTCAGCCATAGGACTGAATCCTCGGAACCGCCTTTTCTCTTATCGGGGACCCCGCCTTTCATGCAGTCGACATCTTTCCGCACACCAAGTCTTCCGCACCCAGGCTTCATGCTCCCATTCCGGAGAGTCAGCACTGCTTCGTCGGCCATGAGGAACAGGTTGTAGTTTGTCGCGCGCGACAGATACTTGACGCGCCCATCCGTCTGTCCGCGATTTTCTTCGAAGGAGAGAGGTACCTTGACGAAGGAGGCACGAGCAGCCTGCAATGCTCCTGGTGATGCAGTCCCCCCCATAGGCTGCTTCGATTGTCCGTTCGAATCGCTTTGGAGCGATTGCGCGGCAACACCTGCGGAAAAACTAAATAAGAGCGTGGAAAGAAGCAGCGCCCTTCTCATGGCTGGGCCTCCATGGACCTGTGTCCGGCTGAACCTTTACATTAATTTCAATCATCGGAGAGCGTTCAAGCCCCACCGGCCAGAGAGTCAGGTGAAAGAAACGAAGACACGCCTGTTAACAGCGTATGGACCCGGGTCTAAGGTCCTAGCCAGCCGAAAGGACTGGACTTTCGCAAATTTTCACTCGGTCTGCCGGGGCGCGAGGGATGGACCCCGATAGCGAAAATACTCTAAGGCAATGGTTCTATATCACAGAGGACCTGAGGAAAGAAAGACCTAGTACCCCCCTGTTTGGCCGGTGGAACTAAATCCTTTTGTTAATCCTGTCGACGGGGGGCCTGCCGAATCATTCAATTATCGCCATCCGATCAAAACGATTGGGAATGCAAAAACGCGGACTTCAGGATGGGATGATCTCCACCGATGGTGGCGGCGATGATTTCTGGAACGGCGTCCAGTCCGTTCCCACTGTTGGTGAAAATCACAACGCCGCTCCCGGACTTGCGCGAAGCGATTACAAAAGCCTGGAATCCAGCGCCATTTTCCAGCTGAAAAAATAAGAGATCGTCGCCACTTTTCTCCAGTCCAAATCCAAGTCCCCAGGAAAGCTTGGAGTCATTCCCCACCATAACCGTAGGGTTCAGCATGAGGGAGACTGCGGATTCGTGCGCGCGTTGTGCCGGCGCGGAAGCTAGCAGCATGGTTATGAATTGCGCGTATTCACGAACCGTGGTGTAGAGCGTGGCTGCGGCGGCGGGCCGCAAGTACCGGTGAATCTCAACAGGTGCGCCGGACCGGTCATAGCCCGTGGCCATTGACTTAGCGTACTCTTCTCGCCAGATGAACCCGCTCTGCGCCATCCTTGCCGGTACGAGCGCGCTGCGCGAGAGAAACTCCCCGAACGGTTCGCCCGTAATGTGCTCGATGGCATGCTGCAGATAAAGATAGCCTTCGTTCGAATACGCCCACTTCTGGCCCGGCGCAGTCTGCAGGCGCAAATGCTGGCTTCGGGCCCAGTCCGGCATCCCCGAAGTGTGGTTCATGACGCGGATCGCTGTAACTTGATTAAACTGTGGGTCGTATAGTGATTCAGTGGATACCGCGTTCGAGGTAGGATCGAAATCCCTTACATAAGGAAGAGGAAAAAGCGCGGGGATCGGCGCCCCCAGATTAAAGTGCCCCTCCGCTGCAAGCCGCAGAACCGCGTAAGCATAGAGCGGCTCACCAAGTGGCCCAGCTTCGAAAACCGTCCGCTCCGTGACCGGGGCATTGGAGTCTTTGTCTCGCACCCCGAATACCTCGATGCCCTGCAATTGTCCGTGCGCGATCACAGCGACGGCAAGTCCTGGAATCTTGTATTTGGCCGCCACTTGCGGCAACACGCTTGCCGCCAAGGTTGACGAACCCTGATCCGGGGGCCGATAGCCATGAGCAATGGCGGCACTGGCTGCTAAGACGCAAGTGAATAGAGCCCCGAATGCTGAAAAGCTCGTGAAACGAGGTGTGTTTTGGAGTGATGCCATTTGATTTCCGCGAGCAGTGAGAATAACAAACTTACGAGCCATCGCGCTATGCCCATGGTCCGAGGCTTCCACATTACAGTGATGCAAGTCACATACTCCCTCGATAGGAAAAGCTACAGTGACGGCAGGAATTGAGATGAATGGCTGTTCACCCCAGCTTTATCGATGCTAATCAGGGCGACTTTTCGAACTTTGCGATGAAAGCCATCCAAGACCAGCATGGAGCGCTAGGCGACAATTGAAAATCCTAATTGCAATCGACGGTTCCGATTTCTCTCAGACGGCCTTGGAGAGTGTGATTGCAAGACCTTGGCCACCAGATACTGAGGTAAGAGTCTTAAATGTTGTTGCCCCCCTCCCTTCTGATGGGCCGGGAAAGGGCTGGGCCTGACCCCGAATTTGAAACAGTCTGGAAAGCTCTGCGGGAGCAGGCTAAGGATTTAGTGGCGAAAGCTACGGACAAACTGCGGGGTGCGAAACTGAATTCCTCGACGGAGCTAGTGGAAGACGATCCGAAGTAACAAATCATCGACATCGCCGAAAGATGGCAGGCGGACATGATTGTCCTCGGATCACACGGGCGAACGGGTCTGGCTCGTTTCCTTATGGGCAGTGTTTCGCCAGCCGTAGTTCGCCACGCTCATTGTTCTGTCGAGATCGTTCGAACTTCGCCGTAGCAGGAATTTGCGAGAGAGGTCCAAATGGTGGCAAACGAACTCTACACGCGTGCCGATAGTTTAGGTCCTCAAATTCATGAAGGATTCTCGCCGGAAGAACCTCCTACGAGAGTATGGGATGCATGGCGGATTTGGTTTGGGAAAGGACTATACGGGGCTGCCGGAATCGGCGTCATAGTTCTTTCTGCCGCAGTTTTCTTTAGAGTTCGCGAACTTCTGGCGGCTTTGCTCCTATTCAGTGTTCTATTCGCCCTCGTGGCTATTGCCGTTTTTCTATTGTGGTTGGTTGGTCGGGCAACTCGCGCAGTGGCGGTCCGCGTCGGAAGACATATGGTTCACATACCATCAAACTACATTGTCGTTCCGGTAATGGCGCGCGCCAATCACTACCACAGGAGTCCGCCATGGAATTGATAGATGTTATCCAAAACAGGCGGGCTGTTCGCGAGTACACGGATGATTCAATTGATCGCGACACTATCGAGCGGCTGATCCAGGCGGCAATTCTGGCCCCAAGTGCAATGAATCTGCAGCCATGGGCATTCGCCATTCTGTTGGGCCGCGAACGAATTGAACGCTGCGCAAAGCAGGCAAAAGATTGGTTGCTCGCGAGCCTCGCTCAAACCTCCTATGACCCTTCGATTCGCCACACGCTTGAAGATCCGAAGTATGCCCTGTTCTATCACGCCACGGCGCTGATCGTTATTTTGGCAAAATCTTCAGCTACCCAGGCTGCGGAAGATTGCTGTTTAGCAGCCGAAAACTTGATGCTTGCTGCCCGCAATGAGGGCTTGGGGAGTTGCTGGATCGGGTTTGCACGCCCTTGGCTTGATCTGCCGGAAACTAAATCGGAACTCAAAGTGCCGAACCACTATCACGTGGTCGCTCCTATCGTGTTGGGGCATCCGAAAGCTTGGCCCGAGTCACACGGACGGAAACTGGCAGAAACGTATTGGCTGTGACCATAGGAATTCAAAGAGTGACACGAATTCGGCTAACCGTTAGAGGTTAAAGCCCTTGGTTTCCAGTCTTGTGAATGTCGAGGCTGAAGCCGCGACCCACAAAGACCCTTCATAGGACATTTTATTGTTTGTTAATGGACTAGCAGGCTGTAATCTCGGCACCTACTTGTTGCCGCAGCGGAAGACTTTTCAGTTGCTATTCTGCTCACCCGTATTTGCATCAAGATCATTTTCACCATTTCGCCAATTAGAATCGGGGTTGTATTCTTTCATGGCCTTCGCTAGAAAATCAGTCCTGTTGCCGAGATCCTTCTGAAGCACGACTCCATCCTGGTTGACGATGAATGTCATCACGCCTGACGACTTGTATTCCGCAGGATAAGCCAAGATTGCGAAACCTTCGGTCATTTTGCCGTTCACAATGTAACTTTTAGCGCCACCGGGGCTATTCTTTCCCTGACCGGCAAGGAAACGGAAATAGTACCCATGGAAGGGAGTGGGAGCGCCGCCTTCGCCCTTGTGATAGCTCTCGGCAACCGCCGATGCTACCAGTGGCCCGATAGGACTCTGAGGCTCACCTGCTGAGGCTTTCCAATAGAGGCCATTGTGCTGCCCTTCATCGCTGAAGATTTTCCTGGCGTACTCATTTTGGTGCGTGGATCGATATTCTTTCTCTGCCGCTACCAGCTCCTGGCAGACGCGAATGGTGGAAAGTTCGTTCTCGCCAATTCGCCGGTATAGAATTTCTTTTTTGCCAGCCTCGGTGTCGAAATACCAGGAATTTCCTTTGTTCACCAGCGGTATAGGCGTGGGCCAATTCTCGGCGCCGATATACAACGTGGTAGTTCCGTTCGGTTCCTTCACCAGGCGGTGCATTTCCTGATATTTCTGCACAAAATTAGTGCGGGTGTTTGTGTCCTCAGTTTCGTCTCCAGAGGATACGATTTTCTTTTCTTCCGGCCCGAGGATATCGAGCATCTGTTTTTCGTCGTTGCTTTGGACTGCCGTAACCAGAGCGCTGCTTGCCTCTTCCGGAGACGAAAATGTTTTCTGGCCCTGTTGCTGTGCAAAGGAGCAGGCCGAAAAACTCCCCATCAAAATAATCGCTACCGCAACCAACTTGGATAGATTGACACAATAAGATTTTTCAAAGCCTGGCCGCATATAGCTGTTCTCCATTTCTAAGTTTCACGGTTCGCCTGGGACTTAATTCCCCCAAGGCGTCGATGCCTCGCACGCTGGGAAAAGTCTATTACCGGTGCCCGCCACCGTGAGATCCGCCACCACGCGCTCCCCCTCCACCACTGCGCACGCCGCCACCACCGACGCTGGCGCTTCCGCGTGACGAGAAGCTTCTTGTCTGTCCGCCCTGGGAGTACCCGCTGAAAGCGCCCGAGCGCACGCCGCTCTGACCACTGGGCGCGGTGTACCCTCGAGCAGCCTGGGAATTTCCATTGAATGACCTGGCTGCAACTCCGGGTGTGCCCCGTCCGGCAGCGTTTCCATTAGCTCCGCTGAATCCACCGTTGGGGCGGGCAGGGACAACGCCACGTGCGCTGCCATAGCCGCCGCGTGCCCCACCGCCTCGATAGAAAGCGCTTCGGTTGTAAAACGTGTTGCTTCGAGAGTGGTACCTGCCACCCCCATAAATCGGGTATCCGCCATGCCAATTGTATCCCCAATGTCCCCAGCCCCATCCGAAGCCTCCGAAATAGCCGACACCAAATCCAAGCCCGAACGATAGGTACGGGCCGCCATACCAGATTCCGGGATACGGATACCATCCCGGCCAGGGACCGATGGGGCCTCCGTAAACCAACCACGGATCGTATGCGGGAACGTAAACGACCTCGGGATTCGCGGGAGCAATAGAAACTGTCGAGCCATCCTGCGTTACGGTTTGCTGCGGCGTGGATTTAAGGTTGCCGGCTTGTTGCGCCCTCTGGCGCATCGCCTGCACGGCATTCGTCACATCCTGTTGCTGATTGTAATAGGTATCGCCAAGGGATGACGTCCAGGAGAGGTTCTTGTCCATATTTCCGAGAACGGATGGAAATGCAGTAAGCGCCTTGACGCTTGGGTCCCAGGGTTGTTGGTCGACAGCCTTTGCCAGATCCTCGCCCTTCAACTCAGGATGCGCTTGCACCCACCTGTCAGCCTGGACGACTTGCTCGGGATATGTAGATGCTGCCAGGATTTGTGCCACCAGCGAATCCGGATACAGGGCAATCGGCGCAACCAGTTGATCAATCTGATCTGGAGTCTGCTGCGTGTATGGCGGCGCCGGCGGGGCCTGCGCCGGGGGAGCTTGCGAGTCTTGTGAGGCCGATAGATTCTGTGCCAAGGTGGAAAACAAAAGAGCCACAGACAGGATGAGAACGAACACCCGGGCGCCCCGTCTCGGCCTTGAGAACCCTGCGCCATATCTGAAAATGTTCATGTTCCTGAACCTCCTCCGCACCTTCATTGACCGAGACCTCCGAAAAATAAGCTAGAGGCATAAATTGCAGTCCAGTTTTTGATTCTGGGACCCCTTCCGATACGGGCGCTCTTCACATATTATTTTAAGTGAATCGATAGGTTGCGGCTGTGCTGTTTTGGACATTTCATATTCGCGAATGTGTTATTCGGCAGAATCTGTTTCGAAGTGAAGAAGGTGAGCAATGCGCTTTTTTCGTTTATCGACAATTTGCTTCGTGGAGGGATCGAGTGTCGACGTGTGATCTGACTCGTTCAAACAACTATTCCGAATAGCCAATCGATGCCCGCGGTGACGGCCATGGCCAGCGCACCCCAAAAGGTGAGGCGAATTGCGCCTATCGCCACCCTTGCGCCGCCCGCGCGGGCAGCCAGCCCTACGAGAAGCGCAAGGAACGCCAGCGAAGATCCGGAGACAACAGGGATCAAATCCGCCGCAGGGGAAATGACAGTGACCAAGAGTGGCATAGCCGCTCCAACTGCAAAGCTGGCAGCCGACGCTCAGTTACGCCCATTAGCTTGCAAAGCAGGAAGGTAAAGCAAGAATTTCCAATGCTTCAGACATTGTCGAAATCGCTTAACTGAAAACAACCCTCATACTTTGGCGCAAAATGAGCTCCATATCTCATTTGACCTGTGTCGCGTTCGAGGGTTTCCACATGATTTTCGCACTTCCAGTTACACCCAATTCCGTACCCAAACTTGGAGGGCTGGATTCCCAATTGGATTTCGGCGTCTTTCATCTTTGAATGGATTGCGGGAGTTTCCCGCTAACACGATTTTCTGAGGCTACCTGGTCCATCGATGGTTCCCGCCCTCAGGCCAAGGAGAGTTCTAGTGCGGCCTCCGCTTTCAATTCTTTGCTGCCCTGGAGCGCCATGTCCCGCATACCAAAACCGACGCCGATCTTCTTAAGGAATGCGTTGGGAGGTTCGCCGCCCGCAAAAATCCAGACGAAATCGTTCGGGATCTCGCGCAATTGTCCCTTGACGTCGAGAATTATGGATTTGGCCTTGAACTCCACAGGATTTGACTGAAACATAACTACCAGGTTGCCGGTGCTCTGGCACAATTCGATACGACGCGCGTTGCGCTCCTTGATGCGGCTGAAAGCATCCTTGCGATAGGAAAGCGTGACTTCATTGCCACTTTGCTGGGCCAAGCCCATGGCTGCCTCAACGGCGCTGTCACCGCCACCAACCACGAGGATTTTCTTGTTCACATAGTGATCCGCTTCAATGAGCCGGTACATTACTTTCGGCAATTCCTCGCCCTTTACTCCGAGTTTACGCGGAGTTCCGCCGCGGCCTAATCCAAGCACGACCGCGCGGGAGAGAAATTTGCCTTTGGACGTAGCCACGGTGAAAATGCCGTTGTTGTCTCGCCGGATGTCGTTTACCTTCTCGCCCGCACGAACCTTGAAATCGGCCCGATGCAAAACCTCATTCCAGAAGTCGAGCAATTCCTCCTTGGAAATCTCAGTCCGTTTGAACTTGCCATACATCGGAAATTCGACTGGACTGGTCAGCACCAGTTTCTGACGCGGATACTTTGCCACAGTGCCACCAATCACGTCCTGTTCGAGTGTGAGGTAATTCAATTTTCTTTCGACGGCGCGGAGCGACGCGCTGATCCCCGCGGGCCCAGCGCCTATAATGAGAACATCGTGAATATCCGGCATCGACTTGTCCGCGCGCGATACGGCCAGCCTCTCCGCAATCGTATCGATGCAATCCCGTCCCTGGTTAATGGCGTTCTTGATCAGGGCCAGGCCACCGAGTTCGCCGGCGATAAACAAATTGGGTACTGTCGTTTCATAGTTGGTAGTCAACTGCGGCATGTCGGCGCCAACGCCAGGTTTGGCCATAACCATTTCGATTGCACCGACCGGGCAGGCCTCGGCGCAAAGGCCATGGCCGATGCACTTATGGCCATTAACGATCGTTGCCTTGCCACCAAGCATGGCCAAGACATCTCCTTCAGGACACACCGATGTGCATGTCGCGCACCCAATGCACCTCAGGGCGTCGATCTGAGGATGCTGCGCCCGCGGCCCATCGGAATGTACTTTGCCTCGCTCGGCCGCTGCATGCGCACTGGCTTCCCGCTTTGCCAGGTGTTTCAAATGGCGGTAAACAAAAAACAATGTGGTCGCTGCACCGATAACGAATGCGATGAACGTCGGCATGTAGTTCCGCCCCAGTTAATCGAGTGGCCGCATATCACTCTGCCGCGGGCCAACTCGAATCAATAAAATCCAATGAACAGCATGAAAATGACATGAATCGAAGCGATGAGCGCGAAGGAATAACTAAACGGCCGGTGAATCACGTGCCAAAGCTTGAGCATCCGGTGAGATTTCGAAAAGAACAGGACCTTTTTTGTGAGCAGTGCTTGCTCGCGCGCCAGCGAAATGGCAGCTTCCAGCGGAACGTTGTGGCCTCGCCTGAAACCCACGAAGGACCATGTTTTTCGATGCGACCAAAGCATCTTCTGCCTGAGCCGCCACATCCGGATTGGGAACGAGAGATCGAATACAATCATTGTCCAAAGCGCTGACAACATCGACATCTGATCGGCCTGCCGCAGATTGGGAAGGTGCAGAAGATTTTCGACGTCGCTCTCCGAAAGAATACCCAGATTCTTGATCCGTACCGCTAACTTCGCGCCTTGTTCTTGACCGTCTTTGAGGGTCAGCTCCGCAAAGTTCAATGTCCGTGGAATCTGCGCGTAGATGTAACGTCCAGCCAGTCCGCTGAGCGCCACTAAGATCATAATCCAGTAAGCCACGCCTGCGAGACCACCGAACTTAAACGAGGAATGAAACGTGATGATCAGCGGCGCGATCACACCGATTAAAGCATGAAAGTCCAGCCAGTGGCGCGAGCTACCCTGTCTTCCCAGCCATGCCCAGCGCAATCGAAGCGGATATAAATACAGAAGCAAAAATAGCAAGAAACCGATGTAGCCTAGAGGCAGACCAACTGTGCCGCTGGGCTTGAGCAATGCATGCTTGGGCGAAAGGCCCCTCTGAACTGCAGATGAGAAGTAATAATTAGAACCGTAAACGAATACTGCAAGCATGGATGTGCTTGCAACCCAATATGCCACGCGGATGCGGAAGCAGTGTCCGCGCTCGGGGTCGGCGACCACCGTCGCGATCTGTGGAAATGCAGGATTGAGGCTCATTGTTTGGCAATCGACTCCTGCTCCTACTACAGGAATTTTCTGAGATTTGAGATCTATTCCACCGGCCCTCGCGACCTTGCAGCACTGTCAGCAGCGTCGTCGGCGGCTTGCTGCCCGGAAATGTTCTGCAATTCCTCGGAGTAGTTCACGTCCAGTTTGGCGCTACTGGCGGCCCCGGTGGTCGGATCATTGGTGACGATAATCGGGTTTGCTTGCTGGATCAGAGTGTCACAGTTCAGAATCTGGTAGCTCGCTACAAAGCGTTCCGCAAGGAATGTGAACAAGGTCGTGCCAGCTGATGGGACCGGACTCCGGAATGCATTGAGATATGCCTGATCCTTGAACATTCTGGCCGGGGCAATTCTCAACATTTGCCGGCAGTAGCGCGCCGTGTCGACATCGAAAACTGAATCCGCCAATGGCTGATCCACGCCCTTCCGATAAAGATTAGTTTTTGCGAGATTGTCAGTGCCGGACACCTGGGCCATGGGATCACCGTCTGGAACCAGCGCCACGGGAGTTCCCTGCTCCATGCGAGCCTGGAGCTCATTCAGTGGTTGAGCGGGTACGCTCTGTCCTGGATCGGTCAGGTCTGGTGCGGTCCATGGCTGACAACCGAGCGCCGGGTCCAGGAACGCGTCCGTGAGGTGATTGTCGCTAGCATTCCCGAGCACAGTCGCATTTGGGAAAGTCGCGAGATTTTTCTGTGTATGCTGAGCAAGCTTGCCGTCCTGTGTGATGAGATAGAGGGTTGGCAAATTGTCGCTCTGATCCTGATCAACAACGAAGAAGTTGCGGACTGTCGGGCAAGGAAGACCATCCTTTGCGGTCCCGAGAGCTGGAACTTTCAGCGCCCCCTCCGAGATCGCGGCGTTGGCCAGTCTGAAAAATGCCGGAGCGTTGCAATAGGAAACCTGGGAAAAGATGCTTCCCGGCAATCCATTTACGCACTTGGCGTGGGCCAGAGTTGAGGCTGATTCAGAAGTGAGAGTCAGATTGTCTGCATTATATCCAAACCATAGTGCCACGACTGCGTTGGCCGGAAGCTTGGGAACCACGGGCGCTGCCGCGGGAGTCGTGCCCATGTCGATGACAAGAGGATTGTAAATCGAGACCTGTCCAGTCGCGGGATCAAAGATGGCTGCCTGAGCGAATGCCGACTGCGCGCTGTTGGCCTCATTGCAAGGACCGTTTGCTGGATCCGTCGCTGTTAGTTGAAAGGGCGTCGCAAGCCCTTCGGCTGTCAGCAGGTTCTTAGGCAGAATCAGCGTGCAGTCTGTGTTAGGACTGGGTGGGTCGGACGGTGCAGCTGGAGGCGCCGCCGCTTTGTGTTTTCGGTCCACCCCTCGGAATCCCGGAACGTTCTGCTGGCCGAATACCATCCCGCTTGTGCAGAGAAGTGATCCTGCCAGCATAAATCCGCAGATTAGACGAAGCTGGAAGTGATTCATCTGGGAATCTCCTTGTCCACTCATCTGTAAACGTACCCCCATGTCCGTCGAACGGACTGAACAGAAACTTTCAACAAAAGTGAAGAAATAGCGGCCGATGTTCTTTGGCCTAATGGCGCTGTTTGCCATTTCTTTGAAGCACGACAATAGCGGCTTAACATTGCAAGAGCTACTGGTCCAATGACCGGATAAAGGGCAGGTGGCCAGCACGCGTGAAGTACAGGAGGCGTCGCGCGCGACATGACCTATGAAGAATTTCGCGAATTCAAGGGATTAACGCTTCGCAGGATATTCGGCAGGAGCGGGATAATGATCACTTGGCCTGAGTCGCCGATAAAGTTGGTAGAAATAACTTATAGGCTGTGAAACCGTGGATATTGCGCCAATGATGTTTGGCCGTCTCGACATCGATCACCGCGGATGCAGGAAGCCAGTGTGGTGCTTCGTCGTCTAGTTGAACGGGCTGGTACCTAATCTCCGTACTCATCTTGCGAATCCCCCATTCATTGATTTCAGAGCCGCTAAAGGCGAGCACCTTGATGATTACTCCGCTTTGAGGTTCGATCCAAACAGTGCCGGTTAACGCCACAGAATAATTTCGTCCGCGGATCTGCAGCATAAGGGGAGAACTGGAGTTCGGTTGCGATTGAAAACGAAATCGATGGGCGTGCACGCCATCGAGCACCTCTTCTCCATCAGCTGCAAATGTGTAATTCGCAGCGTACGCAGGATGCAGGATTAGCATCATGTTTCCAAAACCATCCGTCATTAATACCATCCGGCCGGCATCGTGAAACGGCGCTTGAATCTGCTCTCTCGACTCGACGAACTTTACCGACCTGCCGCTGCTATCGGCCAGAAAACGATAGTTGAAACGAGAATGCTCTTGGTACATTGGCCTTTCGTATTTATCAAGAATGCTTTGGGTCACGCTTTCCTTACAAGTTAGATTTGCGGATTCATCGAACAGCCTTTCAACCGACTTTCGGGCTCGGGCGAGAACTTCCGAAGGCGAATTCGATATCTTGTCAGACGCTCCTGCGCCAGCAAGCGATTGTGATCGGGTAGGGACCCCGGCCAATCTGAGGACTAGAATCAGCAGAGATAACGTCCTCCAGCCCCGCAACCACGAAGTGGCGGCGCGAATTGCTTTGCATCCGTGGGAAGTCATCGCGCTCCGAAGCTCCCGAAACGATAACCGAACATCGTGTTCCATTGCTGATAGTTCATACTGTTCCCTTTACTCCATGTGTATCCGGTTTCGAAGAAATAACGCGGGCCCAGACTCCACGTAACCGATCCGGTCACAAAGCGCGAGGCCGTGTTCGTGGTCGATTCGGACACCAAACTTTGACTGCCCGCCAATAGTTCAAGTTGGAATGCGTCCCTGAGACTGCGCGAGATGGAAAGGGCCCGATAATTTCCCTGGCCGAAGGTGCTGTCGAACTTTGAATATCGTAGGTCGGCGTGAATGCCTGAATTCAAAATGTTGCCTATGGAGATGCCATACATCTGGTTCCACATTTGTTTGGCATCGGCGATTGATTTGCTGCGGCCAATCTGTGTGAACACACTGACGCGGTATGGCAATTCGTACCGAGCGTCTACACTAAGCCCTTGAAAAATATATTTATCGAGCAATGTCGTACCGAGAAGGTTCGGATCGAACGTAGGCAAGCTGTTTGAATAACTGTGATCGAGACCCAGGTTCAGCCGTTGCATGGGCTGGAGGCGGATTGACGACGAAGTAAACGAAATCCCAGTATTGTTGCTGCCTGCCCCCGGCACCGGAGATACTCGTGCAGCGTCCACCTGGGTGGAATTGTAGAACCACAGATATCGCTTCCACGAAAGCGTGTTTTCAAAGAAAGCGAACTGGCGAGCGACCTGCCACTGGAACATAGTAAGCGCGACCCCTTCCGCGCCGCTGAAGTGAAGGCCGCTAAAATCACCATATTCGATATTCGTAAAAATTCCCGCAATACGCTCGTTGGGGTTGTAGTCCCAAGCTGATGGATCGGGTGTAGAGCCGCCAAAAATGCCCAAAGTGAGATGGCGGGTCATCTTGCGGCCGAAATATCCTCCGTCGATCGTCGAGAGACTCGGCGCACCGGGTACAGAGAGGCGACCGAAACCCGCGATGATTGCTGAAGTCGGACTATCGTAGTACAGACCGATATGGTACGTTCGGTTAATCCGGTCTGCGAGCGTTTCGATTTGTGCGCCGTTTATCCCGGAATATGTTTCGCGGAACCGGCTACGCCAGTAACCGGTAAAATTCCAGTTTGTGCCTATAATCTTGGTCATATCTGCATCAATTTGGAACCCTGTTTCGGTTGCCCTGAAGCCCCCCTGAACCTGGGTCCCATCGTAATCCAGACCGATTCGCACCGAGTTATGCCCCGGCGGGGCTGCCCTGTTCTTGGCGACTGGTTCCATTTCATCGTCCCGCGGGTCTCCGTCCAGAAAACCCATCGAGATTGGATGATCGTTTGCCTGGATGAGGGCACCGTCATTAGAGCCTAGGGGTCTTGGATCTCGTGCAATGTACCCAACATCCCCAACTTGTACATCTTTCGAAGGATTGAGAACTCCACAGACCGCCGACGAATCCGCCACGATCAGCACTTTTAATTCGGCGACGGGTTTGGCGCTAAGTCGCTCCACTCCTGTCAAGTCTGAACTGGAATCATCATGGAAGAGAAGGAGTTTTGCTCCTTCATGCAATCCTAAATTGCGCCCCACATCAATATAAACGGAGGTGTCCTCCACATGGAGGACATGAAATAAAGTTGGCTGCAGACTCTGGGCCCTAGTGATATGGGACGCGAGACCTGCAAAGATCCAAACCAGGACAAGCAATGCCGCAGACCGAATGGTGGCGATCCCCATGTCAGTGGCCGCCCGCGTTTCTGGGATTCAGCAGTGGAACGTGAGCTTGCGGGGATGTAGCGCCCATCCACGTTGCTGTCACGTGGCATGTGGCGCACACCGTCGAGTAACCTGCAGCGATGTGACGCGGAGCCTGTGCTTTTTGGAAGTCCTTGGCGTGGCATGTGAAGCAATTTGACGTCGTGCTCTTATAATTCCCTGATGCATGGCAATTTTGACAATTGAGACTGGCGTGCGCTCCGGTCAACGCGAATCCAGTAAACTGCTGGTGGGGGAATTTTGCGCCCAGCCAACTGTCCTGAGAATGGCAGGAGTCGCACGTTTCCGGAAAATTAAGTGCCACGTGACTGGGATTCGTTGTCTTCTTAAAGTCAGACGAATGACACGCCGAACAATATGGGAGAACTCGGTACTGCCCCCCAACAACAGCTTTGTGACATGCCTCGCATTCGACCGCAGCATGAGCGCCAATCAGAGGGAAGAGGTTCTGATGATTGAGAATCTGTTGACGGGTTGTGAACCAACCCTGCACAACATGGCATTGGGCACAGTCTGGGCCGAACTTACGCAGGTGAATGTCAGCGTGGCAATCGGCGCAGTTCTTTCGGACGTCAGTGAAAGTCGGGCTCGCGTGACATCGCGTGCATTTCACCTTTTTATGGCCGCCGCGGAGTGGATATTCGGTCCGATCATGATCAAATTCAGGAACTTTGCGAATCGGTGACCAGCCCTCGGCGCTGTGGCAATTTTCGCAAGGGATCGAGATATCGCCATGAGGATTCGGGGTTGGGCTTCGCTGAGGCGAAGCGGAAGTATTCGCCAGATGCGATGCCAGGAAAAGCACCCCGCACAGGATCCCGATGAGTACGTGTCTCACTGCCGCTTGACCCTCGATTGTTTGCGATCCGCCTCCACCGTCACGGTGCGGACACGTATACGCCAAGAAAGTGTGCGTTATCTTTAATATGCGGATCAACTGTACGTCGGGGCAGTTATGGAACAGTTGTAGTGGAGTGGCTGCGGCTTAGTTGCACTGCAACTGCTGTCACCTGGGACCCACAAATTTGGCATTACCGTACCGGCAAGATCGCCTTATTGGGCGTTTCGTGGCAATCGGCGCACTTGGAAGGAGCAAGACGATAGACAATGAGGTCTTCATTACCGATGGGCCGAGTCTGTTTGTGGCACGCGTCACAAGATACTTTGGCGTGGCCTCCTGTCAATGGCAGAGAAGTTCGTTTGTCGTGATCGAAAGTTGATGGCGTCCAACGTTCAGAGTTGTGGCAGTCTTTGCAGAGTGTCTTGTTATTTTGGGCGAACTGTCCTCCATGCGCATCGGCGTGACAATCCTGACATTCCTTAGCCGTACCGTTGAATAGTGCTTTGCGAGCGCCGGCGGGAATCACGTGGCATGAGGTGCACGCGACTGCGTTATGGGCGCCTATCAATGGAAATTGAGTTTTTGAATGATCGAACCCTTTCGCGTCGATCCAGGACGTCACGTTGTGGCAAGCCTCACAGCCCAGCGCCCTGCCGTTTGCCCCGCTTTCGGCCATGCGGTCCTTAAACTCCCCACGATGTGGATCCTCGTGACAAGCGGCACAGTTTTGGTCTTCGAAATGAAATGGCAGGATATTATCGACACGTCCGGTCGCGCCTTCTTTGTGGCAACCGATGCAAGGAACTACTGCGTGTGCGCCTTCGAGTGCAAAACGCGTCTTCTGATGCATGGCAACGGTAAATCTGGACCGATGAAAATCCGTGACGGTATGGCACGATTCGCAACGATTCTCGTAAGGAGCCTTCGCGAATTGCCCATCGTGGGCGTCCTTGTGGCAATCCATGCATTGCCCAAACTTGACCTTAAAAACCGTATCTCGCCCCACTGGGAGATGGCACTTTGAACATTCCACTTTGGCGTGTTTGCCCAGAAGCGGATACGCCGATCTAGCGTGTTCGTTCACGCCAAACAAACTTGGCTTCCATCCGTCAAGCGTGTGGCACTCGGCGCACTCACCTTTACTCGCGCGACCCTGGAATTGGCCCTTGTGCGGGTCGGGAGTGTGGCAATCGAAGCATTTAGCGTGGGCCACCGGCGTTTTGAAATCCCCGTGAGTGTGGCAGTCGGAGCAGGCCACGGTGCGATGTTTTCCGACTAAAGGATAATTCGTCTTTGAATGATCAAACCCTTCAAGTTGCGCCACGCGAGTCCAGCTCGTCGTGTTGTGACACGACTCGCAAGGCGCGGTGAAGCTACCCTTGTGGGGATCTGCGTGGCACCCAGTGCATTTTTCAAAGGAGAGCCCTGTATATTTCACATACGGCTTCGCATCGGGAATGGAAATATGGCACTTGGCGCAAGCAACAGTTTCGTGCACCCCGGTCAGTGGATATTTTGAGTTGGCATGATTGAATCCTGAAGCCGGTTTCCATGTCTCCGCCGTATGGCAGCGTGCACAATCATTGCCGACCTGACCGTGGTGCTCGTCCTTATGACAACTCACGCAAGCGCTGGAGAGTCCAAGATACGTGCGATTCAAATCCTTCATCAAGATACTGGAACGCGCCGCAGCTTGGATATTTTCAGCTTTATGACAATCGGTGCAGTTGATTTTGGAGTGTCGACCGGTCAGCGGAAAGCCCGTCTTACTGTGGTCGATGGCTTCTCGGTTGGGCTGCCAATGTATGAGTGGGAAATTTTCGCCATTGTGCTCGGAATGGCAGCTTAGGCAGTCTTTGCCTGTCACCTTCGCGGGGAGCCAAACCGCGTGCATTCCGCGCCGTTGCGCGATGCGATCGCGAATCTCCGTATGGCAGTCCAGGCACTTGAGCTGGAATGTGCCGGCGCCGAATTCGTGACACTTCGAGCAGCTTAAAGCGCCTGACAGTGATTGATGTGGTCGGGAAAGAGGGCCAGGTGAAGTCTGGGCGCGCCCCGGAACCGCAAACAACGCGCTAAGAAACGCGCCCATTATCACAAGGACAGCCAAAGATGAAAACTGCCCGACAGGCATCCGTTTGATGGTAGATCTCTTGGTCAATGAGCGATTCCGATCGGCCTGGCTCGCGCATGGAGTGCTTGTATCTCCCGTGCGCTGGGTCCAAAAAATCTTAGCATTCGATCACATCACTCTTGCGGAGGATTATGGGCAGGCTTTCTCATGAAGATAGCCTGTACGGACCTTGCCCTTAAGTGCAGGTGGGGACAAGACTGGCAATCCGGCGTGGATCCATGGGCTACGATTGCCCCAAGTGTTCCCACGCTCTTGTTCCCGTCGGGTAGCCATCTTGCTTCACTTGATAGGGGAGCTACAGCGCATTATTGCGCTTGGCGACGCTTTTCAGTAAGGGCCTCAAAGCCGGAGATCACATCGAACAATTCTTCGTCGATGGATTCCTGTCGAATCCGGTGTAGCGAGTGATTCAGCTCTTCCGAAATGTCTTCGATGTTCTTTTCCGCGCGTTGCATCGCCGCCAGACGGCTGGCGTTCTCGCTGGCAAGCGATTCGGCGCATGCTTGAAACAGCAGAACGAAAAGGTATCCCCGAATGAAAGCGGAAAGCGGCGATACGGCTCCTTCAATCACTTCCGGCAGAATCTTCGTGGGCCAGGGCATTGCGGCAAGCTTGTCTTGCCAGGCGCGATCCAGCGGCAGTAGCCGTTTGCTGAGGGGTTCGTAAAGCGCGCCGGATTTTGGATGATTGTGGAAGACGTAAACCTCCGAGAGGTCGCCGTGCTCTCTTGCCGCCTCAATTTCGATCAGAATCTGGCCGATCAGAGGCGTGATGGCATTTACTGAGGCGGGAACCGATAGCAGTCCTGCCGGATTTAATCCGGAATCTGCCAGGAGACTGTGAGCGCGGTCTCCGACCGCCCAGATTTTGGATATCTTGCCCGGAGTCGACTTGAGGGTGCGAACGGCGAATTCCACTACCGCTTCGTTAAATCTGCCGACCAGACCTTGATCGGAACCGAAAACGACGGCGCCACTCGCCATTTTCTTCGATGACCGATCGTTCATTGCGAGCGAAGCCGGTCCTGCTTCACGGAGGCACACGGACAAACCAAGCTCCACTGCGCGATAGTATTCATTCAGCGATTGGACTGCCTTTTCATATTGCCCAATGCTCGACGCGGCGAGGGCTTTCATCGAGCGAACCACTCCTTCCAAATCCTCAGCGCCGGCGATTTTTCGACGTAAGGTTTCAGTGTTGCCGCTCATGGCTTGGCCTCTTCCGCGGGCTTCGTATTGGGTTTTGCTTCGGGTTTGATTTGGGGCGCCGGCTGGAACGGAAGCAGCGTTCGGGTGGCGAGATCGAGAATCGCCTTGCGGTCCTCGTCGCTTAATTTTTCGGCTGATGTCAATCGCTTCACAAGGTCTGCCGGAAGATTCGCTGATGCCTGATGCAGCGCGTTTTCAGCTTCAATCACTTTGTCAATCGGAATCTTGTCGAAGAGGCCAGTGGTCAGACCAAGTAGCACGGTGATTTGGTCGACCATTGACACCGGCTGAGATTCCGCCTGCTTCAGGCACGCGCGGATGTGTTGCCCATGATCGATAATCTTGCGAGTGGATTCATCGAGGCGCGTGCCGAACTTGGCGAATGTTTCCAGTTCCGCGAATTGCGCGTAATCGAGCTTGAGGTGTCCGGCAACTGAGCGATACGCAGGACGCTGCGCTGCTCCGCCCACACGCGAAACGGATTTGCCGACATCCACGGCCGGAAGGATTCCGAGTTGGAAAAGCGTGGGCGAAAGATATATCTGTCCGTCCGTGATGGAAATAAGATTGGTCGGGATGTAGGCGGAAATATCCTGCGCCGTGGTTTCGATGACCGGCAGGGCGGTGAGAGACCCGCCGCCGCGTTCCTTAATTAAATGCGTCGAGCGTTCCAGCATTCGCGAGTGAAGGTAGAAAATATCGCCGGGAAAAGCCTCGCGGCCCGGCGGGCGGCGCAGCAGCAGAGAAATTTCGCGATATGCGCGGGCATGTTGCGTCAAGTCGTCATACACGATGAGAACATCGCATCCCTTTTCCATGAAATATTCAGCGATGCTAGTGGCGGCGTAAGGGGTGATATAGACAAGTCCTGGGGCGTCGTTGCCTTCGACGACGACTACCACGGTGTAATCCATTGCGCCTTGCTGATCGAGCGTGGCTACGACCTTCGCGATACCGGAAGCGCGCTGGCCAATCGCGCAATACACGCAGATCACATTTTGACCGCGCTGGTTCAAGATACTGTCGATCGCTATTGCCGTCTTACCTGTCTGGCGATCGCCTAAAATCAATTCACGCTGGCCGCGCCCCACGGGAATGAGCGCGTCGATAACTTTCAGTCCCGTCTGCAGAGGCACGACGACGGGGTCCCGATCCATGATCGGCGGCGCCGGACGTTCGACCGGCATTCGGTGATCCGCGTTTATTGGCCCCTTGTCATCAAGTGGATTACCTAACGGATCGATTACTCGCCCCAGCAAACCATCCCCCACCGCGACGTCCATGACCCGGCCGGTGCGTTCCACTTCGTCGCCAGTGTGTAGATGTTGATAATCCCCGAGCAGGACAACGCCGACGGCGTCTTCATCCACGTTGAATGCGATGCCCAGCAGATTGCCCGGGAACTTCACCAACTCCTCAAACCCGACGTTGGGAAGGCCGGAAATCATGGCGATGCCCGTGGAAACATCGGTAACGATGCCCACTTCGCGCGGTGCCATTTGCGGTTTGAACGATTCGCGGGCCTCCCGCAGGTCGGTGAACGCGCCCTCAATGGCAGGTTGGAGAAGGTTGGACGGCGTAGTCATTTGGCGGCGGCCTGAGCGCTGGATTTCGGCGCCGCCGCGCTTTCCGCATTGGCCTTCGGCGCAACTTTAGTTTGTTGTTTCGATTGAGCGTCCAGCAATCCGCCAACCTTCCGATCGAGCGCCGAGATATAAGTGTCAATGCTCCAGCCGACCTTCTGCCCATTGGCCGTCAATTCAATCCCGCAGACCGTGTCTTTCGCAGTTTCAAACCGCACGCGAATTTCAGCCGAGAAAGTTTCGTTGAGCGCATTTTGAATCGCGGCCTTTTGATTGTCAGGGAGATCGAAGGCGCTTCGCACGATGGCCGGTTCAGGCGACGACTTGAGCGTCACGGCAAGCAACTCCTTATCTTTCCCTTTCATTTCATGAAGGCGGCGCGTGAATACTTCTCCCATGCGCTCTTCCAGACTGACCGTAGCGAGGTCCGCGAGCGCCTTTCGCGCGATTCCCAGGACCTCCTCGGCGGCTAAACGAGCGATCTGCCCGCTCAGCATTTTGTGATCGTTTTGCAACGCGGACGCTTGCGCGGCGCGCATACTTTCCGTATCGTTGCGCGCTTTGTCCAGGAGACGCTCGCGCTCCGCTTTCGCTTCTTCAGTAGCCTTGCCCAGCAGAGCGGCGCGTTGATCATCGAACGCTTTGTTCTTGCTTTCAAAATCCGCGCGCTCTTTTTCGGCCTCCGTCTTTTTCGCGTTGGCGTCCGCCAGTTCATCTGCGATGCGTTTTTCCCGGGCGTCGATGGCGGCAAGGATGGGCTTGTACAGGAAACGCTTCAACAGCCACACGAGGATGAGGAAGTTGACTACCTGCGCTCCGACGGTGAACCAGTCGATGAGCATGGGTCACTTGCCTCCGGTTTGGGCGATGACGTGAGTCCAGAAAGGGTTCGCGAAAATAATGATCATCGAGACGACGAAGCAATAGATGGCCGTTGACTCGATCATCGCCAGGCCCACGAACAGCGTCCGGGTGATCGTGGCTGAAGCGTCGGGTTGCTGCGCCAGCGCGGTCAACGCGGTGGCGACCGAGCGGCCCTCGCCCAGCGCCGGGCACATGCAGCCGATGCCTGTGGTCAGTCCGGCGGTGGCGATCGATACGACTGCGACGACTGTGCTGCTGTCCATAGGAACTCCCTTTTATTGCTAGTATGCCAACTGCTCTTTCGGCTGCGTAGGCGCAGGCTTCGGTTTGCTCTCGCGAGTGGCAGCGGCAATATAAACCGCAGCCAGGATGCTAAAGATATAAGCCTGCACCATGCCGGTGAGCAACCCGAGCGCCGTCATGACAATCGGAAAAATAAAGGGCGTGATCGTGAGCAGGATGCCGATAATCATGACTCCGCTCATCATGTTGCCGAACAGGCGAACGGCCAAAGCCAGCGTGCGCGACAATTCACTGATGATATTGAACGGCAGCATGATGAACGTCGGCTTGGTATAGGTCTTGAGATAGCCGAGCAATCCCTGCTCCCGAATACCAAACAGAGGCACGGCAACGAACACACAAAGCGCCAGTGCGACCGTCGTCGAAAGCGAACCGGTCGGCGGCTTGTAGCCGGGGATCACGGTGAAGAGGCTGGCCGTCGCGACAAATAAAAAGAGTGTACCCAGGAAGGAAAGATACTTTTCGGGATGGCCCAGGCCCACTTCCTGGATTTGTTTCTCCATGCCCGTGACGATAATTTCCAGTGAGCCTTGCCAGCGCGAAATGTTGCCTTCGGTCGCAAGCTTGCGGGTGACCAGCTTGGAACCCAGCGACATGAAAATCATCGTAGCCCACGTCATTACGATGGTTCCGTTGAGCTTGACAAAGCCATGCTGCCAGACAATTTGCTGGTCGGAAGTGAGGTTCATAGACGACCCTCTTGAACGATTCGCGAGTTTTTCTCAGGGCGGGCGCGCGTGAACCACGTCACAAAGATACGCGCAGCAAAAAATCCCAGCAGGCATGCAACCATCCGATGCCAATCCCCATGCGACACAAAATAGAACCCCGCCAGAACTACGAGTGTCCGCACGAAAAGACTGCCAGTAAATAAAAGGGTCGGCTGTTTGGAAGACATTCCCCGCTGAACTGTCCACCACAGGCCGCCGTAGAAGAACATTCCAAGCAAGATTCCCGCGACCAGCGCCAGGATGACCGACAAGGATTCACTCATTTTTGTCCTCGGGTCCATCCTGCATGGCCTTGTTCTGCTGGTCCACCCAATGCCAGGCATTGGCGCAGCCGATGACCAATCCGATGACCAGCATCATCAGCGTCCAGGAGTGAGAGCTCGGATGGCGGCGGTCCAGCCAGAGCCCGAACATTACGCCGAGGAGCGTCGGAACCGCTACGGACCAGCCGATAAGTCCCGACATGCCCAGACCGAACCACACTCCTTGCTTCCCATCGCGCTGCGCCTTGAGCTTGCGAGCAGTTTTCGCGGCCACTTCGCGGACGAAGTCTTTCTGTTCATCCGTGGTCCGATTCGTTATTTCACCGGTCATGTTGAAACTCCGCGTAACGGCCGATAAATGCGCTTTCCATTTTTGCGACCGCCGTACGAACGGTTTGCTCTCGTTCGTCGAGATTCAGAAACTCGTGTTTCACCGCCTCATGAAGCTTGCTGAGATCGGTTCCGCCAATGGCATTGCGGACGGAGACCAGAACATCCGCGCCGGCTTTTACCAGCACGCCTTCGTTCACCGCGACATAAACCGTTCCGGTTTCTTTTGTCTCGTAAATTAAAATTCCGGGCACAAGAGCCGCAACGCAGTCGAGCCGGTGTGGCAGTATTCCGAATGATCCCGCGGAAGTCTCCGCAACGATGCGCAACACGTCGGCTTTATCCGCGAAGATGTCGAAGGGGAGAAGGATTTTAAGATGCATGGGCGCCCGCAACTTTGGTTTTTGGTTTTGCGCCGTCATTTTTCGCTTCGCCAATCGCTCCGATCATATAAAGCGCGCTCTCCGGATAATCCTTGAACTCATCGCGGAGAATGCGTTCGCAGCCATCGAGGGAATCTTTGAGGCTGACGAGTTTTCCAGGGATTCCGCTAAACTGCTCGGTCGTAAAAAACGGCTGGGTCAGAAAGCGTTCCAGCCTCCGGGCGCGCGCGACCGTGCTGCGGTCTTCCGGGGAAAGCTGTTCCAGGCCGAGCATCGCGACGATGTCCTTAAGCGCCTCGTATTCCCCCATGGTTTTGCGGATTTCCTGCGCGAGTTTGTAATGCTGCTCGCCGACAATGCCGGCCGTCGCCATTTTCGAGCTGGATTGCAGCAGGTCGATCGCGGGGTAGAGGCCTTCACTTGCCCGTTTGCGAGAAAGCACGATGGACGCCGAGAGATGCGAAAATACATGCACCGCGGCAGGGTCTGTCAAATCGTCTGCGGGAACATACACCGCCTGAATGGATGTAATGGCGCCTGCCTGGGTGTTGGCGATGCGCTCCTCGAGCCCTGATAACTCGGTACCCATGGTGGGCTGGTATCCGAGACGCGATGGCATTCTTCCCAGCAGGCCGGAAACTTCCATGCCGGCCTGGATGAAACGGAAAATATTGTCGATCAGCAAAAGAACGTCGCGATGCTCGTCGTCGCGAAAGTACTCGGCCATAGTGAGCGCGGCGTCCCCTACGCGAAACCGGCTGCCCGGCGGTTCATTCATCTGACCGTAAACCATCACCATATCCTTCAGCACGCCGGCTTCTTTCATTCCACGGTGAAGTTCTTCGCCTTCGCGGCAGCGCTCTCCTATCCCGCAGAAAATGCTCATTCCTTTCTGATGCTCAATCATGTTGTGGATCATCTCGGTCAGTAGCACCGTCTTGCCCACACCTGCGCCTCCGAATAAACCCGCCTTGCCTCCGCGCTCCAGCGGCACGAGAACATCGATGACTTTGATCCCTGTTTCGAAGATTTCGGATTTCGTTGAACGTTCAGACAGCGGGGGCGGTTCGCGATGAACGGATCGCCACTGCACGTCCGACGGCGCAGGCTGGCGGTCAATGGCGTTCCCGAACACGTCGAACATCCGCGAGACGATGCTTTTGCCAACCGGAACCTTCAGCGGCCCACCGGTATCCTCGACGGCCATTCCCCTGGCCAAACCTTGCGTGGGCGTCAACGCGATGCCGCGCACGCGAGTCGCATCCAGCTGCGCCATTACTTCCACAACAATTTCGCCCTGCGCGCCGCCACGCAGAACCGTAAAAATGGGCGGCAAGAAATGGTCAAAGCGCACATCGACCACGCCGCCGCGCACGGAAACGATCACGCCATGATTCGAACTAATAGTGTTGTTATTCATCCGTGTTCCGGACTTCGATTTCTGTTGTGCGTTCGTTTTAGCCCAAGACGTCCCAAGGTGAACTATGGCGTTGCCTTAACGAGGAAACAGTCCCGTATCGGACAGTACGAATTCTGCCACTACGTCGCCACCACGCCTTTGCCCTCGGCGACCATCGCCTTCGCGGTGTCAATGAGCGTTTGTGTATTCACCTGTTGTTGCTCCATTTCCAGCTGCGGATTTCCGGCATGTCCTGGCCGTTCTGATCGATGTAATGCTTGTGTTCGATGAGCTTGTCCTTCATCTGTTGTTTCAGGTAGGCGCCCTTGGAGCCAAGATTCGGCACGCGATCGACCACGTCTTGCACCAGATGGAAGCGATCCAAATCGTTCTGTACCCTCATGTCAAAGGCCGTCGTGATCGTGCCCTCCTCTTTGTAGCCCCGGACGTGGAGGTTTCGATTGGTGCGGCGATAGGTCAGGCGATGGACCAGCGACGCATATCCGTGAAAGCCAAATACGATGTGCTTATCCCTGGTGAAAAGCGAATCGTAATCAGTTTCGTTGAGTCCGTGCGGGTGCTCCGTGCAGGACTGCAGCTTCATCAGATCGACGACATTGATTACCCGAATTTTCAGATCGGGCAGGTTCTGTCGGAGAATGGAAACCGCGGCCAGAATCTCCAGCGTGGGCGTATCTCCGCAGCAGGCCATGACTACGTCGGGTTCGGAGTCCTGATCGTTGCTGGCCCATTGCCAGATGCCGATTCCTTCCGTGCAATGCACGACGGCGGCGTCCATGTTCAACCACTGGGGCAGGGCATGTTTTCCCGCCACTACCACGTTGACGTAATTGCGGCTGCGCAGGCAATGATCGAAAACCGACAGCAGGCAGTTGGCGTCCGGCGGCAGGTAAACGCGCACGACGTCCGCCTTCTTGTTGATGACGTGGTCCAGGAAGCCGGGATCCTGGTGCGTAAAGCCGTTGTGATCCTGCTGCCAGACATGCGAAGCCAGCAGATAGTTTAGCGATGAAATCTTCCGGCGCCACGGAAGTTCCAGACAAACCTTCAGCCACTTGGCGTGCTGGCTGAACATCGAATCGACAATGCGAATGAAGGCTTCATAACTATTGAAAAGCCCGTGCCGTCCGGTCAGAAGATATCCTTCGAGCCAGCCTTCGCACTGATTCTCGCTAAGCATCGAGTCCAGCACGCCTCCGGCAGGCGAGAGGAATTCATCGTTTTTTACTTCCCGTGCGTCCCATTGGCGGTTCGTGACTTCGAAGACTGCTCCAAGGAGATTGGAGACCGTCTCATCAGGGCCGAAGATACGAAAATTACTCTGATCCTGATTCAGCTTGGCCACGTCACGCAGGAAGTTTCCTAGCACGAGTGTATCCTGGCCATTGACGGCGCCCGGCGAAGGCACGCTCACTGCGTGGATGTGAAAGTCAGGTATGCGCAGGTCGCGCAGTAGAATGCCGCCGTTGGCATGCGGATTGGCTCCCATCCGGCGGTTGCCTTTGGGGGCAAGCTCGGCGAGTTCGGGAATGAGCCGACCATTTTCGTCGAACAGCTCTTCGGCCTTGTAACTCTTCATCCAGCTTTCCAGTTGCTTGACGTGGTCGGGATGTTCGGTATCGACCAGGATCGGCACCTGGTGCGCGCGAAATGTTCCTTCGATTTGCAGGCCATCGACGACCTTCGGCCCCGTCCAGCCTTTGGGTGACCGGAGGACGATCATTGGCCAGCGCGGCCGTGTCGTGTCCTTATTGGTCCTCGCATTGCTTTGTATGCGATGAATGTCCTCAATGGCTTTGTCCAATGTGGTGGCCATGAGTTCATGCATCTTTTCCGGTTCGTCGCCCTCCACAAAGTAGGGCGACCAGCCGCAACCTCGCAGAAATTGCTCGAGTTCCTCAGGCTCTATGCGGGCCAGCAATGTCGGATTGCTGATCTTAAAGCCGTTGAGGTGCAGGATCGGCAGCACGGCTCCGTCGCTTATCGCGTTGAGAAACTTGTTGGATTGCCACGAAGTTGCCAGAGAAGCGGTTTCCGCTTCGCCATCGCCGATGACGCACGCAACGATCAGGTCGGGATTGTCGAATGCCGCACCGAAGGCGTGGCTAAGCGAGTATCCCAACTCGCCACCTTCGTGAATCGATCCCGGCGTTGTCGGCGCAACGTGGCTCGAGATCCCGCCGGGAAACGAGAATTGCTTGAACAGTTCTTTCATTCCCGCTTCGTCCTGGGTAACGTTCGGATAGACATCGCTCCAGGTCCCTTCGAGGTATACGTTGCCCACGATCGCAGGGCCGCCATGCCCGGGGCCCGCGACGTAAAACATATTGAGGTCGTACTTCTTGATGGTCCGGTTCAGGTGCACATAGATGAAATTCTGTCCTGGAGTTGTGCCCCAGTGTCCAACTACCAGCGGCTTCACATGCGACAGTTTCAGCGGCTCCTTCAGCAACGGATTGTCGTAGAGATAAATCTGCCCGACCGACAGATAGTTGGCAGCGCGCCAGTAGGCATTCATCTTATGGAGCAGTTCCGGAGTGAGTGTGGCGGCTGACTCTTTTTCTTTCACCGCGTCATATTTCTTGATAGGAAGTTCAGGCACCAATGTGCTCGTCTTCATGGTTCAATTCTCCTTTTTGCAACCAAGTCCCAGAATGCAACAAACCATTTTTGCGATCATGAGCTCTTCGTCCGTGCGAATGACGCGAACCGAAACACGGCTGGCCGCGTCGGAAATCACGCCGTCATTCGTTGCGTTCCGCTTGTCATCGAGCTGGATACCCAGGAAACCCAGTCCATCGCAAATCCTTTCGCGCACCGCTGGGGCGTTTTCTCCGATGCCGCCGGCAAATACCAGCGTGTCCAGTCCGTCGAGCGCCGCGGCGAATGCGCCGATCCATTTCTTCACTTGGTAGCAGAACAGGGCGATGGCTTCCGCCGCGCGAACATCCTGCGTCTCCTGCTCGATCAGGTCGCGCATGTCGGAACTAGTCTCGGAAATTCCGAGCAGGCCGGATTTCGAATTCACCATTTCGTTGAATTGCTGTGCGCTCATTTTTTCGGTGCGCGCCAGATACCAAACTAACCCGGGGTCGAGATCGCCCGAGCGGGTACTCATCGGGATGCCGGCCGCCGGCGTGAAACTCATGCTTGTGTCCGCGGATTTACCGTCGCGTACCGCCGCCAGACTTGCGCCATTGCCAAGGTGGCTGAGGATGACGCGGCCCTTGTGTGCTGCCGGATCGCCGAGGCGCACAAGCTCTTCCATGAGGAAGGCATACGACAGCCCGTGAAACCCGTAACGTCGCACGCCCTGCGCTTCATACCGGCGCGGAATTGGCAGCATCTGCGCCACGCGCGGGAGATCATGATGAAAAGCCGTGTCGAAACAGGCCACTTGAGGCACGTTAGGAAATCGGCGTTGAAACGCCTCAGTCAGCAGGATCTCCTCCGGCATGTGGTCAGGATCGAATGGACTCAAGCGGCGCAACTCGTTAATCATTTCGACCGTGATTTGCTGCGGCTGGTAATACTTCGGGCCGCCACTCACAACACGAAGCCCCACTGCGGCTATCGCATCCTTGCCTTGGTGCTCCTCGATCCAATCCATCAGGATGCTTACCGCCACTGCGTGATCCGGCGCTTTCACATGGCGCGAAAAGCTGTCCACCTGGTTCGAACTCTTCACGCGAAAAGTCGCGTCAGGCAGTCCAATTCGCTCGATGCCGCCGTCCAGGATCCGTTGGAGTGAGTCGCCGGCCTCGAACAGCGCGAATTTGATGCTGGACGATCCGCCATTGATCGTGAGGACTTGCTGGTTAGCGGGCGTTGTGGGCCGCCTTCTCATCGCTCAGCAATCCGAGCGAAGCAAGTTTTGCGCAAGTGGACTTGTAATCGGTGTGAAGAAGGCTTCGTATCCCCATTGCTTCCGCGATCTGGACGAACATCGGCGTGTTTTCGATGTACAGGACGTTGCAGGCCTTCGCCTGAGCGATGTCCAGGGCCAGTCGAAACATTTCCACATCGGGTTTGCGGGCATGGACAAAGCAGGAGGAAATAAAGGTATCTACAAATCCGTCGAGCTTGAACTCGCGAATTCGATGCGTATTCACCTCACGCGATTCATTGCTGACCACGGCGATTCGCAGGCCGTACCGCGCCTTGAGATTGCGAACCAGCGCGATCATCTTTGTGAAGGGTTTGGATTGCGTGAACATAAAAGCCCGAAATTGGGCCCTGGTGAACGATCGTTTCTTGTAGAAAACCACGCGGTTTAAATATTCCTGAAACGTGACCCTACCTTCCTCATGAGCGGCAAAGTTCAGGTCGTGCCGATCTTGCATCTCGGTATAATTCAAATTGAAGTGCCTGGCCGCCCGTCGGCGGGCGTGATGGTCCCAGCCGTTGGTGAGCAAGACGCCGCCGACATCTACAAACAGCGTCGTGATCGGGGCACCTCTCTTCATTTGATTTCCTTCAAAGCCATCCGATTTTGACCGCTCATTGGTCGGGCCAAACGTATGTTTCTCGAATGGAGACTCATTTGGACATCCTGGTCATCGTTGCCATAGGATCCGATCGAATTCCAGCGGAACAGCTACGCCGGATCGCTGAGGTATTATTCGCGCCGTGTAGTCGCTGACAGGACGTGCGCTGGGCACCGTTGCGTGAAAGACGCAACCGCCGGTATGGTCCGGAAGCGATCCCGCGCATTTCATCTCTTCGCGCACAATGTCGCCGCCGTGGATTCCGTCCGCGTACAGCTCCACCCTTACCGCCTGGGGGTCAAGATCATTGAGATATACGTGAATCTCGAAAAAGTGTTGCGGGCCCTGCGTCTCAACTTTCGTTTCGCCGAAATGTATCCCGGCCCATTTCTGCTCCAGGCTGTGCTCCCAGTCAACGATTTGTTTGCCCAAAGCGCCTTTATTCGCTATGCGTTCACGGTAGGCGGCAGCCGCGGGGAGGTAGCGTTGTCCGGTGTAGTCGCGCACCGCGCGATGTGCGGAAAAGCTCGGCGTCAATCGCGCCATGCTTTCTCTCATCCGAGCCACCCAAGCCGTAGGAATGCCGTGTTCGTCACGCGCATAAAACTCCGGGACTACCTTGTCTTCGAGCAAGGCATAGAGTTCCTCGGCCTCAATGGCGTCCCAGGCCGGGTCGTTGCCGTGTTCCTGGCCGTCACCCAACGCCCAACCAACCTCCGGCGTATAGGCTTCCGCCCACCAGCCGTCCAATTCCGATAGATTGATGCCGCCGTTGACCAGGACTTTCATGCCGCTGGTGCCGCAGGCTTCCCAGGGACGGCGTGGCGTATTGATCCACACATCCACTCCCTGCACCAGTTGCTCGGTCAACTGCATGTCGTAATCACTGAGGAAGATCACATGAGGGCGCGTCGCAGGCTGGCGAATAAACTGAATCCATGCCTGGATCAAGTCCTGCCCAGCCTGGTCGGCAGGATGGGCCTTTCCGGCGATGATGAGTTGCACCGGACGCTGGGAATTGCTCAATATCCGCAGCAGCCGTTCCCGGTCATGCAGCAGTAAGTCGGGTCTCTTATACGTGGCGAAGCGCCGCGCAAACCCCAAAGTCAATGCATTGGGGTCGAACAAATGTTTTGCCTCTTCAACTGCATCGGGAGATGCGCCAGATGCGGCCAGCTGTCCGGACAAGCGATTGCGAGCGTACTCCACCAGAGACTTGCTGGCGGCGGTGCGCAATTGCCAAAGCGTGGAATCGGGGAGGCGGCGAATTTCCTGCTCCATGTTTTCGGTCGTCCCCAACCAACGGCTTTTTCCGCAGGCCTGCGTCCAGAGTTCATCGGATGCCGCCGAGTCCCAGCTTGGCATGTGCACTCCATTGGTGACATGTCCGACAGGAATTTCGTCCTCCGGCCAATGGGGAAATAGCGGTTCAAAGAGTTGCCGGCTGACTTTCCCGTGCAAGCGGCTCACGCCATTCACCGCCCCGCTTCCGCGGATCGCCAGATAGGCCATGTTGAAACTCTCCGATGAATCACTCGGATTTTGGCGGCCCAACGCCAGCAAATCATTGACACCGATTTTGAGTTTTTCTTCCGCATACCTTTTGACGTATTGCTCAATGAGAGTGGGAGAGAAACGATCGAAGCCAGCAGCCACTGCCGTATGTGTGGTGAAGATGTTCCCGGCTCGCGTGGCGGCAAGCGCGACTTCGAAAGTCTGACCGCTTTCTTCCATGAAATCCCTTGCGCGCTCGATTGTCGCAAAGGCCGCATGGCCTTCATTCAGGTGACATACTTCCGGCTTGATTCCCAGAGCGACAAGCAACCGCCAGCCACCAATCCCGAGAAGCATTTCCTGCTTCAAACGCAATTCCGGCCCGCCGCCATACAACTGGCTGGTAATCCCTCGATGGGCGGGATAGTTCGCTGCGTCATTGCTATCCAGCAGGTAGAGCTTGACTCGACCGGCCTGGACTTGCCAGGCGCGCAGCCAGACCGAGTAGCCCGGCAATGCGACCTCCAGGCGCAACCACTCACCGTTGGGTTGCCGCAACGGAGTTACCGGCAACTGTCCGGGATCGTTGTACGGGTAAAGAGCCTGCTGCGCCCCATTTTTGTCAATCACCTGGCGAAAATAGCCTTGCTGGTAGAGCAATCCAACACCGACCACCGGAACGCCCAAATCACTGGCGGCCTTGAGTTGGTCGCCGGCCACGTTGCCAAGGCCTCCCGAATAGATTGGCAGCGCTTCGCTGAGCATGAATTCCATGCTGAAATACGCGACGCTGGTCAGCGGGGCTTGCGGATGCTTTTGCTGGAACCAGGCGTCCGTCTCGGATGCCGCACGCTTGCCTTCCAACAATGTATCGATATTCTTTCGGAAAGCTGGATCGGCCAATACGCGCTCGAGTTGATCCCGTGAGACCGTTTGAAGGATGACCCAGGGATTTTGAGTGAGATTCCACAGCACAGGATCGAGCGTGCGCCACACTCCATCCGTGGCATGGTTCCACGACCAGCGCATGTCCAGGGCCAGCTCCGCCAGGGAACCGAATCCGTCAACTTCAGTGGGGAGAAGACTGTAAAGCGGGTGGCTTACACGTTTTTGTTCGCTCATAAGTTCCGCACCAAATTTAGGATGGACCGCGTCTTCGAGCGCATCTGTCAGGGCCCCGTGGTTACGCTACTTTTCCTTTGCTTTGCAGCGGCACTTTGGCCAGGGCGCCGCTGACGATCTTCTGCGCTTCTTCCAGAATGAGACGCAAATGATCCTGCCCTTGTAAACTCTCTGCATAAATCTTGTAAATATTTTCGGTCCCGGACGGGCGGGCCGCGAACCATGCGCTTTCGGCAATCACTTTCAATCCGCCGATGGGCGCGCCGTTGCCTGGCGCCTTCGTAAGAACTGTCTGGATTTTTTCGCCTGCCAACTCGGTCAGCTTCACCTGCTCAGGCGAAAGTTTCGCCAGCAGTTTCTTTTCATCCGGGGTCGCGGGCGCCTCCACGCGGTCATAGACGGGATCGCCGAATTCGCTCGTGAGTTCGCGGTAGATTTCACCCGGATCGCGACCCATCCGGGAAGTGATCTCTGCCGCCAGCATCGCCGGGACAATTCCATCTTTGTCCGTGGTCCAAACTGTGCCGTCCAGACGCGAAAACGATGCCCCCGCGCTTTCTTCACCGCCAAAGCCGAGCGAACCATCGAGCAAGCCATCGACGAACCACTTGAATCCGACCGGGACTTCATACAGCTTTCGGCCAAGCTTCGCGGTGACGCGATCGATCATCCGGCTGCTCACTACCGTTTTGCCAACCGCTGCTTCCATGCCCCACCTCGGCCGATGTTGAAACAAGTAGAGGATCGCAACAGAAAGATAATGGTTGGGCGGCAGCAACCCCGCGCTTTTAGTGAGAATGCCGTGGCGATCATGGTCGGTGTCACAGGCGAAGGAAAGATCGAAGTGATTCTTCATGCCTATCAATCGCTGCATCGCGTAGACGGAGGAAGGGTCCATCCGGATTTGGCCATCCCAATCCACGCTCATGAAACGAAAAGTTGGATCGACTTCCTCGCTGACCACCGTGAGGTTCAGCCCATATCGCTCGGTGATCGGCGCCCAATAGTGGACACCAGCGCCGCCAAGAGGATCGACGCCCATATGGAGCTTTGCGCCGCGAATGGCGTCCATATCAACCACGTTCGAAAGATCGTCAACGTAGCTATTGAGGTAGTCGTGGCGATGCGTTGTCGAAGCGCGAAGCGCCTTCTCGTAAGGAATTCTTTTCACGCCTTGCAGCTTGCGCTCGAGAAACTCATTTGCTTTCGCCTGAATCCAATCCGTGACGGCGCCTTCTGCCGGACCGCCGTTGGGGGGATTGTATTTGAACCCACCATCATGCGGCGGATTGTGCGACGGCGTTATGACGATACCGTCAGCAAGCCCGGCCTTGCGCCCGCGATTGTAAGTGAGAATCGCGTGGGAAATAGCCGGTGTAGGCGTGTATTCGTCGCCTTCCGCAAGCATAACGTCCGCGCCATTGGCCGCCAACACTTCCACCGCGCTTGCCAGCGCCGGGACCGAAAGCGCATGCGTATCCATGCCCAGAAACAACGGGCCATCGATCTGGTGCTGCTTTCGGTAAAGGCAAATCGCCTGACTAATGGCCAGGATGTGCCATTCATTGAAGGCAATGTCGAAAGAGGAGCCGCGATGTCCCGAGGTCCCGAAAGCTACCCTTTGCGCCGCTACTGAAGGGTCGGGCACTTCCGTGTAGTAGGCCGTGACGAGCCTCGGAACGTTCACCAGCAAGGATGGCGGGGCCGGTTTTCCGGCAAGGGAACTTATGTTCATGACGTTCTCGCGTCCACGATTTCCAGTGCCGCGACTTTGGCCAAACGACGGAGGTGCCGCTCAGCGCTGCTGAATCGTGCTTCAAGAAAGATTTTGACCAGATCCCAGGCGAACGTATTCGCGATCACGCGGCCGCCCAGGCAGATCACGTTCAGGTCGTCGTCCTCGACCCCTTGGCGAGCCGAAAAACTTTCATGGATCAGGCATGCCCTCACGCCCGCAACCTTGTTGGAGGCAATACACGCACCCACGCCACTGCCGCAGATGGCCACGCCGCGATCCACGTCGCCGCGAGCAACCGCCCGGGCCAGCGGCACGACAAAATCCGGATAGTCGTCATCCAGCTTCAACTGATGGTCACCAAAGTCAACCACGTCAAAGTTGGCCTCGCGCAACATCCCAGTCAGATACTCCTTCGCGGCAAATCCACCATCATCGGCAGCGACACCAATCCGTTTCGGCGTCTTGAATAAATCTGTCCGCGATTCAAGCATCTCTACTCCTGGGTTCATAAACCGAGAAACCAGCAGAACTGCCCTGGCAGGACCAGATACAGGGGAGTGTGCCTACTAACTAAGAAAAGCTTACTTACCGCGAGCGCGGTAACACGACCTGCAACGTCCCGCTTTCAAGCGTTGCCCTAGCCAATATCGGATCGACGTCAAAGGGCAGTTCAACAATCCGCATAACCTTTGTGTCCCCGCGAAGGCCATCTTCTGGTTGATTTGAATCTTCGTGGATACCGCAAATAACGGCCCGCCGATGCCCAATGGCGACTTCAAGGTCTTTTGCGTCAAAACCAGGCACTCGCGCGGTTAATCGCAATTCGCCATTGGTTTCAATACGTTCGATGTCGAGGGGATGCAGAACCTCGTCTGCCGCGACGAACCAATCGTCCCGGTCCGAGCCATGCGCGCCGCCGCGAGACTCGAAAAGTTCGTAGGCACGCTGCGCGATCAATTCATTGGTTTCATTCATTCTGTCGAGCACGTCGGCCTCGACGATTTGTACCGATTGTGCTTCTCCGGGTTGTGACTTGCCTGTCATGTCCTTCTCCTCGTCCGACTCGGCTCGAATTCTACGCTGCAGCAGGTTCGGCGCTCTTCGTTCTGGCGTACGACAAACCGCACAAAAAAACAACCATATGATTTCACGCCGAGGTGGCATGGCCGGCAGTATTACGAGAAATAAAACTCAATGGGCAAGGCCTATCGAAACCGCCTTGCCCACTCAATTCGCAGAGAACCTAAACCGTGGCCGCCGCAGCCACTCCAGCTCTATGCAATGTGCAAAGGGCAGGATTGGTAGTTTCAGTTATGATTTTTTTCGCCTTCGCAACTTCTTCGGCTGTCCCGTGAACGATCAGCAGGAACTGATCTGTCCTGAGCGCCGCTTCATACTTCACAATACTGTCCTTGGGAATTCCGATGCTATAAAGTCCAGCGCCCAGCGCGCCCAAAGCTCCAACTTCCACAGCGCCTTCGATCCCTGCCACGATCCATGCCACCACTGGCCCCGCCGCTAAGATTGGACCCAGGCCGGGAATCATGAAAAAAGCAGAGCCGAACAAGAGCCCCCAGAAGCCGCCCCAAAACGCGCCGACTTTGCCCCAATACTTCATGCGGTCGCCAGTGTTGTAATAGCCCACGGCTTGTTCGTCCGTGTGATACCCCTTCCCAACGATCGACAAATTGTGCATGTCGACACCGTCGCGTTGAAGTTCCTTTACTGCCTGATCCGCTTCATCATGCGTGCGATACACTGCGACTACTGAATTGTCATTCGCCATTATCGTAAGCTCCTCGGTGGATTCCCCCGCCGTTCACAATCATCAAGCCACATTCCACGAGTAGAATAGGACTGCGTTCAATGAAGCACTGTTCACAATGGAACAAATCGCTTCGAATTCTTCGCCATCACGCGCAAAAATGCATCGTTAAAAGGAGATGCTGCCGTGCGTGCGCCCGCTGGAATTCATCGCCTTCATCCGATCCATGTGCCCAATTGAACAGACGCACTTCCCCCAATGCGAAATAATCATCCTGCAATTTCTGGCGGCGATGACTTTTCCAGATTTCAAGGAGGCACAGATGAGTGGCACGCGAACTGCAAAATCAAATCTCGGCAATGTGGCTGCTGACGAAGAGCAGAGGGAAGCGGAGCGCAGCCCAATGGGGCAAACTGAAGAACGCAATTTGGATCAGGGTTTGGGAGCGGGAGAACAGAAGCAGGAAGACGATCGCGACACCACCGCAAGAAATGAACAGCAGGATCTGAACCAAGGTATGACGACGGGAACTCATGGCTCTGTGCGCCACGGAGTCAATTGGGGTCCGGCATATCAAACCGGTACCGCTGTGACAAAAAAGCGTGTAAAGAAACACGAGACGGCTAAAAAATCCCGGTGACGAAACATCCATTCCAGAAATAGGTCTCTGGCAAGAAGTCGCTTTGCGGTTCGGGCAGGCCTTGCTGCCGCAAAGCGACCTCTTCCTGGCTCATCCTGCTGAATATCCTGTTGACCTACGCACTCTCTTCCAGCTTTCTTCAGCCGCCTGAGCCGCCTTTAGCGCCGGCCTGCAGCAGTGAAATGCCCCTTCGCCACTGATTCATCGAGCCAATAGCCCTTACGATCGTAATGCCGATGCAAGGTCGTCTCATAATCCCGAGTAATCGGAGAATCCTCGGTGTATTCCGGCGCATCCTTGATGGCTTGTCGGGAGAGACTGACGAAGACTTTCGAATCGCTCCAACTCACACGCTCGATCCATTGTGGCGAGATCAGGACCATTTTCCCGGGCCACCAGTTCTGAGTATCGACGACGAGATAACGAATCGCCCAGGTTTCGTCATCGATGATAAAGTCCGCGACGTGGCCAATCTCCCCATCGAGGGCCTGGATGTGACGGCCGCTCACATCTTGAGTGCTGCGCAAATGGGGATCCCAGGATTTCTCCGCCTGGACAGTATCTTTCCATTGGGAACGGTCCCGCAGGATGTAAGGAGATGATCCCCACATGTAGGGGCCGCTCCAGTAGGTCGGAAATGCATGATAGCCATAGTAGACTTCGTCGAATTGTCGCGACACGGGCTTGTCACTATCGAGTGACGGACTGTCCTCAATCTGTTTTTTGGTCAAATTGACAGCGATTGTTTGTTCTTCTTTCATCACGCCATCGAGCGCATAAGGGGAGATCAACACCTGCCTTCCGGTAAGCCAGTTGCCCGTGTCGGCGACCAGATAACGAATCGCCCAGTGCCGGTCATCGAAGTAGAATTCCTTGACCTTTCCGATTTCACCGTCGAGGCTATCCAACTTATAGTCCACCATCGTTTTCGCTTTAATTAACATGATCGCAGTCCTTTCAATTTTCTAATTCACTCCAGTTCCTGGCTGTATCTGCGTGACGACATATTCGAGAAATGGTTTTCCTGAAAACGCAGCATGGCAGCACGTCTGCAAGAAAGCTGTCCTGTTTGGAACAGATGCGATTGCATTCCGGAGACTAGGTTAGGGTTATGAATATTTCGCTACAGGTTTTAGAACTTTTTATCATTGCTCTAACCATTGCGTCCGTTGCATGGATTTTAGCGCACGAAGAAGTCGTTCGAGAATTTCATAACTTCTGCGTCGCCAACGGCAAAACGTGCCGGTTCAGCTTCGAGCGTAAATTCTTCTATCTCTTCACCTGCGAATACTGTTTCAGCCACTACGTCACCGCATCCTTTTTGATTGTTACCCACTACAAACTTTTGTATCCGGATTGGCGTGGGTATCTGATTCCGACTTTTCACTGGTCTGGGTGGCAAACATCTATATGAGTATCTTTGGCAGGCTTCGACTCGACATGAGGAAGGAACACAACGAAATCACCGACGAGGAATCCATTTTCGCCGGCGACGGAGCCGATTCCGCGTGCAAGAGTGTGCCGCCAACCGCCAATCACTCCGCAGTTGATGGCCATCATGTTGACAGAGCTTATCGGCGCGGCCCCCGCCAGTGCCACCTTTGAGGTCGAATACGAAAGCCCCAGGCAATTCAATCGCGAATACAGCCGTTTCTTCGGCCAGACACCCATGTTGGATTTTCGAACTCTCCGCTCGCCAAGTGCTCTGCCCTTGGAATCGGTCAATATTCGGTAAAGCACCCGGACCGTGACGCACCGAGGAAGAACACCAGATATTTATAGATGATTCTTTGTTCAACGCCCGAACATGTACCCAACGGGCTAGCCGTGGGCATTGACCGAACAAATGGAAGTCCTTTCCGATCTGTGATGTTTCATTGATTCCGGACTTGAATCACGATTGATAACCATTGGGTAATCAAAATGGGCTTGCTCACTTCAAGCAAGCCATTGTGATTTCAGATGATAGTTGGTTGCGGGGGCTTGCAACGCTCCGAACGCGACAGCCCTAATTCTCCCCTACCGATTTGAACTCGTCCCAGACGTGGCGGCTTGATGGAAACATTTCCCGCACAGCCGCAAATACCGGGTCGCATTGAGCCGACGTCTAACGTCCGAGGACGAGTGTGCAGCCGCGCAGGATGCGGCAAGCTCCTCATTGGAAGCGATGGGCGCCCGATATACGACCGCAATTTTTGCGGCCAAGAATGCCGACGAGCAGACAAACGAGAGCGGATGCAAGAGAAACGACGGAAGGCGAGAAGCGGCCGATGCCCACATTGCGGAAGAAAGTTCGACCGCGATTGTTCGACGGATGGCCGGGTGCCGCGTCACAACGCACCGCCTGTCGTCGAAAGTCAGTTCATTCAGGGTGACGGGCAAGACGAACGGTTTGCTTCGGCAAATCGCCTGTAATGCGAAATCGTAAACCGGACTGTGAGCCAGAGGGCAAAGTTCAATGAATGGATCGTCCAAGCCCGTTAATGCTACCCGCCATAAGCGAGGGCGCAAGCCCACTAGTGAATCTCGCGCGGCAGAGATTCGAGCAAGACTCATGGAGTGGAAGCACACGCCGGAATCGTTCAGGAGTTCGCTGCGGACACTCGCAGCCGAGATGGGAACCTCACACCAACTTCTGAGTTTCTACCTCCAGCGGCTGGAGGAGTGGCAAGGGACGGAATATGGGCGTCAAGGCAAGAATAATTTGCCACGCTTGATAGTCTGTTTTCCTAAGTCCTTTAGACACGATTGAGGAGGACTGGCAACTCCGCTAACAATTCCCCGGTGCCGTCACGTGAAACATCCCGACAGAACCTCGCGAAAGCCAATGCGAATGGCCGAAAGCCACGACTATGGCGGAGCTTGGCTGAGTCGCAGACGATCCAGCGCCTTGTTTGGCAGTGGTACATCGACCAGGGACCACGATGCTCGCGCCGCGAGCTTGCGCGGCGGATCGGAGTAAGCCACACGTGGGTTCAAAAGCTCGTGCGGGAATTCGCGGCGTACTGGCCCGTGCCATTACTTGAAGGATTTTTCGCGGATGGGCGGCTACAGATGCCTCGGGATCGCTATCCCCTCGCGACTTTTGAACAGCTTAGGGCAGCGCAATGGGAAACACAGAAGTTGAGAGAGCGCGGGTTGCTGCGTGGCCCCCGCCGCTGGAAGCTAGCGGAATTCAAGATTGGTGATAACTTTGTGCGCGCCCTCGTACCAACCAAGGCATACGCCGCTGTGCTCGCAGCCAGCAATTGCGGTCCGACGGCTATCCCCATCAACAAGAGAAGGTATGTCAAAAGTGGCCGCGATTATCCGGTCGGCATCGACCAGCGCGGACGCCTTCGCCTCAGCGATCTGAAAAAGAGCCGGGTCTCCCACATCAGCGACTGACGCACCGCACTACCACGGCGACAGAATCGGCTCATTATGGACTTGCGTGGAAAAGCGTGGAATGCTAGACTTGTTCCATGAATCAGACAGCGCACTTGAAAAGCCGGCTTGCGGCGGTAGTAAAAAAACAACAGGTCGCCCTTGCCGAATTGGGAAAGCTTCTTGCGAGCCCGGGTAGTTCTTCCAACGCGATTGACGAGATTCAAGCAGTTGTTGCCCGTCTGAACTCTCAGCACCAGCGGATTGTGCAAGATTTAAAGCTGTGCGATCTGGAAAAGCCCGAACGCTATGGCGCGTACAACGCGCGCTCCGGACAGCGTCCGATTCGAGAAGTGGTGTTGGACATCCTGGACGAGTTGGGAGTCCCTTCTTCTCCGGGAACGCTCTCCGAATGCGCTGCTGTCTGGTTCGGAATGTTAGTTCCTGCGGGTAGGTTTGCGAGTTTGCGGAGAGACGAGCACAGCGCATATCGAAGGGATTCGCTGGCGAGACCCGCTTGGTTGGTTCCCGCATTGAACGCGCGAGGATTTCGAGCCATCCCCCGGCTAGTGGTAAGTTCAGTTTGGGAGCCGGAAAGAAGGCTAATCGGGCCTCGCACTCTGCGGGTCAACCATTTGAAGACCGTGTTTGCCCTGCTGCGACGCCTCACCGTATTGAATCAAACGAAGGCTTCGGGTAGCAGCGACAGGCTCCTTGAATTACTGCGGCGCTACGCGCGTAGCATTCCCGGTGCAACTTCCACGGCGGACGAAATCGATACGGATCAAATTCGCGAAGCGGCACAATCCGAGCTCGATGCGATCGAATCTCTCGACCTTGGAGAACGCAAAGCCGATGTTCCGGAACTTTTGAAACTTCCTGCGTACGCGCAACTTTGGGGCCGCCCTGCGGTAATTGAAGGCCATACTGGCTCCATCAGGAAGGCAGCCGGACGATGAGCTTGCCAGTTGATCAACGACTTGCGCATTTACGGGGAAGCTTGCCCGCTGAGGAACCCGGCGCGCGAGGAATTGAACGCATCGCCCGGAATCCGGAATGCACGAGGCTGCGCGCGTTAACGATTGCAGGAATCACGCCGAAGACTGCCGCCGAAAGTGTTTATGGAGAACAGACGCAGCGAGGGCAGTCGCCATTTGCTTTAGCAATCGGCAACGCTTTTGAGCAGGGATTGATCAAAGACGGCGCGGCAGCCCTTCTGAAGCTTCTGCGCGACGCGGAGCACCTCACTACCGCTGAGTGCAAAGTTGTCGTGATTCCCGATCTGGTCCCCGGAGTGGGGCCCCGCGTTGTCGCGCAGCGTGCTGCGGAGACGCTCCGCTTTCTTCGCCTCAAAGCATCTGGAGATGCGGCGGCCCCAAATTTGATTATCAAACCACGGTTGACTGTCGCGCTGCTCGGTATTGAACACGGAATCGAGCCGGATGCTATCGTGGCCGCAGACGCGGACAAATTCTACCGCCCGATTGAACTGAAATCGTATTCGGACCGCGCAGGCAAAACAGATCCGGCAGACCTCCGCAGCGCCTGCCGCCAGGCTGCGGTTGCTGTTGTTTCTCTTCGCCAAGTTGCGGAGCGGCTTGGAATTCCCGAAGCGACTACGGCCGTTCCGCCAATCTGCGATCTAGTGTTGCGTATTCCTGCGTCGCGTCAAGGACGGCTAAGCGAAATGACGATTCGCAACGAAGTGGCTTCCCTCGAGCGTGCATTTGGGGAAGCACCCAGAAATCTCGACGAACTCGAAGCATTACTACCCGCAGGCGGGAGGCTCGACCAGGCAAGGGTCCTGGAAGCTGTGCCGAACAGTTATCGCTCGAATTGCCGTGAATACTGCGCTTTAGCGAAGCACTGCAAGCAAGCTGCGATTGCCACTCAGGATCCAATCCTCCTGGGCGAACAGGCGAAAGAACTCTTGATTCCGGCGGGTTCAATTTCGCGTGCTGCAGACCTCCTCCATGGCACGCGACCCAGGACGGAAGCTGAAAGGGCGTTGGCCGAGAAACTTCAAGAGGTGGCAGCGGCGCTGCGGAGGGCAGGCTGAGATGCTCGATATTTTAAATGTCGTGTCGAGGCTACTGGCGTTCCGAGAAGGACGCGCTGTCCGCATTGCATCCAACCAGCGGATCGCAATCCGCCCAGACGCACTCGTGATCTGCCCAATCGCGATGGCTGGAGAAGACACAACGATCCACATCGTGGCGTGCGGGCACCTTGGCCAGCCAGCAGACATTCGATGTGTTCCGGATCCACGTTATCGGGACGACCAATATGATCTCTTTGAATGGCTCGGAGAACGCGTGGAGCGATATTTTGAAGAGTGTCAGCAGGACGGAACGTACCCGCAGATTTGGCTACCATCCTCCGGTGCGGTGGGATTGCTGGACACACTCGGTGACCGTTTGCGGTTCAATCGCGAAAATCTCCGCGTGAAGCGTTTCGGCGAACTGCTTTCTTATGCCACCGAACGCTTTCCGGTTGAAGGGCAGCAAGCTCTAGTGACGGCAACCGGCGCACTCAGGATGCATTTCGCTACGGGTCAGCAGGAAGCGGAAGATGAGCATTTGGGTGCATTGCTTGTCTGGATGCGCCCTCCTGCGGGTCGAAACGTTTTGGCCGCCGTCGCCGCTGCGGAAGATTTACCGATGAGCGTAAAGACCGATCCGGATTTCGATCGCAACGAGCTCGATCCGCTTGTGTCACGATACAACGGGGCCCGAAAGAGAAAGGCTACCAGCGCTGAACTTGCGACGCGGGCCTCGCGAATCGAAGCGGTGTTGCGTCCAGTGGTCCTACGAATCTACGAAGCTACACAAGATGCGATCTCACTTTTGATCCAAGAGCAACTCGATCCAATTGTGCATCTCGACGGTTTGGAAGCCCGAGAGGCGGATGAATTTCGTTCTTTTATGACATCGAGAGAGCTCGGTCATGCGTTGCCACTGCGCGACAGCCCGAAGTCGGCGGCATTCCGTTTGGCTTCCCGCGAGGACGCCGCAGATGGCGCGCGCGCTGCGTTGCTCTATGGCGACAAGGTCCACTTTGAGCGCGAGCGGTTGGCGGGGAGGATTTTGTGCGGAATCGTTGAAAATCCAGTAAGAACACGTTTATCTCCACGTCGGTTTGAGTGCCGGTTCACTGTCGTGACCGAGCAGAGAATGCTGCACGTCCGACGGAGGGATGAGCTATATCTGTTGGCCGATCCTCGAATGAAGGTGGTTATAACGGACGTTCGCCGCAACGGGCAAATCAAGCGGGTTTCCGTCTTAATGCTACAGGGCAAGCGTTCCGTCGGGCTGCCTGTGCCGGACCAGGAGGTGTCGCTAGGCTCCTCTCCTCCTGATTGGAATCGCATTATCCGGCTGCGAAAGCAGATGCGGGACCGCCTTGCTCAACCCGTTTGGACGCACCAGAACGGACAGGTCCCGGACGCTTCACCCACGGGCACCCCGAAGCCCGCTGATTTGCTCGCGGCCGTTGAAGGCCTGCGATGAGCGTAACAACAATTGCGACGGCACCACAGGAATTGGCGGATGCAGCCGTGCGCCGAGTTCTCGAAACGCAGTGGGCGGGCATTCCCGCCGTTCGTCTAGACTCACCTCCAGGTGCAGGAAAAACTGATATTGTGGAGCGTCTCGCTGTGCAATCGCTTGCGCTGCTGCGCGAGCGATGCATGATTGCCACCCAGACGAACGAGCAAGCTTTCGATCTAGCGCGACGACTATCGTGCGGATTCCCACGACATACCTTCTATCTGCTCACGCGGAGGGACCTGACGCTTCCTCCTTCATTGACCCAGATCCAGAATCTTGTGGTGATCGACCAGTTCGATGAACTTCCGGCGGGCCCCTGCGTTGTGATCGCGAACGCTTGGAAGTGGTCGTGGATTCAACACCATGAGCAAACTTTCGATCTGCAGATCGTCGATGAGGCTTTTCAGTTGCCAGATTATCGGTTTCACCTGATCGCCTGCCTCGCGAGACGATTCGTACTTGTTGGCGACCCAGGACAAATCGCCCCCGTCATTGGGTGTGAAATCGAAAGATGGCGGTGTGATCCCGCTGGCCCGCACGTTCCGTGTCCAGTCTCGCTGGTGAAGCGTCTATGCGGAGTTGAGCGCCTTAGCCTGCCCGTTTCTAGAAGACTCGTGCAAGACACAGTTAATTTTGTTCAGCCTGCCTTCTATCCAGATTTGAATTTTGCGGCCCTCTCACCAAGCGGCGCACGTACGCTTGCTGTTGCAACCCCGATCTCGGGGCGGAAGAGAACCGATCAAGCGTTGGACGCGGCCGAAGGCGGCGCGAGCCTTTCCTTCATCGGGCTTCCTGCAAGAATAGTTGGTGAAGTGGACGAGGAATTGGCTACGGTACTCGTGGAAATGACCGTTCGCGTGCTCGAAAGGTCCGCGCGAATCAGAGAAGGAGATGCCTCACGGCAGGTTACGCCCGCGATGATTGGCATTGTTTGCGCACACGTTTCACAGGTAAATGCCGTGCGTGAACGTCTTCCCAGCGATCTATCGGATGTGCTGGTCGAGACGGCTGACCGATTCCAGGGCCTCGAGCGGGAAATTACGCTTGTCCACCATCCGCTCTCCGGGCGCGCCGATGCATCCGAGTTTCATTTGGACGCCGGCCGTCTTTGCGTGATGCTATCGCGTCACCGAACCGTATGTTGGATTCTGGGGCGATCGGGCATCCGTGAACAGTTGTTGCGATATGCTCCAAGCGGCGATCGGCTGCTGCGAGTCGAAGCGGATCCGGAGGGCGACGGTTGGCGCGCTCACATGCAATTGATGAGCTCACTCGAATCACAGGGTAGAACCATTTCGCTTGGTTAAGCGCTGCTGCGCTTTAAAAATCCGTTCCCAATCTGGAAGATTTTCCGGACAAAGCAGTGCGAGTCAGCACGTGTTACTCTGGTGGCCGATAGCTTGGGAAATAGAGGGATGATGCTTGGGACAAAGACAAAGCGAGAGGCCGCAAAGTCCGATGGGCCGGAACGGGACTTGTCCGTTTACGTCCCGAAGCGATTCGTAGAGCTAGACAATCCACAGACGGCAATCCCGCGGCTTGCCAAGGATCCGAAAGCCGTTCTCGAAATCGAGCGGGCGGTTCGGAGCGTTCCAACCCGTCACCGGCTCAACCGCGGAGATGGCAGAGTTCTAGATGCGGTTCCGGCTGAGAGCGTTCACTTGGTGCTCACCTCTCCTCCTTATTGGACGCTCAAAGAATATAGGGATTCCGACGGTCAGCTCGGTCACATCGAGGATTACGATGAGTTCCTCGGCGAGCTCGACAAGGTTTGGGCCCACTGCTTCAGGGTCCTGGTTCCAGGCGGGCGTTTGATCGTTGTCGTTGGCGACGTGTGCCTGTCGCGTCGTGAAAACGGAGGAAGGCACACCGTTGTGCCTTTACACGCTTCGATTCAGGAACACTGCCGAAAGCTCGGTTATGACAACTTGGCACCCATCATCTGGTACAAAATTTCAAATGCCGCACACGAGGTCGAAAACGGCTCAAGCTTTCTGGGAAAGCCTTACGAACCCAACGGAGTAATCAAGAATGACATTGAGTTTATCTTGATGGAGAGGAAACCCGGAGGTTACAGGGCCCCCGACATTTCGAAGAAAGTGCTGAGCCTTCTCTCGGCAGAGAACCACAAAAAGTGGTTCCAGCAAATTTGGTCTGGAGTCACGGGTGCTTCGACGCGGCAACATCCGGCCCCGTACCCTTCGGAACTGGCCGAGCGCCTGATTAGGATGTTCAGTTTCGTAGGCGACACTATTCTCGATCCGTTCATGGGAACGGCAACAACGGCAGTGGCGGCTGCGAAATGGGGACGGAACAGCATCGGTTTTGAAATTGACCGCCACTATTATGAGTTGGCGTTGAATCGACTCGAATGCGAAACATCTTCACTGTTCAGTTTGGCGGAAATCCACTCGAGTCCGGGCGAATAAAACAATGGCTTTACACTCGAAGATTGAGGAACGCCTTCGCGGGGCCGTGCAGCATTTTTGGAAGACACGCGAGTCTCAATCCGAAAAACAAGGTACGAAGACGGGATCACGCGATGCGGGTTCCCGAACAGCCGTAACCGGCGGTCGACAGATGGATGGATTCGTTTCGATGGTCCGCGACCACCTGTGCGAAAACGGCTTGCCAAGAGCACATGTGTATTGCGAAAAGCGGATCGAACTTCCGGGGTGGTACCGACCGGAGAAGAGGTGGGATTTGCTCGTGGTCGCTGATGGCAAGTTGCTGGCCGGAATTGAATTCAAATCCCAAGTTGGATCCTTCGGAAACAACTACAACAATCGCACAGAAGAAGCGATCGGGAGCGCCACCGACATCTGGGCGGCGTATCGAGAAGGCGCGTTCAAGCCATCGGCCCGTCCATGGCTAGGGTACATGATGCTTCTAGAAGAGGCACCTGGATCGATGCGGTCTGTACGAGCCAAGGAGCCACACTTCAAAGTGTTCGCCGAGTTCAAGGCCTCGTCTTATGCGAAGCGTTACGAAATTTTGCTGACCAAACTCGTGCGCGAACGCCTTTACGATTCGGCCTGTTTTCTTCTTTCGGACGCCAGACGAGGGGTGACAGGGTATTACAGAGAACCGTCGCCAGAGCTGAGCTTCGAGACTTTTTTTTCATCGCTCCTAGCGCATGCCATGGCAGTTGCAAGGGTGAAAGATCGCGAGCGCTGACCGCTGCCGTACGGCATCTGGCTTTTCTCGGTCAAGGTTCGAAAAACTTTTAATAGACTCAAATATGAGTCCTGCTCCGTCGGGCGATCCCGATGCGCCCTGCAGCTCGGCACCAACACTTCAAAATCAAGTGTTTCCGGAACACCTTAACCGCCGATTTCCTACCGTATAGATTCAAAGGCTTACGGGTAACCGCTCGGAGGGGTTTTCGGAACACTGGCAAAAGGCCACCTACCTAGGACTTCAGGGGGATTTCGTTGAACTGCGATGTAGTGTTTCACGGGTGATCCAGGAATTTCCCGAGAAATGTTTTCTGTTTCCAATCTGTTCCTCGTTCTGAGATGCCACTCGCTATCGTTGTGATCCAATTTGCGTGGGCAAGAACTCGACCGGTCCACTTGGCCGCTCATCCTATCCCAAATTGCATTAGAATCTTCGTTCAGTTACTGGGTGATACTCCGATGGCAGGCTCAGACGCACAGGCGGGATTTTACTACCAGAATGTTGTCGCAGCGGGCTACGTTCTTGAGTTGCTTGAGATCGGCACCTCCGTGAAGTCGGTGTCACTGGAAAGTGCCGAACGTGCCAAGTTCGTTGACGACATCATTGTGGAGCGCGACGGTGGGACGGTCTTCGTCCAAGTCAAGTGGGCGAACGACGATTCAGCAACATTGACCCTTCACAATCTTGTTACGGCGGATGAGTCCTCCGAGGTGGCGCTCATAGCCAAGCTTGCTTCAGGATTCAGCAGGGTAAGCGGCGAACCCGGATCAAAAGAGATAGTTCTTCTTTCGACGCGGAAGGCCGGCTCGAACCGACAACCCGCGAAAGGCTTTCCCCGAAGTCTCGAAGAATTTATTTCGGACGTACAAGAGCCCTTGACGAAAGGTCTGCCTTCTGCAGATATTCGCGAGAACCCTCGATTCCCCGAGTACAAAGAGATTGTGAATCAGCTGTTGCAAGCATCCGGTCTCGCAACTTTCGAGGAATTCAACACATTCCTGCGCCACCTACGCTTCCGCCTAGGCCAACCGGACCTCATCTCGCGAGAAAACAGCGTTCGAGCCAAGCTTACCCGTCTGGGTATTGCACAGGTCCAATACGGGACGTTACTCAACCAGGTCGTCAAGTGGTCGATCGACAGTGCCAACGTGAAGGTCAGCAATGTCCTCGACGCCTTGGGGCTCGCCACCCATTTCATAGATCCAGTCGACCACATTTTTCCGGTAGTTCAAGAGCAATGGGTTCCTACACCCATAGTGTTTCAAGCCCTCGATGAATCTCTGAGCAAGCTCAATAGTGGATTTATCCTGCTCGAAGGGGAGCCTGGCATTGGGAAATCGACCTTGCTCGCGGAGTACGCAATGCAAAGGCCGGACGACGTGACATTTGCCTATCGCTGCCATGTACCCAGTGACCCCTCACTTGGCAACTATCGTCTCGAGCAGGCCGCCTTCGTGAGATCGATGTGCATTGGCTTGTCGAAAGCGTTCCCCGATCTCGAATTTCCGCAGCCGTATGGGGAGTTTTCGCTCGAGCTCCTCAATAGTTGGCTCCGTTACGTTTCGGAGCGGGACGAGCGTGTCGTTTTCCTAATTGACGGCTTGGACCATGTGCATGCCAAGTACGCCCAACACATGATCAGGGAGCCTTTGACTTCGGTGCTCGATCATTTGCCGCCTGACAACGTGTTGATGGTTCTGAGTTCTCAATACCTAGCAGCGCTGCCGCGTTCGGTCCGGGACCATATTGCGAGCGATCAGCTGCGACACATCAAGGTTCCTCGCTTTGTGCAGGCCCAAGTCAAGGAATTCCTCGCTCGCCGTGGAGTGGATCTCGAGCCCGAGCTTCTTGTGTTGGCGCAGGAAGTTTCTGGAGGAGTGCCCATTTACCTGGAGTATCTCGGAATGAGGCTGGCTGCGCTGAGCGATTATGAACGGGAAGAATTGTTGAAACATCAGCCATCCCTCAGCAGCGAAACGATTGACGCATATCATCGTCATCTCTGGAGAAGTCTTGAGGACGACCAAACAGCGATATACGCACTTGCCATTTTGGCGATTCGTCATGAATTCACGACGCCGGCGGATATGGCAGAGTTACTGGAGCGGCTCCATGTGCCCGCGAATCTGCTCTCCGTTGAGCAAGCCCTACGTACGACTGCTCACGTATTGCGGAACTCCGAGGGCCGCGGTGTCGCCATTCGCCACAACAGCTTTCGCGAGTTTGTGCTGGAACAGACCCAAGCTCTCACTACAGCGATCAACGAAACTCTAGTCGATTGGTACGCGGCGCACCCCGACAGGGATGAGGCGTGGCGCCACCGTTTCAGGCACCTTTTTCAGCTCGGCAAGTATGAGGAGCTGAAGCAGCAACTGACCTACGATTGGTTCGTCAGCAGTTGGACGGCCCACCGTCCTGTCTCCGAAATCCATCAAAACATCGATTTAGCTTGGCAAGCTGCTTCGATAACCCAAGATCTCGCTTCTTTTTTGCGACTGGCGCTGATCAAGCAGCGCCTCGCACTGGTTGAGCACCATCTTGATCTGAAACCCGAACAAATCGCGCGGTTTCTTGTCGATACTGGTCTCGACGCTGAGGCGATCAGGACTGTCTGGGACGGTGAAAGAGCTCACTGCGGGCCCGTAGCCTTTGCAGAATTTTGCCTCCACTACCGCGAGCGGTTCGGTAGCCCCCCGCCACTGTCGATCATCAAAACGGTCCTTACCGACCGGCCCGTTGAGGCGTCCTCGATAGATCTTGCCAGCTACTATCGTGCCTCGACCTATGTTCAGTCCGCGGTCGAAATACTCGAGGAAATCTCAAAGCTCTCGTGGACCATTCGGCCTGAACACAAGTTCACTAGGAAACAGGTTTCCGATCCCGATCGACAGGCAACGAACCTCGCATTGCAATTCGCCGTAATTCGGGAGCTCTGTAACAGCAAGAATCTCCCCGAGCTAGATCGGATCGTGGCCGGTGGCGGCACTCCATCAAACGAAGTGGCTCAATTTGCTCGCGTCGCGCGCGCGCTGCTTTTGGTCCGCGTTGGTGAGATGGCGGAAGCCCGAACCGCAGCTAGTTCAGTGAATTTCGCGAGCATACCCGAATCTGAACGCCGAACGATGTTGCTAGATCTGGCTGACTCTGGCATGTGGGACACAGTTTGGTATACCGACGCCACAGCACCTGTTCTCCCAAAAGGATTCCTTAGGGATCAGCTTTACAACCAACTCGAACCAGAACTTTTCACCATATACGACCGTTTTCGTTTCTATTTTCTCTCCAACAAGGAAGCGAAAGCTTGGTTCGAATCGGTCGTAACCGGCTTACCCGAGCCAATCCATCCCGTGATCAGTGCACTTGGGGAGTTGGCGCTTGTTTGGACCGATTGGGTGCGCGGGGGATGGAAACCGCTTAACGCGCTCCCGCGGCTCGAAGGCATTCTTTCAGAGCTTGACCTTCGTTCGCATGCCTTTGATGGGTTGGGCCATTCGAATTTTCTTGCAAGGAGTCTCTATCGGCAGGAGTCGCCACGTCTTTTCGCCATTGTGTGGAATGTAGCAGCAAGGATCCTCAAGGAAGATGATCTCCAAGCTCTCGGTGAGTGGTGGGCAGAGTCGAACGAAGGACGCCGAGCCGTCAACAACTCAGGAGCAACGAAAGACTTTGCCGCTTGTCTAGCTATGCGTCTCAAAGCCGCCGCCAAAGAACTTATACGCTCATTGCTTTCCATTGTCGAACGCGCCGCCCGATCCGATGAGGAAACCTCGGTCTTGGCTTCCGAAATTCTTGCCACAGCCACAGCGTGGGGGATGTGTGGCTTCAACCCGGAAGCTGATCGTTTGTGGAGAGAGTTGCTTGATCTAGCGTGCGGTGTGAACTACCGGAAGGACTATCAATTCAATGAGATCTTATCGCCCCTCCGCTTTGCACATGACCGGAATCCAACTGCGACCCGTCAACGAATTGCAGACCAGCTTAATCTCGCTCACCGGCTTGGAGATGCTGCACGCGCAAAGACCTCGGCAGTTGCTATCGAAGACCTGATCGTGTTCGCGCGGCACATTTCACCCGGACTTCCTCTCAAAATGCTCGCTCACCTTGAGGACTCGATCTATCGAGAGAGGGCGCTCCATTCTTTGGTGCTGAAATGGATCAACTCTGCGGACGTGCCGCTTACTTGGTTATGGGCACTCGCCTCGACGGCAGCACGCTGGGATGATTATTCAGAATATCGCGATCATGTATTGCCCATGAGAGAAGCGATATTCGAGGCAGCTCTTCGGCGCAAGGACTTTGTAGCCGCAGAAACAATTTATCGAGATGCGAAGCACGTCTTCCTGGTAGAAAAGGGGGCTCCGCAAGAACTAGCTAAGTGGGCTCGATTGTGGATTGAGATTGGCGATGCCCCAGCTTACGTACAAGGCGACATCCAATCCCACGCGAGTGATGCTCCAAAGGAAGATTCAAAAGAAACGCAACCTTCTCGCTCTTTCTCGGGTGATCCGGCCATCTTTACGGCTGCCGCCGAAAAAGGTGTCTCCGAACTCCAAGAAGTATTGAATCAGCTCGCCCGACGGCAGATGACGGAGAGATGGCAAAACGAGATCGAGCGAGTGCTCCCTGATTTGCTTGAAATCGTCTCTGCAGCTCTCGGTCGCGAGCTGACCACCGACGAACGAACCAACGTTGCTCCCGCACTGAAAGCGACCCAGAACCGAGTCGCGGGCCTGACGCCATCCGATCGGATTCAAACCAAAGCTGCCATTCGGCTCGCCATGAGCGACATGATCAAAGCGATCGCAGAGAAGTTCGAGCCGCCACAACTCGCCGAACACCTTTCAAATTCGTTAGACATGGAGAGTTGGCTTGAGCGGCTCCCCTTAGTTTTCACGTCCCGCGTGCCTTATCAATACGATCTCGAAAAATTGCTGCCCGATTGGATCGCCGCGGCTCGGATGAGTGATCTCGACTCGTGGATCGAACTCTGCCGCACGAGATTTAGTGATTCATGCAAAGCATGGGGGCTTCTCGCCATTGCTCGGCGCATTCGTCCGCTCGATCCGGAGCGTGCTAAGGCACTACTTCAGGAGGCCTGGCGGTCGCACGCGACTCTGTTTTTTGAATACACAGAGCTCTCGAACGCAATCCTTTCCGAGATCATGTCGGTGGACCCGAAACTCGGCTGCGAAACTCTCCTGGACGCATTCATTGTCCAACACAAACAATTCCCAGGGTTGATCGTTCAGCGCCTCGATCGCATCCTTCGGTTCGCCGATCACTTTCGTGGAGTCGATTTCGATGAAATTTACAATCTTTGGGCCGAATACAACGAACATCTCGTGAGGGGCCTCTCAGCCCCACCGCTGAATCTCGATTGGTTCTTGGATGCAGCCGACAGACCCCTGACCGACGAGATTCTAGGTTACGTTCTATGGCTTCTTAAGTACCCGGTCGTGGACGTGCGGTTGCTGGCCGTGGGTGAGCTTCTTCGTCTGCTTTCGGAGGGCGTCACAACACCTGATGCATTGCTTGCGCAATGGGATACGTTTGCTGCAGCGCAGAAAGAGCTGTTGGCAGTCCTATTTTTCTCTTTCGGCCTCTCAAAACCAGAGGCGAGCCACAGCTGGGCAAATTCTCTTCTCAAGCTTAAAGTCCAGGAGCCGCATTTCAATCTCAGGAGAACTGTCTCCGAAGCGATCCTTACAACGAATGACCGTGGAGCTCAACTCAACTCCACGCTGCTCGACGATGCGCGTCGCCTTTGCGCATCTCCCGCAGTGGCGCGTCCGCTTCGCACTCCGCTGTTCGGCGTCAGTTCCATTCCTCTTCTGCCGTATCCGAGATGGATGATGGCTCATCTCGCAAAGTCTATCTCGAGAGAGCCCCTACTCCGATTAATCCACGCCCGAGTCGCCGAGCGTTATCCCTCCCGAGAGGAAGGATTTGCCGAGGAAATGGCCACGCATCGAGGCTATAACATCAACGACAACTTCGACCCGATAGAGATCAGCGGTACCTATGACGGCACCGTCCGCGAAAGCATCAATGTTGTCCTGGACGAGCTTCGCCAGGCACAAATTCTGGATGACGTTACTGCGAACAATGTCGCAGACCTTCTCCGGGTGTCGGACCCGACGGAGCCCCTGATTCAGTTGACGACGCCCCCTCCCTTTATCAAGTGGATTGACACCGATATCGGCGACGTCGAGTTTCTTTCCTTCAACGACTGGGATCACCTTGCGCGGGCATTCCTCGATCGCCATCCTGCGTGGTACACGCTTTTTGAACATACCGAGCAGCGCACGGGTGGCGAGCACGGACCGCTCCGCCGGCGCGCCACGCGAGTGCGTGCGCTAGTCGTAGCAGTCCTGGTTGACCAGGTTATTCCCAGTGCGGATAACGTGAGGGATGCCGCTATCGAATTCAGGAATCGCTATCGTTTTGAGCTGCGGCGGGTCGAGGCCGGCCGCCGTGAGGTGCTGAATCCTGCGATCGTCCCACTCGTCCAGGCTTCCACGCGAGCATTTCGAGGGCGCCATCACCTCGACATAGCGGCCCTCCGCCCAGAGTTTGCCCGTGAACTCGGCCTTGAGAGCGATGAAGCAGATTGGCTGGGATATTCTCGCGATTGCCGGGCAGCCGTACGATCTACGGCTTGGCAGGAAGCCTTCGACCAAAGCCGGCGACGCCATGAACCACGCTCTTCTGGTTTCCTGCTCGAGGCTTCGGCTGACACGCTCACGTCTCTGGCAACGACGCACGGCTGGACATACTGGGTACAGTTGAATGTGGAAAGGACCACGAATGAGTACGAGCCCGAGTCTAAAATTACGTGGTCACGGCGCTCCGATCTTTTTCGGCTCAAAGATTTCCCACCGTCCGCGCCCGATTCCGCCCGAGAAACGCCATTCTTGTAAGTTGGCCCGTAAGCCCCAAGCGAGACTTCTATCGCGTTCCAAAAGCCATTTACCGAATTTTGGAACAGGGTACAGACGCGCGATGCAGTGTGGCAAGTCCAACCCTTAGCTCGGAGGCAATCGCACGCAAGGAGAGCCCTTGTGCGCGTAGGGCGGCAATTCTTGCGGTGTCCACTGTCTTGCGCGGCCTGCCCAACGTCTTTCCCTTCGCGCGGGCGTTTCTGAGACCGGCCCGGACACGTTCCACGATCAGACTGCGTTCCAGTTCGGCCACGGCTCCTAGGACGGTAAATATCATCTTTCCAGTCGGCGTCGTGGTATCCATTTGTTCGCTGAGGCTAACGAAAGCGATACCGAGCGCGTTGAAGTTTTCGAGCGCACGGAGAAGATGCGACACCGATCTAGCAAAGCGATCAAACTTCCACACGATTACCACATCGAACTTGCGACGGTGCGCGTCTGCCATGAGGCGATCAAGCTCCGGGCGTTTGCCTTTGCTGCCGCTGATTCCAAGGTCGAGGTAGGAATCCACCAAATGCCAGCCGCGCGCCTGGGCGAATTGCTCAAGCTCGCGCGTCTGTAAAGTCACATCCTGGCCGTGGTTTGTGGTTGAAACTCGTGCGTAGATTGCGACGCGAGGTAAACTATTCGAACCCATCGTTGCCTCCAGTTAGGTGATGGTGGTCAGGGGCGTGTCGGTGCTCGATACACCGGCGCGTCCCGCTTACTTTACGCCTTTTTCTTTTTCCTGCCGTCCCTGATCTTAGGCAATTGCTTGCGAACCCGTTCAACATCGCGATCGGTCCACTCTCGGAATTGGCCGCCTCCAAGCGACTTCACCGCCGGAACTGAAATCAACTTCTTGGCGATATATCGCTGGAGCGTCACGCGATCAATTCCTAGCTTCTGTGCAACCTCGCGTGTTGAGTATGTCTGCATCTGCCACACCCTTGTAGCACATATGTAGAGAGCTGACAAGACAATTTGGCGCGTGCTCTAATAGGGCACCATGCCGGGATGGTTTTACGCATTTCTAGGTTGGGTGGGCGGGGTTGCGTCCACCGTGGCAGGATCGTGGATCAGCAGCAAGATTCAAGTTTACCACGCGCATAAAACCGTTCATCTCGAAGCGCTTCGGGATAAGGTCCTGATTCCCCTCCGCGCTGGCCTAAATGAGAATCTCGCGCCGTTTCTAAATCAGAACCTCCCTGTCGTTTCAGTGCTCCCAACCGCCCAGCAATTCAAAGCGAACGCCACGGCGACAGAGGAACCGACGTACTCCGCGAGGATGATCGTCGCAGATTTCCCGTTCGGGAGGATTTTCAGGGAGATTGAACAAGCGCTGCTGGAGGACGCGCGTAATCGTCACTTCGTCGAATTGATCGCCACGATCGAGGCGTTCTGCAAGGACTGGACGGACTACACTCGCGATTGCCAGCAGTGGGTCTCGGGAATGGCGGCTCAAATCGCCAGCGCCTCTGGGCTGCCTGTCTTTCCCACCCAACCGGGGCGAGAGTACGTAATGAACTGCGAGCTTGCCAACTTTGTTCACCTGCGCCTGTTTCACCTCCCTACATCCGCACTGCGACGGGAAACGGACAGGGAGCGGTGCAATCTGATCGGCGGATCACAAACTCTCGCAGTCGCAACCGAGAATGAAGTTCAGGGGCTCATTTCGATTATCGACAGCTTGCTTGAATCAGAAAAGAGTCGTGCGGTACCTTTCGAGAACAGGCGAACCGCCTTAAAAGGTAGATTCGCCGAATTATCCGCGAAGCTGGACTTCGCGATCGCGTCTCGTCGCCTACGCCACTCGTGCGATCTGGTGAGCTTCTTCTAGAGTGCAATATGGCGCAGCGCAGCGCGAATAGATTCGGGCCCGTGACAGCGAATGGACCTGCGCTCCGCGATTATCGGTAGCTGGAAGAATGCGACACCATGAAGACTCATCTTCCAATCAACTTCTCCAGTCTCAGGAACCCAATAGACATAAACACTCCAAACTCCGCCACCACTTACCCCACCATACTCTCGCGGAACGTCAAGCGAGAGATCAATCTCGTAATCCAAATAGTCGAATTCCCCTCGCGTTTGCTGAATCTCAGGACCAAGGAACATTCCGTTTATTTGCACGTCCGCGAATGTTTCGGTGAACGTACCTAGCGCCGCAGGCGTGCCCATGAGGACAAGAGATTCGAGAACCGCGGCGTTGATGGCACGCTGAGCTGTGACGTTCCAGAATGATCGATATGCGCTTATTCGTCCGACGTCCTCAGTCGGCACAGAAAGTAGAACAAGGTCCGGCCCCCACTCACTCCAATCTTGCGGCTTTGGTGGGCCGAAGGGCAGGATTGCACGTCGATCGATGACCGTGCAATGAACCGTATCCTCCTTCATCGTAATTCCAACCTGGTCCGCCGTTTTCAATACCTCTTCCCAAACATGGAGCGCCGTCAGGATGAAATGCCTGCCATCCTGCACTACTAGAGTTCCGGTGCCGGCTAACCTCAATCGCTCTTGTGGAAACCTGAATATTCCGAAGAGAGCGACGGTGAAGTCTCCGAGATTGCGGACGATACTGTCCCGAAGGCCCGATTCGTTGCTTCGGAGGATGGTCTCAATTTCGCGCGGATCACGGATTGGCATAATTTTCCTCTGCCCGGACTCGGGCGAATGATTGTGAAACGTGGCGGCAGGTTTTACAATGATGGTTAAGCCCGATTCGCCGACCCGTGGTGCTATTAAGGTCTATACCTGAGGACCCGTTTATCTTGCGGGTTGAGATGTCTGACAGCGTTCACTGGTTTGAGCATAGCGACCAACAAGTTCTCGACCGCTATTTCTCGATGCTGCATGGACCGATCCAGTGGGCGTAGGAGCGGAAGGAAGATCACTTGAATCGTGCCCGCCAAGATAAACTCCCACAAGTGTCGAAAACAATGCCCGCTAGCGACACTGCGTCCTGCCAAGACGGCGCACTCCCGTTTGACTTCATGGCCGTGTCTCGCCCTCCGACTTCTCCCGAGGGGCATGCGCGGCTAAGGGAAGAAATGGATCACTACATTTTGCAGAGCGTCAGCGCCGAGCTTTCTCAGGCAGACCGCAGACTGCTTGGACCACCTACAGGGACTGAGAAGGACGAGGGGGCGGACGCCCGGATTGAGCACGCTCTGGACGAAGTAATCATCGGCCTGGCAGCTACTTTTGGCTGGCGACTGTACTTTTCAGACAGAGTTCGTGACCGCATGTTCGCATGGCAAGAGTGTGACCCTGACGGAACTGCGCTCCTGAATCGTTTCCACCGTCAGCAAGAACTCCATGCGCGGGCGAACCAAGAAGGTGTAAGGGTTCCATTGGAACCTCGCTACCAACAGGTCAAGCTGGATGCTCAGACGGATTTCAAGCTCTTGCGAGAACGACTTCGAGCCGAACAGGCAAAACAAAGGAGAGCGCTGAACAAAGAGACCGTACTGACGCTGGTCAACGCAGACCTCGATCGCCACGAGTGTCCCTATCCATTCCTGCAAAACAATCGAGCCGTATTCAAAAAGTTCATTGCAAGCAAGCCAGATGTGCTGACCGAACTTTTAACCGGCGGCATCACGCCTGCGATTTTAGCCAACACGCTGATAGGAGCAGTGACAAACTATACCCCAGAGAGCGTGCGTCAGGCACTCTCGACCCTCCGCACGCGACGTTTACGCTAACCGAAATACCAGACGCCCGGCTCTGTCGAATAAAATTGTAGGTAGATTCATGCCCCAAGCTACATCTTTCCCCGCCTGCTCCAAACTACACTTCATCCATTATGACCGATCTGAAACGAATGCGATTGCTTTGTGGGCTGAGGCAGATTGATCTCTGGGCTTCGACTGGCATCTCGGTGCACCGGATTGCTGGTGCCGAGAGGGGCCAAACCGAACTCACTGAGGGTGAGCGGAATCTATTGTTGAGTTTTCTTCGTGAGCGATGGACCTCGCTCGAAGAAACCGAATGCGCCACCGACTCTGCGACCTCGCCGCCCGCAATGGAGCCAGAAGCGTCGGCGCTGCCAACCGTTGGCAAGGCAGGCCGGTGAAGGATAGGCGCTTCGGCTGCGGGAAATCATACCCAATCCCCGTGTGGAGCGGCCTGCTCGAACACCGGAAGCGGATGGGCTCGGCGATCTGGGAATTCATTTGGTGTCTCGACAAGATCACGCGCGAGCACAATGAAGAGAATGGAAGGATGGTCGGAGTGATACTCGGAGGCAAGCCAGTCAAGGCAGAAGAAATCGCCCGTGACCTAAAAGAGAGCGCGAAGACGGTGGAGCGGCATCTGCGGCGTCTGGTAAAGAATCACTACCTGTTAGCTCGCCGTACCCCTTACGGTCTCGTGCTCTCAGTGACTAATTCTCAAAAATTCGGAATCTGGTCGCGCGACAAGAGATCGGACAAAAATGTCCCATCTGAGAATGAGACAAGGGACAAATCCATCTTTGAGAACGGACACAACGGTCCTCCCAGAAGGGACACAATTGTTCTCAGCAAAGAAGACTCAGCAGTTGACTCAGCAATTGACGCAGCAGCGTGGGCTCATACACAAGTGACACGATCCCTCCCGGCGCTCGAACGCGAGGCTGAAGCGCGCGAGACTTGGGCGCGCACACGGACGCAACTCCGTCAGGACATTAACCCACACAACTTCTCCACCTGGATTCAACCGCTCGTGCCTCTGGGCTTCTCTTCAGACGGTTCGCTCATTCTCGCGACGATAACCGAGACGTGCGCTCGCAATCTCCGTTCAAAATATATGGGTCAGATCGCTGAGGCAGTTGGCCATGCTGTGAGATTCGTAGTGGATGAACAGGCAGTCGGGCGCGGCTCGGTCTGGACTCAGGCATCAGCGTCCTATCCAGTGTCGGACCGAAAGGGCATTTCAGCGAGCATATGAGTACGTCAGCAAAACTCGCTTCGCAGCCATTATGGGATGTGCCACAAGAAACGGCACGACCCGTGAAATTCTTTCCCACCCTCGGAAATTTTTACGGCTGCTTACCGATGGCGGCGTTGATGACCGCGAAGAGATTTCAAATGCTTCAGCGATGCGGAAGGGTGAACGGTGCATGAAAGACACAGTTCACCATTTCGCTGTCTTCTCGTTCACCCTGTCGCTGGAGCAAGTGAAAGAGAAAGAAAGCTCTGCGCGCGAGAGGCCACAGTGTTTGGCCGCGGAACCGAAGCTATGTGGGCTGGAGCGACCCCACCATTTGTGCACGCGGCGTGCCCAACTGTTACGTGGAGTCGCTCCAGCCCACACGTTTGCGAGCAGGGCAGATTTTTGGAATCAAACATGAAGTGCATGAGTCAGCCTCGCGTGGACATCTGCAACCCGGAGACCGTTAAAGTTTGAAATGACAGCCTCGGCAAAACTCGCGTTGCACACTCTTCTGACAGAGCATATTTGCAAACTCGACGCAAGGGAAGCGCGTGCGGTCGATTCCGGTAGAGGGACGCGTGTTCAGACCGAGATTAGCCCAGATGTGCGGGCCTTGATCGACAACGTCCTTGTCCCGATTCTCGTGCGGGATTTCCTCGACATTTTACGAAGTGAAAAGCAGCTTGCCATGCCCGATCATCATGTGGCAGGTTACGACGTACCGAATGCGGCTCCGGCCAACGGGAAGGTGGCCATCTGATGGGCTACACCGCAATCTACGCACGCTATTCTACCGACCGCCAAAGTCCCGCTTCCATTGACGATCAGATTCGGAAATGCCGACAATACGCGGGAACTCACGGTCTCGCAATTCTGTCTGAGCACATCTACGCAGACGAGGCGGTGAGTGGCGTCGGCTCGGACCGGCCCGCGTTGAAGCGGATGCTCGCGCTCGCGTTCGCTTCGGCTCCGCCATTTGCCGCGATCCTCGTTGACGATACGAGCCGCTTGTCGCGCACGACGGAAGACGTCCTCACAATTTTTAAGCGATTGAACTTCTCCGGCGTGCAGCTTATTGCCGTCAGTCAAGGCATTGATAGCGAGCACGAGCAGGCAGAAACACTCCTCACCATTCATGGGCTTGTGGATTCGAGCTACGTGCGCGAACTAGCGAAGAAAACTCACCGTGGTCTTGAGGGCCGCGCACTCAGCGGGAGACATACCGGCGGGCGAATCTTCGGTTATGACTCGGTGCCGACCGATGGAGGAACCGGAAAAAAACTGGTCGTGAACAAGACTGAAGCGGCCATCGTGAAGCGAATCTTTAATCTCTCTGCGGCTGGCAGTTCCTTGAAAGCAATCGCTAGGACGCTGAACGCGGAGTGCGTGCCATCACCCCGCGCACGCAAGGATCGAACAGGCGGGGAATGGTGTCCTACTGCAATCCGCGAGATGCTGAGGAACGAGTTGTACGTCGGCAGAGTCATTTGGAACCGCTCGAAATTCGTGAAGGTGCCAGGGACAAATAAGCGCCAGCGCCGGCCTCGACCTGAATCAGAGTGGCTGCGCAGCACCAACCCCGACTTAGCCATCATCGGCCCGGGTCTCTGGAAAGCGGTCCGCTCGCGTTTTGCGTTGCTCGCTGCCGGATGGGAGAACCAAAAAGCCCCCGGCCTGGTGCCGCGCGCGATGACGAGCCCGTATCTATTCAGCGGGATTCTAAAGTGTGGCGAGTGTGGCGCGAACCTGATAATCGCCACTGGCGGCGGGACGCACCGACATCCAAAGTATGCGTGCTCTCGGCGTTTCAATCGCGGCGGCTGCGAAAACGATCTCTATATCCGGCGCGATGATCTCGAAGACTTGCTTCTCGGAAAACTCCAAAGCGAAATATTGCGGCCAGAAGCTGTGGACCACGCCATTGTGGAGTTTCAAAGACAGCTTGGAATCGCGCTCGGTAGTTTGTCTGGCGATCTTGCAGAGATGCGTCAGCGAAAGGCACGGCTGGAAATGGAAGTACGCCGCGTGGCGGCAGCGATTGCGGAATCGGGACACTCGAAAGCTCTGCTCGCGGAGATTGCTCGGAAGGAAGCGGAGTTGCAAGGGATCACAGATCGCCTGCTATCAGCAAGCCCCGAATCGATTGAAGCACGCATTGGCGAGATACGGACTTTCGTGGCGAGCCGCTTGGGAAATCTTCGGGAACTGCTGCGCAAGGACTCCGCCCTTGCCAGGGCGGAACTTTTGAAACACACGAGCGAAATCACGATGACGCCGTACCAAAACGCAGAGCATCGCTTCTATGTGGCGGAAGGAAACTGGAACTTGCTCGGCAGTGACCCGGTTGTGGCCCGAGAGCGCCAGCCGTCAGACTGGCGCATTCGGATGGTTGCGGGGGTTGGATTTGAACCAACGACCTTCGGGTTATGAGAGATGAAGTCAAGAACTATATCTCGTTTACCTGATGTTGCGTCCGAAGGTAACTCCTCAATTTTCACGCTTTTACTTGTACCCAACCATGTATCCAAACAGGGGCCAGGATTGTTGTCGGATGATGTGCCTGGCACAATTTTGCGCGCAGCACGCTGAGAATCGAGACCAGGAGTGGACGTAATTTCGAGATGTTACGGGAATATCAGTGGATCCGAGACAGTGAAAAGAAAGGAAAAGTAGGCGTGGTTCGATCTTGGGAGTAGCTTGGGAAAGACTTCTTGATAGCCCTGCTCACACCACTGTTCCGAATAGCCGCCCGATGCCTGCGGTGACGGCCATGTCCAACGCACCCCAGAACGTCACACGAAATGCGCCTATCGTCACCCCTGCGCCACCCGCGCGGGCAGCCAGGCCTCCCAGAAGCGCGAGGAACGCCAACGAAGATCCGGAGACAAAAGGGATCAAATGCGCTGCGGGGGAAATGACAGTGACCAGCAATGGCATGGCCGCTCCAACAGCGAAACTGGCAGCCGATGCCAAAGCTGCCTGAATCGGACGCGCGCGCACGGTTTCGTTGATTCCGAGTTCATCGCGGGCATGCGCGCCTAGCGCGTCATGAGCCATCAATTGGTCGGCGACCTGCTTCGCGAGCGAAGGATCCAGGCCTCGGTTAACGTAGATCGCAGCCAGTTCCTTGTGCTCACCCGCGTTGTCTTTCTTGAGTTCCATGCGTTCGATATCGAGATCGGCCTGTTCCGTGTCTGCCTGTGAATGGACCGACACGTACTCGCCGGCAGCCATCGACATAGCCCCAGCCACCAGGCCGGCGACCCCGGCGATCATTACGTTGCTGTGAGTCGCGTGGGCCGCTGCGACGCCGAGCACCAAACTGGATGTTGAAAGGATGCCGTCGTTTGCGCCCAGCACTGCCGCGCGCAGCCAGCCGATGCGTTCTGTGCGGTGCCGTTCCTTGTTTCTTATGGGCATTCTTGAACCCTCCTAGTTTTGGGCGTCGCCGCAGGAAATGCCCGTTTAAATCCAGTGCTTTCGCAACAAGGACACCTTAGTAATCTGCGTAAGGCCCATGTAGCCCAGCAGTGTGACTAGCAGAATCGGCCAGTACAATCCCGGCAGGCGCACGAAGCCCAGTGAGGAAGCCAATGGGGAATAGGGCAGCCAGATTCCAAGCGCCATGATGGCTAACGTTGTGCCCGTCAACGGCCAACTCGCCCGGCTCTGCAGGAATGGAATTTTGTTGGTGCGAATGACATGGATAATCAGCGTCTGCGTCATTAACGATTCGACGAACCAGCCGGTTTGAAATAGCGGCGCGCGGGCCGGATCCCAGCACTTGAAGACATAAAGCATGACGAAGAAAGTCGTGTAGTCGAAAATCGAACTGATGGGACCGATAAAGAGAATGAACCGCTTGAGTTCGTCGATGTTCCAGGGCCGCGGCCGGGAGACTTGTTCTTCGTCCACGGAGTCCGCAGGGATCGGAACCTGCGAGAAATCGTAGAGCAGATTGTTGGTCAAAACCTGAATCGGGGCCATTGGCAGGAAGGGAAGGAAAGCACTCGCCCCAAGCACGCTGAACATGTTCCCAAAGTTGGAGCTCGCACCCATCCGGATATACTTAACAATGTTGGCGAAGACCTTGCGTCCTTCGAGGACGCCCCCTTCGAGCACCGTGAGGTCCTTCTCTAGCAAAATCAGATCCGCAGACTCCTTGGCGATGTCCGTAGCGGTGTCCACGGAGATGCCGACGTCCGCCGCTCGCAAGGCGGGGGCATCGTTGATTCCGTCGCCCATAAATCCGACGACGTGCCCTTTGCCACGAAGGACGTGGATGACGCGCTCTTTGTGGGCGGGGGAAAGGCGGGCGAATAGCGTGGCCTTGTCGGCGGCTTCGGCCAGTTCGACGTCGGACATTTTCTCCACGTCGCCACCCAGCAGCATGGGATCTGCCTGAAGGCCAACGTCGTTGCAAACTTTACGGCTAACCAGTTGATTGTCGCCTGTAAGAATTTTCACGGATACGCCGTGCTTATGCAGGGCCGCCAGGGCGCGTGCTGCGGTGGGCTTGGGCGGGTCCAGGAACGCGACGTATCCTCTGAGCACAAGGTCGCGTTCGTCTTCCCGTGCGCATATGTGCTTGCCAGCGAGTTCCCTTGTGGCCACGGCTAGCACGCGGAAACCGTCGTTGCTTAGGTCGTCGTACTGCTTCTTCAGGCCTGCGATCTTATCCGGGTCCATTGCAGAAAGTTTTTCATCGAGTTCGAATTGGGAACAGTGGTGAAAGACCTCTTCGGGAGCCCCCTTCGTCAGCAGGATCGCCTTGCCTTCTGGGTCTTGTACTAAGACCGACATCATGCGTCGCGTGAAATCGAACGGAATCTCATCGAGCTTCTTGTACTTATCCAGAGTCGTCTTCGCGTGGAAGTCGGGCGTATCGAGAATCGCCCGGTCGAGCAGGTTTTTCAGGCCAGTCTGGAAGTAGCTGATCAGGTAGCCGTCCAGGAGCACGTCATCTGATTCACGCCCGGCGACGTTGCAGTGCCGCATCAGGACGACGCGGTCCTCGGTGAGCGTGCCCGTCTTGTCGGTGCACAGCACGTCCATCCCGCCGAAGTTCTGGATGGAGTTCAGCCGCTTGACGATGACCTTTTTGCGGCTCATGGCCAGCGCGCCATTGGAAAGGCAGACTGAGACAATCATAGGGAGCATTTCAGGAGTGAGTCCTACAGCTACGGCCAACGCGAAAAAGAAAGCCCCCTTCCAATCGTGCTTGGTGAAACCATTGATGAAAAAGACCATTGGTACCATGACGGCCATGAACTTCATCATCAGCCAGGTGAAGCGGTTGAGCCCCTGATCGAAACTCGTTAGCTCCCGCTCGCCGGTGATCGACTTGGCCATGCTCCCTAAGTAGGTTTGAACTCCCGTCGTGACCACTACTGCCGTCGCCGTGCCGCTCTCGACGCTGGTCCCCATGAAACAAATATTGTTGAGTTCGGTGGGTGAGCAATCCTCTTTAGTTTGAGGATCGTGGAACTTCTCGACGGGAAGCGATTCACCGGTGAGGCTGCCCTGGCTCACAAAGACGTCTTTCGAAGACAGCAACCGCACATCGCCCGGAATCATATCGCCGGCAGCCAGCTTGATCATGTCCCCAGGCACCAAATCCCGCAGTGGCAATTCCCGGGGCGCTCCATCGCGCACCACTGTAGCGGTCACGTGGATCATGGCCTTGAGCTTCTCTGCTGCAGCGTCCGCGCGTGTCTCCTGCCAGAAGCGCAGTCCTACACTCAGCATCACCATAATCACCATTACGGTGCCGGCGCGCGCATCGCCCGTTAAATAAGAAATTGCAGACAGGGACGACAGCAGAATTACCAGAGGGTTGCGAGTGATTTTCAATAGGCGGATAAACGAGCCTTGCTTGCGCGCCTGTGCGACTTCATTGGGGCCCGCCGTGCGCGCCCGTTCTTCAGCCTCGGCCTGTGTAAGCCCACCTGGAGACGTTCGCAAGTCGCGTAGTAACTCATCTTCCTTTTTCCCAGCGGCGTCGAGCACTGCTGGAGAAACATGTATAGTTTGCTTCTTCGATTTGGTTGGAACCGGCGGCTCTTTGGGAGGAGCCTGTGGGGAGGCGAGATTAGGGCTTGGCGTCCCGGCGTCGGCGGGCACGGTCGGTGATGTGGGATCCACATTCGGTGTTGTCATCGTCTCCTGGACCGCTCCAGGGTGAAACTCCCCAGCCGTAGAATACCTTGAACATCCATCTCGTGTGGCAGACCTAAAGCCACCCGAGACAAAGGGCAGACAATCCATCGGAAGATTCGAACTAATTTCAGCATCAAGAGAGCTCTATGATACTCGATTCGCGAACCATCTTTTCCAAAACTCTCCATATAGACCCAATTCAAGTGGCCATCGTACTTCACCCGACAAGGGGGACTAGAGCGGCTTCTTGCGATTGGCGCCCCTTTCCTGTAAAGGCCTTTAGACCAGAAATCAGGTTGAAGAATTCTTCGTCGACCGCAAGCGAAGTGAATTCGTCAATCCTTTTCGGCCGGTTTCCGCTTTCCGCAAGGCTGAAATTTTTCGATTGTGGATTTTTAGACGGCGAAGTCGTACCAAATGGCCTTACTGTGCGCCTTTATCGAGCGAAAGAAACGTCCCCGAATTGTGGGACGTCGCTGTCTTAGACTTTGGAACGGGAGTGAAAACCGCTGGCAATAAAAACCTAAAAAATGGGCCTGCTCACTTCGAGCAAGCCCTTGAAAAACAAATATGATAGCTGGTTGGGGGGGTTGGATTTGAACCAACGACCTTCGGGTTATGAGAACGTTCTAAAATTCACTGCCCAGTGATTCTGTGCGACTTAACGGGAAATTGAGTAACTGGACTTCTGTCCCAAATCTTTCTCACTCGAAAGAGTAGCTTTCGTCCTGGTTTCCCTGGCCTTCACTTCCCTGCCTGCGGCGCGCTGTTTGCCGGAATCGCCATTGGGATGAACTTCCAAATTACTCCCTTAGTTCGGATTGACTCTGCACGCCGCATGCAATTCAGCTTTGTGTGTGCATTATTGAACAGAATTGATATAGCCCCGAATTGCTACAATATCTTGGGAATAGGAAATCACTTTAGGTTTAACTGTTGGATGGAGGAACAGATATTTATGATAGGTATTTCCCTCATTGACACTCCACTAGATCACGGGCAGTCAAGTATTTGTTAGATTTAGATATTGAACGCAAATCTCGTCAGAGAAAATCGTGACCGGCTCCGCTAAGTCTTGCGGTTGTATTAAGTATTCACTGAGGGGGCAAGAATATGCGTTCGCACACTTCGGTACTCATTTCGGACTCAACAAGAATGCACTGCGACCTTCTGCGCAAGGCGTTTTACTCTGTCCGGCAGCGGTTCCGGGTCGTGGCTTTTGCATCAAGTACCGCTGAGGTCTTGAATGCACTTGAACAAGATCTACCACAAGTCGTCGTCCTCAGTTCGGACCTCCAAGACGGACCCCTGAGCGGCCTCCGGATATTGCCGGAGATCCGAAGAAAGCACCAAGAATCGAAGACCATTGTGGTGATGCCATCTCCGAATAAGGATCTGGTAATCGACGCGTTCAAGCTGGGGGCGGTTGGGGTGTTTAGCCGAAACGGTCCGTTTGACCTGCTCTGCAAATCGGTGGAAGTAGTCTCTCAAGGGCAAATTTGGGCGAACGCTGAAGAGCTGCATTATGTTTTGAGTGCTTTTGTCAAATCTCCAAGGCTCCAAAAGCTCGATCCGGCGGTGGAAAGCCGTGTTACGGTGCGTGAGGCAGCAGTGGTTCGCCTGGCTATCGAAGGTCTTTCCAATCGAGAGATTGCCCTACAATTGGCACTAACCGAGCACACGGTGAAGAACTATCTGTTTAGGGTCTTTGACAAGCTGGGTGTTTCCAACCGAGTGGAACTTGTTCTCTCCTGTCTACATCAGGAGGAAAGTGCTCGCGAGGAGTTGGCAACGAAAAAGGAGTTACTAGTTCGAAAGGCGATTTCCGCAGGAAGGCAGATGGCCACGGCTAGTTTTTGAGGATCTTTCTACCTGATCGGTACAATCTCGCCTGACAATCAGTAGCAGCCTTGGTCGACGAACCGCTTTTCTTCTGTGACATCCAGCTGAAAAACTCAACCTCCCAAGGTCAATAAGTCGCACGAGTGACACCATAGCAATTCAGTATAGTATATCAAATAATATTCTTTTGGCATCGATATTCGAGCTTTCCAAATCGTCATTTTCGCGCCGCGCGAGGATCAAAAAAACAACTGACCCCAACCTTTCAACTCGTCTCTTATATAGGTCTTAGGTTTTGGGCCAGAGACTTCTTTCTTTAGACTTCGGAGTAGCTTGGCTTCATGCTTCCAACCTGTTGCGGATCGGTGTGAGCAAAGACTAAAGTCCCATCACAATCCCCTACTATCCGCCTCTTTACAGCGTTCCTCTCTGGTGTAGTTTGAGTGCTAATTAATTGAGCAGTGTAGTTCCTTTGCAAATATGAGACGGGGAGAGAAGACGTGTCGTGCTTCAACTCCGAGACTGAAGGACATTGCTTATGGAGCGACGAGGGGCAACACGGTATCCATTGCAGCTTGTCGTCACATTTTCGTGGAAGGATGTGGGTGGTCTGGTTCAGGGAAGCGAAGGACGGAGTCGCGACCTTAATGGACGAGGTATTTTCGTGCATGCGGATCTCATTCCACCCATAGGTTCATCTGTAGTGATAAGTGTTCTTCTGCCACACCTCGCACCTACCAAGCGTCCGGCAGAACTTCATGCCGAGGGCAGGGTCGTACGCGTTGATCAAGGCGACTCGGGGTCTCATGCGGCAGGCTTCGCAACTATGAACCATACGGTTACGCTTCGCGACGCGGAGGGTCATGTGATTGACGAGCAACATTCATGGAATGAATTTGGACTTGGTGGGTCGAAGGAATAGCGAGAATCCACGCCGACCGTACAAAAGAATGCATGAGGATGCTCCGACGTCCCGTAAAGAATTTATATGAAATTCGATGTTGGTGCCAAATTGAATCATCATGCCTAGCGCCTTTTCTGATTTAGTGGTTGACGAATTCGGTTGAAATTGCAAACGAGAATGAAAGTTGGTCGATGTTTTTCAAATACAGATATGGGACTGAGAGGGCGAAGCTGTGGCTAGTTTTCAGAGACATCTCGAATCCACACCGCCAGTTCTCAATGCGGGTTTTTCTTCCGAAGAACCGAATTGGTACGCGGTTCACACTATGGCGCGGCATGAAAAACGCGTGGCTGCACAATTTGAAGAAAAGCGCGTCCGCACTTTCCTCCCCCTCCTCCACCAAATTCACCGGTGGAGTGACCGAAGGAGCATTGTCGAAATCCCAATGTTTAGTTGCTATGCATTCGTGCGCATGGTTCAGTCCTCAGACGAGCGCTTAAAAGTGCTGCGGACGCCAGGCGTGCTGGGTTTCGTGGGAAACGAAAGACGAGGTACCGCTATTCCTGATGAACAGATCGAGAGTCTCAGAAAAGTGATCAACGAGAACGTCCCGTGCTTCCCGCATTGCTTCATCAGTGCCGGAAAGCGCGTTCGGATTCGCGGTGGGGCTCTTGATGGCGTCGAAGGAATATTTATGCTGCAAGGTGATGACCAAAGCCTTCTCGTATCGGTGGAGCTGCTTTCTCGGACCGTCTCGATCCGAGTCGAAGGTTACGACATTGAATTACTTTAGTTATTTCTCTCCTATGGTCAGTCATCCTCGGCCTCAGAAACCCAAGATTTTGAGGGACACATATCAGAATATGCGAATCGTAAAACCTTTGCGATCCATAATTGGATTCATGCTGGTTGCTTCAGCCCATAGCTGTCAAGGTAAAGTGTTATGAGTGAGCCGCAAATCCGCGTTACACGGGTTGTTGAGGATACTCCAAAGGCCCATCATCGCGTCGGAGGTCAGGAACTACATACCGTTGAGCAACAATTCCTCGAATACTTTGGACTTAACGAACAGCCGTTTGGGGTAACACCTGACCCGCGATTCCTTTACCTCGGCCCCAAACACTCGCAAGCGCTTGCCGCCCTCAACTACGGCACGGAATTGAATCGAGGTTTCCTGACGCTGATTGCGCCTCCAGGAATGGGAAAAACGTCGCTACTTTTCCAATATCTTGACGGATTGCGGAACCGTGCTCGCACAGCTTTCATATTTCAAACGCCGGGCAACCCACGTGAGCTCATGTATTACCTGCTCGATGATCTTGGACTGGATGGTACGGGCAAAGAACTTCCGGAAATGCACGCGATGCTGAACCGCGTTCTAATGGAGGAAATGCGCGCGGGTCGGCGCTTCGTTCTCATCATTGATGAAGCGCAGAACTTGGATGAGAAGGTCCTCGAATCCATCCGGCTGCTGTCAAATTTCGAGACGCCGTGGACAAAACTTACGCAGATCGTGCTAACGGGACAGCCGCAACTTGCCAAGAGATTGGCTAAACCCTCGATGGCCCAACTTCGCCAAAGAGTTTCTTTATCGATTCGAATCGAACCCCTGACCAGTAAAGAGGTCAATGCTTATATCGATCATCGCCTATGGGTAGCCGGGTACACAGGTTCTTCCCTGTTCAGCGTCAGTGCGCGCACATTACTTGTGGAATTTAGTGAAGGTATCCCTCGGAACATAAACAATATGTGCTTTTGTGCGATGTCACTCGGATGGGCTACGAAGCAGAAAACTGTCGACCGGGAGATGATGAGCGATATCCTGGCCGATTTGAATCTCGGCCCCCAAGATGCGAAGACAACCCTCGCGCCGAAATCAAACGATACAGTGAGTATACCGGTATCACAAGATCCTCGCTCAGCGGTGCTCACCGTCAAAGAATCTGCCCCACGCGGCTCGTTACCAAAGATTGCTGTTGTCTGTGCTGTGCTTTTCGCTCTCGGTTGGGCCGGGGTGCAGTTTAATATCGGAAAGCGGATAGTATTCTCAAGACACACTTTCGCGGGCGGCAACAACAATTCGTTTCTCCCGACGCTGTCACCAACGTCTCCGGCCCAAGCAACACCGGCCGATTCAAACAATACTTTGCTCAGCCAGCTCTTGGAATTGACCGCCAAAGAGAAAAATCCAGCTGTCCCGCAGCAATCGGGAGCAGTGTCACCGATCTTAAGCCGAGCATCCAAGTGAAATGTCTCGCAGAGCTTTAACGGATTACGATTTCGAATCGGGACGTGGTAATCGCAAAGAATTGTTTCATGTGTTTCCTTATCTCTTGAATGTAGAACAAAACGGGGGTTGGAATGCCCGATGAACTAGATGATCCAAAGTTTTCCGGATGGGCGGACTACTGGCGCATTGCCCTTCGTCGGCGGTGGTGGATATTGCTTCCCATATTTCTGGCATGGGCTGCGGTGTGGGGAGTGAGCTGGCTATTGCCGTCCTCTTATCAATCCGAGGCGCTAATCCTGGTGGAGCAGCAGAAGGTTCCCGACCAGTACGTCGTGCCCAACGTCGGTGCTAGCCTCCAAGACCGTTTGCAGAGCATATCTCAACAAATTTTAAGCCGTACTCGTCTTCAAGCAACAATCGATCATCTCCATCTTTATCCCCGGCGTGACGGTCTAGGCGACATGCTCAAGACAGGAGATCCAGTCGAATCAATGCGCAACGACATTGCCATTGATCTTGTGAGGGCCCCAAGCCACCCGGAGGAATTTACGGCTTTTAAGATCCGCTACTCTGCCGGATCACCCGAGCTTGCCCAGGAGGTAAACACCGAATTGACCTCGCTCTTCGTCAACGAAAATGTGCGAGCACAGCAGCAATTATCCGAAGACACGACATCTTTTCTTGAAAACCAGTTAGTCGAGGCACGAACCAAGATGGAAGAGCAAGAAGCCAAGGTTGCTGCATTTAAAACCAGACACCTCGGAGATTTGCCCAGCCAACTGGAGAGCAACGTCCAAATCCTTGCAGGCATTCAATCTCAGCTGCAGAACACTCATCAGGCCTTGGACTCCGCGAGGCAACAAAAGCTCTACCTGGAGTCATTGCTGCAACAGTACCGATCCGTGCGAACAAGTTCAGATAGCGACAATGGAGGAATTGCATCTGCCAGCGAAACCGCAAGTTCAACCATGTCGCCAAATAGAACGTTTGAGAAAGAGCTGATGGACCTCCGCCTCCGACTCCAGGATTTACAGTCACATTATACTGATGTCCATCCAGACGTCGTCGCGCTGAAGGACAAGATCGCGAAAGTAGAGAAACTAAGTGCCGGTAAAACAGCAAATGCTTCCGATTTGGCCGCCTCTGAAGGGTTGCCACAAGGTTCGTCCACTTCGATGATTCAACTCGAAAGCCAGCTGAAGGCAAATCAACTGGAGATTAGCAATTATCAGCAGCAGGAAAGCGAGCTGTCGTCACAGATTTCCTCCTATCGAACCCGCTTGAACATGACTCCCGAAACCGAACAGGAGCTGACGAGTATTTCCCGCGGGTATGAAGAATCCAAATCCAATTACGATTCGCTTTTGCAAAAGCAAATGCAGTCACAGCTTGCTACGAGCTTGGAACAGAGGCAGAAGGGCGAGCAGTTTCGTATTGTCGATCCGCCAAGTTTGCCGAATAAGCCGTCGGCCCCAAATCACTTTAAGATCAGTCTCGCTGGCTTGGCCTTGGGGATTGCCCTCGGATTAGGACTAGCTGCTCTGCTTGAATTCAAGGACGTACGGGTGCGAGGCATAATAGACGTCGAAAGGTTAGTTCCAGTCCGCGTTCTGGTGGGAATTCCCCACTTAAGTACCCAAACTGAAGATATTGCTCGCAAGAAGAACCTGTGGCTGGAGTTTGGCGCAGCAACGATCATCGTCACTTTGATTGCGATTGGCAACCTTTACGCCTTCCACAAACGTTGAGAATCGTATTTGTTAAACATCGGATAGAACCACGATCCACAACACGCAACATTGAATTCATCGTGGGGGCAATAACGGAAACGATATGAGCCGCCTATTTGAAGCATTGAGCAGTCTGGAGATGGGGCGCTACCTTCCGACGGGAGCTCCGACACCAAACGTTGTTCCGCCGGTGATATCTACGGTGGACGCGGCTGCGCCCATGCCCATTCAAATAGCGTCGAGGCCAATCGACGTTTCGCCTGCCGTAGAAGCGTGTTCTCTTGTCCTGAAGACCTCGCCCGAGCTGCGCTTGGTGGCATTGACATATCCCAACAGTTTAGGCGCCGAGAAGTTTCGCGCTCTCGTTGCGCGGTTGGATGACATGCGCAAACAGCGCGAGCTGAAATCCTTCCAGGTTACCAGTGGCACGATCGACGAGGGAAAGACTCTGGTGGCCGGAAATGTGGCGGTTACGTTCGCCAAGTATTCCGCCTGCAAAACTCTCCTGATCGAAGGAGACCTACACACGCCCACCTTGGCAACACAACTCGGCCTGACGGAATTGCGGGGACTGGGTCACTGGTGGTCCAGTGGGAGCCATGATCTCGCGCCATTCGTCCACAGATTCAATGACATTCCACTCTGGTTTCTCTCCGCCGGGAAGCCTTGTGATCGATCCTCAGACATCATACGTTCGGAGCGATTTGCAAACGCCTTTGCAAGATTGGTCAGCCAGTTTGAGTGGATTGTAGTGGATTCGACTCCGATGCTACCGATCGTTGACGTCAACCTGTGGTCGAAAATAGTGGATGGGACACTCCTGGTTGTCCGACAGGGTATAACGCCCATCGATGCCCTCAAAAAGGGTCTGCAAGCGCTCGATCATCCCAAACTGATCGGCGTCGTCTTGAACGACGAAACGGACTCTGATCAAGGGCATTACGATCACCAATATTACAGCTCCGTTAGTCCGCCACTTGGGAGTCAAGCCCAGAGCTTGATGTGACAAATCAGTGCCCTCCGAACCCACAATCAGTACCCTAGACGGAAGCCTATCGTGGAACTATCCAAGAAGGGGCAATCTATTCTCTTTGGCCCTGTTAAGCAGTTTAGTGGTGATTATGTACGCGCCGGTGCTTTGGCCGCTGGCCCGGCAATGGTGGAATGACCCGAACTATGGCCACGCTCTGCTTGTCCCGTTATTTGTGGCCTACATTCTTTGGCGTGATCGCGCCCGGTGGCAAACAGTGCCGAGTCGGCCAAACGATTACGGTCTATTGATCATGTTGTTGGCGCTTGCGTTGCTAGTTCTTGGAATGCTGGCAGCGGAGCTGTTCACCGCGCGAGTTTCGCTCATCGTTTTGATTTCCGGAATCATCGTGTTCCTGGCAGGTGGGCCAACGCTTCGGTCGGTCGCCTTTCCGATCGGATACTTGATTTTCATGATTCCGCTCCCGGCACTTGTGTACTACCAACTGACGTTTCCCATGCAATTGTGGGCTTCGCGACTGGGAACTCACGGCCTGGTAATCCTGGGTGTGCATACCTTGCGACACGGAAATCTGCTCATGCTTCCCAATGTCACTCTTGAAGTGGTCGAAGCCTGTAGCGGGGTCCGCTCATTGCTCTCCTTGCTGGCCGCGGTGGTCGCCTATGGATACTGGATGGAGCGAAGCATATGGAAACGTTGCCTCCTGGTTGCCTTGACCATTCCTATTGTGATTCTAAGTAACGGACTGCGCTTGGTCGCGACAGGTGTTTTGAGTTTTGATTACGGGTCAGGCGTGGATTCGGGGGCGCTCCATACCCTACTTGGCTTGGCATTTTTTGGGCTCGCCTTCCTTTCGATTGTCCTAATTCATCAACTGCTTCGCCACATCACAAATCAGTGGGATTCAACGTTGGTATATTGATGCTTTCTCCGCGGATCATCGTTGCAGTACTCGTTCTTGCAGGGGGCATTCTTGCGACACGCAACATACCTTCGGCCAACATCCCTGAAGTCCATCGTCCGTTGCATGAATTCCCGGCCACGATAGCCTCCTGGCATAGCGAGGATATTCCATACGACGCCGAGGTTGTGAGCGCGATTGGAGCGGACGATTACATTAACCGAGTGTATTCGGAAGGAACACCTCCCATCGAACTCTATGTCGGATATTACAGAGATCAGCGTTCAGGCGACAGAATTCATTCTCCCGAGAATTGCCTTCCTGGCAGCGGATGGGAACCAATCCATTCGGCCCGGATCGAGATCGGCACCAAAGGAGGCCGTCCCGTGCTGGTGAACGAATACTTGGTGGAAAAGGGTGCGAGCCGGGATTTAGTCCTCTATTGGTATCAAACGCGCTGGCGCATTATTGCCAGCGAATATGGGGCAAAGTACTGGTTGGTGGTCGACGGTTTAAGGCGCAGGAGCACGGACGGCACAATGGTGCGCATTTGGACTACGGCATCTGATGGGGAAATAAGCGCACGAGCGCGCGCCACGGAGTTCGCAAGTCACATTTATCCGCAAGTCGCTGCCTTATTGCCGGAGTGACCGACTGGGCTCGACCATGGAGAAGAGGAACCACGCCTGCCCATCCGGAGACAGGTTTCGAAACCGAGAAGGGTTTCACAAGGATATGTATTGCAGAGTAGAAGTCGAGCCACGTTCCAGAAACACAAGTCACATTCACGAAGGAGAATAAAATGAGCAAATCTTTATCGTTCCGTGCGTTTGTACTGTGTATTGTCACACTGATCGGCGGAGTAGCTATTTCTGCGCATAGCAGAGTAACTGCTGCTCCAAGCCCGTCCGAAACGCTTGCGGCGTTCAATGGGACCGCTATATCGGCGGATTTAGAATTGATGGTCTCAGCGTCTTCGCTTCCCACCCTCGGGACTGGCCAAGGCAGCTTGATTTGGAATAACGACAAAAACGATGAAAAACGTGACCGAAGGGATGGCGATGACCATCACAAGGATCATGACGGCAAGAATGGTGATAAAGACGATCATGCCCCAGCACCTGTACCCGAGCCGCCCACCGTGCTGTCGTTCGGCGCCGCCTTGGCGATCGGTGCAGGAGTTTTCTATCTTCGGCGGTGGCGTGGAGAGCGAAAATAACTATTTTGCTGCAATGAGTTTGGTTAACCGACAGTACCGTATTTCTTTGGTTTTTTCTGCGCGCTCAAAAAGTAGTCGAATTGAATTGAGACAGACAACTTTGAGGTAGTTCTTTGATTCGACTCCTGCACGCTTATTTTCCTGCGCGTACGCTCTTTCTGTGGATTTCCGAAGCGTGCCTCATCTCTTTAGCCTTCCTGGCTGCCATGGTTGCGCGATTGGGTCCTGACAGTGCGTTGCGCATGCTCAATTACCAGAACGGAGTGTTGAAGATATTTGTTGTGTCTGTAGCCGTCATCACCTGCATGTATTACTTCGATCTTTATGATTCGTCAGTTTTGGCCAATCGGCGCGAGATGCTGATCCGTTTGGTTCAGGTGCTGGGAACGATCTATAGCGTTTCGGTTTTCGTCTACTACTTATATCCTCCTTTGGAATTTGGCCGCGGAATATTCGTAATCGGTCTGTCTCTCGTCGCGATGCTACTGTTTTTCTGGCGCAGAGCATTCTTCGCAGTGAATAGCGTGGCGGAATTTGCCGATCGCACGTTGATTTTGGGAGATGGATCGCTCGCTGACCTCCTTCAGTTTGAATTTGCATCGCGGCCTGAATTAGGACTTCGTGTTGTCGGTCGAGGTTGGGGAAATGATAGTGGCAAAAGGCATGGAAACGACGGAAACGATAAATCTTCACCAGATATATTTTTAACGGACATGGCTGACAGTTTGTGCCGTGATGTCAAACTTCTGCGCGTGAACCGCATTGTTGTCGCGATGGGCGAACGCCGCGGCAAGCTGCCCGTCGAATGTTTGCTTTCCCTGAAATGCCGCGGCGTGCGCGTTCAGGATGGGGCTGAGGTCTACGAGACAATTGCCGGCAAAGTCCCCATCGAATCCGTTCGCTTGGCCTCGCTTCTTTTCTCGCCGGGCTGTCATGCGTCACGCCTTCACCTGTTTTACAAACGTTTCGCCGCTGTATTGGTCTCCGTTACGGGGTTGCTACTCAGCCTTCCCCTTCTTCCCTTCATTATCTTGGCCATCGGACTGACCTCGAAAGGACCGATTCTATATCGGCAAAAACGGACCGGACGCGATGGCGTTGTGTTTCATTGCTACAAGTTTCGAACGATGCGGTCTGACGCCGAGGCGGATATAGGGCCGACGTGGGCTACCGACGACGATCCTCGAATCACTCCTGTGGGAAAGTTCCTTCGGAAGTCTCGTATGGACGAAATTCCGCAATTGTGGAATGTGTTAAAGGGCGAAATGAGCATAGTTGGCCCGCGGCCGGAACGCCCCGAATTCGTCGAAGAGCTTAGCCGGGAGATTCCCTTTTACCAATTGCGACATACTGTTCGCCCTGGAATCAGCGGGTGGGCTCAGATCCGTTATAAATACGGAAACTCAGTCGAGGACGCCAAAGAAAAGCTCCGTTATGACCTCTATTACGTCAAGAACATGTCGATGGGGCTTGATTTACTGATCTGCTTTAGCACGATCAAAATCATACTTCTCGGACGAGGCGCAAAATAGGCCCGGTTATTGCTCTCCGTCGCCTCGTTAACCGTTTGAGAAATTTAATGGCACAGATGAAATGAGCGGCACCTCGCATCTAATGCTGGTGTTGGCATTTTGGGGTGCAGTTGGTCTAACGCTGTACACTTATGCCGGGTATCCGCTATGGATTTACTTCCTTAGCCGCCGGCATCCTCAACGGTGGTCCCAGGGGCAGATTTTCCCCACAGTCAGCATTATTTTAGGCGTGTACAACGGCGCACCGATGCTTCGTGGACAAATCGATCGCTTGCTTTCATTCGATTATCCCCCGAATTTAATGAACCTTATTGTGGTGTCCGATGGGTCCACCGACGGAACCGATGCAGTCCTCAAGACGATTCGCCACCCGGCTGTAAAGTCCATCCACTACGCAGTGCGTCGTGGCAAAGCAGCAGCAGTCAACATTGGCGTGGAAAATGCTGCAGGGGAGATCGTACTGTTTGTTGACATCCGTCCACGGCCAGCGCGGAATTCATTGAAATTGTTAGTCAGCAATTTTGCCGATCCTCGTATCGGCTGCGTCGCTGGTGAACTGGTACTGCGCGATGAAAACCATACATCGAGCGCGCGGGCAGTCGGTGGTCTTTATTGGCGATATGAGCAGTGGATTCGAAAGTGCGAGTCGCGGGTCGATTCTCCAATGGGAGTGTATGGCGGTTTTTACGCAATTCGTCACAAGTTGATTCGCCCTCTGCCGGAAGCAACCATCCTCGATGATATGATGCAACCCCTGAGCGTTGTTCGCCAAGGCTATCGGTCGGTCATTGATATTCGCGCACGTGTCTACGATGTTTGGCCAAAGAATTTGCGGGATGAATTCAATCGCAAGGTACGCACCCTCGCGGGCAACTTTCAACTTATGCAACTGGCGCCCTGGCTCCTATCGGGTGAGAACCGGCTTCGATTCGAACTGGTCTCCCATAAACTTCTCCGCCTACTGGTGCCTGCTCTCCTGATTGTAATACTCGGCACTAGCGCTGTGCTCGCAACTGGTTCCCGATCCTACGCATTCGTCCTTGTTTTGCAGGTATTTCTCTACATGATTGCCTCTGTAAGTGCATGGAAAGGACGATCCATCGCATCGCGGATTGGTGGCGCTGCCCGTGCCTTCTGTATGTTGAATGTTGCAGTGGTTTTCGGTTTCTATAAGTTCGTCTCCAATCGGGGCCCCCTATGGAAGATCTGGATTCCGACTTCGCCATTCCCTGCGGCAGCTGCAGAAGAAGACGATGAGCCGACGCGTGCCATCGTCGGTGCTTAAAGACCTAGGTATACAGACGTTTTATTCTCTCCAGTGGAGCGCGGCCTGAGGTGGGATTCATACTTACAGCTCTCTACATCGCTGTGACAATTATCTCTCCGGAGCAATTTGGGCCGGAATGGGCAAATTATCATGCGCTTACATATCTGGCGGGAATTACATTTCTATTTTCCATGCCGACAATTATTTCCGGAACACAGTTAAGGTCTTCCATCCAGACATTCTTGATGCTCGGATTCATCCTCGCCATCGCTTTTTCGAGAGTGGCCAATGGATGGATTGGCGGAGCCTTAGTCAGCTGGCAAATCTTTCTGCCCAGTGCGGCGGTATTCTTCTTTATAGTTGCAAACGTAACTACGATTCGCAGGCTGGAGATCCTTGCGAAGGTCGTTGCCGCGTCCTGCTTAATCGTCGTGGTTGAAGCGTTGTGCGGATATTATCTGGGGTTCCGCGCGGATACATTCGTACTGCACCAGAATCTTTCCTCGCCGGATAATGCTCTCGGGCAACTTTCTCGTTTGCGTGGCGCTGGTTTCCTGAGCGATCCCAACGATTTCTCCCAGATGCTTCTCATTGCTTTGCCACTTGTCTTCATCGCCTGGCGGAAATGGCGCGGGACCGCAAACTCGCTGACTATGTTTGTTCCCGCAGCTGTGCTTCTTTGGGCCATATTTTTGACACATTCCCGCGGTGCACTGTTGGCGCTAGCGATTCTGACGTTAATGATTGCGCAAAAACGACTGGGTTCCATCCCGTCCTCGTTGTTGATCGCGGCACTCATCGCAGGGATGGTGGCCATCAATTTTACAGGCGGCCGTGGAATCTCCGTGGGTGACGGCGCCGACAGGCTGGAGGCCTGGGCCACCGGGTTGGAAATGTTCAAGAAAGCCCCTTTATTTGGGGTTGGATTCGGCGCTTTCACCGACTTCAATGAGATCACGGCCCACAATTCATTCGTCCTTTGTCTCGCCGAACTTGGATTAGTGGGGACCACACTATGGGTCGCCTTACTGGTTACAACGACATCCAGTCTGAATAAAATTATCTCGTTGTGGCGCAAGAGACAGTTGAAGCCCGCCTCAGCGGGGAATGTAGAACGCAAGGAAGACTCTACATTTGTGAACCCTGCAACAGATTTTAGTAAGTCTCCGGAAGTCGATACCATTGTGACTGCAGGAATCGACGAACCAATTGAACAGCAACACGAGCCCAACGTACCGATTCAAGCGTTGCATACAATGCGCCTTGCGTTGGTCGGTTTTATGACCACCAGTTGGTTCTTATCGCGAAGTTACAGCACGCCGATGTACTTAGTACTGGGACTGGCCACTGCCATGATCGCGCTCCAACGGCCCGCCGCGAAATCCTGCATTCGAAGTCGCTGGTTATTTTTCACGCTTGCAACAGAGACGGTCGCACTATTTTGTATATACGGCATGGTTCACCTGCGAAATTAAGTTCACCGAACCGTTCCTCAACAAAATGACATTTGGCGCGGATGGTACACACATCCCGAGTCTGGAACATAACTCAATGAGCAGAATAATGAACCGCACAGGTTCTAAGATTGACCAATCCGAATACGGTCGGTCACCTCTAAAGATTCTTCACATTCTGGATCACAGTCTTCCATTACACAGCGGATACGCGTTCCGGAGCGAGAACATCCTTAGGGCACAGCACAATAGAGGTTGGAGGCCAGTTGCCGTAACATCCCCCAAACATGAGGCGACCTGGAAGGGTCCATCGAAAGACAAAGATAGGATCGATAGTTTCTGCTACTACCGGACAGGGGCTTCGAACAAATCCATCGCTTTCGCAGACGAACTTCAACTCATCAAATCTCTGGCGAAACGAATTGAGGGAGTGGCCAAAATAGAAAGTCCGGACCTGCTACACGCACACTCACCAGTCTTGAATGCCGCCGCAGCGCTCTGGGTCGGGCACAAACTCAGACTTCCAGTGGTCTATGAAATTCGCGCCTTCTGGGAAGATGCAATGGTTGACCGTGGAACATGTTCCGCAGGTTCCTTGAGATATAAAACGACTCGCACGTTGGAAACATTCGCTTGCCACTATGTTGCGCAGACGGCGGTAATTTGCGATGGATTGCGAACAGACCTGATCAACCGGGGAATCCCGGACAATAAAATTGCGATCGTCCCCAACGGAATCAATCCTGAAGCATTCCACGCCACGAAATCGGATTTGGCAGTCGCTAGTGCCCTGGGTGTCGACGGCAAGAAGATTGTCGGGTTTATTGGTTCCTTCAATCGATATGAGGATCTGGACCTGCTAGTAAGAGCAATTGCGCGGATTGTTGCGATACGGTCGGACGTCGTCCTGCTTCTGGTGGGAGGCGGTGAAATGGAACAGGAACTCCGGAATCAGATCGCTCAAGCGAACTTACAAAATCACGTGATCTTAACCGGTAGAATACCGCAAGAGAAAATTCCCGGAATTTATTCGCTCATTGATGTTCTCGTCTACCCGCGTTATTCAGTACGCCTGACCGAACTGGTCACTCCTCTCAAACCGCTGGAGTCTATGGCTATGGGTAAGCCCATCATCGCCAGCGACATTGGCGGACACCGCGAATTGATCCAGGATGGTTACACCGGGCTCTTATTCAAGTCGGGGGATGTTTCTGCTTTGACACGATCCATTATTGGAGTTCTGGACGATCCTGGGTTGCAAGATCTACTTGCTACGCAGGGGTCGGAATGGGTTCGCCGAAATCGTACCTGGAAAAAAACGACCGCGGTTTATTCCGAGATCTATTCCAGGGCTCTCGGGACAAGTCTACCGGATTGCCAAAATCAGGATCCTCATCTGCCAGTCCAGTGGGGCCGCGCAAATCCATAATCGGTTCAGACCAAGTTGTAAGTGGAAAACGCCGCGCCGCGCACGATTTAGTTCGGACATAAACTTAAAGGCAGCCAGAAAACATGCCGCTAAACATTGGAATAATCGGCTGCGGAAAAATTGCTGATGGCCACATCGAAGAAATACAAAAGTTCGGCTCGACTCGTGTTGTCGCCGTCTGTGACATCGAGCCGATCCTTGCTGAGCAACTCGCGCTCCGCTATTCCGTTCCTAACTGGTACACCGATTTTGACCTAATGCTTTCTATGCATCAGCTGGACGTCATTCATATCGCCACGCCACCACAAAGTCACTTAGCGCTTGCCCGGAAGGCTGCGGAAGCTGGTTGCCACGTATTTCTTGAGAAGCCCCTGGCCTTGACCGCGGAAGATGGACGCCGCCTGGTCGAGTGCTTTCAAAGGGCGAATCGGAAGATGACGATAAACTATTGGTACAAGTTCGAAGCGCCCTCCTTGGCACTCAGAGATTTTGTTGCGGAGGGCAAATTGGGTGAGCCTGTGCACGTCGAAAGCTTTTGCGGGTACGACTTATCAGGTGGATTTGGGCGGGCGGTCCTCGCTGACGAACATCATTGGGTCCATCGATTGCCCGGCAAGCTATTCCAGAACGTGATCGATCACGCGATCTATAAAATCACACCGTTCCTTCCAGACGAGCCGTTGGAGACCATTGCGCGAGGGTACCGCCGGAGACATCTAAACGATACCGATACCGATGACATTCTAGACGAATTGCGCGTGATGATGTTTTGCGGCGGCGTTTCCGCGTATCTAACCTTCAGTTCGCATGCGCGGCCCGTGAGTCATTTCATGCGTGTGTATGGTACGAAAAACACGGCGCACCTCGATTACACGTTCCGTACCATGTCGGTCGAACAAAAACAGACTGTTCCAAGTGGACTTGGGCGTTTGTTGCCCCCTTTCAAAAGTAGCTGGCAGGGCCTGCAACAGGCGACTAACAATGTTCGCGATTTCGCCGGATCGCGTTCCCACTATTTCGAGGGATTGAATCGGTTACTGTCACTCTTTTACCAGAGCATTCTGGACGATTCGCCGGTTCCAATCCCCTACTCGGAGATATTGCGAGTATCGGAAATCATCGATGAAGTTTCTGCACAGGTCTATCCAGCGGTGCTGGCGTGAAAGTACTGGTTACGGGAGCTTCAGGTTTCCTCGGGACCGCTGTTTTCGAGCAGCTGCTGGCGCACGGCTACGCTGACATTCGCTGTAATGTGCGTCGCAAGGCCAAGATTCCAATGCTAAGCGCATTCGCGAGCCGATATCCGAGTGCCCACGTTGAATATTGTGTCGGAAACCTCAAGCGCCATGATGATGCCGATCGCGCCGTGGCTGGCGTGCAACTTATTTTCCACCTCGCCGCTGGCAAGAGTGGAGCCGCCGCCGATCTCTTCATGGATTCGGTAGCGGCGTCCAGAAATTTACTCGACGCCGTCGGCGGACGGAAGCCGATGCGCATCGTCTTGGTGAGTTCATTCGGTGTGTACGGAATCGCGGAGCTCGATCGCGGGGCACTCGTGAATGAGCAGACCGTCCTCGAACGACATCCGGAGCGACGCGATCATTACTCCCACTCAAAACTACGTCAGGAACAACTATTCTGGGAATACCAGCAGCGAAATGGCTTCGAACTCGTGGTGCTTCGACCGGGCGTGATCTATGGTCCCGGTGGCGGCCATTTTTCAAATCGAATTGGTCTAACAATTGGGAAGTGGCAGCTGAACCTCGGCGGCAGAAATTTGCTCCCACTGACGTACGTAGAAAACTGCGCAGAAGCCGTGGTGATCGCCGGCACCCACGAGCGCGCCGCCGGCCAAGTCTATAACGTGCATGACGACTCTTTACCGACATGTCGAGAATACCTGCGGGCCTACAAGAAACATGTTAAGAACGTGCGGTCAATTTCTGTCCCGTATATCGGCTTGAAATTGTTGTCCAGAATGCTTACGAAATATCATCAGCATTCAAAAGGCCAGTTGCCTGCAATTTTCACTCCTTATAAGGTCGCAACGACGTGGGCCGGCAATCAATTTGACAACTCCAAGCTACGGTCTATTGGCTGGCACCAGTTGGTCTCGACCGAGGAAGGTTTGCGGAGATCATTCGCAGCGTTCCGCGAGGACCTTGGGACCAATAAAATTACGAGCCCCGGTATTGAACCTGGACTGAGAAGCAACAGGGTAAGGGGCTCCACAATTCCCACCCATCCGATCGACAAGCAGTTCCAGGAAAGAATTTGAAACTCCCACGGAATGCACAATTGTGGCTTCCGGGGTATCTCGATAGCCTGACGTCCGTCAAAACACCCCCACCAGCGAGAGTTTGGCTGCTGATCGCCGACCATTTTGAGCCATTTTGTAAGCCGGGCAATGAAGCAATCGCCCACAAACGCGTCGCAACGTGGAGCGAAAAATGGCCCGCGATTGCTCATCGTCACCGCGACTCCGCCGGGACTCCGCCATGCTATACCTTCTTTTACCCGGAAGAGGAATATAACCCCCAACTGCTCGATGGCCTGGCGGAAATGACGCAAGCCGGGATCGCGGATGTCGAAGTCCATTTACATCACGACGGTGAGGGTGAACAGAATTTTGTTGACCGGATCAGCGGATTTAAGGAAATACTTTCTGAACGCCACAGCCTTCTGCGTAAACACAATGGCACGATCGTCTTCGGATTCATTCATGGGAATTGGGCATTGGACAATTCCCTTCCAGGTGGCCGTTGGTGCGGTTTGAACAATGAGATCGCTCTCTTGCGTGACATCGGCTGCTACGCGGATTTCACGCTGCCTTCCGCCCCGTCGCCGGCGCAGACCCGCACGATAAACACGATCTACTGGGCTAGTGACGATCCGTTGCGCCCCAAGTCCCACGATACAGGAGTTCCGGTCAGGGCCGGAGAAACCTCGTGTGGCGACCTTCTCATGATCCCAGGGCCACTGACCCTAAACTGGAGCAGCAGGAAATTTGGCCTCTTGCCGCGGCTCGAAACCGGCGAGCTGGCCGCTTCCAACCCGGTGACCCGGCAAAGGGTCCGCCTCTGGCTCAAATACGCTCCCAGGATCGGAGACGATCTGTTCATAAAGCTGTTCGCACATGGAGCGCGGGAAACCAATGCTGCGCAACTCCTGGAACGTGATCTGGATCTCACATTTCACCTCATGCGGGATGAATGTTCGCGTCAAGGCAGTGCGCTTCACTATGGATCGGCATGGAAGATGCGCAACGCAATTGAATCTGCCAGGTCACCGCAGAAATTGGAAAACTCAGGCTATTTAGGAACCGAGATGGTGTGTCGATGAACCAATGGAGCGATGTTTCATGGGAATTGTCTTAAAAATTAAGCGCGCCGAAACTCCTTTCTATGCCGCCCTAAAACGAACGGCAAAATCGGCGATTGGTTTCAATCTGCCGTACTGGCGCCCCTGGGGCCTGTTTCTCCGAGCGACATACGACTCCCTAAAACTCACCATCGAGTTTGTACGCCGATTTCTAGCCATTGTTTATTTCAGTCCTGTCTTTAAGAGCTACTGCGTCTCCTGCGGAAAGAATCTGTATCTTGAGCTGGTCCCGGCCGTAAGCGGCCCGGTCAAAATCTTCATGGGCGATGACGTGCGCATCTCAGGAGAGCTGTTTATCGCTGGAGGGCACGTATTTGATGCGCCTCAGCTTCGCATATCCGATCGAGTGTTCTTAGGCCATCGTGTCTCTTTCCGGGTAAGCCAGCAGATCGTAGTGGAAGACGGAGTTCTTATTGCGCAGGGTTGCTATATTACGGACAGCGATGAACACCCTATGGACGCGGACCTCCGGGCGCAGGGTTTGCCCCCCGCCGCTGCGGACATAAAGAGTGTTCGCATCTGCAAGAATGCGTGGATCGGCCGAGGAGCTTATATCCTCAAGGGTGTCACCATTGGCGAAGGAGCGATAGTAGGTGCTGGCGCTGTCGTAGCAAAGGATGTCCCGCCATTCTCCATTGCCGTCGGTAACCCCGCACGGTTGCTCCCGAAAGAGATTCGATGATGCAGAGCCTTGTATTAGATCGCCTTGGCTGTCCCTATGACCATAGCCGATTCCTCTTAGAGAAAATGGCGAGTACAGACGTCGACGCTCCTGGCGAAACTTTGTTATGTCCGCTGTGCGGACGCGCTTTTCCAATCGAGGCAGAAATTAGCCGGTTCTTGTCTGCGAAAGAAAACGATCTCTGCGCATTACAAAAGTCCGAGATGGAAGTTCGAGATAAGGAATACCGCGCAGGATCCGGCGCCAAGGTCGATGCAGCCACCGCTCCGGAATTCGATGCAGTGCGAGCCGCGCTGGGCGACTGCCGGGGATTATCGGTAGTGGATGCAGGCTGCGGCGTGGGCAAATTCAATCACGCCGTGAAGAATGCAGCTTTATTCCTGGGCATCGATTTCGCCTGGGAAGGACTCCTTCGATTCCAGAAACCGAGTTGTGAATGCGCCAGTCTGGTGCAGGGTGACGTCAGCCGTATGCCCCTGCAAGATCGCACTTTCGATGTTGCCTTGAGCTGCCAGGTCCTTTCGCATCTGCCAACTTCTGACTTGCGCGCTCGGTATCTAAGCGAATTAGCCCGGGTTCTCAAGCCCAACGGGCGATTGATCTTAACTGCCATGCACTACAGCTTCCGGTACCGGCGCAGAGGGATTCCTCAAGAAGCCCCGGACAACGGTTCGTTTTACCATCGCTTCGAAGTAGCAGAATTGTGCGATCTGCTCTCGGAACACTTCACCATTCGTTCCTTGCACGGCTACTGGATTTACCTGCCCAAGACGTATTGGATCTTCAAGGCGCTGGGAACCTGGAGAATATATTGGGATCGAATCTGGCGCTCTCTTCCACTTTCTCTCATTTACGGCAAGTATTTGTTAGCCGTCTGCTCGCCAAAGCAAAATTCGTTTCCACTCTAAGAAGTTCAAAGGAACATGACATTGCGAATTATTGTAGTAACTCCCGTTTTTCCCACGAGCGCGTCACCACACCGGGGAATTTATATCTACAACACAGTTCGGAGCCTGCAACGCCATGCCACCGTCAACGTCGTTAGCTCCACCATCAAGTATCCCTTGCGAGGCGCCGTGCATTCGAACGCTTCTCAAGATCGACCGGCGAATTCGAACAGTTCTCCGAGGGAAGTAAATGTTCGGCACATAAATTATCCAGGGCTCCCGGTAATCACGCGCCCCATAAACAGCATTTCATGCCGTCTAGCGATTGAATCCTACGTAAAGAGTCTTGAGCCTGATTTGATTCTGGCCTTTTGGACTCACCCTGAGGGCTATGCAGCCTTAACGATTGGCCGGCATCTGAATATTCCCGTAATCGTCGGGGCACTTGGTTCCGACGTCCTTGTGTCCAAGGGCGTCGGGAAGTATCTGACAATGCGGACAGTGACGCAGGCGGATCGTGTTCTGACGGTGAGCGAGGATTTGCGAACGTCTGTTATCTCGATGGGAGCTTCGGCTGAGCGCGTAAAAACAATCTCTAATGGATGTGACCGTTCCGTTTTCTTTCCGCGAGATCGCGCCGCAAGTAGAGCAAAACTAGGCATCCATCTGGATGCCCGTGTGGTGTTGTTTGTCGGATGGCTGACGCCATCGAAGGGTTTGCCTGAACTCGTTGCCGCTTTTTCCCAAGTTCGCCGGGAATTCGCCAATGCAGTGCTCGTCTGCATCGGCGAAGGCCCATTGAAGCAAGCTCTATCGGCTCCAGGAAATGGCGTTCGCACCTTGGGCGCCAAGAGCAGTCTTGAAATCGCGGACTGGCTGGGAGCATGCGACCTGCTATGTCTTCCGAGTAGATCTGAAGGATGTCCAAACGTTGTTGTCGAGGCGCTAACCTCTGGGCGCGCGGTGATAGCTACGCACGTCGGAGGCATTCCGGAGTTAGTCGATGATAGCTCGGGAATTCTTGTCCCTGTTGGCGACTCTTCTAGACTATCGAGTGCAATTTGCGAAGGTCTCAAACGAACTTGGAATGTAGATACGATCGCAGCGCGCATGGGCCGCAGCTGGGATCAGGTTGCCGACGAAACATATGCCGTTTGTCTTGAAGTGCTAGCCGAAAGAAACCGCCTGGCGCGTGTACCTTCCGTCCTTGCCCTCCAATGAACAGTAACACCATAGCGAAAAATTCTTTCTGGTACGGGATTGAAACCTTCACCAATCTCCTCCTGTCCTTCTTCACTTCCGTCGTCATCGCCCGTTCGATCGGCCCGGAAAAACTGGGATACTTTCTATACATGTGGTGGATTGCGGGAGTGGCTGGGATGGTGGGCAGTCTGGGTATTCCGTCGGCAACCCGTAAATACATGAGCGAGTATTTTGGGCGCGGACAAATGGGAATTGCCAGAACCGTGTTCTACAAAACCCTGCGTTTGCAGACAGTCATCGCAGCGGTTGCCATGGTCACCAGTCTCGTTCTGATCTGGTTCTTTGGAGATCACCGATATCGGCTGATGTCGCTCTTCATGATCGCCAGTATTTTCCCGTTCATGGTGAATTCGGTCGTCGCGGGTGCGAACGCTGCACTTGAGGATTTGAGAGCCAATGTTCCTGCTTCCCTGGTGTCGACCGGCATCTTTGTTTTGGCCGTAGGATTGAGCATCCACTTCGGCTGGAATCTGCTCGGTATTTCCATCGGTCTTTTTACGATGCGAACGGCTGAGCTTATAGTTCGTCTCGTACCCATGATCCGGCGGTTGAATGCGCATCCGCCGGAGCCGCTCGACCAGATACTCAGCAAGCGGATGTTTCTATTCTCGGGGCAGAGTCTGGTACTTCTGTTGCTTGGCTTAATTGTCTGGGATCGCTCTGAAATGATTTTCTTAAAGAACTTTTGCTCTGACATCCGGCAAGTCGCATTCTATTCGGTGGCTTTTAACATCACGGAGCGGCTCCTGATTTTTTCACAAATCTTTGGGACGGCCACGGAAGCTACGGTTATGGCGCAGTACGGACGCGACTCTCGCCGCAGCGGCGATTTAATAGGCGCTTCCGTTCGTTACCTGGCGCTCATCTCTTTTCCAGTGCACTTGGGGTTGGCCGCAATTGCAGCTCCCGTCATGTTAATGATTTACGGCCACAAATATTCGGAAGCGGTGCCTGCCCTTATAGTGGCTGCGTGCCTGGGAATTCCAAAGGCCTTCCTCCTTCCCGTCCAGGCCTTGCTGGCTAGCTGGGAACGCCAGGACCTGATCATTCGTTGGGGACTGGTCGCAGGAGCGCTAAACCTCATTCTTGATTTTTCACTGATCCCCAGGTACGGGGCCGTTGGCGCAGCGCTCGCGAATGGAATAGCGCAAACGTTCTCGGTGCTCGCGCTTTGGCTGGCAGCAGTTAGTCTGCTCAAAATTCGGGTTCCGATCTTCCCCGTGGTAAAGATTGCCCTGATATCCATCGCCATGGCAATTACTGTTTACTTTACTTCTCGACAGGTTTCTCCCCTACTGGGGGTAATCCTAGCGGTCATTCTGGGAGCGGCAATCTATATGTTTCTCCTGCGGATGACCGGCATTCTCAATCCGGCGGATCATCGTCGCATGCTGAATTTGAAGCAACATGTTCCATCCAGTTTCGGCGGGATTCTCGAAGCCAGCCTCAATTGGCTAATTCCCGAAACTGCGTCCGCAAAACTGAACGCCTGATCGCGCATTGCAAGACTCGTGGCAAATCTGAATTCAATGACCGTTGTCCATGTAATCCGATCTCTTGAATGTGGCGGCCTCGAACGACTCGCTGTTGACCTGGCGATCGCTCAAAAGAATTCCGGGCATCGCGTGGTTCTATATTGTGTTTATAAGCATGATTCTGCCCTCCTTCACGAGGCGGAGCGGGAGGGAGTCCGCGTGGTTCAATTCAATAAAGGAACGGGCTTCTCCATCCGAACCCTCCGGGAGATGGCCACGCAGTTTCGCCGGGATTGCGCCTACGTGATTCATACCCATAACGAATTGGTTCATACGTACGGCACAATCGCGGGCAGGCTGGCGGGTGTTCCTTGCATTGTAAACACCATTCACGGGAGCAAGGGCGGTGTGGACCGGCGTCTCGATCGCAACTATAGGATCCTGTTGCCCTGGACCGATGCAGTGGTCACAGTATCAGACGAAACTGCTGCCCAATTCGCATCGGAGCGCGCGCGCTACACTGAAAAATTTCACATAATTCCGAATGGCATCCCAGTCGGCAAATTCGTGGCGCAATCGGCGCAGCCGGGTTCCCAATGGCCCAGAATCCGCATCGGAACTGTGGCGAGACTCGTGGATATCAAGGACCAGGCGACGCTAATTCGTTCATTCCGCCTCGTTCAAAAAGTTTTTCCCGGCGCGGAATTGCACATTCTGGGGAACGGCCCTCTCAGAAACAATCTGGAACTTCTAACGTCGCAGTTGGGCCTTGGCAAAAGTATTACTTTTCATGGAGCAAGCTCGAACGTCCCAGAATTCCTAAGCGGGCTGGATTTGTTCGCGTTATCTTCTTTGAGTGAAGGTTTACCGCTTGCTGTTTTAGAAGCCATGTCAGCAGGCTTAGCAATTGTTTCCACTCAGGTAGGAGGGACTTATGAAGTCGCTCCCGAGCATGAAGTCGCGGTGTACAGTCCGTCGGGTAATCCTGAAGCTATGGCGCAAGCCATCCTGTCGATCTTGGAACCTCAGCGTCTAACAGCAATGGGACAAGCTGCACAGGCCATCGCCAACCGCTCATTTACAATTGAAGCCATGGCACTTGCTTATGAAACTGTCTATCAATCGTCGCTTTCCAGAAAATCTTTTTATTGGTCGTCGTTGATTCCCCGCTTCAACTGACCACTCCGCCGCTTTCAGGACGAAGCGCCAAATCTTACTTGAACAATGTCTCTCTATCTCGCAACTAAATCCGCAAGCATCACAGTCGATGCCGAATTTTCCGGCAATTACGCGAAAGCGACCGATGTGGCGGATACTGGCCACACGCTGAAAGTATTCTTCACTATCGATACCGAGGTGCATCCAATCACCACCACGTGGCGGCGCGATCGGCTACGGCAAGATATCGACCGTGACATTTACGGCTTAGTGGCCACGCGCGAATGCGGCCTGAATTATCAACTGGCAATGCTGCGCAAATATGACTTAAAGGCTTCGTTCTTCGTCGAACCACTGTTTGCATTGTCGCCTCATGTAGGTTTGGAACCGCTGCGTCGAATCGTCCAGGAAATTCAGGCGGCCGGGCAAGAGGTCCAGATGCACATGCATCCGGAATGGGTTCCGGAGTTGCCGCCGGAATTAGCCAGTGCGTTAGCCGAGCGAAAATCGGCCGCATTGAATCGATTTAATACTTCGGATCAGACCACTTTAATACGATTGGCTCTTCAGACCCTGCGGCGTTGCGGAGCGGAAAATGTGAGGGCCTTCCGCGCTGGAGATTATGCGGCCGATTCCAACACTCTCCAGGCGCTCACGGCCCTGGGGATCGAATTCGACACAAGTTATAATTATTGCTATCTAAAATCATCCTGTGGATTGCAGACGCCCGCACCTGTCTTACAACCTGTGCCAATGAACGGCGTGTGGCAGATACCGATTTCCTTCTTTCAAGATTGGCCCGGACATTACCGTCACACACAATTAGGAGCTTGTTCCAGCGCCGAGATGATCCGAGCCATGGAAAACGCGTGGCGTGCAAATTGGTGGTCGTTTGTCATCGTCTCCCATAGCTTCGAATGCTTGAAAAATCGGTGGTCCAGCAAACATGTATCCATTCGACCTCAGGTCGTCGGGAGATTTGAGCGGCTTTGTGCATATCTTGACCGGCATCGAGATCTTTTTTGCACGGAGCATTTCGCTGACATCAACTCCGAACGAATTCCGGTTAACCTACCCCGAGTGCCGTTGGGCGGCCACCTGGCCGAAACTATGCAGAGGGTTGTGGAGCAACTTTACGACCGCCTGAGGAAGTAAAACGCACGTAATACATAATCTGCGCAGTTCGCAAAGGAACTCTATGTGGCTTCGTCGAATTCGCAATTCGGTAGCACGGCGCGGGGTGTGGCCCACGGTACGACTGGTGCCAAGCGGGGCCGTCGATGCAGTAATCCGGGTCTTAGGCTTTCGAAGACGGCACGATGAGACCGGACTCGAATTTGACCGGCAGTTTGGCATCAGCACCACCGGCCGAATACCACTCGGTGAGTTGACGGTGCGCAGCGACAATGTCTTATTCGGCCGCCTCTACGCATCGGCCTCTATTACGCTCGTGAAATCGCTGCTCGAAAGTTTGCACATTCCCCATAACCAGTTCTCGTTCATCGATTTTGGTTCAGGAATGGGCCGCGTCGCTTTGTTTGCGTCTACGTACCCGTTCAAAGAAGTTCGAGGTGTCGAGTTTGCCCAGGAATTGCACAATGCGGCGGTCCAGAACGGGCACAAGACGGCCCACCTCCCAAAGCGTCAAGCTCCGCTCCAGTTCGATTGTATGGACGCTGCAAACTACGAAATTCCTGACGGAAACCTGGTGTGTTTTTTCTTCAACCCGTTCGAAGCACCCGTTATGAATAAAGTCATCGCCAATCTCATGGAATCGCTGCGGGGGAAGCCGCGTGAGTGCTACTTAATCTATGTGAGGCCCTTGGCACGCGCGGTTATCGATGCTTGCGGTGTCTGGACCCTTGTGGAGACAGGTGAACTGCACATCATCTATCGGTACGATGGCTGCAATGCCGTTGGCGGGTAAAACGCTAATGGACCAATCGACCCAGCTTAAGAGGTTGGTCTATGTTGGTGTATTCAATCCGCCATTTCTCGCGTTTGCCCGAAGTTGCCATGCGAGAGGCGTTCAGGTTTATCTACTTGAGATTGGCCCACATCAGTTCTATCTTTCCGCCAGTGTCGCTGGTTACAGAAGCCTGGACGCCTCGCTACTCTATTGTTCGGAAGGCATTTGCGCGATTCGCAACTATGTGACACAGGTCAAGGCCCAAGCGCTGATTGCCCTTTCTGAACAACATATTCTGTGGCTTTCTCGCGAACGCATCGCTTTCGATGGCACCGCGAAGGTATTGCTTCCGCCATACGAAACTCTGGATTTCTTGAAATCGAAACAGGCTCAAGCCAATCTCGCGCGCAAGGTAGGTTTGAATGTTTTACCCACGCATGTGTTCCGAGCGCCTGAAGATGCCGCCCAGGTTCCTGCCACACATTACCCGCTGTGCCTGCGCCCTTCGGCTGAGGATGCTGTTGACCCGATGTTTAAAGTGGAAATCGTAAACTCACCAGATGAATTGTTGCGCCAGCTCGCAAGTTGCCGGATTATTGATTCGATACTGGGACAACCGTTCCAATCGTTACCGACTCTGGTGGTTCATGGAATTAGTTCTGAGGACGGCAAGCCGCAACACCTGGTGGCTTTTCTCGCCGACCGGAAGTTCGAAGGCGTAACTCTGCGACTAAGGAAAACGGAGCTGCAACCAGAAATCGGCCGGAGTTTGATGGAATTCAGCCGTCTCGCAGGACTGACCGGAGCGTATCACTTTGATCTTCTCTATGATCCAGAGCATGCACAATCTTACTTTCTTGAGGTCAATCCGCGCCTCGGCGGAACAACGGATAAGGTGATCTGGCTCGGCTACGATGAACCGGCGCTCTGTGTTGAGTCTTACGGCTACAGGCTTGGTTCGCTCCACCACCGATTTAATAGTGTACATAGCCGCGTCGCGAACAAGCGCGCTTTACTTAAGCACATGGTCTGCGCGTTGCGCGGAAGTCTTCAAACGTTCGATTATCCCCCGGTTAGCCGCTATCGAAATCTTCTCAATTCGGCCGTCGATCTGGTGTTAGCTCGCGATTCGAACTTTGATCGTCATGACCTGGCGGGCAGCTTGTCCATGCATTTTCGACGGCCTTCAGGTAGGCTTTGAACACTTGTCCTTCGAGTGACAATCGTGCGGGCCAGGCACCGCGTCTTTGAGATGACTTTATGAAAATCATCAACATCATTGGTGCACGACCTAACCTGGTTAAGATCGCGCCGTTGCTCCGGGAAATGCAGAGACGCCCGGACATTCATCCCGTTCTAGTGCACACCGGCCAGCACTACGATGAAAAACTCTCTGAGGTTTTCTTCCGGCAAATGGGTATCCCCGCACCCCAAGTGAATCTGGAAGTCGGCTCGGGTTCTCAGGCGTGGCAAACAGCTGAAGTCCTGAAGCGCATTGAGCCGATTCTAATCGAGCATTCTCCTGACTTGGTTCTTGTGGTGGGCGATGTGAATTCCACGATTGCCGTATCTCTAGCTGCTGCAAAGCTCGGTATCCGTATTGCTCACGTGGAAGCAGGGCTTCGAAGCTTCGATCGGACTATGCCCGAAGAGATCAATCGGGTCTTGACAGACGTACTCGCCGATTATCTTTTCGTGACCGAACTGGATGCGATTGAAAATCTGGTCCGCGAAGGCCGCTCCCGTGAAAGCATCCATTTCGTGGGCAATGTGATGATTGACGCTCTGCGCCAATTTCTGCCTCTCGCTCAGGACTCCCATATAGGCGATGAATTAGGTTTGACGAAGAATGGCACCATCCGTCCATTTGCTGTGTTGACGCTGCATAGGCCGTCTAATGTGGACTCATCCGAGGGTCTGGGAACTCTGCTCACAACAATCGACGCAGTGGCCGAACGATTGCCAGTCATCTTCCCAGTTCACCCACGCACGCAGAAGAAGCTGGAAGAGTTGGGGAATCGGAATCATCGTGGGATCAAGATGATTCCGCCGGCCGGCTATCTCGATTTTCTGTTTCTGCTCAGCCGGGCCAAGTTGGTTTTGACTGACTCTGGAGGGATCCAGGAGGAAACGACTGCTCTTGGTGTGCCATGTCTTACACTGCGCGAGAATACGGAGCGGCCAATAACGGTCACGGAAGGCACGAATGAGATTGTCGGTCTCGATCCCAATAGAATCCTTAATGCAGTCGACACGGTGGTCGCTGGAAGATGGAAGGCGGGACGTATCCCGCATCTATGGGATGGTCACGCCGCTGAGCGAATCGTCTCCGTTTTGCTCCGCAAGCACTCCGAGTCCACTAAACATGGGACGGCACCCCTCGGAGTCGTGCAGACGCACCTGTACTAAATTAGGCCAGATGGCCACTTACATCATGAGTTTGACAGCGTTTAGACTGCGATTGAGACTTCCGGAAGGCGCACACTTCGAAACAACGAATCTGAAAAGACCGCCCGGAACTATAGTTCCTCGTGATTAACGGCACCGCGTCAGTCATGGGAACCTATTATCGGTCGATGATAATGATGAGGCGCCATTCTAAATTCATGATTCGGACAAAAGTAATCATGCAAGTTCCATTTCTTTTATTTGCACTGTTGATATCTTCCCCGGCCTTTGCTCAAATCACGCTTGCGATTGGGCAGGCAGACACGCCGGCAACGGCCAGCTCAAGTGCTCAGACTTGGCCGGGATGTTCGAGCGGTTGCTTGCCGAACAATCCCGCTTATGTTGTTCTCCCAGGCTCAACCCGGCGAATCTGGACGAATGTATGCTCAGGGACAAACGCTTGGGGAGGGAGCGGATACCCCACAAATGTCGCCAACTGTACTTATCCATCCGACATCAGAGTGGCATGGACCGTTAATTCCGGTGTTTGTACGATGAGTCCTTCGCCATCATCCGTTTATTCGGTACTGACCGTCCCATCCAACGCGACGACCCAAGTTTGCACGATTACTGCAACAACCGTGGCAGTGCCGCCAGTCTCCGCGACCATCCACGTTTTTGTAGTTAAACCGGCTGCGGATTCCAACAGCAATAGCGGCTCGATGGCGCTACACACCTGCGGGGCGTCCGGGGTAGCGACCTGCGTTCACGTCCTGCCGTTCTATGAGGTACTCTACCAGGGGCAATACGCTGATCTGCAAGCTTATGCTTCCGGCAAGGTTATCATGGGCGTGACGTGGACCGTGTCTCCGAGCAATGGCGGCTTGTCGATTCTCAATGGAACTTCCAACCGCTCTCTGGCTATCAAGGGTATTTCAGCGGGAACGTACACAATTACAGCGACGAGCACGGCTGATGGTGCGGCAGCGGGATCTGCCAAGATTGTTGTGACCGGCAATTCGATCGCCGGACAAGCCCGCACGAGCAAGGTGATCCCGATTGACTGTACTGCCGAAGGCTCCGGCACAACCTACGATGTGACGGATGGGACTAGTTACGCCAACGTACCTTGGAATACTCTTGGACCTGGCGATACGGTTCGCATCCATTATGGCGTCTATTCAATTCCCTTTCAGATTCAGACTTCGGGGACGCCGACGCAGCCCATTCGTGTCTGCGGTATTCCGGACGCCAACGGCAACTTGCCTATTCTGACAGGGAATAACGCGGGCCCGGGGAACGTGACGTCCGCGCAACAACCCTACGGAATGATCGTTCTCGCCATCAATAACTTTCAGCACGTCAATTGCCTGTCAGGAACGGGATGTTCACAGCCGCCTGAACCAGACCCGCACAGCATCATCATTGAGGGACTGAAAGTTCGGTCGGCCTATTCCGCCTATAGCCGTGCGGGAGGTGCGGGCGCATGGGCGCTGGGCGCTGGATCGATCCGCATAGGAGCCCGCGATGTGGTCATCCGCGGGAACGAAATCACGGATTCGAGCAACGGAGTATTTTGCATATCGCAGGCTACCGAACTTGAGACCAGCATGGTTCGCCGCGTGACAGTTGAGGGAAACTATATTTATGGGAACGGCGAGGTCGGCGGCTATTCTCAGCATAATAACTACCTCCAGGGCGATGAACTTCTTTATCAGTGGAACTGGGTAGGCACGGTACGTTCGGGGTCTGGCGGCGGTAGCGTCAAGATTCGAATGCCTTACTCCGTTGTGCGATACAACTACATCCAAGGCTCCGCCCGGATTCTGGACATGGTAGAGCTTCAAGATTGGTATGATTACGGAATCCCGTCCACCTATTATGCTGACAATATGCCGACTACCACTCCAACCGACCCGATTTCCATCGCTGACGTTGCTGCGGTTGCCGAACATATACAGAAGGACTACATCTACGGAAACGTGTTCGACAATAATGCTCTGTATGGAAACTCGGCTGTTTTCCCAATCCACTATTTCCCTGACGTGTTTGGCAATCGGGAAAAGGGCGGCACCGGATACTTCTATCACAACACTCACCGGGAGGTACACGACGCGAGTGGCATCTACGAAGGTTCCACTGAACTAATAGATTCCAGCCGCATAGGTCCTTTGCCGGGCGTCTGGCCCCAAACGCGACTGACCAACAACATAATTGACCTTGAGTGTGCAACTTCGAACTGCGCGAATGGAAAGCCTCAGTTTAGTTTTGCCGTCGCATATCAGGACATTATCGGTCTGGATAAAAATTGGATCACCGCTGGTTGGGATGCAACCGCACTCGGTACCGGTCCTTCCCCTGCGTGGGCAGTTTGCTGCGGTAGCCCCAGCAACAACGGGGCAAGTTGCTTCCAAACAACGTGCACCGATAGCTCGGGCTCCAATAACATTTCCGCCCAGAGCAATCTTGTCACTGGAACGTCCGTCCCCTTCAACTCCGCAACTTTCGTGCCGATTGCTGGATCGCAGCTGGCCAACTCGGCCAAATCTCTACCAGCCGAGGTCTCGGATATGCCGCCAGAGTTCACCTATCACCCCGATACCCAAGCAGTGACGGCGAGAACAGACATCGAATCCAATGCGCCTATGACAATTGGAGCGTCAGACAGCGGATTGCCGCCCGCGCGGCCCCTTCCGCCCATGAGCCTGCAAGCTACACCCAAATGATTCACGGCGCTTCTTTATGGCGTTTTATGGGAGGATTCGGATTGTAGATCGGGAATTCTAACTTGACCGCTTACGGAACGACAATCGTATCGCCCGGATTGAGGTTGATATTCTGCTCCGGTCTGTCACCTTTGAGGACGTCGCGATAATTGAACGGCAGTTCGAGCTGTTTGCCACTAAGCATCCGCACAACGTGGATTTTCTTGACGTCGGCGAATGTCGTGAACCCGCCCGCACTCGATATCGCCTGGAGGACCATCATTCCCGGCAGCAAGGGAAAAGCACCGGCACGAAGTACTTCGCCAACAACGAACACACGCTGGCTGTTAATAGCCGTGACAATCACCGTCACCTTCGGGTCATTTAAAAACTTCCGCAATTTCTCGGTCAACGACGCAGCTAATTGTTCCGGTGAAAGTCCTGATGCTTGCACATCGTTGATCAATGGCAGTGAAATTCGCCCATCGGGGCGCACCGGTACGACACGGCTCACGTCCGGCTCCTTCCAAACACTGATGTCGAGCACATCCTCCGGCCCAATCAGGTAAACTGCATTCGCTTCGGCCCTAAGCGATCCGCCTTTTTCGTCAGCCCCTGAAACCGCATCGCTCTTGAGCGTGGCCACAGGCGTTTTCCTTCCTTTGTTCTTGTCGTCCGATTGCGCCCCACGCAGAATTCCAGTCCCTGACAATAGAACTGCAACCCCCAACGGGGCTATGCGGTTTCTCGTGATTCTCTTCATTGTCGACTCATTAGATCGAAGGATTCGGCGTCCATATTTCCAGAATACAAAGTCACGATATTCCGGTGACCGATGGATTGTTGTAGTGCCTCAGCAGACATTCTACGGGGCGCGACCGATTAAACTCGCATTTCTCGGAAGTCGATGCCTCGCAAATGTCATCGTATATGTCATAGCCGGATAACAAAAGCACGACATTTATATCTAAGACTACCGTCAAAACGAGCCCTTTGGCAGGCGCTCAAAAACTAGTGTATTCGGCTCCTCTAGAACAAATAACATTTCGACAGGTCGCGTGCAAGTTAGAGACGTCCGTTACTCAGAAGCCGACACAATACTTTCATCCCATAGAGTCTTTCTGGCGCGTCGCCTTTACGCCTGACAAAATCCCGACTCCCATGAGCATGAAGCGATGGTTAGTGCATTATTCCTTTGCAGCGTTCGTGTCCCCACGAACAATCGATGTCCGGCATCGTCCCCATTCCATTGCTTCGCATTGAGCGCTACAGTATTTGCCGGACGTCATCACACAGCAAACTGGATGTGCACACTTCTCGTTTTTAATGTCGGCGATTACATTTCTCCCAGGTTCCTCCTCAAAAGAGGTAACCCAACTCAATATCCTAGCCGCTCAGAGTAATCATGACTGTTCAATTGGGAACTCATATCGCTTTGAGTCACGGAATAGCAACTGCGCGTAAAAGGTGAGGGGCGCGCTCCCGCTTAGCTTCCGCACAAAGTTTCAGCATTTTCAGCAAAAAGCCAAGACCGCCGACTCTGGTTTCGACCGGGTTCGAAAGTTTCGACCTTTTTTGTCGCGCACTCCAATATTGGCATTGTCTTTGGATGCAGGCTGGCTAAGCCTGGTATCAGAATTGCCGGTGCCCGATCATTGCAGGGCAAGGGTGGGAATTTGATCTGGAAAGTATGACCATCAGTACACTTATCCCTACTAAAAAGTCCGTTCTTATTGAAACGGTTGAGTTTGCACAGCCGCGGTGTGTAGGCTGTCAGAGCCATGTTTACCCTTTTCGTCTCCCTGCTTT
>CAZUNI010000007.1:0-110544 GCA_964622265.1 uncultured Acidobacteriaceae bacterium | reverse complement strand
TCAGGCCCACAAACCAACGGAACAACAGGTTGTAGTCCAGTTGCTCCATCAGCAGCCGCTCGCTGCGCACCGTGTACAGCACTTGCAGCAACAAGGCCCGCAACAGTTTCTCCGGCGCGATCGACGGTCGCCCGTTCGCCGCGTACAGCAGCGCAAATTCCGGCGACAACTCTTTCAACACCGCATCCACGATCTCACGAATCGCTCGCAACGGATGTTCCTGCGGCACACGCCGCTCCGGCGAAAGGTAGCTGTACATCGCTCCCTGCTGATGATCTTCTCCGCGCATCCTGATCCCTCCACTCTCTCTTTGACGCGCGAAACTGCCCAGCCGTATCATCCTCACGAGACTTTTTCAGCAACCTGCTAAGAGGCAGGCAGCGCAAATTCCGCGATACATAGGCTTTAGGTCAAGCCAAATCGGCGATACCCAGGCTCCTAACGAGTTTGTGAATCAAGCAATTACGGATTCTCCTACAATAGACCTTTCTTACTCCTATACATCTTCTTTAGGACAACACAACGACGCCGCAAAAAGCGCGGCTTCTGTCCCACCCTCTTCGATAGAAGAAAAAGGGCAAAGGCAAAAGCAGCCCAACCCCACTTTTAGTGAAGTGCAAAGGCAACGTCAAATGCCAAGACCAATGACGGAGAGGGAGCTTGACCAAAGGCGAAGATTGCTGTTGAGGCAAGCAGAAGAACTGAAAGCGAGGTACGGACAGACCCGTGTGTAGCGAAGAAGAACTTGAAAGATGGCTTAGAAAACAAAATCGAGAATTGGACAAGCAGACCTAGAAAGTGGCGACTGCTCCCAATCTCGATATCGTGCAAGACGCCCAGCCTGACCGGATTGATCCTGGAGATATTTTGACGCCTAAGCAACTAGCCAAGCGCCTGCAAGTGCCTGTCTCCTGGGTCTACAAGCATACCGATAACAGCCGGAATAATCGGTTGCCAGTTCTGCGCTGTGACGGGTTCTTGCGGTTTAGTTGGCCGGACGTGTGCGTCTGGCTGCGCTCGAATAACTCCGCTTGACAATATGATATAGACCTATATCATATAGGCAGGGAGAAACAAGATGCGACAACAAAAAGGTTACCTCTTCCACCGCTACAATAGCTGGTTTGTGCGCTATTGGGATGACGTTGTACAGCCGGACGGCGCAGTAAAGCGCGCGCAAGTCTGCAAAAAGCTCGACGTGGAATACGGCGGGGAGTACCGTACGGAAAAGAGCGTAAAACCTTTCGTCGATAAGATTCTTGCGCCACTCAATAGCGGCTCTCTCAATCCGCAAAGCACAATGCTGGTTTCCGAGTTTGTCGAAAAAATCTATCTCCCCGAGTACGTCTGCAAGAATCTCCGGCCTGCGTCGCAGAAACAATATCGGGACGTTTGGAATTATTACCTGAAGCCTCGAATGGGAAGACTCACGCTCCGAGGATTCCGCACCGTTGACGGCGAAACGATCATGCGTCAAATCGCGGCGCAAGCGAAGTTAGGCCGGAGTTCTCTCCGTCACTGCAAAGCGTTTCTCTCTGGCGCATTTAAGCAAGCAAAGCGGCTCGGGATTCTCGACGGCATCAACCCGGTTATGGACGTTTCCATTCCCCGCGTCCCCGAGGCCGAGGAAGATACTTACGCTTACAGTCTCGCGGAAATTAAGTCGATTCTTTCCGTGCTAACTGAGCCTGCCCATACCGTTTTGCTCACCGCCGCGTTGACCGGACTCAGGAAGTCCGAGCTTCGCGGCCTAACGTGGGAAAACTTTGACGGGAAGGAATTAGCCATAACGCGGAGCGTCTGGAATAGCACAGTGAGCGAACCAAAAACGAGGCGCAGCCGTTCGCCTATCCCGGTTGTTAAGCAACTCGCGGACGCTCTCGAAGCGCACAAGGTCCGCGCTGGAATCCTAGCGCAACCCGGCTTGCCGATCTTTCAAGCGGGCAACGGACAACCTTTGAATCTAGACAATCTCGCTCGCCGCGTAATCATGCCCGCGCTGTCGCGCTGCACCGTCTGCCGCAAGCCGGAGTCAGAACACAAGCCCGAAGGACACATTTTCAAGCGGGACGCTTCCCTTCCTGAATGGCACGCTTGGCACGCTTTCCGGCGCGGCCTAGCGACAAACCTTCACGCGCTCGGGGTTGACGACAAAACAATTCAAGCGATCTTGCGACACAGCAACGTGGGCTTGACCATGAACGTGTACGTCAAATCGGTGAGTGAATCTCAGGTGAGCGCAATGGACACATTGAGCGAAAAACTCGAAATGTGCAACGTCCGTGCAACGCCTGGGGAAAAGCGGCCTTTTTAGGATGTGCGATGTATTGCAAATAAAAGAGATGTTGGAGCCGAGGCCCGGACTTGAACCGGGGACCTGTCGATTACGAATCGACTGCTCTACCAACTGAGCTACCTCGGCTTCGTGCAAATCACTCTAGCATCGGGCGGAAAAAGCTGTCAAACGATGCAAGAGGAAGTTGCCAGGAAATAGAACTACTGCGAAAACGGATACATCAGCCAGCCGATCCCAATCGCCACTACGAGAAAAGCCAGAAACGACCACAGAGCGTACTTCCACCGTTCGGATGCAACCGGTTTCGAGAGAAAAGCAAAAAGGACGGAAACCACCAGAGCAAAGAAGGCCAAAGCCTGAAAGTGGGTCAAACCCGAAAAAACAGCGTTCATCGAATTCGCCCGCCTGCGGTCTTACGTCCCCGCCCAAGCTCATACGCTTCGAGAACCGTCAGCAAATTCAGCATACCGGCCGTAGCGAACAGCCTGGTCCCGTAATCGCCGGATGCATGGGCCACATCGGGTCCGGCGCTCTGGATGATGTGCGCGATGAAATACAGGCCGCCTGTTCCCAGGTCGGCAAAAAAACCCAGCCGGTCGAAAAGGTCCGGCGAGTTCCCGCCAAAAACGCCGCCGCGCATGGCCAATCCCGCCCATGCCAGCCCGACTACGCCGATGAAGTACACCGCAGCCTTCGTCCACTGGCGCAACAGAAGGTGCCCCAGTCCGGGAACGGCCCATCCGGCCACTGCGGCAGAGACTCCCAATGCAGCGCTCCCTGTTCCCTGTTCCACTTTTACCGCTTCGCTCACTTCGATTCCCTCACGCCAGTAATGGCAGTATTTCGGTTTGCAACGGACCGGTTACATCCGCTCTGCGCTCTTCCACATACACGTTCACTTCACTGCGGATACCGAACTCGGGCAAATAAATTCCCGGCTCAATCGAAAAGCACGTGCGCGGAATAATGCGCCGCACGTCGTGCGTTTCCAGATCATCCATGTTCGCGCCGGTGCCGTGAACTTCCTGGCCGATGTTATGACCGGTGCGATGCACAAAATATTTCGAGTAACCCGCCTTGCGTATCACTTCGCGCGCAGCGCGGTCCACCTGCCAGCCCTCGATAGGGCGCCCAGCTCTTACATTGTCGCAGACGAAAGTCAGTGCCGCATCCCGCGCGTTGCGGACGACCCGGAAAATCTTCGCATACTTTTCGGGAACTTTCGCTCCCATATATCCGGTCCACGTAATGTCATAGTACACGCTGTTCGGCGCGAGCGTCTTTCCCCAGATGTCGAGCAGCAATAAATCGCACTTGCGCACGATCGCAGAGCCGCGTTCGGCAGGCTCGTAATGCGGGTCTCCGGCGTGCGGGCCGACGGCGACGACCGGCGGCGAATCCGATGTCACTCCGCTGGCGCGAAATTGTCCGAGAATCCATTGCTGCAGGTCGTTCTCTGTGAATTTTTGATTGGCGCGAATGCGATCCGCTGCTTCATGAAATGCTGCCTGCGTGATGCGGTCGATTGCCCGCCCTGCCTCGCGATGCGATGCAAGCTGATCTTGCGTCCAGACGGCTTCGAATTGCTGCACCAGATTTGCGGAGCTGACCACCTTGCAGCCTTGCGCCCGGATTAATTCGACAGTTCCAGCGTCCACTAGAGAAATATAAGGAATCTGATTATTCGGCGAATACTGCATCGCCACTTTCCTTGCGCCCGCGACCAGCTTCTTCAAATTCTTTTCCAGCTCTTCGGCTGCAGCGTAAACCATTTTCTCGCCGGGCAAAGAGTCGAGCGTGGCCGCTTCGATTCGGTGTACCAGCTTTCGCGGCGATCCCTTCGCTGGAATCATGTAGAACCAGCGGCGCTTCGCGATTACGTGGCCAAGTCCGAGCACGCGATACGCGATTGGATCACGGTGAAGAATGTCATAGAAGAGCCATCCATCCAGCTTTTGTTCGGCGAGTGCCTTCTGAATGGCGCGAATGTCGGGCATTTAGATTGGTCGGGAATTCGCCAAGGCGCGAATGGCTTCGGCGGTCACGCCGCGAATTTCGACGCACTTGGTGCGACTGCGCTCGCCGGACGCGATTCTAACAGCGGACAATGGCACTTTCAAACTTGCCGCGAGAAACTTCTGCAGCGCGTCGTTGGCGCGATCATCCACTGGCGGAGCCGTCAGCCGAATTTTCAGGCCATCCTGCCACTCGCCCGCAAATTCGTTGCGGCTCGCTCTGGGCTGCACGCGCACTGAAAAACTAACCGTGCCGTCTTGCTCCTTAATAAGCACGGGCGGCTATTCCTTCTTTCTCTCTCCGAATAGGGCGGTCCCGACGCGAATTTCCGTCGCGCCCTCCTCGATGGCCACTTCGAAATCGTGCGACATGCCCATCGAGAGAACTGGCAACAGTTCCCTACCCGACTGCGTCCGGATTCTGTCCCGCAACTCACCCAAACGCCGAAAATAGGGCCGCGCTTTCTCGGCATCCTCAAAATAAGGCGGCACGCCCATCAGCCCCGCCAATTCCAGATGCTTAAAGCGTAGCGCGGATTCCACAAGGCGTTGTAACTCTTCCTCGCTCGCGCCAGTCTTGGCGGGCCGGGGATCGAGTTTCAGCTCGATCAGCACACGCATCCTTCCCGCTGAATCTTCCCTCTGCCCTGTTGACACTGTCAACTCTGTGCTGAAATCTTTCTTCGCTCTGTCCAGTCGTTCCAGTAGCGCCACTGTATCCACCGAATCGATCATAGTAAAACCTCGCACTGCCCGCGCAACCTTGTTGCTCTGTAAATGCCCGATCATGTGCAACGTACCGTCGAAGTTCGTTAGGGACCCACGCTTCAACTCCCATTCCTGAACACGATTCTCCCCGAAGTGCATTACTCCCGCCTCATACGCTTCCTGTATTTGCGCAGCGGAATGCGTTTTCGATACCGCAACAAGCGTGATTTCTTGCGCCTTGCGCCCCGCGCTGGACGCCGCGCGCTCGATGCGGTCAAGCACCTCGCCCAAATTCTTCCGAATATTGTCTGCGCCTAAACTCATCGCGCGAATTCTAGCATGCGAATGGGACCGTCAAGAGTCCGCCATTCGGTGGACCCAATTTAATGAAATTCCTCCATATAAATATATGGCGAGACTTCGGGTCTTACCCTGGGAACGCCAATCTCCCGATTGGCGTTGGCACGGAAGCACAAGACGCCAATCGGGAGATTGGCGTTCCCAGGGTTTCAATTGCCATCTGACTTCCTTGCGGCGGCGCATCCCGCAAGTTAGACTGGCATTCCAATCATGACGGCACGCGGAAAATTAATCGCCATCGAAGGAATTGACGGCTCCGGCAAGCGCACGCAGCTCGACCTGCTGGCGGAGGCGCTCGATGCGCGGGGACTGACCACGGTTCGCGTCAGCTTCCCGCATTACGAATCTTCCTTCGGCAAGCTCGTGGGCCGATATCTCAACGGTGACTTCGGTTCGCTTGAAACCGTCGATCCTCATCTTTCCGCCTTGCTCTATGCGGGAGATCGGCTGGAGGCAAAGGCCGGGATCGATGCGGCATTGGCTGAAGGAAAAATTGTTCTTGCCGATCGTTATATCGGCTCGAATCTCGCTCATCAGTCCGCACGGGTTCCTGCAAGCGGTCGGGAAGAATTTCTCGCATGGCTGAAGCGCCTCGAATATGGGCTTTACGGCCTGCCAGTCGAAGACTTGGTTTTATATCTATTCGTCCCGGCGTCCGAGGCGCAGCGGCTGGTAGGGTTGAAGTCAACTCGCGCATATACTTCGCTGCAGCACGACATTCAGGAGGCCGACGTTTCTCATCTCCAACAAACGGCCATGCTTTACGAACAGTTGGCAGCCGCATCGAACTGGGTGCGCATCGATTGCACCAACCCGCAGTCGGGCGTGCTGCTTTCACCCGAGGAAATTCATCGCATCCTGCTGAATGCCGTGGATTCTCGAGTAATTTCTCGCGTGACGGGCAAACAATAGTTCATAGGAGCAGTGAGTGGGGTTTTCGGATTACATCGGCAACACGCGAAACGTGACGGCACTCCGAGGCATGCTCGCCGGCGAGCGCGTCCCGCATGCCATGTTGTTCGCGGGTCCGCGCGGCGTGGGGAAATTCACGCTTGCACGCATGTTCGCGCAGGCCGCCAACTGCGAACGGCTTCGCGACGATTTCTGCGGAAAGTGCGCCTCCTGCATCCAAATCGGCAAGCTCGCCGACATCGACGGCCTGATTTCACAAGGACTCGCAAATCGCGGCGAACGCCCCGATGCCGCCACGGTGAAACGCGTGCCGCTGCTGATCGAAACGCATCCCGACGTTTGGGTGGTGGTTCCCGATCCGGTGAGCGCGAAGGCTCCGGTGGCTCACCCCATGCTGCGCATGGAGCAACTGCGCGCCGTTCAACGCGCCGCTTACTTCAAGCCGCAGGGGCGGCGCAGGGTCTTTATCCTCGACGGCGCGGACACTATGCGGTGGGACCTCGCCAGCATTTTCCTGAAGGTTCTCGAAGAGCCGCCCGAGTCCGCCACGCTGATCCTGCTCGCGCTCAATCCGTTTCAGCTTCTGCCGACGATTCTTTCGCGGTGCCTGCGTTTTTCCTTTACGCCGCTGGCCACAGAGGAAGTGGAAAAAATTCTGCGCACACGGACAGAAATGACTCCTGAAGATCGCAAACTCGCCGCGCAACTTTCCGAAGGAAGTCCCGGCGCGGCGATGGACCTCGATCTCGAGGCCGCCGTAAAATTGCGGCGCGATTGCCTGACCGTTCTGGAACGCTCGATCGAGCTGCGCGGGGTCTCGAATCTGTTTGCGAGCACTTCCGCACTCGCCAAAAGCCAGGAAATACCGTTTGAAAATATTCTGGAAGTGTTCTATAGTCTGCTCACGGACCTGCTGCATCTGTCCTGCACTTCCTCGACGAAGGTGTTGCGAAATCCATCTTTACACCGTGAACTTGAAATACTGAGCAAGAAGATCGATGTGAGATGGGCCAGCAAAGCTGTTGAAGGTTTTGACGCACTCCACGCAGGATTGCGCCGAAATATTAACCGGTCCCTGGGTCTGGATGCCCTGGCCGTGTCGCTGGGCCGGCCCAGGCCCAGTTCGGGAAATTTTTTATCACAACGTTAACGTAACCGAAATCGCTCGTTGTGCATCTTAGCTGTGAGTCTGGTCCCGTCATCTTGTACTTTTAATTTAATTAAGGAGTCTAGTTGTGAACCGCAAGTTATTCCGCCCTACTCTAACTGAAATCAAGGAACCGTCGCATTCCACCAGATCCCACAGCGCGGGGCCGCAACCGCATAAGAAACCGGCTCCGCCGGAACAGACCCATGCAGAAAATTTTTACTGGATCAAGCAGATGCAGGCCCGCACGCCGGTCGTTGTGGTGATGGATGGCGGGGAAAATTTGTATGGAATTGTGGAATGGTACGACCGCGATTGCATCAAACTGACTCGAACCGGCAGCCCGAACCTTCTCATCTACAAGCAATTTATTCGCTACATTTACAAGGACGGCGAAGAATCGGCACTCGGCGGTGCGAACGGGCAGTAGTTTTTTCCTGGGAGATACCGGGGTCTTCGGCGCGTAAAAAAGACGCGCAGGAGACTCTTTGCTATTTCTGCCTTCGATTTCTTTTCTGATTTTCTTCAATCGGCCTGGGCGGAATAATCGCGAAAGTCATCAAAGCTTTGCTGACCAATCGCCGTTTTGCGTCAGTCACATTGCAATCAACAACGCTGGTCGTCCTTCCCTGACGCAGGACGCGCGCGTCCGCCTTAATCTCCCCGTCCTCGACGGCCTCCAAGAAATTAATTTTCATTTCGATCGTCACCACGCGAGAGTTCGGTGGCGAAGCCAGAACTGCGGCGAATCCCCCGGCCGTATCGGCCAGCATCGCCAGCACACCGCCGTGAACGACGCGTTGAACTTGTTTATGCAATTCAAGAACGTGCATGCGGAAGACCGCTCGGCCAGGCTCGGCGCGTTCCAGCACAAATCCAAAATGATTGATTGGATTGCTGTGGCGCAGCCTTTTGGCGATTCGCGCCAGTGCGGCCTTGCTCAATTTTCCAGAGGCTCTCATCTTCCCGGCCTTCCCAGTCACCCGTTGCCACTCCACTACAGTGCCCGCGTAAAATAAATGTCACTTGAACCGCCTGCTTTGCGTCCAATTCTGGCGGGTGGAGCGCGCATCAGAGGATCGGGAATCTAACATCCTGCCGGGACGCACGCAATAGAATCGCTGTCCCGGGCAAGGCTCGTTTTGCTAGACTCCTAACTCTGTACAGCGCCGAATCCCGTACATCCCGAACCTGTCAGGAGCAGCCCGAGCAAGAACTCGGCATTCACATGAAGATTGGGATCACATGCTATCCGACTTACGGCGGTTCTGGGGTGGTGGCGACCGAACTGGGGATGGAACTGGCCGCGCGCGGCCACGAAATCCATTTCATCAGCTACGCGGCGCCGATCCGCCTCACCGGCAACCTGGAACGAATTAAATTCCACGAAGTCGAGGTTTCGAGCTATCCCCTGTTTGACCATGCACCGTATTCGCTGTCTCTGGCCGTAAAGATGATGCAGGTGGCCGAAACCGAAAATCTGGACCTGCTGCACGTCCATTACGCCATCCCCCATTCCGTGAGTGCATTGCTGGCGCGCATGATGGCAGCGCCGCGTCCGCTGCCGTTTATCACCACACTTCATGGAACGGATATCACCATCGTCGGGAACGACCGCAGCTTCCTGCCGATCACAAAATTCTCGATCGAGCAATCCGACGGCGTGACGGCGATTTCCCGCTACCTGAAGCAGCGCACGCTGGAAGAATTCGACATTAAGAAACCAATCGAAGTGATTCCAAATTTCGTGAACTGCGATCTCTATTGCCGCAAAGACGACCCGAAGCTGCGTGCCGAGTGGGCCCCGAACGGAGAACCGATCCTGATGCACCTGTCGAATTTTCGGCCCGTAAAACGGCTTACCGATGTGGTCGAGATTTTCGCGCTGGTCCACGAGAAAATCCGCGCGAAGCTCGTCCTAATCGGCGATGGGCCCGACCGCGGCGCTGCTGAGTACATCGTCCGCAAGAAAAAGCTGTCGAAGGACGTCCATTTCCTGGGAAAACAGGATCACGTCTATGAACTGCTCGCGCAGGCGGACCTGTTTCTTCTTCCTTCGGACATGGAATCGTTCGGGCTGGCGGCGCTGGAAGCGATGGCCTGCGAAGTCCCGGTCGTGGCCTCAGACATAGGGGGCCTGACGGAGGTGGTGGAGCACGGAGTTGACGGATACCTCCACGAACCGCGAAATGTGGACGAGGCCGCAAAATACGCGCTCGATATTTTGTCGCGCAGCGACCGCGGACGCGAAATGGGGCAGATCGCCCGCGTGAATGCGCGGAAGAAATATTGCTCCAAGGATGTGATCCCTCGATACGAAGATTACTATCGCAAAATAATAGCCGGAGTTGCCGCAGCCCATGCGTGATCGATCTGGAAGCCATCTCATGAAGGCTTGGCGACGTGAAACCAATAGCATTTATGGTCATAGGTTTGTTTTTCCAATTCGCGATCAAAATCAATATTTTGAGGCGCTGAAAGCGCCGACGGAAACCAGCCCGGGGCAACGCCCCGGGTTTTGGATTGAATCGATTAGTGTGCGCCCTGAAGGGGCGCAGGGAGTCCTTCCGCCCCTTCAGGGCGGCCGATTACACCGGGGAACTAAACCCGGGGCGTTGCCCCGGGCTGGTATCCTCCGCGCCGTTGGCGCGACAACGTGGCTGAGTTTTTTGCTGGGGAAAAAGCTACAAAGTGGTTTATGAGGTAGCCTGCTGTTTCGAGACGAAGGCTCACACTTCTCAGGAGGATCGTGTGCGCAACAAAAGCATTAAGCCGTCACTTTGTGCGAGGCCCTGGCTTAGCATACTTTTACTCGGAATCGTGGCGCTTTTCGCAGCCCCAAAGTCTGGACAGGCTCAGGTGACTGCCTCGATTGTCGGAACTGTGCAGGACGCCTCAGGCGCCACCGTCAAAGACGCGAAAATTACAGTGAAGAGTTTGGAGACGGGCGCAACGCGAGTGGTGATGTCAGATAGCGACGGATATTACCGGGTTCTATCCCTGCCCGTCGGGCGGCAGGAGTTGACGGCCGAGAAGGAAGGCTTCAAGCCGGTGGTCCTGGACCGAATTTATTTGGTCGTAGGCCAGGAAGCCGTCATGAACGTCGTCCTCTCAGTGGTCGCACCCCATATCGAGTATGTGGAAGTCACGGACCAAACCCCGGTTGTAAATACAACGCCGGCTTCAGTTTCAGGTGTAGTGACCGAAAGCCAAATCAAGGATTTACCACTGAACGGACGCAGCTTCGATACCCTCATCACACTGAACCCCGGGACCATCAATTACAGTGCCCTGAAAAGCCAGAATACCAGCACGAGCAACGGAAACACGTTCTCGGTGGCGGGACGACGGACGGGCGAGAATCTCTTCCTGCTCAATGGCGTCGAGTATATGGGCTCGAGCCAACTCGCGGTCACTCCCGGCGGCACCAGTGGCTACCTGCTGGGAATCGACGCCGTCCGCGAGTTCAACGTTCTAACCGATACCTACTCCGCCGAATACGGAAAACGCGCAGGAGCGCAGGTGAGCGTCGTAACGCAGTCCGGGACCAACTCGCTGCACGGTTCGGTTTTCGAATTCGTTCGAAACAGCATCTTCGATTCTCCGGGGCCGTTCGATCAGGGCGCGGTTCCTCCCTTAAAGAGAAATCAATTCGGGGCTGCGCTGGGCGGCCCTCTCAAGAAAGATCGTTTGTTCCTATTCGGCAACTATGAAGGTTTCCGGGAGTCGCTGGCCGCCACCGATGTCGCCAACGTCCCGGATGCAAACATGCGCAACGGAATCATTGGGGGTGCAAATGTTGCCGACCCAAGAATGCTGCCGTATGTGCAAACGTTCTGGCCTGCGCCCACCGCGACGGCAACAGAGCTAACGGGAGGCGTGGCGAGGTCCGTTTACTATCCCCTTGAACACCTGCAGGAAGACTTTGGCACGCTCCGCGCCGACTACAACATCGGATCTCGGGACACTCTCACCGGGGCCTATACGATCGACGATGGGAATAGCCTGATTCCCCTGACCGATCCCCTATTTGCCTCATACACGCCACTGCGAATGCAGGTGTTCAGCCTGGGAGAAGTTCATATTATTTCGCCCCAAGTCCTCAACACCGTCACTATTGGATTTTCCCGCGCGTCATTCAGCCTAGCCTCGGTCGCTCCGTCTGTAGGGATCGGACCGGGGATGATTTCTCCCAGCGCCACTCCCTTTGTCCAAGGATCTGGGCCTGGCGGAATCGTTGTGGGTGGAGGAGCTACAACGACTGCCAACGGCGCAATTGCTTCCGCGGGTCCAAACAATGCCGCGAGCGTCGTAAATCACCGAAATCTTTTTACTTACGAAGACAATCTGCAAATCAGCAAAGGCATTCACCAGCTCAGCCTTGGCGTCTGGTTTCAGCGGCTAGAGGATAACGAAGACACTGCTTCGCGGCAGGCCGGACAAGTCACGTTTGCTACCCCAACGGCATTTCTGCAAGGCATCGTGAGCGCGAACCAGTTTCAAGTCGTGCCGCTTCACACCGAGTTGGGCTGGAGAAGCCTGTTCGGCGCATGGTATATTCAGGATTCCATCCGCCTGCGGCACAACCTCACGCTACAATTGGGGATTCGCCACGAGTTTACAACGGGCTGGAATGAAGCATTTGGAAGAGCTTCCAACTACGCAACTTCTCAGGGTGTCCTTCTGACGGCGCCCGTAACGGGTAATTCCGTGTTCTCCCAAAATAACGCGACGAAATTGTTCAGCCCCCGCCTCGGGGTGGCGTGGGACCCGTTCGGGAACGGAAAAACCTCCGTCCGCGCGGGGTACGGCATGTACTATTCGCTAATCGATGCCCTGTCGTTCTTGCTAAACTCGGTGTCTCCTTATAACGGCTCGATTACATGCCCCAGTGCGGGTTCGCTTTGTCCAGTCTCGGCCGGGGGAACGATTCCAAAAGGAAGCGCGTCCCTGTTCTCGTTTATTGGCTTCAAGCCGGGAGTTTCTTTCCCAGCCTGCGTTTCCGGGGGTTCCACGCCCTGCGCTACCTTCTCGCCGCAAGGAATACAGTCGGACGCGAAGACCCCGACGGTTCAGGAATGGAATTTGTCAATCGAGCAACAACTCAGCCACGACACATCGCTTCGCGTAGCCTATGTAGGATCGTTTGCTACCCATGAATTTTTGAGTATCGATCCCAACAGCATTCCGGCTCAGATTTGTTCGAACGCCGCCGGATGCACCGCCGGCGGCACTCCCGGAACAACGACGAGCACCGTCGCGCAAGGCGCGGAATACATCCCGGTGCAGTCCCGGCCCAACTCGAATTTGTCCGGCGGATTTTTCTGGTTTACCGAGGGCAACAGCAGCTATAACGCATTGCAGGTGGACGTCGTTCACCGGTTGAGCAGAGGGCTGCAATTGCGCGGGAACTATACGTGGTCGAAAAACCTGGACATCAATTCGGCGCTGACCATCGCGCAGTCGAGCAATCAACCGCAACTCGTGTTGGATCGAAATGACCTGCGCCGGGACTGGGGCCCGTCCGCATTGAATGCCACACACCAATCCAGCATTTCCGCTACATACGAACTGCCGTTTGGCCACGGCAAGCCTTGGCTCAGTGACATCAGCGGGCTGGAAAGCAAATTCGTTTCCGGCTGGCAGGTCAACGGGATCGGTACGTTCCTATCCGGATTCCCGTTTACACCGCTGGTCGGTTCGAACCGCTCCGGTGACGGCAATATCAGGAATCCGGATCGAGTGTCTCTGAACCCATCCTTTACGGGTTCCATCGTGACCGGCGATCCCAATCAGTGGTACAACCCGGCCGCGTTCATCCTGCCGGCAGCGGGAACATATGGAAACATTGGCCGGGAAACCCTCACCGGCCCTGGACTGGCCAACATGGATTTTTCGGTATTCAAGGACACGGCAGTCTCGGAAAAAACAAGGATGCAGTTTCGCGCGGAGATTTTTAACCTATTCAACCGTTCGAACTTCGGACCGCCCAACGCAACCGTATTTTCAGGAACAACAATCAGTCCCTCCGCAGGAACAATCACGACTACCGCCACTAATCCGCGCCAGATTCAGTTGGGATTGAAATTAATATTCTAAAACGCGGAATTGCAAGAGGGACTTGTTGGCGCCGGCGTCCCGCCGGCGGTCTTTCAATTTCACCTCAACCCAAAACGCCGGCGGGACGCCGGCGCCACGTGAAAAAATCATCTAAGTAAACGCAGAAGTATGAGATTCCACCGTGGTCAATTCCGGCACTTCGATGCGAATGCGCGTCCCTTCGCCCTCGCGGCTGGTAATCTCCATCCGGAAATCGGCGCCGTACAGAACACGCAGCCGCTCGTGAACGTTGCTGATTCCGATGCCATCCACATAGACTTGCGACATGCGGTCTTCGGGGATACCGACGCCGTTGTCTTCAATTTCGATGATCAGACGCGAGTCCTGCGTCGCGGTGCGTATCGTAATCTGGCCACCGCCAAGTTTCGCCGCCAAGCCGTGTTTAAGCGCATTTTCCACGATGGGTTGCAAGAGCATGCTTGGGACGAACGCGTCCAGCGTGGATTCCTCGATCTCTTTGTGAATTTGCAGGTTGTCGCGTCCGAACCGCGCTACTTCGATATCCAGGTAGTCGTCGATAAAATCGAGTTCCTCCTGCAGAGGTACAAATGTTTCATGCTTCCTCAGCAGCCGCCGCAGAATGTTGCTTAATTTGATGACCACACCCCGCGCGGTATCGGGATCGTAACGGATCAGGGAGGAAACCGTGTTCAGCGTATTGAACAGAAAGTGCGGATTGATCTGCGCGGTGAGCGCGTCCATGCGCGCCTTCAGCAAAAGCTGCTGGTGCTGCTCGAGGTTCATCTCGATTCGCGTATTGTTCCAGATCTTCATGGGGACAGCGACCGCCATTACGGTCGAGAGCAGCACGAGCGCCAGTGTCCAGATTTGGCCAACATCCAAATAGAAAAGCCACTGCGGCTTGGTGGCGTGGCCCAGCGCCTGCCGGCCGAGTTCCAGCGCAACGATCGCCGCCAACGGCAGCATTTCCCAACTCAATTTCCGCCCGCGGAAAAATCGCACAATCATTCGCGGCGTACTAAGGAACGTAAATGGGCCAAGCCTCCAAATCTCTTCGGTGTTAGGAATCGCTTGCCGGATTAGCCCGCCCACCAGCCCCGCCGTCGCCGCCACAGGCATCGACAGCCACTCATGATGAAAAAATGCCGGCAGGCTGATAATGGAGCCGCCCAGCGGTCCCACCACGCGTCCACCGAGAAGCCCGAGCAGGAATGACCCTTCGAGCATGAGGTCGGCAGCGCGATACGGCTGCCCTACGATCCGCAGGATCACGCCAAAGGCCAGCGGCGGCGTGACAAACAGGATAAGTTTCAATTTTTGGTCGGAGTCGCGGACCTCAGTGAATAGCACCTTGCGAAAAATGGCCGAGCGGGCCAGCCACGCGCAGATCGACGCCGCCGTCCCGACGTGCAGCAACAGCGTAAGCAGCAGGTCTCCGCCGTAAGTGAGTGTATTCATCGGGTTCGTGTGCCGCGATTACGTTAGCCAATCGCCGGGACGATGTAAAGCATCACAGCGTTGCACTCCCCTGCTATAATACGGCGCTCTCCATGCCACCGAAAACATCACGACGAGTCACGAAGTCGCACAAGAAGCCGAATGCCGGAATCCGAATCGTGGCGCGCGCCAAACTGCCCACGCGCTTCGGTCCGTTCGAAATCCTCGGCATCGAAGGCAAAGAGCCCAACGAAAGCGCTGCCGCGCTGGTGCATGGCCGGCTTCGCGGAAAGGCGCCTCTGGTGCGCATCCATTCGCAATGCCTCACAGGAGACGTGCTTGCCTCGCAACGCTGTGATTGCCGCGCTCAGCTCGAGCTTTCTCTGAAGAAAATTGCGGCGTCATCTGCTGGAATATTGCTGTACCTGCCGCAGGAGGGACGCGGTATCGGCCTGATGAACAAATTGCGCGCGTACGAACTGCAAGACCGCGGCATGGACACCGTGGAAGCCAACGAAGAACTCGGTTTCGCCGCCGATTCGCGCGATTACAGCTTTTCGGCGGCAGCGCTGCAACTGCTCGGCGTGAGCCGCGTACGCCTGCTTTCGAACAATCCCGACAAGGTGCAGCAGCTCGAAAGCGCGGGCATCCGCGTCGTCGAGCGTGTTCCCTGCCGTCCTCGCATTTCGCGCATTTCCCATGCATATATGGAGACCAAGCGCACCAAGATGGGCCATCTATTGGATAGTCTCTAGCGCCGGATTCTGGATTCTAAGAACTGCTTTGGAGGATTGCCATGACGCCAGTCATCGAGCAGGTCGTCTCGTTCAAGAAAATCTCTCCGGCGGACCTCTATGAACTTTTCATGGATTCCGCAAAACATTCCGCCGCAACGGGAATGCCCGCAAAGGTCAGCAGCAAGTTGGGCGGAAAATGGTCTGCATTCGGCGGAAAGATCTGGGGGAAGAATCTCGCGCTCGTTCCAGGCCGGATGATTGTGCAGGCCTGGCGTTCATCCCAGTTCAAGAAGGCCGATCCCGATTCCGTCCTCGTCGTCAGCTTCGAGAAAACCGCGGCGGGAGCGAAAGTGCATCTGGTGCATGTTGGAGTGCCGCAGCACGACCATAAGGGAGTCACGAACGGCTGGAAGAAGTATTACTGGGAGCCGTGGAAGAAGTATTTTTCGCAGCGAAAAAGTTAAGCGAACTAGCGACTAAGCACCGACCCTTTAAGAGCGAAAGTGTCTGGCACGCGGACGAGCCAAACCACGTTTGGGTCCTACCCCCCACCCACCAAGTGAACGATCTCAAACCGATCACCAGCCTGCACCTCGGTCGATACCCACTGCGCTCGCGGAAGAATTTCGAGGTTGCGTTCGATAGCGACTCGGGCCGCGGGCAGGCCCAGGTGCGCAAGCAGTCCCGGCACGCCTAGACCTGCCGGGACATCGTGTGACTCGCCATTCACCACAATTTTGATGGCGTCAATCATTTCGAAATGGGAGCCGTCTCCTGCTTCGCCTTTAGCCGGAAGCGCAATTCGCCGTACAGATCTCCGTCGGTGGCGCGAATCACGAGTGCGGTTCCATCGGCAACGGTCGCGGGAAATGCAAAGCTGAGCGTCGCGCGGCCCTTGTCGTCGGCAACCGTTCGAACGGGCGCGGACCGCGACTTGTCAGCTTCCAGGTACAGTTCCACATTGGCGGAGCCAATCGCCTCGGCGGTTCCGCTGCGGCAAAGTTCCACTTCAAGTGTCGCTTTTCCGGACGCCAGCCAGGATTTCGGGTTCACCAAATGAACTTCGAGGCCGTCGCGCGAAACGGCCTCGGCCACCTGCGGGGAGACCTCCGAGGCAGCATTCAAAGCCAGCGTGCCGCCCTCGAGTTGCGCGACCACTTCCCGGTGCTGCCGGGAAATTCGCTCGCGGAGTTGCCTTGCCAGTGCTTCCGGCTCGATGGCGCCGCCTGCCAGGTCCTGATAGCTGGTGCTGCGCTTGTGGACCACGCGGCCGGCAAGGTACACCACCGTGTCCAAAAAGGGATGCGCGGGGCCACGGTCTTCTGTCTGGACGTGATACACGCCTTTATCGACGCGCACGTTGGAATTAAAGCCGAAATTCATACGATTTATCGTCCTGCCTGTTTCAAAAGCGACGCCGGGAAAATGAATATTTAAACATTTTCTCGCGTCGCATTTGACCGCTTGGCGCTTCGCCGTTATTATAGCGTGTGCGCCGATGACCGGAAACGACCTTCATAGCTACGCGCCTCTTCTTTTACACCTCATCCTGGCGATGGTGATTTCAGGTGCGCTTCTGCTGCTTTCTTCCATAGTGGGATGGAGGCAACCGTCCAAAGTAAAGTCGCAGGCGTATGAATGCGGCATTACGCCCACCGGCGATGCGCGCGAACCGTTCTCCATAAAATTTTATCTGGTTGCGATGATTTTTATTTTATTCGATGTGGAAGCCATCTTCCTCTATCCATGGGCCTATATCTTTCGTGAGTTGCGCTGGTTTGGGTTCGTGGAGATGATCCTCTACATTGGGATACTTCTTGTAGGGTACTTTTATCTTTGGAAGAAAGGGGCGCTCGACTGGAATCGCCCAGCCGCACGCCGGGACCGCGCTTAGTGACGGAAACACCCGACCTCGACAACAATCCGACTGTGGCAAGAATCCGCGCCTGGCGTCCCGGGGCGATTTCTCACCTGATCTCGTTCCGCGGCGAACTGACCCTGGTATTGCCCAGCGAACATCTGCGCCCGCTTTGCGAATTTCTGGCCGGCGATCCGGATTTGGCGTTCACCTTTCTATCGTCGATCACCGGCATCGATCGGTTTCCCATTGAGCCGCGTTTTGAGCTAAACTACAACCTCCTCTCGATGTCCCGGCGCGAATCGCTCTGTTTGCGGGTTCGACTGCCGGGGGAATCTCCCGTAATTGAAAGCGTGATACCGGTTTGGCCCACGGCCAATTGGCACGAGCGCGAGATTTTCGATTTGTTCGGCATGCGCTTTGAAGGACATCCCGATCTGCGGCGCATGCTGTTGCCTGACGATTGGGAAGGCCACCCCCTCCGCAAGGATTATTCCGTGGAGGGTCCCCGGTAATTTTCGAGCGTAGGATATTTATTGGGCCTGCAGAAAATAAAATGGGCGAAATCCAGCCATGACGACCGTTCAAACCGCTACCGGTCCCGCAAAAACGATGGTCCTGAACATGGGCCCGCAACACCCATCGACGCACGGCGTGCTGCGCGTTGTACTGGAGCTCGACGGCGAAACCGTGGTCAACGCCGATGTCGATATCGGATATCTGCACACGGGAATTGAAAAGACCGCCGAAGCACTCACCTATTCCCAGGCCATTACGATCACCGACCGGATGGACTACCTCGCTCCCCTGTCGAACAATCTGGCCTACTGCCTGGCCGTAGAAAAGCTTCTGGGCCTGGAAGTTCCCAAGCGCGCGCAATACATTCGCGTGCTGCTCACCGAATTGACGCGAATCGGCTCCCATCTGGTTTGGCTCGGCACGCACGCAATCGACCTTGGCGCGATGTCCGTGTTCCTCTATTGCTTCCGCGAGCGCGAGGAGTTGCTGAAGATTTTCGAGATGGTCAGCGGCCAGCGCATGATGACCAGCTATTTCCGCATTGGCGGCCTGGCCCTGGAGCCTCCCACAGGCTGGATGGATCGCGTGGAGAATGTCCTGAAAACTTTCCCCGCGCGCTTCGATGAATATGAAGACCTGCTGACCAAAAATCACATCTGGATTGGGCGTACCAAGGGCGTCGGTGTGATCACCGCTGCCGATGCCATTGCCATGGGCGTTTCCGGGCCGTCGCTGCGCGGTTCCGGCGTGGATTACGATGTCCGCAAATATTTTCCGTACTCCAGCTACGAAGAATTCGATTTCCAGGTGCCTGTGCGCACCGAAGGCGATTGCTATGCGCGCTACCTGTGCCGCGTCGAGGAAATGCGCGAGAGCCTGAAGATCGTGCGCCAGGCGATGGGGAAAATTACTCCCGAAGGGCCGATCAAGGCCGACGCGCCGGGCATCGTTCCTCCGCAGCGCGAAAAGATGAAAGTGGAAATGGAAGCGCTGATCTATCACTTCAAGATTTTCACCGAGGGATTCGCGCCTCCGCCAGGCGAGGTTTACCAACGCATTGAATCGCCGCGCGGCGAACTCGGATGCTTCCTGGCCAGCGACGGCTCGCAAAAGCCGTACCGTATGAAGATGCGCACCCCGTCGTTCGTGAATCTACAGGCTTTGAAAAAACTGGTCGAAGGGCGACTGATTGCCGACGTGGTTGCATCCATCGGCACGCTTGATATCGTGCTTGGGGAGATCGACCGCTGATGAATCTGCCGCCGCAACTGGAAACAAAATTTCAACAACTGGAGACGCGCTATCCGGTCAAGCGTTCCGCGCTGATTCCCATGCTGATCTACGCGCAGGACCAGTTCGGCTACGTCAGCGACGAAATGATCGACGAGATCGCCGGCCGCCTGGACCTGAAGACGATCCAAGTCATCGAGACCATGGAGTATTACTCGATGCTGCGCCGCAAGCGCGTCGGGAAATACCATGTGCAGGTCTGCACCAACGTCTCCTGCATGCTGCGCGGCGGCAATAAATTGTACGACTTCGTTCAGAAAAAACTCGAAATCGGGCACAAGGAAACCACTGAAGACGGCATCTTCTCTCTGGAAGAAGTCGAATGCATCGGCGCCTGTACCGGCGCGCCCGCCATGCAGGTGAACTACGACTTCTACGAAAACCTCACCGTCGAGCGCACCACGCAAATTTTCGAAGCGCTCGAAACCGGACGAAAGCCGGAAACCTCGACGCCGATTTCCGGTTCTGTAAAAAATCGCCACCCCGCGGAAGTTCCCGTCATCAGCCGCCTTTTCGGCGTGAAGGATTCGCACAAGCTCGAAGTGTACGTCGCGAATGACGGCTACAAAGGCATGGAGCGCGCGCTGAAGGAATTGACACCCGAACAGGTGGTCGATGAAGTTAAGAAATCCAACCTGCGCGGACGCGGCGGCGCGGGCTTCCCTACCGGCATGAAATGGAGCTTCGTGCCGAAGGAATCGGCCAAGCCCAAATACATTCTTTGCAACGCGGATGAAAGCGAGCCGGGAACCTGCAAGGACCGCCCGCTGATGGAGATGATGCCGCACCAGTTGATCGAAGGCATCGTGATCGCCGGGCGTGCCGTAGGCTCGCATCAGGGATACATCTATATACGCGGCGAGTATCGGTACGTCCTGGACATCATGGACGGCGCGATCGCCGAAGCCTACAAAGCCGGGTACCTTGGCAAAAATATTCTGGGCAGCGGATTTGATTTCGACATGGTCACGCATACCGGCGCCGGCGCTTACGAATGCGGAGAGGAATCCGCGCTGATGGAATCGCTGGAAGGCAAACGCGGTTATCCGCGCATCCGTCCGCCGTTCCCTGCCGTGGTCGGCCTCTACGGTTCGCCAACGGTAATCAATAATGTGGAGACGCTTTCCTGCGCACCGGAAATTCTGCGGCGCGGCGGTGAATGGTACGCCGGACTGGGATCGCCAAAGAACGGCGGCACGCGCCTGTTCTGCATCTCGGGTCATGTCAATAAACCGGGCATATACGAATTGCCGATGGGCTTTTCGCTGCGCCAGATGATCGAGGACGTTGCCGGAGGCATGCTCAACGGCAGAAAATTGAAAGCCATCATTCCCGGCGGCAGCTCCTGCCCCTTGCTCACCGCAGACGAAATCGACGTGGCGATGGATTACGACTCGGTGGCCAAGATTGGCTCCATGCTCGGTTCCGGCGGCCTGGTAGTGATCGACGAAGATACCTGCATGGTTGATCTCGCCCGCCGCATCATGCATTTTTACGCGCACGAATCCTGCGGCTGGTGCATCCCCTGCCGCGAAGGCACAGGCTGGCTGCGCAAAATGCTCGACCGCTTCCACGATGGCGGTGCGCGAGCGGAAGATATTCCGATGGTGGCCGAACTGGCCAAAAACATGCTTGGCAAGACGTTTTGTCCGTTGGGAGACGCGGCCGCGATGCCGACCATCAGCATCGTAAAAAAGTGGAAGCACGAATTCGAACAACATCTTTCCGGCAAATGTCCGTACAAGCCGGCTGATATTATTGCGATGGCGCGCTGAGGACCCGGTCCAAATGGCAGACTCGAAAGACATCACACTGAAGATTGACGACCGCGACGTTACCGTCCCGCCGGGAACGCTGGTGATCGAAGCGGCGCGGCGCATGGGCATCGAAGTCCCATCGTTCTGCTACTTCCCCGGCCTGTCGCTACAGGCTGCTTGCCGCATGTGCCTGGTGGAAGTCGAAAAAGCGCCCAAACTGCAAACCGCGTGCACGCTCGTTGCGATGCCGGGCATGGTGGTGCGCACCGGAACCCCGCAGGTTCACGAAGCGCGCAAGGCGATGCTCGAATTCCTGCTCGCGAATCATCCTCTGGATTGCCCGGTATGCGACAAGGGCGGCGAATGTGAACTCCAGGACATGGTGTTCACCTACGGCGCGGACAAGAGCCGATTCGCCGAGGAAAAGCGCCATCAACCCGAACAGAAATGGTCGGAAGCCGTCTATTACGACGCGCCGCGCTGTATTCTGTGTTTCCGCTGCGTCCGAGTGTGCGATGAAGGCATGGACGTCAAAGCGCTCGGCGTGGGCTTCCGCGGATCGAATTCGGTGATTATCCCCAACGGCGAAGATCACCTCGATTGCGAGGAGTGCGGCAACTGCATCGACATCTGCCCGGTCGGCGCGCTCACCAGCGGCACCTATCGCTACAAGACGCGTCCCTGGGAGATGACCTACGTCTCCACCGTCTGCACGCACTGTTCGAATGGATGCAAAACGACGCTGAGCGTTCGGAACAACGAAATTCTGCGCGCCAATAATCGTGACCTCTCCGGCTTCAACAAGGATTTCCTGTGCGTGAAGGGCCGCTTCGGCTTCGACTTCACAAAGCATGCCGAGCGCGTGAAGCTCCCTCTCGTTCGACGTAATGGCAATCTTGAGCCATCCAGTTGGGAAGACGCCATCGCGGAAGCTTCGCGGCGCATAGGAGAGATTCACAGGGCGTACGGCGCGGATTCGATCGGATTCATCGGCTCGAACCGCACCACCAACGAAGAAAATTATTTGCTGGACCGGATCGCGCGCGCCAACATCGGGACCAACAATATCGATCACCATCGCACCGCCGATTACGCCAGCCTGGTCGCCGCTCTGGGCGAAAAAGCCGCTGCGTCCTCTGCCACGATGACGCAGTTGTATGAAGCCGACGCCATCTTGCTCGTAGGCGACGATCCGACCGAGCAAAATCCGCTGGTGGCCTGGCAGATTCGCACAGCTATCCGGCATCGCGGCGCTCGCCTGTACGCGATCAACTCGAAATCGATCAAGCTGCGCCGCAAGGCGAAGGAATTTGTAGAAGTGCCGGCAAATGGCGAAGCCGCTGCTGTACGCTGGCTCGCCACCGGGGAAGGCCAGCCCGATGCCTCTGCATACGAAGATCTTTCCGCGCTAAAATCCGCGCTGGAAAAGGAAAGCAACGTCGTAATCGTCTTCGGCGCGGAATTGACAGGCACCGCAGTGCGCGACCTGGTGAAATTTGGCTCTTCCCTGCCCGGCCAGACGCGCTATATGGCTCTCGGCGATTACGCGAATTCGCGCGGCGCTTCCGACATGGGCCTTCAGCCGAATCTCTTGCCCGGCTACGTCCCGGTCTCTGACGCCAAGGCGCGGGAAAAATTCGGCAAGCTGTGGGGGACGAAGCTACCAGACAAGCCGGGTCTCGACGCGCGCGGAATGCTTGTGGCCGCCGCCAGCGGCAAATTGCACGCGCTGTACGTCGTAGGCGCGAACCCGGTGAAAACATTCGCAGTGGACGCAAAGGACAAGCTCGGGAAGCTCGACCTGCTCATCGTGCAGGACCTGTTCCTCACCGAAACCGCGAAGCTTGCCGATATCGTTTTCCCCGCCGCTTCCGCCTACGAGAAGAACGGCACGATGACGAACACCGCCGGCGAACTTCAACTCGTGCGCAAAGGCGGCGACGTGATGGGCACGCGCTCGGATTACGACATTCTGCGCATCCTGTCGCACCAGCTTGCGGCGCAAAATCTGGGGCAGGCGATTCGCCTACGCAATCCCGAGGCGGCCTTCGACGAAATTCGCCAGTCGGTGGCAGGATACGGCGTGTCGATGCCGACCTTGCTCCTGGGTGAAGCTGAGAAAACGTCGCCTGTCTCGAAGCTCAACGGAAATTCGAACTTCGATGTGCCTGCGGGATCGATCTTCTCCGCGCACGATACGCTGTTCACCAGCGGCACGCTGGGCCGATACTGCGCCACAATCCTCTCTCTTCCCGAAGCAGCGGATGAGGTGGAAGCGGAGGCGCGCCCGTGAACGAATTTGCCGCTAATCATCCGCTGCTAGTCGTGGCGCTGCCGAAAATTGTGATCGTTCTCTTCGTGCTGCTCACGGCGCTTGCATATCTGACGTGGTTCGAGCGCAAAGTCGTCGCCCACATTCAATCGCGATGGGGGCCGTACCGCGTAGGGCCGCACGGCCTGCTGCAGCCTCTGGCCGATGGCGTCAAGTTCCTATTTAAAGAAGACCCCACGCCCGCAGGCGCGGATAAATTTGTATATTTTCTCGCGCCATTTCTCTCTCTCGCGTTGGCCTGTACGTCCATTGCCGTAATCCCGTTCGGCCCGAAGGAATTCTCGATCTTCGGCCAGTCAACATCGCTTTCCATCACGAATCTGAATATCGGCCTGCTCGTCCTGTTCGCGATCACGTCGATGGGCGTGTACGGAGTGGCGCTCGCGGGATGGTCGTCCAACAGCAAATATTCGCTGCTGGGCGGACTGCGCAGCTCCGCGCAGATGGTCAGCTACGAACTTTCGCTCACAATGTCCGTGGTAGGCGTCATCCTGATGGCCGGCACATTCAACCTGAGCGACATCGTCAAGTTGCAGCAGGGCTATCACTGGGGAATTGTGCCGCGCTGGAATGTAATCGCTGCGCCCTTGCCCCAGATCCTTGGTTTCTTTCTGTTTTTCACCTCGGCGATCGCGGAAACCAATCGTTCTCCGTTCGACCTGGCGGAAGCCGAACAGGAACTGGTCGGCGGATTTCACACCGAATACTCCAGCTTCAAGTTCGCGATGTTTTTCATGGCGGAATACTCCGCAATGATCACCGTGTCCTGCCTCGCCACGATCCTTTTCTTCGGCGGATGGCTCTCTCCCCTGCCAGATTCATGGGTTTGGACGCACTACATTCCCGCGGCGGCCTTCGGGCTCGCGGGCCTGGCGCTGGTCATTCACGGCGTCCGGTATCTGACGTTTTTCGGACGCATTGTCCTGCCCGGCGCGGGCGTAGCCTTGTGCGCGCTGGCTTTTCTTTGCACCCGTCCGGGCATCCCGGAACTGGTTCAAGGGCCGTTCTGGTTCCTGATGAAGGTCGCGGTCTTTATTTTTATCTACGTCTGGCTGCGCGGCACACTGCCCCGCTACCGGTACGATCAATTAATGGGCTTTGGCTGGAAGATACTTTTACCACTGTCGATTTTGAATGTGGTGATCACAAGTTTGGCGATTGTTTTGACACAACGATGAGAATAAATTTCAACGGAACGATTCGATGACGCCGCAGATTGCGGTGTTTCTGGTGCTGGCGGCAGTGGCAGTGGCCGGAGCGGTTAGCCTGATCCTCCAGCACCACCCGATTCACAGCGCGCTGTCCCTGATCGTCGTGATGGTTTCGATCGCCTGCCTGTATCTATTGCAGGGTGCGGAATTTGTCGCCGCCGTGCAGATCATCGTCTACGGCGGCGCAATCATGGTCCTCTTCATCTTTGTGATCATGCTCCTGAACGCCGGAGAAGAAGAACGCGAGAACCTGAGCCGCCTCGCAAAATTTGTTGGCGTCCCGGTGGGAATTGTTTTCCTCTGCGAGTCCGCCTATTGGATAGGCCATGCAACATCGCAAATGTCGCAGGCTTCGGCCGAGTCGGTTTCGACGCACGATCTTTCGACGCTGCTCTTCCGGGAATATACATTCCCGTTTGAGCTGACATCGTTCTTGATTTTGATTGCGCTGCTTGGCGCAATGGTTTTGGCCAAGCGCGAAGATACTGAATAAGACTTTCCATACTGGATTTTGTTTCTCTGGGGGAGATGTGGTTCCGACATCCTACTACCTGGTGCTGAGTGCAATCCTATTCGGGCTGGGCGTCATCGCGTTTATTTATAAACGCAACATCATCTCGATCTTCATGTCCATCGAGCTGATGCTCAACGCCGTGAACCTGGCTTTCGTAGCCTTCAGCCGCGCGCTCGGACAATTGCAGGGACAAGTCTTCGTTTTCTTCGTGATCGTAGTCGCGGCCGCGGAGGCAGCGGTCGGCCTGGCCATCATCATCCTGATTACGCGTAATCGGGGAACGCTCGACGTCGAACGCGTGGACTTGCTCAAACACTAATGCCGATTCTGACTCATCTCTGGATTCTGCCGCTGCTGCCGCTGCTGGGCGCCGCTGCCAACGGAATTTTTGGCGGACGCTGGCCGAAAAGCGCCGTCACGGCCGTCGCTCTTTCCTCGACGACGCTTTTGTTCCTGGCGACACTCGAAGCGGTGCGCGAATTTTTCACACTTCCGGCCGAACAGATTCCCTGGATCAAATCATACTTCACATGGATCGCCGCCGCGGGATTTCGTGCAGACTTCGCCGTGCAGGTCGATCAACTCACCGTCATCATGCTGCTGGTAGTAACCGGCGTCGGCTGGCTGATTCACATCTATTCCTCCGGCTACATGCATGACGATCCCGGATACCGCCGTTTCTTCTCCTACCTGAATCTGTTCATGTTTTTCATGCTGTTGCTGGTGCTCGCGGCGAATTATCTGGTGATGTTTGTCGGCTGGGAGGGCGTGGGCTTGTGCAGCTACCTGCTCATCGGCTTCTTCTTCCTGAAAAAGTCCGCCACCAACGCGGGCAACAAAGCATTCTGGGTAAACCGCATCGGCGACTTCGGATTCATTCTCGGTGTTCTGCTGATCCTGCGAACTTTCGGCTCGCTCGATTTCGCCACCGTGCTGCCGCGCGCCGCCGCAATGGCCGCCGACCCAGCCGGCCAGATCGGGACACTCACCGCGATCGCTCTCCTGCTGTTTGTCGGCGCGGCGGGAAAATCGGCGCAGCTTCCCTTGTACGTGTGGCTGCCGGACGCGATGGAAGGCCCCACGCCGGTCAGCGCGCTGATTCACGCCGCAACGATGGTCACCGCAGGCGTATACATGGTTGCGCGTTCGCACGCGATTTTCCTGAACGCTCCGGTCGCCATGCAGGTTGTCGCGGTGATCGGCTGCGTCACGGCGCTGTTCGCCGCCACGATAGGTCTGGTACAAACGGACATCAAAAAAGTCCTCGCCTACTCCACAGTCTCTCAACTCGGCTACATGTTCCTGGCCTGCGGCGTAGGAGCTTTCACCTCCGGCGTGTTCCACCTGATGACCCACGCGTTCTTCAAGGGCCTGCTGTTCCTTGCCGCCGGCAGCGTGATTCACGCCATGGGCGGCGAACAGGACATGCGCAAGATGGGCGGCCTGCGCAAGAAAATTCCGTGGACGTTCTGGACCATGTTCATGGGCACGCTGGCAATTGCCGGAACGCCGGGCTTTTCCGGATTCTTCAGTAAGGACGAAATTCTGGAGGCCACCCAGCGCGTCAGCACTCCTTTATGGGCTCTCGGCCTTCTGACGGCGGGCTTCACGTCGTTTTATATGTTCCGCCTGCTGTTCCTCACTTTCTTCGGCGAGCAGCGATTCGATGAGCATCACGTTCACGTGCACGAATCCCCGAAAAACATGCTGGCCCCGCTGGTGGTGCTGGCGATTCTGGCCGTTGGCGGCGGATGGATGGCCGCGCCGCACCTCTGGGGTGGCGTGAACTATTTTGAACATTTCCTCGCGCCGGTTTTTTCGACCGCTTCGGAAGCTACTACCGCCGTGGCGGAATCCTCCGGCGGCGCTGCTGAAATCGTGCAAGGGCTTTTTGGCGCGCCGGTGATCGTAGGCCTTCTCGGGTTCCTTCTCGCCTGGTGGTTGTACATTCGCAGCCCGCAAACACCGAAGAAAATTGCCCAATCGCTTTCCACGCCTTACAAGCTGCTCAGCGGAAAATATTTCGTGGATGAACTCTACGCAGCAGTCATTGTCCGTCCTTTAGTTTGGATTTCCGACAAGGTTTTGTGGCACGTCGTGGATGAAGGCGTAATCGACGGCGCGGTGAACGGCGTCGCGGATGTCTCCCGCGAAACAGGCGACCGGCTGCGCTACGCGAGCACAGGCAACATACGCACTTACGCAGCATGGATATTGATGGGAGCTGTTGTTTTCACCTCCCTGCTACTTTGGATGAAGGGCTAACGTGCAACAAACTTTTCTGCTATCGGTTCTCACCTTCCTGCCCGTGGCGGGCACGCTGGCGCTGTTGATGCTGCGCAGCGACGATCACGTATGGCTGCGCCGCCTGGCGCTGGTCACCGCCGTCTCCGAGTTCGCCATTTCCCTGCTGCTGTTGCGCGGATTCGACTCCGCAGCAACGGGCTACCAGTTCGAAGAGTTCCACGCGTGGATCCCGCAGCCGCCGATTCACTATCACCTCGGCATCGACGGCCTCAGCCTGTTCCTCGTGCTGCTCACCACGCTGCTGACGCCGATTTCGATTCTGGCGTCCTGGAAATCGATCGACCAGCGCGTTAAGGGCTTCTTCATCTGCCTGCTCGTGCTGGAAACGGGAGTTATCGGCGTTTTCGTCTCGCTGGACCTGTTCCTGTTCTTCCTGTTCTGGGAAGTGATGCTGATCCCGATGTATTTCCTGATCGGCATCTGGGGCCACGAGCGCCGCATTTACGCCGCGCTGAAATTCGTGCTCTATACAATGTTCGGCTCGATTCTGATGCTGGTGGCGATCCTGTGGCTGTACCGGCTCGCCGCTGCCGCAGGATATCCCACGCTGGACGTTGCCGAAATTCAGGGCCTGCTTTCCAACGGCACGCTGACGATTCCGCTGCGAACGGAAATGTACCTGTTCGGCGCGTTTTTCCTCGCGTTCGCCATTAAGGTGCCGCTGATTCCGTTTCACACCTGGCTGCCGGACGCGCACACCGAGGCCCCCACGGCCGGCTCGGTGATGCTTGCAGGCGTGCTGCTGAAAATGGGCACATACGGCATGCTGCGCTTCTGCCTGCCGCTGTTCCCTGAAGCAGCGCATCGGTTCGCGCCCGCCATTGCCGTGCTGGCAATCGTCGGAATTATCTACGGCGCGCTCGTAGCCATGGTGCAGGTGGACCTGAAGCGTCTCGTCGCATACTCGTCGGTCAGCCACCTCGGCTTCGTCGTCCTGGGCATCTTCGCGTTTCATGCCTTATCGATTCAGGGCGCGGTCTATCAAATGCTGGCGCACGGTATCTCGACCGGCATGCTCTTCCTCGGCGTTGGCATGCTCTACGACCGCCGCCACACGCACCTGATCAAGGAGTTTGGCGGCCTGGCGACTCCCATGCCTATCCTCGCCGCGCTCTATCTATTTGCGTGCTTTGCTTCCGCGGGCCTGCCCTTGCTCAACGGTTTTGTCGGCGAATTCCTGATCCTTGCAGGGACATTCCAGAAACATGCAGCCTGGGCATCGTGGGCCGCTCTGGGAGTGATTTTCTCAGCCGTGTATTTGCTGTGGTCCTACCAGCGCGTGTATTTCGGCGAGATCACACAGGACAAGAACTCCGCGCTGCCGGACGCGAGTGTAAGGGAACGCTCGATTATGTTCCTGATGGCCGTGATTGTTCTGTGGATGGGCATCGGCTCCCCGTTCTTTACGCGCCGCACCGAAGCATCCGCGCAGAACGTTTTGCAATTGATGCAGCGCCCGCAAGCATATAACGCGGGAGTTATTCGCAATCCCGAAATAAATAACATCGACGTGAATCCGGTGAAATCGAAATAAATGCATCCTCCCCTCCAAGACCTATACAGAATCGCGCCGGAGATCGTGCTGTGCGTTTTCGGCATGCTGGTAATGTTCCTTGCCCCGATCGTGCCGAAGGCGCGCCACGGCGTGCTGTCCACCATCGCGCTGATCGGCGCGGCACTCTCCCTGGTTGCGACGCGCTTTCCCGTCGTGTACTACGGCGTGGCCTATTCCGGGCTGATCCGCGCCGATGCATTCAGCCTGTTCGTTCACTGGATTGTCGGCGGCGTGGCGTTCCTCGTCATTTTCGGCTCGACCGGTTACCTGAAGCGCGAGGACCTCGACGCCGGCGAGTTCTGCGCACTGATCTTGTTTGCCACCGCCGGAATGGGCGTCATGGCAGGCGCACAGGAACTCCTGACCGCTTTCATCGGTCTGGAGATGAGTTCCATCGCGTCTTACATCCTGGCAAGTTACCGTCGCGATTCGCCGCGTTCGAACGAAGCCGCCATGAAGTATTTCCTGCTGGGCTCTTTTGCGACGGCCTTCTTTCTCTACGGCATCGCCCTCACCTACGGAGCCACCGGCACCACGCACCTGGACCTGATGACGCAAACCGGAGCGCAGCCCGTAGGCACGCTGCTGAAGATGGGCTTGGGCTTAATTCTAGTCGGGCTGGCATTTAAGGTTGCCTCTGCGCCGTTCCACCTGTGGGCGCCGGACGTTTACGAAGGCGCGCCTGCGCCGGTCACCGCGCTGCTCTCCACAGGCCCGAAGGCTGCCGCGTTCGCCCTGGCCATGCGTATCCTGGCCGATGTAGGAGCCGCCGGCTCAGTATGGTTCTGGGCGCTGTGGGTCGCCGCCGTGTTCAGCATGTTCGTGGGCAACCTGGGCGCAATCGTTCAGACCAGCTTCAAGCGCATGCTGGCGTATAGCTCCATCGCGCATGCGGGATACATCCTTGCAGCTTTGGCCGCAGCAGCCGCAACCGATCATCCGGAAGCCGGGATCGCCGCAGCCCTGTTCTATCTGGTGAGCTATGCGCTGGTGAAACTTGGACTATTCCTGATCGCCGCCCATTTGGGCGGCCCCGGCGAACGCCACGTGGACATCGAAGATTTTACAGGCCTGGCCCATCGCCAGCCGGCCGTCGCAGCGTGTCTCTCGCTGTTTCTGCTCTCGCTGCTGGGATTGCCGGTAACGGCAGGCTTCCTCGGAAAATTCTACATCTTCAATGCGGACTTGGATTCCAACCTGATCTGGCTCGCTGTCCTACTGGGCCTGAACAGCGTCATCGCCGCCTACTACTACCTGCGCGTAATCGTCGCAATGTACATGCGCGAACCAAAGCAGGAAATCGCCGCCGAGCCGGTTCCGTGGACACTCTCCGTAGTCCTATGGATTGCCGCCGTAGGCACGATCTACGCAGGCCTATTCCCCGCCCGCATCATAAGTTTCGCCGCAAAAGCAGCGTTGGACATCAAGTAGAACAGGTTTCAACCTGTTTTCTTTTGGTTTTGTTTTTGTTCTTTCCCGTCTAATACACATTTCAGCCCTAACCCAAAACCAACCCCGAACGGACTGAACAGGCTGCGGAAAAAGTCGCCTTGGTATCACTCTGTCATTCCGAGGCGTGCCTTTCGCCGAGGAATCTCTCTTTCTTTTCCACCAGTTAAAACCGCGGAGAGATTCCTCGGCGAAAGGCACGCCTCGGAATGACAACAGTTTTCATTTTTTCCGCAAGCTGTGAAGCCTGTTCTACCAAAAGCAAAAGCCCGGAACCTCGCGGCTCCGGGCCTCTCCTAAATCCAATCTTCGCGAATCCTTAGGCCACTTTCGCGAAAATGATCACCAGCGTCAGCAGCGCCAGCGTCTCGATGAACACCAGACCGAGAATCATCGCCGCGCGGATCGCCCCAGAAGCTCCCGGATTACGCGCCATGCCTTCGCAGGCTGCGGACGCCACGCGCGACTGCGCGAGTGCGCCGCCGAACGCCGCGAGGGCCATACCGAACGCCGCCGAGATTGCCACCCAGTTCGTGCCGATCATCATCGGGGTTGCCGAGGTCTGCGCGAACACCGCAGGACTCGCGATCAACGCACCAGCCAGAGCGCCTACCGTATAGAGTACTTTTCTCATTGTGTTTCCTCCTATCAAGTTACCGCCAAGAGGTGGTTTCCAGATCTGCGCACTGCAACTGGACTCACTTTGGAGCGGCTTTGCAGCCATAATGCCGGTATGAAAGTAAGCTCTAGTGCTCGTCCGCCGTCGCGATGCCGATGTAAATGGAAGGCAACAGCGTGAAAACATACGTCTGAATGATCGCCACAAAAATGTGCAGCCCGATAAAGGCAACCGGAATCACAGCAGGGAAAATTCCCAGGAACACGCCCAGCGCAGGATTCTTCTCCCACCCCCAGATGGAGGGTCCGACCAGAAGCCCGAGGAAAATCACGTAGAGCAGATCGCTGGCAAAAATGTTGGCCCAAAGACGAACCGTCAGCGAAAGCATGCGCGCGCAGGTGCTGATGATCTCGACAGGAAACAGAAGAATGCCGAGCAGGCCGTCGCCGAAATTCTTGGGCGAACCGGCAAAGGTAAGCAGATAGTGGCCGACGCCATGATGCCGGAATCCGTGAAAGTTGAAATAAAGGAAGATCACGATCGCGCAGCCCAGGGGCACGGACTTTTCCGCCGTGGGCGCGGAAAACAGCGGAAAAACGCTAAGCAGGTTGGCTAGCAGGATAAACACCGCTACCGAGCCGACCATCGCGGTATATTTGCCCTTCTTGTCGTGCGCATTCTCGATCAGCAAATCGCGGATACCGAATCCCAGCGGATTGGTGAAAAGCATTTCAGCGATCTGCTGCGCGCCACCGGGGTTATCCACGGAGAGGCGCGGCTTCAGCCAGAGCGATCCAATCGCTCCAATCAAAAACACGACCATCGACATCACAACGTATTCAGGAATCGGCAGAGCAGGATGCGAAGGCTGGACGTGCAGGGCCTGCAAAAGCGCCGCGGCCACTCCGCCCAGATAGTGATTCACGAAGGTCGTTAGCCAGCTTACGTGTTCTTCCATCTACTCGCTCCTCCCACTCGCAGGACTCAGAACTTCAATTAAAGTTGCCGTAATGGTAGCCGCTCCCAGTGCACACAAACCCGTCAATATACTCAGCACGGGGATTCGGAATCTTGAAAAAATAACATACACCACCGCCGCGATCAAGGCGTACCGCGCAATCAGCCCAAAATAGCTGAGCACCGGCACGCGCGCATCAGGCGATCCCGCCTGCGCGGTCGAAGCCCGAGTAATCGAATCCATCGCGCGCTCGAGAAACCGAAAATTAATCCAACCCAAAATCGCGCCGATCAGTACGCCTGCCCCGACTCGAACTGAAAACATGAATCCCGCCGGAACCGCTGCAATCCCGCCCAGGACCAGAGTGAGATAGGCGATTCTCCGCTCAGTGAGAACATGCGGCTCCGATTCTTCGGTCATCGCTATTGATCACGCGCCACGCGCCGCAACACGTCGCGTACTCCCGTGTAAAATCCCACTCCGCCGAGCACCAGCATCAGAATCGGTTTGGTGTGCAGCCACCGGTCCAGCAAATAGCCGAACACCCCGCCCACCACAATCGCGGCAACCAGCACAATCGGCAATTCCAGCGCCGTGGCAAACTGGCGATTTTCGGAGTCCGGTCGTTTTCCGGGCGATGGGGAGGGCGGCGAAACTGGATCTTCAATGGCCACTGAAACCTGTGGGGAAGAACATCGAATAATTTGCCAGATGCGTGATGATCGGCTCGGGATAAATTCCCACGCCCACCGTAACCAGCATCAGCACAGCCAGTGCGATTCCCTGTCCGATTGTAATCCTCGGCACTGGCGCATTGCCCGGCTCATACAGATAGGCATGCGCCACGATGCGGAAGTAATAATACAGCGCCGGCACAATGTAGAGCGCCCCAAACAATGCCAGGCGATTGTGGCCCGTCACAATCAAGGCTTGCAGAATAAAATACTTGCCCACAAATCCCGCCAGCGGCGGAATCCCCGCAAGAGACAGCATGAAAATCAGCAGCGCTACAGCACACGCAGGACTGCGCCGATAGAGCCCATTCAGGTCGTCCAGTTCATCACTGACGATACCCTGCCGCTGCAGCACGATCAGCACGGCGAACGCACCGATAGTCATAAACGCGTACACAAACAGGTAGAACGCGACGCCCTTCATCCCAATCAGGAACCCCTGCGTGCTCGATGCCGCCGCCACAATGCCCAGCAGAATATATCCGACGTGCGAAATCGAGGAGTACGCCAGCATGCGCTTAATGTTCGTCTGCGTAATCGCGGCAAAGTTTCCGACCGTGAGCGAAGCAATCGCCACGCCCGCCACCAACATCTCCCAATCCATTCGAATCGGCCAGAAAACGGTGAGCAGCAGCCGCAACAGCAACGCAAAGCCCGCAGTCTTCGACGCCACGCTGATGAATGCTGTGATGGGTGTGGGAGAGCCTTCGTACACATCCGGCGCCCACTGGTGGAACGGCACAGCGGCAACCTTGAAGAATAATCCCGATATGACCGTAACCAGCGCCAGCAGCACCAGCACGTCGCCATGCCCGCGCGATTCCACGGCAATTTGAATCACATCCAGATTCGTCCGCGGCGGCAGGACCGCGCCGTCCGGTCCACTCAGATTCGCAGTGGCTCCCAAGCCGTAAAGAATCGAAAAACCATAGGCCAGAACCGCGGAACTGAACGCTCCCAGCAGCAGATACTTCACCGCGCCTTCATTCGAACGCTTATCGCGTCTCAAAAACCCGGCCAGCACGTAGAAGCTGAGCGCCATCGTCTCCAGGCCCAGGAATTGCACGATCAAATCATAGCCGGAGGCCATGAACATCATGCCCACGGTCGCAAACAGGATCAGCACGTAATATTCGCCGTGGTTTTCATCCTCAATTTTCAGATAGCGAACGGAAAGTACGATCACCAGCGCCGTCGCAATCAGGAAAATGAAGCCGAAGAACAATGAGAAAGGGTCCACCAGCAGCGAGTTGTTGAATCCCAGCGCCCCGCGCTCGGCGACAGCCCGCAATTGCCACAGGCAAATGCCGCTGAAAATCACGCCAAGCATGGCCATCAGCGCGTTGAAATATTTATCCCGAGCTTCCAGCAGGTAATCGGTAAGCAGGATGCCCATCGCAAACAGGACAAGCATCATCTCCGGCAGCAGCAGCCCGCCGCCGCCCTCCTGCATGAATGACCGGAACGCGTTGAGGATATGGCTCATCGGCTCGTTTACTTTTTCTCCGTGCCGGAAGCAGGAGTTTCAGCCAGCGGCATAGCCATTCCGGGCATGCTCATCCCCGGCATATTCATCTCAGGCATACCATCTGCAGGAAGCGCGGGAGCAGCATTGACTCCGGTTGTAGCCGCGCGCTCAGCCCCGTAGTATCCGGGATTGACCTGCTCGACGATCAACTGCACGGGCCGTTCGAGCACGCGGAACAGCGGCTTGGGATAAATGCCGATCCAGAAGCACAAAATAATCAGCGGAATCAGCGTGGCATACTCGCGCGCATTCAGATCCGGCAAATGCTCGTTCGCAGGATTGGTGACCGGACCGAACATCACGCGCTGGTAAAGCCACAGCAGATACGCGGCTCCGAGGATGATGCCTAGCGACGCCCAGGCGACGTACCGGACGTTAACTTCGTACGTCCCGCGCAAAATAGTGAACTCCCCGATGAATCCATTAAGCAGCGGAAGCCCCAGCGAACTTAGCGTGGCGATCATATAGACCGCCGCAAAATTCGGCATCGGAGTCGAAAGCCCGCCGAATTCCGAAATCAAGCGCGTGTGCCGCCGCTCATACAAAACGCCTATCAGCAGGAAGAGCGCCCCGGTCGAAAGCCCGTGATTGAGTTGCTGCAGCACGCTGCCAGAGAGCCCCTGCGGAGTCAGCGCGAAAATCCCCAGCGTACAAAACCCAAGGTGGCTAACAGAGCTGTACGCGATCAGCTTCTTCATGTCCTTCTGCATCATGCAGACTAGCGCGCCGTACAGAATGCCGATCACCGAAACCACCAGCATGATCGTCACGATTTTGTGCCGCGCCGCAGGATCGGGCGGCAAAAGCGGCAGCGAGAACCGAATGAACCCGTAAGTTCCCATCTTCAGCAAAACGCCGGCCAAAATGACCGAGCCTGCCGTAGGCGCTTCGGTGTGCGCATCGGGCAGCCACGTATGGAACGGGAACATCGGCACCTTAATCGCAAACGCGAAGAAAAACGCCCAGAACAGCAACACTTGCGTTTTCAGGTCAAACTGATTCGCAGTTGCAAGCAGCGTGGGGATATCGAACGTGCCGCCGCCCGCCTTGAAATACAGCGCCAGAATTCCCAGCAGCATGATCACGGAACCTACGAGGGTGTACAGGAAAAACTTGATCGCGGCATACAAGCGGCGGTCGCTGCCCCACACGCCGATCAGGAAATACATCGGCACAAGCATCACTTCCCAGAACATATAGAACAGGAAGAAATCGAGCGACATAAAAACGCCCAGCATGCCCACCTGAAGCAGCAGGAACAGAATGTAATATTCCTTGCGTCGAATTTTGATCGCGCTCCAGGACGACAGGATCGAAATCATGCCCAGCATCGTCGTCAGAATCACCAGGCACAGGCTGATGCCGTCAATTCCGAGCGTGTAGTGCGCGCCGATCGAGGGAATCCACTCGTGATTTTCAAAGAACTGATAGCGTGGCGCGCCCGGGTCCAGGCTGAACCGCCACATCAGCGGCAACGAAACAATCAGCCCCAGGAAAGCAAATAGATTGCCGATGACGCGGTGCGCGTTTTCGCTGTCGCGCGGCACAAACAGCAGCAACAACGCCCCCACCAGCGGTGTGAACAGCACCACCGTCAGGATATGAGTATTGTAAAATTCCATCTGCCCGCCTCGCCTTCTTCTTAATGGCAGGCTCCGCTCGGAGCCCGCGCCCGACTACTTCGAATTTGTAAACGTAATTCCCGACGCGTGCAGGTAATAGCCCAGGAAAATCAGCACGCCCAGCAACATGAATAGCGCATACCGCGAAACGCGCCCAGTCTGCAGCATGCGCACCGGATAGCTCAACACCCACACGATGCGCGCCGCCAGGTTCACCAGCCCATCCACAATCCATGAATCCCACACCATCGAAATGCGCGATACGATGCGCGTCAGCCATCCCGCTCCATCGACGCCCAAGCCGTTGATAATACCCACATCGAATGCGCCCAATGTGAGCCCGAGATCTTTCATGCGATTTACAAACATCGCGTCGTAAATCTGGTCCACGTAATATTTGTTGTACAGCAATTTGTATAGGAACGGGCTAGCCGCAGCGATCTTCGCAGGCACTTCCGGCCGCTGAATATACCAGCGATACGCCAGCCAGATGCCTCCGCAGGCGACCAGCACAGAAAGAAGCATCAAGATGTACTCCATCGAGCCACCCGACGTCTCATGCGCCGCTCCAGCCATCTCCGTCGCTGCTTCCGCGTGTTTGGCCATCACAGGCGCCAGAAATTGCGCGAACCGGTCGCTGCCACCCAGCGCCTCCGGCCAGCCCACCCAGCCGCCAACGATGGAGAGAACTGCAAGAATCATCAGCGGCACAGTCATAGAACTGGGCGACTCATGAATGTGGTGCTCGACCTCATGATCGACGCGCGACTTCCCGAAGAACGTCATATTCACCAGGCGGAACATATAAAACGCCGTCATCCCCGCGGTGATAAATCCAAGCAACCAAAGTATCGGGCTGTATTCAAACGCGTGACCCAGAATAGCGTCCTTGCTGAAGAACCCAGCCAGCGGCGGTATTCCTGAAATGGCGACAGAAGCAATGACGAATGTGCGCGCGGTCGTCGGAATCTTATTCCACATTCCGCCCATCTTGCGCATGTCCTGCTCGCCGGAAAGCGAGTGAATCACGCTGCCCGATCCGAGGAACAGGCATGCTTTGAAGAACGCGTGTGTCATCAAATGGAAAACGCCCGCCGTGAACGCGCCAACGCCGCACGCCAGAAACATGTATCCAAGCTGTGAAACCGTCGAGTAAGCCAGCACGCGCTTAATGTCGTTCTGCACCAGGCCCATCGTCGCAGCAAAAAGCGATGTGACGCAGCCGACCACAGCCACGACCGCAAGAGCCTTGGGAGCCATCGAGAAAACGGCGTTTGTGCGAGCGATCATGTACACGCCTGCAGTCACCATCGTCGCCGCGTGAATCAACGCGCTCACAGGTGTCGGGCCTTCCATAGCGTCCGGCAGCCACACATAAAGAGGAAGTTGCGCCGACTTGCCTGTAGCGCCAACAAACAGCAGCAGCGCAATCGCCGTAAGCGTGCCGTTGCCAATGGCAAAGTGTCCCGCCGCAATCGCCGGCCCCAATTCGGTAAACTGAATCGTCCCCAGCGTGCCCAGCATAAGGAACAGTCCAAGCAGAAACCCCGCGTCGCCAATGCGATTAACGATGAACGCTTTCTTCCCCGCATCCGATGCAGACTTCCGCAGGAAGTAGAACCCGATCAGCAGGTAGCTGCAAAGCCCAACGCCTTCCCATCCGACAAACAGCAGCAGCAAATTATTCGCCAGCACCAGCGTGAGCATCGAGAACATGAACAAATTCAAATATCCGAAGAAGCGGTAGTAGCCGCCCTCATGCCCCATGTAGCCGGTGGAATAAACGTGAATCAGGAATCCAACGCCAGTAACGACCAGCAGCATCACGGCGGTCAGCGGGTCCATCAACACGCCCCACGGCACGCTGAAATTCATGAACGTGCCCGCGTTGGTGTGCATCGCTCCTGCGGGGACCCAGTCAAATAACTTGTAATTCACCACACGCTCAGCAACAGGCCGAGCGATCAATTGCCAGATCGCGGCAAAAGCAAAGAACATCGAAAGAAAAACGCTACCAACACAGATCACGTTCACGCCGGCATTGGACAGCTTGCGCCCGATAAACAGCATCAGCGCCGCGCCCGCCAGCGGGAACAACGGGATCATCCAGATGTGCGCCAGAAAATATTCAGTCGGCATCATGATCTAGAAGCACCAGTCTTACGGCCTACCACTTCAGCAAATCCATTTCATCGCCCAGCAATGTCTCACGATTCCGGAAAAACGCAATGATGATGCCAAGGCCAACCGCAGCTTCCGCGGCCGCATCCGTGATGATGAAAATCGCAAAAGCATGCCCCTCGGCCGAACCAACAAGCCTCGAAAACGCCACCAAATTGATGTTCACCGCGTTCAACATCAGCTCGATGGACATCAGAATGATAATCACGTTGCGCCGTGTCACGACGCCGATCACGCCGACGGTGAACAACCCCAGACTCAGAAACAGATAATGGCTTGTCGGAATCATCGTTTTTCTTTCATCCACGCAATCTCAAACTTTTTTCTTGGCCATCACGACAGCGCCAATCATCGCCACCAGCAACAGGATCGAAGCAATCTCAAACGGCAGCATGTATTCGGTAAACAGCACACGCCCCACCAGTTGCGTGCTCGGTTCCAGCGACGTCGCCGGAGCCGGTTCACCCAACGGAAGCCCTGCGCGCCCCACGGCAACCGCAATCGTCAACTGCACGCCCAGTACCAGTGACAGCAGCAGTCCCAGCCACCATTGCCGGTTAAATTGAACCTGGTGCAACGAAACATCCATGTTAATCAGCATGATGACGAACACGAACAGCACCATGATGCCGCCCGCGTACAAGATCACCTGCACGATGAACAAAAACTCCGCATGCAATTGCAGAAAGATGCCCGCCGTCGCCAGCAGCGCCGTGATCAGAAATATCGCGCTCTGCACCACGTTGCGGCGCGTCACCACCAGGACCGCGGAGATCACGGCCAGCGTGGCGAAAAAATAAAATACGATGTGATCGAGCATCGTCTGCAGTTCCTACCGCGCTATTCCTTATGCGTCGCCGACAAACACATGTTCCTTACCTTTCTTTTCCCCGGCCCAGCCCAGCCATCCAGCCGCCGCCAGCGTCAAAATCGTCGTCAGCCCGAATGCCGGCAAGTGCCCCCATCCCCATTGCCGGTGCAAGACCAGCGCGATTCCAATCCCCATCACATTGACGATAGAAAGCGGAATCAGAAATTGCCATCCGAGGCGCATCAACTGGTCGAACCGGTACCGCGGGAACGTGAACCTGAGCCACATAAAGAGATAGATATAGAGACCCACCTTCAGCAGAAACCAGAAAGCCCCGTGCAATCCCGGCTTCATTCCGGGAAGCATGGAATTCACAGTCGCGGATAGCGGTGCGGCAAGCAGTGCCGCAACCCCCAGGAACGCCAGCCCCACCACCACCATAAACATCTGCTGCACTTTCACCGGCTGCTTCGGCGCGCGATAAAAACAGTACACGCCAACCAGCAGCATCAACGCAGAGGGCAGAAAATCCAAAAAGTTGAACGCGGGCGTGCCCGCAAACGGGCGCAGCCACCCGCCAAGAAATAACGTCGTCGCGATGGACGCCACCACGACCATGTTCGTGTATTCCGCCAGAAAATAAAGCGCCCAGCGAAAGCCGCTATATTCCGTCATGTAGCCGGCGACAAGTTCCGACTCCGCTTCCGGCAAGTCGAACGGCGCGCGATTGGTTTCCGCGATTGAAGCCACAATGTAAATAAAAAATCCCACGGGAGCGGCGAAAACAAACCACATCCCATAATCGTCCTGCGTTTGAATAATTTCTCGTGTAGAAAGCGTTCCGGCCAGCAGCAGCGCCCCGACAATCGCCATGCCTGCCGCCGTTTCGTAGCTCACCAGTTGCGCAGCGCTGCGCAGCGCCCCAAGCAGCGAGTAATGGCTGTTCGAAGCCCATCCCCCCAGCACAATCCCGAAAATTCCCAGCGCGCCAATCCCCACGATGAACAAAAGCCCGACATTCAAATCCGCAATCTGAAACCACGGCCCAATCGCCAGCGCCGACATCGCCAGCATTCCCGCCGTAACCGAAATCAGTGGCGCGATCCAGAAAATCGCCTTGTCGGCTTCATCCGGAATAATGTCTTCCTTGATCAGGAGTTTTACCGCGTCGGCAATGGGCTGCAGCAATCCATGCGGCCCCACACGCATCGGCCCCAGCCGCGCCTGCATGTCGGCCATGACCTTGCGTTCCATTAACACGATATAGCCAGCCACCAGCGGCAACACCGCGACGATGATCACGGCGCAAAACAGCTGCACCCAATACCTGATCACGAGGCTAAGGAAGGTATAGAACATTCTATCGATCCACTTCTCCCAACACGATATCGAGCGTGCCAATGATAGCCACCACGTCCGCCACCAGATGCCCGCGAATCATTTTGTCAAACGCTTCCAGATTAATAAGTGACGGCGGGCGAATCCGCACACGGTAAGGCTGCGTCGTCCCATCGCTGACAATGTAATACCCAAGCTCGCCCTTCGGCGCTTCAATGGCGTGATACACCTCGCCCGGCGGCGGCTTCAGCACCTTCCCGACCTTGCCCATGATCGGCCCAGCAGGCATATTTTCAATCGCCTGCAGGCAGATCAAACGAGACTGGCGCATCTCCTCCATTCGAACGATGTAACGATCGAACGTATCGCCGTTCTTCCCCACTGGAATTTCAAATTTGTACAAATCGTAGGCGGCATACGGCATCGCCTTCCGAATATCCCACTTCACGCCGCTAGCACGAATCACCGGCCCGGAAGCCGCATAGTCAATCGCTTCCTTAGCAGTCAGAATACCAATCCCCTTAGTGCGCCCCACCCAGATGCGGTTTCCGGTGAGCAGCGATTCGTACTCGTCCACGCGTGTGTCAAACGGCTTGCAGAAGCGCTCGACGTCCTTTTCGAACTCATCGTAGGCCTCATACTGCAGGCCGCCGATTCGAAACGCGTGAGTAGTGAGCCGCGCGCCGCAATACTTTTCGAAAATTTTTAGTATCTCTTCCCGCTCGCGCAGACAATAGAACAGCGGCGTCAGCGCCCCGATATCGAGCGCATGAGTGCCCAGCCAAAAAAGATGGCTCGCAATCCGTTGCAACTCAGTAAGAATCGTTCGAATCACGCGCGCGCGAAGCGGCGCCTCCGCACCCAACAGCTTTTCGACGGCTTCGCAATAGCCCAGCCCGTTCGAAACCGCCGCAACGTAGTCCATGCGGTCCACGTAAGGCGCAAACTGCGTGTAGGAGCGATGTTCGGCAATTTTCTCCACACCGCGATGCAGGTACCCGATCACGCATTCCGACCCGATCACCTTCTCGCCGTCCAGCCGCAGCTTCACGCGCAGCACGCCGTGCGTGGAGGGATGCTGCGGCCCCATGTTCAGTACAATTTCGTCCGCGCCGAGCACGGTGGTCTCGGCATGGGTGGCAAACGGTATGCGCTCGTCGGCCATCTATTGTCCGCTCTCGATCCCCAGGTTTTCGCGAACCCAGGCCGTGTCCTGCGTCAAAATATCGTAATCCTTGCGCAGCGGATGTCCCTGCCATTCGTCAGGCATCAGAATGCGCGTCAGTCCGGGATGCCCTTCGAACACAATTCCGAACATGTCATAAACTTCCCGCTCTTCCCAATTCGCCGTCGCCCACACGCCCTGCACGCTCGGCACGCGCTCGTCCGCGGTCGCGTGAACTTTCAGCCGCAGCCGCTCATTCTTCTCCATCGAATACATGTTGAGGACCACATCGAACCGCTTCTCGCGCTTGGGCCAATCCACGGCCGTAAGGTCGCTCAGCCAATCGAATTTTTCCTCGTCGCGGCTGTACATCGCGATCTCCACCAATTGCTCGCGGGACACAACCAGAATTGCCTGCTTGCGATCGATCCACGCCTCGCGGATCGCCTCGCCGAATTTGGCCTTGTATCTCTTAACAATGTCGTTATCCAGCGCGACGGGTCCTTCCTTGGGCGGGGGCGGAGCAGCAGGAGGTTTCGGTGGCGCAGCCGCAACAGGAGGTTTCGCTGCGGGGACGGCCGGCGCAGCTGGCGGTTTGGGTGCGGCTTCCCCCTCCGTCGCCGGTGGTTTCGGCGCGGACGGTTCACCCGGTGAACTCGCAGAAGGCTGCTTCTCTTCCGGATCGTTGGCCATGAATTAGAAGTAGTGCGGGCCGCACAATTCGCGTGCAGCCAATATTAGGTTGTAGCTTTTAGCACAGGGCGGAAAACACAGTCAACCAATTCCGCCACAATTTTGGTGTGCATCCACTCGTGTTAAAATCCAAGCCCGCATTCAGGCAAAAAAAATCCCGGCCGCCGGTGCGGTCGGGAGTACCTGCGTAGGTGTGACGGGCCTCTTACACCCATTCCAGGGCGCCCTTACGATACAGCCACACATAGCCGATGATCAGAATTCCCAGAAAAACAAACATGCTGGCCAGCGCATAGACCGGACCGAGCCGAAATCCCGGTTCACGAGTGGAAAACAAAACGGCCCACGGGAACAGAAACGTTGTCTCCACATCGAAAATCACGAAAAGAATGGCAACGATATAAAAACGAACCGAATAGCGCCCTCGCGTATCGCCCTCGGCCTCCACACCGCACTCATATGGTTTCAGTTTCGCCCCCACTGGAACAGGTGTAGGACGAATAAAACGGAAGAGAACAAGAGTAACGGCTGGAAACGCCGCCGCAAGCACGGCAAACATCAGAATCGGGATGTACTGGGTCGGCATCGCAATTTCGTTCGAAATCCTAACACACGAGTCAAGAGGTGGCTAGCAATAGTGCCCTGTAGGCTAGTTGCATGGGCTGCCCGTCATCGGAATAGAAGTATGAAATTGGGCATGTTCGCAGTTGAAATCCAGCCCCCCTGAGCCATGTCATCTTACAATGAACTGTACCATCCTGAAACAGGCGAGTGCCGAGGAGGGGGACTTCATGAGGCGATTTCTGGTCCTGGTTGGTTGCCTTGCGTTACTTTCGATTTCCGCGCGCGCCCAAGGTCCGGCCGGAGTGGGCGCGGGCGGGAGCCAATCCCGCTCGACTTCTCGTTCCGGCTCCGAATACGCCGGCGACTTAAGCCAATGGCAACTCTCGATGGGCTATCAGTACAACCGGATTAATCTTACCGGTAATCCATTTAGTACCAGTGGTTTAAACGTCTCTGCGACGCGCTATTTCGCCAGTTGGTTCGGGGTGGAAGGCCAGGCAGGCTTCGGATTCGGCAATACCGGGACGACGACCAACCCCTCCAACCTGGAAGTCGGTTCGGTATTCCTCGGTGTCGGCCCCCGATTGGCTTTGCGCAGCCATAGCCGCATCGAGCCCTGGATACACGCTGTCGCGGGCATGGAGCATTTCCGCTTCAATCAGACGGCGGGCGTTCTGGGAGGCAACACGGGATTCGCCGGTCTCGGTGGCGGAGGCATAGACGTACGGCTCAGCTCGCATACCTCATTCCGGGTGGAAGGCGACGTCCTGGAATCACACTTCTTTTCCATGTACCAGCGAAGCTTTCAAGCGGTTTCGAGCGTGGTCCTCAGCTTCTAGTGTTATTCCGTATCGAGTTAGCGCCTACCAGGGCAATAATGCCTGCTGCGAATGCAATAGCTCCACGTACTACCCATTTGGTTTGCCCGGTCATAAAGCTTCCCGGCAAGACATTGATTCCCTGCAGGAACCAGATCGCGCCGATCAGCACCAGCAGTGTACCCACGATGTTGAGGACAATTTTCATATTCAATCCTTAAAGAGCCAATCGCTTACTAGGAATCGAGCAGCAATTCCTTGGCGCGCTGTGTGGCTTTCATCACCGCCTTGATCAGCGTCACGCGGACTTTGCCATCCTCTAGTTCGAGGATGCCATCCATCGTGGACCCGGCAGGGGTTGTCACCGCATCCTTCAGCAGCGCGGGATGATCCCCGGTATCGAGCACCATGCGCGCCGCGCCCATCATGGTTTGCGCCGCCAGCAGCGTGGAGACATCGCGTGGCAAGCCAACCTTCACGCCCCCCTCGGCCAGCGATTCCAAAATAATGTAAATGAACGCCGTGCCGCTGGCGGAAAGCCCGGTCACCGCATCGATCTGCTTTTCATCCACGACGACAACGCGGCCCACCGCTTCGAACATCGCCTGCGCGATTTCCAGATGCTCTTCCCCCGCGTGTACGCCCTTGGCCAGGCCCGTCATCCCGCACCCGATCGCGCAGGGCGTGTTCGGCATGGCGCGGACCACTGGCATGTCGAGCCCGAGATGCTTCTCCATCAATTGCGTGGGTACCGAAGCCACCACCGAGACGATCATCTTCCCGGACTTCATCTCGGGCTTAATTTCTTCCAGCACTTCGCGCACCGCCTGGGGTTTTACGGCCAGCAGAATAATGTCCGCATCGCGCACCGCCGCGCGATTGTCGGTGGACGCCACGATTCCCAATTGTTTTCCCAGCGCGCGGGCCTTTTCCGCGTGGCGCACTGTCGCATGCACTCGCTTCGGCTGAACGAGCTTCTGCTCCACAAATGCGCGCAGCAGGATTCCGCCGATCTTCCCGGCGCCAAGCACGGCCAGCCGTTTGTCTGAAAGTATAGTTTTCATAGTGTCTGCATTGTTGACGAGGCAAAGCCGTCCGTCAACATTGTTCCTTAGTTGCGTCCTGAATTGAAAAAAAGTGATTGCGACTAGTCGTGGCGTGCGCCACCCAGCACAGCAATCGCATGCGGCAATAACTCTGCTACTGCGTCCAGTGACTCGACCGCGCCACGCGGGCTTCCCGGCAGGTTGACAAGCAGCGTGTGTCCACGGACTCCCGCCACGGCGCGGGACAGCGCCGCGCGTGGATTTTTCTTGCGGCCGTATTCGCGCATGACTTCGGGGATTCCCGGTAGGAGTTTTTGGCAGGCCTGCGCGGTGGCCTCGGGCGTCGAATCCCGGGGACCGATTCCGGTGCCGCCGGTTGTCAGGATCAAATCTGCCGCGCCGCCATCCGCTAGGGAAACCAGCCGCTCGCAGACGGCAACTGGATCGTCCGGCAACACCGCCTCAGAAACGACGTGCCAGCCAAGCTGAACGCAATGTTCGCGCAGCGCGGGGCCTGAGGCATCGGAACGCGTGCCCTGTGAAACGGAATCACTGATCGTGAGGATGGCTACACGCATGGTGGAGCGCTAACTTTCCACCTGGCTCTGGTTGGCTTCGTCCATCAATCGCATGGCCTCCATCAGCAGGCCGGTGGTGGAGTGTGTGGTCGTTTCGCGGTCGGAGCTGGCGCCAAAATCGATTTCGAACTCCCCGTCGGTCCAGCCAATGACCTGATACACAACCCTATCGCCTTCTGTTGCGCCAAGTTGCGCGTGCTTGCACTGCCCGACGGTGAAAAACAATTCGGCGGAATCCCCGCCGCGCCGCAACGAAAGGCGGCATGATTTTTGGCCCATTTCGAGGGACTGCATCAACTCGGTCACGCTCATTTCCTCGAGTCGACCCTGAATAACGCCGGGCCGCGACGCGCGCTTCTGCATTTTTTCCAGATGCAGGCGGTCCACAATCCTTTTGGTCTGGCGCACCAGGTCAGCTACGAAGAACGGCTTGGGAACAAAATCCTCGACGCCCGCGCCCACGGCAGGCCGCAGTTTTTCCTCAATATCGCCCCGGCTGGCCACGAACACAAATGGAATGTTGCGCGTATTCTCCCGCCCACTGAGCTTTTCGTAGAGCTGACGCCCATCCAGACCGGGCATCCGGAAATCGGAAATAATCAAGTCGGGACGGTTGTCGATGGCTTTGAGCAGAGCGTCGGCGCCATCGGTTGCAGGAATCACGGTACAGAGCGGTTCCATCACACGGCACATCAAGTCGCGGACAATGGGATTATCGTCCACAATCAGCACTTGAACGGAATGTGAGGGGTCTTTCATCGGGAAACTTTGCTTTTGCCGCGCAGATAATGGCCGCTCTTGCCACCGACTTTCTCCACCAGAACGATGTCGGTAATTTCCATGCCCTTGTCCAGGGCCTTGCACATGTCGTAAACGGTCAGCGCCGCCGCCGAGACTGCCACCAGCGCCTCCATTTCGACGCCGGTCTGCGCCGTCGTGGTGACGCGCGAAACGATCTCCACGCCATTCTTGCATAGCTGCGCAGTCACATCAATGTGCGTCAGCAGCAGCGGATGGCAAAGAGGTATCCACTCGGACGTGCGCTTGGCGGCGGCAATTCCTGCGATTCGCGCGATTTCCAGGGGATTGCCCTTGGGGACTTTCTGCTGTCGAAGGGCCCGCAACACTCCCGCTGACATTTTGACGAACCCCCGCGCGACTGCGGTTCGCTCCGTGACGGGTTTCGCTGTCACGTTGACCATCGCTACTTCACCGCGTTTCCGGAAATGCGTCAGCTTGGGCATATTCACGTGAATCCTTGTGCGATTACCGCCTGGGAACGCCAATCTCCCGATTGGCGGTTCGAATGACGCCAATCGGGAGATTGGCGTTCCCGGGTTCCTACCCCCCAAATTCGAATTTAAATCGATCCTCTTCGTGGCAACACATCCACCGATTCTCCCACGGAAATGTACGGCCGCTCCGGGCCAACCACCAGATATCCATTTGCGAGCGCCAGCGCCACGATATCCCCGGAGCCTTGCCACGGCAACTGCGTGACTCGAGCCTCCCGGCCATCCCATTCGATCCGCGCGGGTAGAAAATGGGTCATGGGTCCCTTCTCGTGAATCGGCGATGAAGCTGTGGCTCGAAATACCGGCAAAGAACGCGGTATGCCCCCACTCAATACGTCAATCGCTGGCAATACAAACAGTTCGAATGTCACCATCGTCGAGACTGGATTGCCGGGCAGTCCGAAAACAAGCTTATCGCGGCATGTGGCAAACACCGCAGGGCGTCCTGGACGTATCGCAACTCCCGTGAAATGGAACTCTGCCCCAAGATCGCTGAGGGCTTGCTCCACCAGATCGTACTTCCCCATCGAGACGCCGCCGGAGAGTACCAGAATATCTTCTTCGAGGCCTCGCTCAATCGCCTTCCGGAACACAACCAATTCGTCCGGAGCGTTCCCTAACTGAACAGGTTGAGCACCCGCCGTGCGAGCCAACACCTCAATGGAAATGCCGTTGCTGTTGCGAACCTGAAGAGGTCCCGGCAAAGTGCGCGCGTCCACGATTTCGTCGCCGGTAGAGAGAATCGCTACACGCGGGACCGTGAATACGTCCAGCCGCGTCGCTCCCGCCTGCGCCGCCAGCGCCATTTCCGCGTAGCCCAGCCGCGCTTTTGCGGCTACCAACAGCGTACCTTCGCGGGCTTCGCTGCCGCGCGGAACAATGTGGTCTCCACTGTGCGCCGCGCGTTCGAGCGTAATGGTTTTCCCATCGCGCGTGGTGTGTTCGATCATTGCGACGGCGTCCGCCCCATCGGGAACGCCCGCGCCGGTCATGATCTCGACGCACTGTCCTGGCCTAAGTGGCCCCGTAAAAGTGCCCCCGGCGCGGAGTTCGCCGACGCACTCCAAACGCGCCCCCGGCACCGATGCATCGGAAGCGAGCAGCGCAAAGCCGTCCCGCGTCGAACGATTGAATGGAGGATAATCGCGATCCGCGCAGACGTCGCCCGCCAGCACGCGTCCGAACGCCTGTTCGATTTCGATGGTTTCCCGCCGTAGCGGACGCCGGAGGGCTCCGGCGATGTCGATTACTTTCCGCCGCGCGTCAGCGTAAGGCAGTAAGGTGCTCATGGCTCAGACCCACAAAGCGAGTTGCGTTCCGGCACATACGATAGTGGCATCACGTTCCGGCCCTGTGGAGATCATGCCGATTTCGACGCCTGTAAAATCCGAAATAAATTTCAGGTAGTCCAACGCAGCTCGCGGCAACTTCGCGGCGTCCTTCACTCCGTACGTGTCCGATTGCCAGCCCGGCAGCGTCCGATATTCGGGCGTGACTTCGGCCAGTTCTTCGGCCGACTCCGGCATCTCACGAATAGGACTGCCTTTGTAGCGATAGCCCGTGCATACCTGAATTTCCTTTTGCGTGTCGAACACGTCGAGCTTAGTGACGACCAACGTCGAAATCCCGTTGATGCGCACGGCGTACTTCAGAACGACCAGGTCCAGCCAGCCGCAGCGGCGCGGACGTCCGGTCACTGCTCCGTACTCTTTACCGCGGTCGCGCACTTCCTTGGCTTCGAGGTCGGGCATTTCCGTTGGGAAAGGACCACTGCCCACGCGCGTCGTGTATGCCTTGGTCACCCCGGCGACAGCGTTGATTCGCGTGGGGCCGACGCCCAATCCGGTGCACGCGCCGCCCGAAATCGCGTTCGAAGAGGTGACGTACGGATACGTGCCGAAGTCGATATCCAGCATCGTGCCTTGCGCGCCTTCGAACAAAACCGAAAGCCCCGCATCGAGCGCATCGTTAATGAGCAGCGACGCATCCGCGATGAGTGGCTTCAGGCGTTCACCCAGCGCGAGATATTGATCAGCCAGTCCTTCTGTATCGAGAGGCACGCCGTATGTCGCACGGCACACCGCGTCTTTTTCGGAGATGACACGGGCCAGCTTTTCGCGGAACCGTTCCGGGGATAGCAGGTCGCCCACGCGGATTCCGTGACGGGCCATTTTGTCTTCATAGGCAGGACCGATACCTCGCGAAGTCGTTCCGATTTTTCCCGCGCCGCGCGCAGATTCGGCGGCCTTCTCCATCTGCCGGTGATACGGAAAAATCAGGTGCGCGCGATTGGAAAGGTGCAGCCGCCCTGTGATGTCGATGCCGGACTTCGCCAGCGTATCCAGTTCCGAGACCAGCGCGACAGGGTCCACGACAACGCCGGAGCCGATCACGGCCTGCTTGCCGGGACGCAAAATTCCGCACGGAATCAGTTGCAGGACGAAACGATTTCCGTTGTAAATAACCGTATGCCCCGCGTTATGCCCGCCAGCGCATCGCGCAATGTAATCGAAGGAAGCTGCAAGGTTATCCACGACCTTGCCCTTGCCTTCATCGCCCCACTGCGCACCTACCACTACGATCGACTTCATCAGCCGGTCACTCCTATTCCTTCCGCGTCCCTCAGGACGCACTATTCGGGGACATTGAGCCGCACGATTCCGCGCCGCCCCACAGCCGTGGATTCACAGGGAGGGATTTCCGATTCCGCGGAATACTAATGCTACCTGCGGCAAACAGAGAAGGCAAGCGTCCCTGAATTGATATACCGAGGTGACTCGAACTGATTCATCTAATTAAAGTCGATTACTCAAGCAAATTAGATTCATATATGCAACGCTCGCCATACTAATCCTCCTCGCTATGAAGCGGTTTCCATTACGCCATTACTTGAGCCATGAGAAACACTAATCCTCGACCATATTCCTTCAACAAGCTGAGCAGATCGTAGAACTGGCGAGTGTGCATGCATCTTTGCCGGAACTGCCCCTAGTGACATCATCACAAGAAACGCACTTTGGGAGATTTGACAGCTTGGCAGGCACCTCGCCGTCATAAATCAGTGGTACCTCGGGACATCGAGGACACGGGCAAACGGCTCTATGGTTGGCACTGTGCGGTCGCTCCCGATGCACGAAACGTAACAACGAAACCGTCCCGTTTTGTTCTCAATGGGATTTCATAGGTACTTGGCGTCGTTGTCATCCAAAGTGTGGTAAGCCCCCAGGAAATGACTTTTCGGAATCTTGAATGACAACGCGCGGATTTAATCCAAGGTATAATGTTGCAAGGTGTATAGATGCATTGCCAGTATCGCCGAAGATAGGGCAAGAACGTAAGACTATTTATAAGAAAGCAGGGTTATGCCTTTCGAGGAAGAAGAAACCACCGGGGCACAATTACTGCAGCGAGAGCGGTGCGACCGGTTTGCGACCGGGGCAGCAGAGAGGATCCGTCTCGATGAGAAATGTCTTTTCTCACTACTGCCACATGAAGAACTCTCACGCCTCGCCGGAGAGTGGTACGAAGCTTGTGCGCAGGCTATGCTGCGCGGCAATTATGCACCGATTGATACTTGGGTGCGTTCCCAGTCGAATCTGGCTGCGGCGCAAGGTTTTGCACCAGATGATCTTATCCAACTTTTGCTTAGCTGCCGCCGCTATGCGACTGAAATCGAGGGTTGGAGTGAAGATGTTTTTTCAACCGTTGACGAAGTAATACAGGAGGTGTTCGTTGCCATCCGTGCGGATCTGCCTTGGACTACCGTGGATAGCTCAAATTACCCTGCAGACACATCTCATGGACCTGAAGCGAGTGCGGTAACCGAGGAATGGACCAGTGAGCGCCGCAGATTTATGCGCAATCGACTGAGCTTTCCAATCCGCATCAGGACCTCCGGAAACAAAGGGCAAACTGAGGAAATCACTCGGACTCAGAGTGTCTCTCGCGCAGGACTTTATTTTGTGACTTGCAAGAATTATCGTACTGATCAGATCTTGAAGATCAATTTCCCCTATTGGAACGAGCCTGGGGGCATCAACTGTGAATACACCGCCAAGGTTGTTCGACTTGATCCCCTGCAGGACAAGACCTCTGGCGTAGGAGTGGATTTCCTTGAGAGCTTAGGTCCCAAGCAAAGGTAAGGGAATACTCTTTCACGGCATCGCCGCGCAATTCACGATGCAAATCGTAAAAACTAATCGCCTAATCGGGGCACAAAGTCACTTGAAACTCTCTTCGCATGCACCACCAAGGTGTTTCCCCCAAGCAGCACTTCATCAGAAGCCAGCTCCAAAGTCCAACGTTCGCGGCGCTTGTGCTCAGGTGTCAATAGATTAAGGAAACGAATTACAGCAACGATTGGCCAGTAGAGCCAGATATTGGGCTTAGGCTTATCGCGAAATGCGCCCAGTACTTCGAAACCATTCTTCTCCAGGATGTACCGCAATTCGGTGTAGGGAATGGGATTGATATGCAAGAAGATTTCTTCCTTTTCTCCCCACTCCTCACGGCGTTTATGAAGGTGCTCTCTTGAAATCGGCTTGAAGTGGGATGTATATCCATTCAGCAGCCATTTGATACGCTCTTCGATATTCAGAATATTCGGAATGCTAATGATCAGGTGGCCCCCGGGAGCGAGGATACGCGTGAACTCTCGGATAGCCTGGTGTGGATTTTCAATGTGTTCGAGCCCTTCCAGGCACGTGATATATTGAAACTCCCCGTTTGCGTAAGGCAAAGTCTTGGAAAGATCGCCACGGCGCACTTCGATTCCAGCCCCCGTGAAAAGTTCGGGATATAGATCGCAGGCATGCGCTTGAAAACCGGCCTGCGCAAGACGCCTTAGGAGCATACCGTCCCCTGCAGGGACATCGAGCAATTTCGCGCGCGGCAAAGGATCGAGAATTCGCGCAACGGTTTCGTGAATTTCCGGCCGTGCCAATTGGTCGAGGGAGCCACAGGCGTTGGCCGAATGTACTGCATTTTTTGATACCGGCTGACTCAATCGTTTAGCGCTCCCCGATGCTTGGGACTCAGCGAATATTTTTTCATTTTCAATTATTCCTTTGAGAAGAGCAACTCTAACACACGGGATTCTTTGTTTCATGTCATGCGGAAAAGAGAATCCGGGCTCTTCTTTTGCCGAATAGGCATTCAGTACCAGGACCTGCAGGTTAGTAAGCTTGGTACTCCTAGGCCATACCCATCCGCCAGAGACTTTGGCAATATCGGTTGCCCGCCAAGTTAAATGAAATGGCACAACGGTGGACATGGATTACTGCACGTATCCGCTTGGAGGATTTCAAATGAAGGCGTTTGACTTAAGCTTGCACCACTTTGTTAATTTGCTAGCCCACCAATCTCCAATTTTTGATGAAATGGAGGTTACCGGAGGGCTTTGCGTAAGGGAGAAAGAAATCTCGCTAAAAGAGAGATGGTATGCCGATAGCGAGGAACAGAGCGGACTGGAAAGTATCAAAGCGAATTAAGGGCGAAATTCCCAATCATAAATGTGCCAGACATTTCTGAATAAACACGATTAGAAAACTCTCATCTTATAGGAGGCATTAAAGGTAGACAAACCTCACCGAACTCTGGCAGCATCGCCGCGATGCTGGGCTACGCTGGTCCGAAAATCCACAACGCAGTTATGGCCCAGGTGCGCGCTCTTGGCCTGCCACGCGGCGTGACGGTCCTCGATACGCCCTGCGGAGCCGGAGAAATCACGGTCCGTCTCGCGAAAGATGGCTATACAGTCTCAGCGGCGGATATCGGCTCCGACCTAAGCCCCGAAGCCATCGATTTGGTGCAGGACCGGTTTCGCGTCGCCGACCTGAATGCTCCTCTGCCTTGGCCCGATTCCAGTTTCGACCTGGTCGTTTCGGTCGAAGGGGTCGAGCACCTCGAAAATGCTTTTGCGTTCTTTCGAGATGCCTATCGCATCTGCAAGCCCGGCGGCATGTTTCTGATTACAACGCCGAATATTTCTTCCCTGCGCTCGCGCGTCCGGTATTTCGGGAGCACTTTTTTCACGCAGGACCCTCGTCCGCTGAATGAATCCGCGCGCCATCCCCTTCACCACATCGGTTTGCGGACATTCTGGGAATGGCGCTACATACTTCATACCTGCGGCTTCCAACTTACGGCTGTCTCGCACACGCACATCAAGCCGGTCAGTTATCTCTATGGGATCTTCGCTCCCTGGACGTGGCTCTACACTCGCCTCGCGTTTCGGAAGGAAAAAGATCCGGCGCAACGCGAACGTAACAGGGAAATACTTCGGTCGCTTTCGTCGCCGTCATTGCTGTTCGGGCAGAATATTTTGTTGATTGCGCGAAAGCCGAATTGATTGAGGGGCCGGAAGGTTTTCCTGGGAACGCCAATCTCCCGATTGGCGTCTTGCCTCTGTGCCCCCGCCAATCGGAAGATTGGCGTTCCCAGGGGAGTTACCGAAGTTCGGCGAAACGGAAGCAGCCTTTGACGTGATCGTTCACCATCCCCGTGGCCTGCATCAGGGCGTAACAGATCGTGGAGCCTACGAAACGAAATCCGCGCTTTTTCAAGTCCTTGCTCATGGCATCGGATTCCGCCGTGCTTGCCGGAATATCTTTGTGACTGCGCCGGACCCGCCGCAACGTCTTTCCACCCGTGAATTGCCACAGGTACGCATCGAAGCTGCCGAATTCCCGCTGCACTTCCAGGAATGCCTGCGCGTTTGAAATTGTGGCGGAAATTTTCAGCCGGTTTCGAATGATACCCGGATCGATGAGTAGAGCTTTCACTTTGCGCGCGTCATACCGCGCAATTTTTGCGGCGTCGAATCCGTCGAATACTTCGCGGTAGCGCTGGCGCTTCCGCAAAACCGTTTCCCAACTCAGGCCAGCCTGCGCGCCTTCGAGGATCAGGAATTCGAAGAGTCCCCGATCGTCGTGTACGGGGACACCCCACTCCCGGTCATGGTAGCGTATCATCAGTTCGCTCTGCGCCCAGGAACAGCGTTGCCGGGACGCTTTGAGCATCCCGGCACGAGTCTGATTTGGCATGTGGCGAAGTTTCGCGCGAATTACGCGAGATGGCGCTGAACGGCCTTCTCGATCTGGTCGCGCGGCACGGCTCCAACCACCTGCTCGGCGACTTGTCCGCCCTTGAATATCAGCAACGTGGGAATACCACGGATGTTGAACTTCCCTGCGGAATTCGTATTCTCGTCCACGTTCAATTTCACGACCTTCATTTTTCCCGCGTAGGCGGTCGCGATCTCCGCGATGGTCGGCGCCAGCATCAGGCAAGGCCTGCACCACTCCGCCCAGAAATCCACCATCACCGGTTGAGTATTGCTTGCGTCGATCACCTCAGCCTGAAACGTACTGTCGGTCACATTGTTTACATTATCTGCCATGAGAGCCCTTTCGTTAGGAGGCTGGGGATATACTACCCCACATTGCCTCGGTTTATTTAGATGTAGTTACTGCCTTTCGGTTTCTGGATTTCCTCGCCACCTCGTAAAGCCTTGCATATTCAATCGCGGAGACCTGCCAGGAGAAATCCTGGGCCATCCCGTTGGTCTGAATTCTGCGCCACGTAACCGGCTCATTTTGAAAGATCGCCAGCGCCTTGCGCATCGCGCCAAGCAACCCTGCCGCATCGTACGGCTGAAACTTAAAACCGGTACCGCGGCCAGTTGCCGGATCGAATGCTTCGATCGTATCGTCCAGGCCTCCGGTTGCTCGTACCACGGGCACGGTACCGTACCTCAAACTATAGATCTGATTCAAGCCGCAAGGCTCGTACCGCGACGGCATCAGGAAAATATCGGCTCCGGCCTCAACCTTGTGCGCCAGCGCATTGTCGTAGGTCACCTTCACACTGAGCTTGCCAGGATGCGTCGCCGCCAGGTCACGCATCATCTTTTCGTATTTGGATTCGCCGGCCCCCAGCACAACAATTTTCACATCCTCGGCAAGCAATTCCGGCGCGGCACTCGCGATCAGGTCGAATCCCTTCTGGTCGGCAAATCGCGAAACGATTCCGATGACAGGGCTTTTCAATTTCTGCGAATCCAACCCGAACACTTCGAGAAGGTCCTTCTTGCACGCCAGTTTGCCCGTCAAATCTTTCGCCGAATATTTTGCGGCGATCAGCCGATCCTTTTCCGGATTCCACGTTGCATAATCCACGCCGTTCAAAATTCCCACCAGGCGGTCCGACCGGTTACGCACCACGCCGTCCAGGCCGTGCCCGTACTCAAGCGTCTGGATTTCCTCCGCGTATTTGGGGCTAACGGTCGTCAGGAAATCGGAAAATACCAGCGCACCCTTCAGAAAATTCACGCGCCCGTAAAACTCCATCGCATCGATCTTGAAAAGCTCCGCAGGTAGGCAGATCTTTTTCATCACATCGCGCGGGAACGTCCCGTGATAACCCATGTTGTGAATCGTGAATACTACCGGCAGCTTCTGGACTGACGCATCCTTTTCGTACTGCGTGCGCAGCAATACCGGCACCAGGGCGGATTGCCAGTCGTGGCAGTGTATGACGTCAGGCTTCCAGACATGCTTGGCAAATTCGATGGCCGCGCGGCTGAACTCCGCAAAACGTTCGGCATTGTCCGGATAATCCTTACCCGCCACACCATAGAGTTGATCGCGATCGAAATATTCAGGATCCTCCACAAAAAAATAATGCACACCGCGCAGAATTCCGCCGTCCAGAATCGGGGGAAAACGCAGCTTATCGCCCATTGGGACGGTCAAGCCCGGCGCGGCAACCGCAAGCGTTTTCGTCTTGCGATATCGCGGTAGCAGAACGGCGATTTCGTGCCCCAATGCGGCCAGCGATCTGGGCAGGGCTTCCAACACGTCCGCCAGGCCTCCCGTCTTTGAATACGGAAGGCCTTCCGATGCGACGAAAAGAACTTTCATTTCTCCTCGTTGAAAGCCTCCACCGTACTGAAAGCCTCAGCAATCGTCAAGGATGTCCGGCGCTTTCCGCAATTTTACAATTTCAATTCGCCCGAATCCTATCTGTTAAAATCCCCAAAGGAGGTGAAAGCTATGCCCAACGTTAAGCCAGTTCCAGATGGATATCATAGCTTGACGCCCTACCTGTTTATCCGGGGTGCGGGCGGCGCAATAGAGTTCTACAAGAAAGTCTTTGGGGCGGAGGAACTTTTCCGTATGAGCGGGCCCATCGGTCAGGTTGCACATGCGGAATTGAAGATCGGCGATTCAATCATCATGCTGGCGGATGAAAATCCAAAAATCGGCGCGATGAGTCCGAAAACCGCGGGCGGCATTGCCGTCTGCCTGCATCTCTATTGCGAGGACGTAGATCGAGTGTTCCAAAAAGCGATGGAAGCCGGGGCGAAGCAGCTGCACCCGGTCGATAACAAGTTCTACGGCGACCGTTCCGGCACATTGATCGATCCCTTTGGGCACATGTGGTCGGTGGCAACCCATGTCGAAAACGTTTCGCCTGAAGAAATGAGAGAGCGAGCCGCCAAAGCTGCTGGGCATTCGGCCGGGGCCTAGCGAGGCCGGAGCTATATTAAAGAAGCCATCCGTAGTTCACCAGGTTCTCTCCAAGCGCCTAGCTGCTTCTCTTGATACACTTCCCTGCCATGTCTCCAGAGAAGCTCGGACAACATTTTCTCACCGACGCCGGTTGGCAGAACCGAATCGCGGGCGCAATCGGGATGAATGACTCCGTGTGGGTGGAAATTGGCGCGGGCCACGGGGAGTTGACCTTGCGCCTCGCTCAGCACGCAAGCAAAGTGATTGCCATCGAACTCGACCCTCGCCTCGCGAGGCGCCTGCGGGAAGTCACGGCACACATGAAAAATGTGGAAGTCGTCGAAAGCGACGTGCTGGCGGTCGATTTCGAGAAGATAACGAGAGGGGCTAATTTCTCTGTCTACGGTAGTCTGCCGTATTACATTACCTCGCCGATCCTACATCGCCTTTTCGAATATGCCGAGCGAATCCATGTCATTCATATTGTGATCCAGTTCGAAGTGGCAGTGAGGATCGTCGCGCCTCCCGGTCGTCGCGATTACGGGTATCTCTCCGTCGCCTCGCAGTGGTTCAGCCGACCCGAACTTGTCTTCCGCATCCCTCCCGGAGCGTTTCGCCCACCGCCGAAGGTAGCCTCGGCACTGGTGAGCCTGCACATGCCGGGCACGCGCACACAATATGAAATGAAGGACGAAGCAGCATTTCTGGATTTCGTAAAAGAATGCTTCGCGCAAAAAAGAAAAACACTGCGCAACAATCTTCGTCCAAGGCTGGGAAATCGCGCCGAAGAGATATTGCGCGAAGCGGGTTTGTCCCCCGAATCCCGCGCAGAAGAATTGCCCGTCGCAAAACTGGCAGAATTGTTTAGGGCAGCAGTAAAAGTGGCGTAGACTTCAGTCTGCGCGCTTTTGGTTTTAGTGCAAGCAATCAAGCTCTCGAATCAGACGACAGCGTCAGCGGCTACTTCTTCAAAGCCGCGACCAGCCGATCCGGATAATCCGACATAATCCCATCCACCCCCGCTGCAATTAGCCGATGAATCTGATCCGGCTCATTAATCGTCCAAGCCACCACTTGCAAACCCGCGTGGTGTGCTTTCGTAACCAACGCCGATGTGACCAAATCCCCGCGCGGACAGAGCTGCCGGGCACCAGCCCGGACGGTTCGCTCCACAAGGTCATTCGACGGTATCTCGCACAAATACCCAGTCATCAAAGTTCGATCCAGGCGATTGATCGATTCAAGCAAAGCGGGTTCGAAGGAAAGAATAACTACGCGCGCGGCTTCCCCTGTATCGCGCAATGCGGCGACAACCGCGTGCTCCACTCCCCACGCGGCATCGGATTTAATTTCAAGGTAAAAAACAATGTCGCGCTCTTTCGCAAACGCCAGGATTTCATCCAGCGTGGGGACACGTTCACCGGCAAACGATTCGCTCGACCGAGATTCAAACCACGCTCCCGCATCGAGAGCACGGATTTCCTGGAGAGAAAGCACATCGACAAGCCCCTTGCCGTTCGTCGTGCGATCCAATGTGGAATCGTGAATGGCAACGACCCGGGCGTCGCGCGTCAGATGAAGATCGGTCTCAATGAAAGTCGCGCCCATTTCCACGGCGCGCCGGAACGCTGCCATCGTGTTCTCCGGTGCGTATCCGGAAGCGCCTCGATGAGCTACTACCCACATATCAGTATAACCATCTCCTTGGGAGTCCAATTCCACGCTTGAGAAGTATCAAGTCGCTTCGCCATCCTAGCAGAATTGCCAAAGAGGTTGACCGGCCTTCAAAAACTCAGGAGGCTTTTTGCCAATATACTGCATCTAAATATGTGCAAGGCAAAACTGCCGGTTTACGACAGTTATAGTGAGGAGGTTTCCATGAAATCCCGCCAAAGCTCGTTGAAGTCCCTTATGGGTATCGCTGTATTGTTCCTGGCAGTCCTTTCGGTCAGCGCGCCCTATGCAAAAGCAGCAAATTCGACGCCGTCCAGCGACTCCGCAATAAGCAAACAGGTCCACCACAAGCTGGTCCAACTCCCCTGGTACGGCGTATTCGACAATCTGGAATACCAGGTGAACGGCAATGAGGTTATTTTGAGCGGCCAACTCGTCAGCGAGCACGCGACAACCAAGAATGACTTCGAAAATGCCGTCAAGAGAATCGAGGGCGTCACCTCGGTTGTGAATAATATCAAGGTGCTCCCCCCAGCTTCATTTGACGATCAAATTCGCCGCGCCGAATATCGCGCCATTTTCTCGAAGGGCAACCTTGGCGGATATTCCGCAGGGCCGATTCCGGACCTTCATATCATTGTCGATGGTGGACATGTAACACTGGAAGGGGCAGTGATGAATCAAATGGATAAGACGCTGGCCGGCATTGCAGCGAATTCCGTGTCCGGAGTCTTTTCGGTCACAAACAACCTTCGCATCGGCTAAATTTAAACTCCAGCTTCCCGAATCCGAAGAGGACCCGGCATCCGCCGGGTCCTCAATTATTATTGCCGGACATTTCCAGCATATGTTCAATATTGCACAGACGCGCCCCCAGCTGGAACGCTTTAATGGTTTCTTGGATATCTACAACAGGAAGACAGACCAGACTACCGGCACTCGGGGACCCCTCTGGGGCACCTTCAAAACCGTTACGTATGGAGTGCAGGCATCGTTTGGCAGTATGTGTGCCGCTATCCATCGCTTCTTAGATCGCGAATGCGTTGAGTCGATCTCTTCGAGTCAACGCATTCCTCTCAGTGAGATTGCAGCGTGGAAACATGGGCCACCTCTCTGATACCAGAATCAGCGCGTTCAGAATAAATATGAAAGGACCCCCTCATGAGGATCCGTATAGGCTATGAATTCATTTACAGTTTTCCTCAACCCACGCCGGTGTTATTGACTGTAGGCATCCACTATTCCCGCGCCAACGACATCATCGTTCCCGATCAACTGACCACCGACCCGCCCGTGCAATCCACGTCCTATCGCGATGGCTTTGGGAATTGGTGCAGCCGATTCGTGGCGCCTCCTGGCCGTATTCGCATTAGGAGTGCCGGACTTGTACGAGACAACGGCCTATTGGACCCGATAGCGCCGTTTGCTCAGCAGCATTCGGTACAGGACCTGCCCGAAGAAACTCTGGTGTTCCTGTTGGGCAGCCGCTATTGCGAGACGGACTTGCTATCCCCTGTGGCCTGGCAACTCTTCAGCTACACGCAGCGTGGATGGCCGCTCGTTCAGGCGATCTGCGACTATGTCCATAACCACATCAAATTCGATTATCAAAATGCGCGTCCCACGCGAAGCGCCTGGGAGGCCTATAACGAGCGCTCGGGTGTCTGCCGTGACTTTGCCCACCTGGCCATCGCCTTCTGCCGCGCCATGAATATTCCCGCACGGTATTGCACCGGATACTTGGGTGACTCTGGCGTTCCGCCCCCATACGGGGTTCCGGACCTGGCCGCGTGGATGGAAGTGTATGTCGGCGGCGGATGGTATATCTTCGACCCGCGCAACAATGTGCCAAGAATTGGACGCGTGCTGATTGCGCGTGGACGCGACGCGGCGGATGTCGCGATCGTCACCACTTTTGGCCCGAATACGCTCGAGAGTTTCAAAATCTGGACCGACGAAGTGACCGAGACCGGGGCCATAGTTCCGCCTCTGAGCAACCAGCTTAGCGCTTAATATGTCTTTCCTTACGGTCCGGCACATCACAACATATCGTTATTCGGAGCCGGTAAAACTAGGCGAACACCGGATGATGTTCCGGCCGCGAGAGAGTCACGATCTGAAGCTCCTCCGGTCCAGCTTGAACATCACGCCTAATCCTTCAAGTCTCCGGATGCTCCACGATGTGTTCGACAATTCCATCGCGATCGCTGAATTCGAGGGGAAAACTTCCGAGCTCCGCTTTGAGAGCGTCGTAACCCTTCAACATTTTGAGAACTCATTGCCGGAATATCCGGTGGAGGAGTACGCGAACAACCACCCGTTCAAGTATTCGGACGAGGATATCCCGATCCTCGCTCTTGCGCTGGCTCAACACTATCCCACCGAAAATGTTCGAAAATGGGCAAGCGAGTTCCGGAACCCGTCGGGAACCACCGGAACCGTGAACTTGCTGCGCTCCATGACCCTCGGTATCAGGAAGCAGTTCCTGTACATGCGGCGGAGTCAAAAGGGCGTGCAAAGCCCGGACGAGACGCTCCAGAGCCGCCGCGGCAGTTGCCGGGACTTCGCCGTCCTGATGATGGAAGCGACGCGATCGCTTGGAATAGCCGCTCGATTTGTCAGCGGATATATTTTTGTGCCCGGCGACGATAAGAGGATTACCAGCGGCGGTTCCACTCACGCGTGGATGCAGGCCTATCTGCCCGGCGCGGGCTGGATCGACTTCGATCCCACCAACAGCATCGTGGGCAACCGGAATTTGATCCGGGTCGCCGTCGCCTGGTCCCCGGAACATGTCCTGCCTCTTTGGGGCACCTTCACGGGCTCCACCACCTCATTCCTAGGCATGGATGTTACGGTGAACGTCACGGAAAATGAGCGCATGGGCGAACCGGATCGAAGAAAGTCCTGAGCTGCATGTTACTGCTCATCCTCCCTGCTTCTTCATCGATCCAAACAAGACGTAAGATTGGGAGGATTTACGCCCAATTTCTTTGGCAGTATCACCGCCTGAAAATAGACGGACTTCCCATTAAATCTCTCCAGCCAGCTAAGCTACGTGCAATCAGTGAGTTGGCAATCCGCCGGAAAATGCCGGTCTTTTCGAGCGTTTGGCACTTCCAATGCACCCTCGATGTATCGTTAACCTGAGGGTATAACTTCGGGAGACGTAAATTCATCGAATTAAAATGAAGTGCGCCGGATCGTTGATCGGGACTCGCTCGAACTCGCGTGTGGCACAAGATCCCCAATGAAAAACGAATACGATCTTTTTGAGAGATTCCCGAATGGCTCGTCTTTCTGGCGGGGTTCTGTTTCGGGATATGAAAACACCCGTCTCCGGCTGGAGGAATTGCGCCTGAAATCGGAAAATGAGTTTTATGCCATCAGCTTAACAACCAGGGAAGTTCTTGATTTCCACTCGGAATCAGATACACCTGGATTACTGGGGCCTTTAAAAGCCGAAAGACGCAGCAAGAGACAAGTTGCTTAGGCGCGGCGGGTGCGCCTAATGCGGCGAGAAACGAAGCATTGGAAACTGCACCTCGACTGTGGCCCCTCGTTTTCTTGACACGCTTCAAACCCACATGTTAGTTTAAATTTTCGCGAGCAATCACAGAGAAACCGCGTGACCTCTCCAGCCACGACACAACTTCGTAAGACTGCATTGAACGCCGTACACCGCCGCCTCGGCGCCAAAATGGTCAATTTCGGCGGGTGGGATATGCCCGTGGAGTATTCGGGCATCCTTGCCGAGCATATGGCCACACGCACCGCTGCCGGCTTGTTTGACGTCAGCCACATGGGTGAAATCGAAGTCCGGGGAGATCGCGCACTCGATCTGGTGCAGCACGTCACCTGCAATGATGCGGCCAAGCTCATCGTCGGACAGGCCCACTATTCCGGCCTGATGACCGATCAGGGGACCTTCGTCGACGACCTGTTGGTGCACAAGGTCTCCGATTCACATTACTTCCTCTGCGTGAATGCGGGCAATCAGGATCAGGATTTCGAGCATATCCGCTCCAACAATCCTCTGGGCGCGCAGATCGAAAATGCTGGAGCGCGATACTCGCAACTCGCCATTCAGGGCCCGAAGGCGCTGGGGATTCTTCAGCGGTTCACGACCGTGCCACTTGCGTCCGTCAAGTATTACCATTTCACTTTCGGCTCAGTTGACGGTGTCGATTGCCTGTTGGCGCGCACCGGATACACGGGCGAAGACGGCTTCGAGATTTACTTTGCTCCCGAGCATTCCGAAAAGTTATGGTCCAAGCTGATGGATGCCGGCGCGAGCGAGGGCTTGCTGCCCTGCGGGTTGGGAGCGCGAAACACACTGCGCCTCGAATCCTCAATGTGTCTTTACGGCCATGAAATCGACGACTCGATAACTCCGTGGGAAGCGGGCCTGGGCTGGATCTGCAAGACGGACAAGGGAGAATTTCTGGGTCGCGATGTTCTGATTCGACAAAAGGCAGCAGGATTGGACCGTATCCTTGTCGGCTTTGAGATGCAAGATCGCCTGATTGCCCGTGACGGCTGCCTGATTTCCATCGATGGCCGCAGAGTTGGCCGCGTCACCAGTGGTTCACCCGCCCCGTTTTTGAAGAAAAACATTGGAATGGCATACGTTCCCCCTGCCTCAAAAGCCGTGGGAACTGAAATCTACGTGGAAATTCGCGCCAATCAAGCGCCAGCGCGGATCGTGCCGATGCCGTTCTACAAGCGGGCGAAATAGATTTATTTACATCCCGTCATTCCGAGCGAAGCGAAGAATCCTTCTTTTCCCGTATACTGTTGAAGGACCAAAGCGGGATTCCTCGCTTCATTCAGGATGACACGTTATTGAAAATTGCCGACGAGTTGCCAAGGAGCTGCAATGTATCCAAGCGACTATCGCTACACCAAAGACCATGAGTGGATCAAAGTGTCCGGCGACACCGGCACAATCGGAATCACCGACTACGCGCAGCACGAATTGGGCGATGTCGTCTTCGTCGAGCTTCCCGCGGTCGGTACAAAAGTTGCTACCGGAAAAATCTTCGGGACGATCGAATCGGTGAAGGCCGTGAGCGAAATTTACACTCCTGTCTCCGGTGAAGTCGTCGAAACCAACGCCGCGCTGTCAGCTGCTCCGGAAACCGTTAACACCGACCCGCACGGCGCTGCGTGGCTCATCAAAATCAAGCTCGCCGATCCCGCCGAGGTCTCCGGCCTGATGGACGCCGCCGCCTACCAGGCATTCGTTTCCGAAAAGGAAGCATCGGCCTGATGCGCTATCTTCCGAAAAGTCCAGCTGAGCGGCGTGAAATGCTCGAAGCCATCGGCATGCAATCGATCGACGAATTGTTCGCAACTATTCCTGAACAATTTCGCCTGAAGGCCCCACTGCGTCTTCCCGCGGCCCTCTCCGAGCAGGAGATCATCAAATATTTCCGCGAACGCGCGGCTGAAAATTCCTTTGGCTATACCAGCTTTCTCGGCGCGGGCGTTTACATCCATTTGCGTTCAGTGGTGACCGATTCGCTGATCCAGCGCGGAGAATTTCTCACGTCCTACACGCCCTATCAGGCCGAAATCAGCCAGGGCACCCTGCAAGCCATCTTCGAATTTCAGACGCTGATGTGCGAGCTCACAGGCATGGAGGTCGCCAACGCCTCGATGTGGGACGGTTCGACGGCCACCACCGAAGCGGTTCTGATGGCCGAGCGCCTCACCGGGCGTCATCGTGTGGTTGTCGCTCGCTCACTGCATCCCGAATATCGCAAGGTGCTGGACACCTACACGCGCAACCTGGGCCTGGAAATCCACGAAGTCGGATTCACAGCGACGGGGCAAATAGACGCCGCGCAGATCGAAAGCGCAATCGACGATAAAACCGCAGCCATCGTCGTGCAATCGCCCAACTTCTTCGGCGTGCTGGAACAATTTCCACAACTGGCAGCACTTGCCCATGCCAAAGGGGCGCTGGTCGTCGCGGCCATCACCGAGGGCGTATCGCTCGGCGCGGTGCGACCGCCTGCAGGAGCAGACATTGTGGCCATGGAAGCGCAGAGCTTCGGCCTCGTGCCCAGCTACGGCGGACCTTATGCCGGGGTAATCGCCACACGCGACAAGTTTGTCCGCCAGATGCCGGGACGCCTCGCCGGAGAAACGGTGGACACCGAAGGTCGGCGCGGATACGTCCTGACGCTGGCCACGCGCGAGCAGCACATACGCCGCGAAAAGGCGACCTCTAACATCTGCACCAATCAGGCCCTCTGCGCGCTCGCGGTGACAATTCATCTGTGCCTTCTTGGGAAAGAAGGATTAAAGGAACTGGCGGACCAGAACATTGCCAAGGCACACTTTGCGCTCGATGAACTCGAAAAAATTCCCGGCGTGAAGCGGGCGTTTTCAGGCCCGTTTTTCAATGAATTCGCGGTCGAACTTCCGCGCTCGGTGAAGCTGGTGAACTCTGATCTACTGCGGGAAAAGATTATCGGCCCGCTGCCCCTCGGCAGTTTCTATCCGGAATTGACCAAGCGCGGGCTATTCTGCGTCACCGAAACAACGTCGCGCGCCGAGATCGAACGCATGACCGCCGCGATTCGAGAGATTTTGTCTAAGCCGGTTTGAGGAGAGTCGAGTTGACCGATCGTATTAAAAAAGTTTCGCGCCACGTCAATCAGAATGAGGGATTGATCTTCGAGGAATCCGCTCCGGGCAAGCGCGGCGTCGAGTTCCCTCCACTGGATGTACCCGCCGTGGATGCGCTCGCCGCATTAGGCGAGGAATACGCACGCGAAGGCATCGCTGGATTTCCCGAGGTGAGCGAAATCGAAGTGATCCGCCATTTCACGCGCCTTTCGACATGGAATTATGCGATCGACCTGGGAATGTACCCCCTCGGCTCCTGCACGATGAAGTACAACCCGCGCGTCAATGAATTCGTTGCGCGCCTGGACGGCATCGCCACCGAGCATCCTTATCAGCCGCAGGAGCTTTCACAGGGCTGCCTGAAGATTCTGCAACTGCTGCTCGAATGCCTCACGGAAATCACCGGCATGGATACCGGCACGCTGGAGCCTGCCGCAGGCGCACAGGGCGAACTCACAGGCCTGTTGTTGATTCGCGCCTATCTGGAAGACACGCAGGGGAGACCGCGGAAGAAAGTTCTGATTCCGGACTCCGCGCACGGCACCAATCCCGCCACGGCCGTCATTGCCGGATACGAAGTGGAAAACGTGCGTTCCGATGATCGCGGCCAGATCGACATCTCTCATTTAAAAGAGTTCGCGAACGACGACGTGGCCGCCATGATGGTGACCAATCCATCGACGCTCGGCGTCTTCGAACAAAACATCGCCGAGGCCGCCGAAATTCTGCACGCCCACGGCGCATTGCTCTACATGGACGGCGCAAACATGAACGCGCTGGCCGGCGTGACGCGTCCCGGCGACTTTGGCGTGGACGTAATGCACTTGAACCTGCACAAGACTTTCTCAACGCCGCATGGCGGCGGCGGCCCCGGCGCAGGCCCGGTGATGGTCAAGAAAATTCTCGAACCGTACCTGCCGATACCTGTGGTGATGGAAAAGAACGGGCACCTGGCTCTGGAAAATAACCGTCCGAAATCCATTGGCCGTGTCCGCGCCTTCGGTGGGAACTTCGGAGTCCTGGTCCGCGCGCTCGCCTATACGCTGGCCTACGGCCCGGGAATTCGTCAGGCTACTGAAGACGCAGTGCTGAACGCGAACTACATTCGCAAGAAGCTCGAAGATGTGTTCGACCTCCCGTACAAGTCCGCTTCAATGCATGAAGTCGTTTTCAGCGACGCGCGGCAGAAGAAAAACGGCGTAAACACCATGGACATCGCCAAGCGCCTGATCGACTACGGCTTCCATCCGTATACCACCGCGTTTCCGCTGATTGTCTCCGGCGCAATGATGATTGAGCCGACCGAGTCGGAATCCAGGCAAGAATGCGACATCTTCGTAGACGCGATGCGCTCCATCGCCGAGGAAGCCGCAACAGACCCGGAACTGGTGAAGACCGCGCCCCACTCGACCCGCGTGAGCCGCCTCGATGATGTTACCGCCGCGCGCAAGCCCATACTCCGTTGGAAACCAAAAGCGTAACGTATTTCGAAGTCCCCTCAGGAATAGCAAGTCCGATGTTCCCCTGTACTTCTTCATTGAATATGCGGTTTACCAAAACAAAAAAAGTGCCCGGACTCCTCGTCCGGACACTTAATTTTGGTCTGCTCTGAGAAAATCTACCGCGTCATCACCGGTTCGCGATCGAATACGGGGACTTTTTCTTCCGTCCCTGCGCTGATTGCAATTCGCACGGGCCGCCGCCGCGGAGCCGGGATTACAGCTCCCTGCCCCTCCCTATGAAACGATAAGTGGGGCTCGTCCTGGTCGTAATCCACGACTACCATATCTCCGAATCGAATCTGCTCGGTTGCCAGCAAGTTCGCCAGAGGGTACACCACGAACTTCTCGATGGCTCGCTTCAGATGCCTGGCTCCGTACTTGAAGTCCGTTCCCTCCTGCAAGAGGAAACTTCTTGCAAGCGATGTCGCCCGGAACAGAAACTGCCCTCGTTCCACATCCAACACCCGCTGCTGCACCATGCCCAGTTCGATCTCCAGTATCTCTTCGAGCTGTTCCTGACGCAGAGGATGGAACACCACCACCTTGTCCAGCCGATTCATGAACTCCGGCGAAAACTTTTTCTTTGCCGCTTCCTCCGCCGTCCGCTCCACCTTCCCATCGAGTTTCTCTTCCGCCCTATCTTTCGGCTGCACAAAGCCCATGCCGCCGGTCATCAACTCCGTGATCTCTCTGCCGCCCAGGTTCGAGGTCAGAAAAATCATCGTTTGCGACAAATCCACGCGGCGGTTATCGCCTAGCGTTAGCGTCGCTTTATCCAGAATCCCCAGCAGCAACTGCCATAGTGCGTCCGACGCCTTTTCGATCTCATCGAACAGCAGAAAACTCAGCTTCAGCTTGTCGGTGTGAAACTTCGACAGTTCTTCCTGCGTGATCAGCGGATGCGTTTCCCGGTGCCCCAAATATCCTGGAGGCGATCCAATCAGTTTGGCTATCTCGTGCGAGTGCTGGAACTCGGCGCAGTCCACCTTGATTACCGCGCGCGGGTCTCCGAACAGGACTTCCGCAGCCGCCTCAACGATCCGCGTCTTTCCAGACCCGGTTGGCCCCAGGAACAGCAGGTTCCCCACCGGACGCCCGGTCGAGCTCATCCCCGCGCAGAAGACCTGATACAGGTCCGTCAGTGCGCGAACGCCTTCTTCCTGCCCCACAATTCGTCGCCGCATGGCGGACTCAAATGCCTGCGACTCGTAACTGTGGCGGTTTGGATCAAGTTTGATTTTCTCCTGACTCATTGCCCCCCCAGCATTGTCCTTCTCGCGAGTACCGCATCGTCATACATCGCAGAAACAAGGGCAATCCAATGCCCAAGTGAATCCCGTCGAACTACCGAACATAACTGCCTGGAAATACACAACTTGCGGATCGAAGAAATCTCCAATTTCAGCGCGAAATCCTTGTGAGACTTCTTGATGTATCAAAGAGACCCATTACAGGTCAGATTGAAACATGCGTACTGCAAGCACAAATAAAAAAGGGCGGCCCGTTTTTCTTTCAGGCCGCCCTTTTTAACCTTTTCTGGATGACGTATTAGGGGTCAATCTTTCGTCGACTGGATGCCACCGGCGGAGGCGCCCCTGTCGGCAGTGCCACAGGAGTCTTAGCTTCGCGCACGATCACGGAGGCAGGAGCCTCAACGACTTTCCCGCCATTTGCCTTGGCAATGTTCGCTCCCGCCCCGCGGGCTAACTTCGTCGCCGAAGGTACGACGGCTCCTTCACCTTCCTTCTGAAACGAAAGGTGAGTTGATTTTCCGTCCCAATCGACGACCAGCATGTCGCCAAAGCAAACCTGCTCGGTGGCCAGCAAGTTCGCAAGCGGGTACACCACATACTTCTCGATCGCCCGTTTCAGATGCCGAGCACCGTACTTGAAGTCCGTTCCCTCTTGCAGCAGAAAGCTCCTCGCCGCCGGTGTCGCCCGGAACAGGAACTGCCCTCGTCCCGCATCCAGCACCCGCTGCTGCACCATTCCCAACTCGATCTCTAGAATCTCCTCCAACTGCTCTTGCCGCAAAGGATGGAACACCACCACCTTATCCAAACGATTCATGAACTCTGGTGAAAATTTCTTTTTCGCCGCTTCCTGCGCCGTCCGCTCCACTTTCACGTCCAGCTTGTCTTCCGCCTTGTCCTTGGGCTGCACGAAACCCATGCCGCCGGTCATCAATTCCGTGATTTCTCCTCCGCCTAGGTTCGACGTCAGAAAAATCATCGTCTGCGACAGGTCCACACGGCGGTTGTCGCCCAGCGTCAGTGTCGCCTTATCCAGAATCCCCAGCAGCAATTGCCACAGCGCGTCAGACGCCTTTTCGATCTCATCGAACAGCAGGAAACTCAGCTTCAGTTTGTCCGTATGAAACTTCGCCAGTTCTTCCTGCGTGATCAGTGGATGGGTTTCCCGGTGTCCCAAGTATCCCGGAGGCGAGCCGATCAGCTTGGCGATCTCGTGCGAGTGCTGGAACTCCGCGCAGTCCACCTTGATCACCGCGCGAGGGTCCCCAAACAGGATCTCCGCAGCAGCTTCCACGATTCGCGTCTTTCCAGACCCAGTTGGCCCCAGGAATAGCAGGTTCCCGACGGGCCGCCCGGTCGAGCTCATGCCCGCGCAGAAGACCTGATACAGGTCCACCAGTGCGCGGACTCCCTCTTCCTGGCCGACGACCTTGCTCTTCAGCGAGGCCTGAAATTCCTGAGACTCCACGCTCCGAAGAGTTGGGTCCAGTTGTAGTTGCGTTCCCCGGTTACCGCTCATTGCCAACCTCCTACTCACCGAAACTTGCGGACGGCGAGCACGCCCCGATGCGGGGCACGATCGAATTGATCGAGCTTGACTCCAACGGTGGAGTGCAGAAGACGTAGCTGGGTGATGATCTCCTGGCCTGCTTCCGGAGCTTGCGAAACATCGAGAAGTGGTGGAAACAGGTCGGCCAGATCGAGATTCAGGGTACGGAGGGTAGAAACCAGTTTTTGTACTTCAGTGCATCGCGGGTCGAACAGCTCCACGCGATTGTTGACTTCTTCTCGCAGCTGGCTCCAGTTCACATCCACGAACGGATGGGATCTGGAAACCTGCCGGACAACATCGTCGGTGATCCTGGGACGCTCGCCAAGCTTTGCCAGGTGAAGTTGCTTAACCCGGCCGCCTTTGCGGACGTTATGGACCAGGTAAAACGCGTTCCCTTTGCGCCGAAGAAAGGCCATGATTCGCTCCTGGCACAGACACCGAAACTGTAGTGTATGGATATTCCACTACACCTGTCAATTTCGATATCGACGACCTGCCGCCGCTGCCTCGTATCAGTAACTCCCCGTTCGAACAGCGTCGTGGCGATTCATGGGGCGAACTGCGAAGTCTTCTTGAGAATTTCCAATTCGCAATTCCCCATCTGCTTAATTAGATGCGGGAATTGCTGTTTTCGATAACCAGTATGCTGCATGTGGATAGTTGGCGCTATAGATCAAGTGGACTAGTACTTGTACAATGCGATATCGGAATGGCGAATTCATTGAATTGGCATTCTGTATACGTGCTCGTGAAAAAAATCCCGCGCGGCCGCGTGATGACCTATGGCGCAGTCGCCCGTGTTTTGAAACTGCGCGGAGGCGCACGAACCGCCGGACGCGCCATGGCCGCTTGCCCCTCCGGCAAAGCAATTCCCTGGCACCGCGTCGTGGGCGTTGGTGGCAAGTTGCTGTTGCGTGAACCGAACGTCTCGCTTCAGAGAAAGTTGCTGGAAAGCGAAGGTGTGCGCGTCATGGAAAAGCGCATCGAGGATTTTCCTGCTCGCCAGTGGAGACCCGGCAAGACCGCTCGACGACGTTGATCCGAAAAGACATAGCGAATGTCGAGCCACAGAATTCGCCCAGTAGAACCGAATATGCTATAGATATGGGCTCATGAATCTGTCCGTTATTGAAGTTGAGAACCTGACCAAGAGCTACGGGGACGTCCAAGCCGTGCGCGGAGTGAGCTTTTCAGTCAGCGAAGGTGAAGTCTTCGGCCTGCTTGGGCCCAATGGCGCTGGCAAAACCAGCACCGTCGAAATTCTGGAAGGCCTGCGAACTCCCACCAGCGGCCGCGTGAGCGTATGCGGACTCGATCCGCAGCGCAGCGGCGCGGAATATAAGTATGTGATGGGCGCGGCGCTGCAATCCACTGCCCTGCCGGACAAGATGCGCGTCCGCGAAGCCCTCGATCTGTTCGGTAGCTTTTACCCGCGACGCCGCGGGACCGATGAGTTGCTGAAACGCTTCGGCCTGGAAGAAAAGCGCAACGCGTTCTATTCCCAGCTTTCAGGTGGCCAGAAACAGCGGCTGGCTTTGGCGATGGCGCTGGTCAACGATCCGAAGGTAGTATTTCTGGACGAACCGACCGCCGGACTCGATCCGCAGGTACGCCGCGAAATCTACGACATCATCGAAGAACTGAAGAAGGAAAAGAAGACCATCCTGATTACGACGCACTACATCGAAGAGGCCGAGCGCCTCTGCGACCGCGTCGCTATCGTCGATCACGGAAACGTGATTGCCATGGGCAGTCCGCGCGAACTGAAGGATCGCTCCGGCGCAGTCACGCGCATCACCGTGCGCATGGCGCGACCGGAAACCAACGGCGCGCTCGGCACGCTCGAAGGCGTAACCGAATGCCGCGCGGAAGCGGACGATTATCTGCTGTACTCGACGCGCGTGCCGCGCACCATCGTGGCTTTGGTGAAGCATCTCGAAGAACAAAATAATGAGCTTGTAAGTCTGGAGATTGCCGCCCCGTCGCTCGAAGACATCTTCCTCGAGCTGACCGGGAGAAGGTTGCGGGATTAAGGAATATGGCGAGTCATACTTGGGCACTTACAATGAGCCGCATGCGCCTTGCGATGCGCAACCGGGCATTCCTGTTCTTCAGCCTGATTATGCCGCTGGCATTTCTGTTCATCTACGCCGGTATTTTCGGTCGAGGCAATCGCCAGGCCATGCCCTACTTGCTGGCTGGGGTTTTAGCACTCACAGTGATGGGAAGTTTTTGGGGATTAAGCGTTCAACTGGTGACATTCCGCGAACAGGGCATATTGCGCCGCTTCCGGGTAGCCCCGATAAGCGCCGCCGAGATGCTTGCTTCCAGCATCATCTCCAATTATATCCTCACCATCCCAACAATCGTCATTGAGTTTTACCTGTCGCGCCAGATTTTTCACATGTCGAACATGGGCAATCTAGTGGGAGTTTTTGTTCTGGTGACCCTTGGCATTGTCACGTTCGCAACTCTGGGTCTGGTGATCGCCAGCGTGACTAACACGATGCAGGAAACTCAAATCATCAATCAAATTATCTGGTTTGCGTTCTTGTTCCTGTCCGGCGTAACGGTTCCTCTGCCGATTTTGCCCAAATTCATTCAGAGGATTGCCTATTTCCTGCCGGCTACTTACCTGGTCAGCGGCCTGCAGCAGTCCATGGTCGAACATGCCGGCATCTCCAAGCTCGGCATGAACATGGCCTCCATGCTTGGCTGCACGGTGATCGCGTTCCTGGTTTCCGCGCAACTTTTCCGTTGGGAGCCTGAAGCCAAAGCGCCTCGCCGTGCCAAACTCTGGGCCGCCGCCGCCGTAATTCCCTTCCTATTACTCGGCATCTGGGAGAACAGTCATAACCACGTGTTTGCCCATGCGATGACAGATTTTCAATCCATCTCGCAGCCGTCTCCTTCCTTCGAACGTTTGGACCACTGAAACCTGCTCCCTGCTGCATATAATTTGGAGTCCCAGGTCAGATTCCACCGAGACATGCAGCTCAACTGGAATCTTACTGCCGGTTCGTGATGGTTTGCGTCGTGGTAGAAACTTCCGTTTCAGGCGGATAAATAATAATTTCAACCGAGCCCCACCCAGCATCGGGATTCACTCCACTCTTCTTGCCAACTCCCAACGTCTTCAATTGCGCGTCATCGAAACCGAAATTATCCACCAGGTAGTCGCGCACCACCAGGGCCCGGGCCTGCGACAGCACCCGATCCTTTTCCGTGTCTCCAGCCATGCTTGTGGAGACTACAACGACCGCTACCCCAAACTCATTGTCGGCCAGAAATTGTCCCGCAGGGCGCAGGGATTTTTGGTTCCTGGGTTTGGCTGTATCGATCTTGTCGAAGAGCTGCTTCGGGTCGTATGTGAATGTTTTCAAAGATTCCTGCTTCGGCAGGTTTGGAACCTCGTATTTCACCAGGTCGGCGGAGTTTTCATAGCCGCGATTCTTGAAATACCCGCGCAGCAGAAAATTCTTCTTGAGCGCCTCCATGTCCTCCTGGAAGTCGGTAACCCCGGCCTGGGCTTTGGTTACAGTGTCACGCAATCCGATTGTTGTCTGGTCCAGCTGTGTGTATATTTTCTTGTCGTTTATTAAAGCACCCACTGTGCCCTGCCCGCCGTTGATCTTGCCGCTGATCGAACTCAAATTAGCCGTGGTCTCGGTAACATTTGAGAGCGCTTCCTGGCTGCTATCCAGTATGCCATTCGCTTTCCTGATGAGCGCGGACATTTCGAGAGGCGGTTCACTGGCAATGGTTCCTCCATCCACTACGTTCGCTCCCTTGGCGGACCCAAACGAAATCGCAACGTACTCATTGCCAAGAAGTCCCTCAGTTTCAATGGTGGCTACGGAATCCTGCTTAATGATTCGGCGAGTCGATCTGTCCATGTCCATTCGCACAGTGATTTTATCGGTCGGTTCAGTTGGCAGCTCGACGCTGCGTACAGTGCCGCTGTGAACACCGCCCACACGAACGTCCGCCCCCGCATCCAGCCCCACGACGCTGCCGAACTGCGCGTTCAGCCGGTACGTCGGTGTAAACAAGTACTGCTTCCCGCCGATGATGAAAATTCCAGCCACCAGGATTGCCAGTGCTCCGATAATAAATGCTCCCAATCGCGCTGCTCTTGACATAATGGCTCCCTACGAATCCCTCGAGAAGAATTCCTGGACAAAAGCGATTTTGCTTTCCGCCAGCTCATCGAAACTTCCTTCGAGCACCACTTTCCCCTGGTCCAGCAATGCCACCCGGTCCGCGATGGTTTTTGCGCTGTGCAGATCGTGCGTTACTACCACGGACGTCAGGTCGTGCTCCTCTTGCAGCTTTAGAACCAAGTCGTCAATTTCGCGGGAGGTGATGGGATCGAGTCCCGCCGTGGGCTCATCGAGAAGCAGAATTTCCGGCTGCAGCGCCAGCGAGCGCGCCAGGCCCACTCGCTTTTGCATTCCGCCGGAAATACCGCTCGGCATCTTATCGAGGTCGCGTTCCATGCCAACGCTGCGCAATAACTCCTTCACGCGATCGTTTCGCTCGGAGGCCGACATTGTGGTGTGCCGCTCCAGCGGGAACGCCACATTCTGCGCGACGGTCAACGAGTCATAGAGCGCCGCCGCCTGAAACAAAAAACCCATCTTGACTCGCAACAGATTCATTTCTTTGAGTCCGATTCCCGCAATCTCCTTCCCCGCGATGCAAATCGAGCCGGCATCGGGATTTTGGAGTCCGATGATCAGCTTCAATAAAACGCTTTTCCCGGTGCCGCTTCGGCCCAGCACGGTGAGCGTCTCGCCTCGAACGACAGTCAGGCCGATTCCGTCAAGGACGTGCTGCTCGCCGAAGGATTTGTGGACGTCCCGAAGCACCAGCAACGGATCGCCGGGCTTGTTGCCGGTCCGATTTCTATCCGAATTGGCTTCCGCAATAGAATGCGTCATGGGAAAAAGATGAGAATCAGCTTCACCAGAATGACGTCTGCCAAAATCACAAACAGCGAAGCCAAAACCACCGAACTGGTCGCCGAACGCCCAACACCCTCGGTGCCCCCTCGCGTGCGCATGCCCTGGAAACAAGCCACCAAGCCGATAATCAGACCGAAAATGCAGGTTCTGAACGTCGGCGCAAGAAAATCGCTGAACCGCACGCCCGAAAACCCTTTGCTAAAAAAGCGGTGCAAGGAAATGGGCTCGGCAAGAGTCGTCGCTACCCACCCAGCGACCACACCGAAGAAGTCGGTCACCAGCGTCAGCAGCGGCAGGGCCACAATGCACGCCAGCACGCGCGTAAAAACCAGCAGTTTGTAGGGATCTACAGCCGAGGCCTCAATCGCATCGATTTGCTCGCTCACTTTCATCGAACCCAATTCAGCTCCGATGCCAGCCCCCACGCGTCCGCTAACCACCAGCCCGGTGACGATCGGCCCCATCTCATGAATGATGGAGTAAGCGATTGCGGCAGGAAGCATGGAGGTGGCGCCAAATCGCGCCAGGCTGCTGCGGCTCTCCAGTGCCAGAACGGTGCCGATGGCAGCGCCGGCAAGCGCCACAAGCGGTAGTGACTTGGACCCGATTTCGTCGAATTGCCGAACAATCTCGCGAATTTCAAACGGCTTTGCGAAAGCCGAGCAGATTACCCTCCAGGAAAAGCTCCCCAAGTCCCCAAACCACTCGAGCGAATGACTGATTGTCGTCCCGGTCGAAGCCGAAGTGGATTCCATAAAATCTCCGGATGTTACGTCTCAGTGCTAATAGACCTAAAATGAGCGAACAAATTTCAACTAATGATCTTGAGCAGCAGTGCCGCCTGGCGAATTGGAACGGCCTACGTGACTGAACATCGTGTGCGGTCCTCCATAAATGAATTCCATAGCCACATTTCCAGCGGCCTGCGTCAACAGGTTGTAATTTCCCATCCGAAACCCATCTTTCACCCCAAAGCGGCGCGGATACCAGGCAAGTGCCGTCATCGAACCGGCATAGGGTGAAACAAGTCCCGGAATGGAAAATACTCTGTGACCGTCATCTCCCCGACGTGCCGTAAGGGTGGAAATCAGCGCATGGCGAATACGAGGAAACAACCCCGTGCATTCGCAACGATAATAGGCGGCGTCCTCATGAAGTATCTCCGCCATCCCGTAACTGCTCGCCGTTGTAACAACCTGGACGCCGAAGTTGCTTGCTACACGTTCCCCGTAGGCACCCCAGCCGCTACCCCACTCCGGCGGCGAATTACTGTCCTGTTGAAATCCTGCCGCGACAGCAGCTTTCGCAAACGCATACGGCCCAAAGGCATCGAACGCAAAGAGCCGCAGTTTTTCCTTTTCTGTAGGCGGCGTATAAGCCAGGATCGGACTCGGGTAAAGTGGCCTTGACGACGGCGGGCCCACGGCGGTAACGGTGGATGAAAGCTCCGCGGCAGGCGCCGTCTGCGCCATCGCTTTCGGTGAGATTACCGCAACCGAAATGATAGGAATCAAGAGATACGCTAACCGATACTTCTTCATGTTTCTTGCTCCTTGAAATGGGCACACGGCTAAAGTTGGAGCAAGCCTGAACGGCTACGTGAGTCCAGCAACTGCGCGCAATGTCTATTCGTGGATGCCCGAACATTGAGCGCAAATCATACTGAAGAATGAGTGTAGGTGCCTGTGTGGGTGCCGTCTGTCTGGTTTAGGACACTTCAGTTGTTACGCAAGTCCCTGCCGTTTCCGGTCTTTACTCATAGCCTGGGGGCAACAACAGCGCCATAGAATTCGTCCTGGAAAAAGTGGATTCCGAGCCACACAGACGCCTCGATTCTGTATGCTATAATTTTCTTTAGCTATCACGGCATAGCGAAATTTATACAAATTGGCCGTGCGGAGAACGCCGATGGCAATGAAGCCGACTGAAAAAATCTGGCATAACGGGAAGCTGATCGATTGGAATGACGCGAAGATTCACGTCCTTTCCCACGTGGTCAGCTACGGCTCCTCCGTATTCGAAGGCATCCGCTGCTATGAGACCAAGAGCGGCCCGGCGATCTTCCGCGTGCGCGAGCATTTCCAGCGCCTGGTCAACTCCGGAAAAATCTATCGCATCGAGTGGCCTTACACCGTGGACGATCTCTCGAATGCCGCCGCGGAAGTCGTGCGCGCCAACAAGATGAATTCCTGCTACATCCGGCCGATCGCTCTGCGCGGCTATGGCGATATCGGCGTCGGCGGGCTTTCGGTGCCGACTGAAGTTTACATCGCCTGTTGGGAATGGGGACGCTACCTGGGTCCGGAGGCAATCGAGAACGGCGTGGACGTCTGCGTCAGTTCGTGGAATCGCATGGCGCCCAATACCCTGCCAAGTATGGCCAAGGCTGGCGCCAACTACATGAATTCGCAGTTGATTCACATGGAAGCGCACGCCAACGGCTATTCCGAGGGAATCGCGCTGGACACCAATGGTTTCGTCAGCGAAGGATCGGGCGAAAACATTTTCGTCGCCATGGACGGCGCGCTGATCACGCCTCCAATCGGGGCCAGCGTGCTTCCCGGCATCACCCGCAATTCCGTAATGAGGCTGTGCGAGGATCTGAAAATCCCGGTGCGCGAGCAGATGGTTCCGCGGGAAATGCTCTACATCGCCGACGAAGTGTTCTTCACGGGCACGGCAGCGGAAATCACGCCGCTGCGCTCAGTCGATCGCATCCAGGTCGGCAAAGGCTCGCGCGGACCGATCACCAAAGCGCTCCAGGAAGAATTTTTCGCGATTCTCAACGGCTCGCGTCCAGACCGCCACGGCTGGCTCACGCCAGTAGGAGTGCCGACGGGCGCAGGAACTCGCTAAAGAATCCTGGTGCGATTGTTTCTGGCGTTCGAATAACCATATCAGCTTCCAATCGTCGAACTTTGCACATATACGATGGCAGCGATGCAATTCCCTGCCGAATGGACATGACGGAGTCTCGTGTACAACAGACCCCAAAGACTGGTTGCTGAATTCGTCGGCACGTTTTCGCTCATCTTCTTCGGCGCAGGCTCGATCTGCGCCGATCAATTCCTGCGCACCAGCGGACAAACGGGAATCGGCCTGCTGGGAATGGCTCTCGCCTACGGTCTCGCGATGGGCGTGATGGTCACTGCGCTGGGGCCCATCTCCGGCGGGCACTTCAATCCGGCGATCACGATCGGCTTCTGGGTCACTCGAAAATTTACTACTTTCGACACCATCACATACTGGGGGGCGCAACTGGGCGGCGCAATTGCGGCGGCGTACGTCCTGAGGCGACTGCCATTCGATGTCTGGTCCGCCGTACAACTCGGCACGCCGGACCTGGCCAGCGGCATCACGCGCACCAGCGGAATCGCCTTCGAAGCGATTCTGACGTTCTTCCTCGTCTTCGTCGTCTTCGCAACTTCGGTAGACCGCGACGGCGTCCTCAACAAGGTTGCAGGCTTCGCCGTCGGCTTGGTGGTCACGGTGGGGGTGTTATTCGGCGGACCGTTTACCGGCGCCGCGCTGAATCCGGCGCGAGCGTTCGGCCCTGCAGTAGCTGGAAATCATTGGACCAACCACGGCGTTTACTGGATCGGCCCATTGGCCGGCGGTGTAGCTGCCTCATGGCTCTATAACACGTTGTTTCCGTTCAGGCCCCCTACTGAAGAATAGTACTGATTGAATTGGCTGCAAACGACCTCATGCACATTCGCGCGACGTTTTTTGCTATGATGGCGCGAAAAATAATGAGCCCAGAGCGGATACCACTGTTTCCACTCGGCCTCGTCCTCTTCCCCGGACAGGCAGTCCCTCTGCACATCTTCGAGCCTCGCTACCGCCTGATGACGCGGCACTGCATCGAAACCAATTCTCCGTTCGGGATTGTGTTCTTTCAGTCAGGAAACATTGCGCAAACCGGCTGCACAGCGCTCATTGTTAAGACAGTGAAGGAATACGAAGACGGGCGCTCCGAAATTCTGACCATCGGCCAGAAAGCCTTTCATTTGATCCGCACCCACAGCGATCAGCCTTATTTCGAAGCGGATGTCGAATATCTGGAAGACGATTTTGATGGAATCGACGACGCTGTTTCCGAGCAGCTCGAAGAACTATACGAGCAATGCCACGGCGTGCTGTTCGACGAGGAACCTCCGCCATTCGATCCCGAGGCAGGCCCCTCGCTCACATATCACATCGCATCCGAATTGCCGCTTGAGGTAGAGTTCCGCCAAACGCTGCTGGAAGAGCGCTCGGAGCCTGAACGCCAAAAGCGTCTGGCCGCGCGCCTCACGGAATGGTATCCGCAATTGCAGCGCCGTGAACGCGTCCGACAAAAGGCATCGGGCAACGGTCACGGCAGTCTCGGTTAAATACCACCGGTCCTTGTAAGGATTCAGAGATGCCAATATTTTCATCTTTCGATTTGTGACATCAATTCTGTCGGTGTCGAACTGCCAGTCCCCGGCTTTCCCCCCGGATTCCAGCATCAATTTCCCATGTGGCATATAATGGAGCTTTGAACCAGACAGGGGCCTCTCTATGACCACGAAACCCGCGACGCTCGGCGAATTGCAGAAGCTTCCCGGTTACGCGCCGGGAGCCACGCGACGAACCGTTAAGGAAGAACTCCGCGCCAACATCTTGAAGAAGCTCGAATCGGGCGAGCCGCTGTTTCCCGGCATTCACGGATACGAGGAAACCGTCCTGCCGCAGATCGCCAATGCCATTCTGGCACGCCACAATTTCATCCTTCTCGGCTTGCGCGGCCAGGCTAAGAGCCGCATCCTCCGCGGCCTGATCGATTTTCTTGACCTGGAAATTCCCTACATCGCCGGATGCCCGATTCATGACAATCCGCAGGCGCCGCTCTGCCGTTCCTGCAAGGACTTGATTGCCGAACGCGGAGATGCCACGCCGATTGCGTGGCTTTCCCGCGACGCGCGCTTCGTTGAAAAGTTGGCCACTCCGGATGTCACTATCGCAGACATCCTCGGCGACGTGGATCCGATCAAGGCGGCGCGTTCGGGCCGCGATTTGGGCGACGAACTCACGATTCACTACGGCTTGCTGCCCCGCGCCAACCGCGGAATTTTTGCGGTAAACGAACTTCCCGACCTCGCCGGAAAAATCCAGGTGGGCCTGTTCAACATCATGCAGGAAGGCGACATTCAAATTAAGGGCTATCCGGTGCGCATGCCACTGGACGTGCTGATAGTGTTTACGGCCAACCCCGAGGATTACACTGCGCGCGGAAAAATCATCACTCCACTAAAGGACCGCATCGGGTCGGAAATTCGTACGCATTACCCGGTGACAATTGAAGAAGGCGTGGCCATCACTGCACAAGAAGCCTGGGTGGCGCGGGACGGCGGCGGGCCAAACGTCGATGTCCCCAGCTATATTCGCGAAGTGATCGAGCAAACGGCCTTCCTTGCACGAGATGACAAGCGCATCGACAAACGTTCGGGAGTCAGCCAGCGTCTGCCGATTGCCTGCCTGGAAAGCGCGGTAAGCAGCGCCGAGCAGCGAGCCGTGCGCAACCACGAAGCCCGGTCAGCAGTGCGCATTGCGGACGTGTACGCAGCGCTTCCCGCGATCACAGGAAAAATGGAGCTCGAATACGAGGGCGAACTGCGCGGCGCCGAGAATATCGCTCGCGAGTTAATCCGCGGCGCGGTCGGGAAAGTCTTCTCTAAACATATGGAGGGCGCAAATCACCAGCCGGTCGTGCAATGGTTCGAACTCGGCGGCGAGCTAAAAGTTCCCGAAGACGCTCCGGCTTCGGATGCGCTGGCGCAACTCAAACGCATCCAGGGACTGATGGAAAACATCGAACGCCTCGGCGTCGATGGCCGAAGCGGCCCCGCAGGAATGGCTGCGGCAGCGGAATTCATCCTCGAAGGACTTTGGGCGCACAAACGCATCAGCCGCAACGAAGAACGTGGATTCCACGCGGACCGTTCCAAAGCGCCCGAACCGCGCGAACAGGCACCGCGCCCGCCAAGGCGTCAGTTTAATTAGCAACAGTCTGTAAGGAGTTGCCGTGAAATATATCCGTTACACAAAATACACGGGCGAACCGGGCGACGGCGTTGACTTGCAGGAACTGGTCAAGCGACTGTCCGATTTTTTCCTGCAAAGCGGCTTCGAATCGCAGTTCTACGGAATCTCCGAAATGGACCCGGAAAAATCGATGGAGGCATTGCGCCAGGCGATCCAGCGCGCCCTCGAAGAAGGCGACCTGCTTCCCGACCAGCAGATGCAGGACCTGCTCGACGGCACTCCGGAAGAACAACAGGCAAAGATGAAGGAAATGATCGACCAGTTGATGGATCGCCTGATGGAAGAAGGCTACGTCACCGGCCAGCCGCAAGTCACCGCCCCGCCGGAAAAAATGCAGCCAGGACAAGCGAGACAGGGCCGTGAACGCGATGCCGAAGCCCGCTTTGAAATCACCGACAAGACCATCGACTTTCTCGGCTTCAAAACCCTGAAAGACCTGATGGGATCGCTGGGCAAGAGCAGCCTCGGCAGACACGATACGCGCGACCTCTCGACGGGTGTCGAATCTGGCGGTATTTCCCGCGCCTACGAATTTGGCGACACCTTAAATCTCGACATCAGCGCCACCTTATTCAACGCTGTCCGCCGTGACGGCGCGCGCGTCCCCATCGAAATCGATTATCCGGACCTGATGGTGCACCAGACCGAGTATCAAAGCTCCTGCGCGACGGTGCTAATGCTCGACTGTAGCCACAGCATGATTCTGTACGGTGAGGACCGCTTCACCCCGGCGAAAAAAGTGGCGCTTGCGCTTTCTCACCTCATTCGCACGCAATTCCCCGGCGATTCGCTCCATCTGGTTTTGTTCCACGATTCCGCCGAAGAGGTTCCGCTTGGCGACCTGGCCCGCGTGCAGGTGGGTCCGTACTACACAAATACGCGTGAAGGACTGCGGCTGGCGCGACGCATCCTTGCCCGCCAGAAAAAAGACATGAAGCAGATCGTAATGATCACCGACGGAAAACCTTCGGCGCTCACGCTCGAAGACGGCCGCATTTACAAGAACGCATTCGGCCTCGACCCGTTAGTCGTAACGCAGACCCTCGAAGAAGTGGGCCGCTGCCGCCGCTCCGGAATCCTGATCAACACATTCATGCTTGCCAGCGACCACAGCCTGATTCACTTCGTGCAGAAAGTAACCGAACTTTGCCGAGGCAAAGCGTACTTCACCACACCCTACACCCTCGGCCAATACCTGCTGATGGATTACATGCAGAAAAAAACGCGCCATATTCACTAACCGGAAGCACAGACTTCAACCTGTGCGCTTTTGGGTTTCGATTGGTACATGCACAAATTCAAAACCAGGCAGGCTGCCCTTCACTTTGCTCAGGGTAAAAAGCCTGCCCTACTCTTCCAATATTTTCTTCTTGTGTTTGACAGGTTTCAATCGTTTGTCGGGAATAACGCGCTCGCTTGGAGGCGGACCGGCCAGTTCGCGAGCGCGACGTCGAGCATCGCACGCCGCGCTAAATTTTGAAGGTTTTCTTTTCTTCTTTGGCATGATCTTGATCAGGCAAATATTCTTGCGAGAATAACATTATTCTCATTTGAAGTGTTCACTGGTTGCTGGCACGTGCTCTCAATGTATTATTTGCTCGATAAGACACACGCCAGTAAGAGATAGTCAAAGCTGCACTTGTCAAGTTTGTGTTGACGAGTAAAATCGCTTCGCCAGTGAGTCATCCATTTTCCCAATTCAAGAAGGGCTTGGTTTCAGGACTCGATTTTATCTCTTATCCTGAGACCTCGTTACCCTGAGGAATAGCCATGATGATTAGCGACTCTCGATTAAGCAATAGTGGACTGGCGTGTCGGGTCCTCGGAATCTTGGTTCTTATCGCAATCATTTGCATGGCTGGTTGCCAAACGTCGTCGAATATCGAAGGGCAACTCGCTGTTACGACATTGTCGGGGGGCCTTCCTGCAGGATCGGTGTCAGCAGGAGGAGCTTACCCTTCCACTACGCTGGCCGCCTCTGGAGGAACCGCGCCCTATACCTGGGCTGTCACTACCGGAGCGCTACCAGCAGGCCTAACTTTAAGCGCGTCAGGAACTATTTCAGGTAGTCCTACCACAGCCGGAACAGACAATTTCACCATTACCGTAACTGACGCAGCAAACCATACTGCAACAGCTAACCTGAGCATCACAATAAATCCCAAACTCACGATTACGACACCATCTGGTGCATTGCCCACTCAGGGCGTTGTGGGTTCCCCCTATGCGGCGACGGCACTTGTCGAAACCGGCGGCGTCGGCCCCTTCACATGGGTACTCAAGACGGGCAATCTTCCGGGCGGCTTGAGTCTGAGCGCTTCTGGAACAATCAGCGGCACAATATTAGGATCTGTTGTCCCTGGGATCTTCCCTTTTACAGTGCAAGTGACCGACTCACAGGGCAATGTGGTTGTGTCAGGCACCATATCAATCATTGCTAATGCTGTCGCCGCGATCACCAGCGCAACTAACACTACATTCAGCGTAGGGACGCTAGGATCCTTCGCGGTTACGGCAACAGGGAGCCCAGCACCGAGTCTTTCGGAAAGCGGAGCGCTGCCCAACGGCGTTACGTTCAATACGGCTACAGGAGTGCTAAGCGGGACTCCAGCAGCAGGTACGGCGGCTAATTATCCGATCACATTTACCGCACACAATGGAATCGGCGCAGACGCGGTCCAGAACTTCACACTAACGGTGGGGCAGTCTGCCTCAATCACCAGCGCCTCGAGCACTACCCTCACTGTGGGGACTCCCGGTTCGTTTACGGTAACGGCGACCGGATTCCCCGTTCCAACCTTGCTGGAGAGCGGAACGCTACCCAACGGCGTTACGTTCAATGCGGCAACCGGCTTGCTCAGTGGGACTCCAGCAGCGGGGGCAGGGGGATCCTATCCCCTCACGTTCACCGCGCACAACGGAATCGGTGCGGATGCCGTCCAGAACTTCACTTTGACAGTGAACCAGACTGCCGCAATAACCAGCGCAAACAGTTCGTCATTCACAGTGGGAGTTGCAGGATCGTTCACAGTAGTGGCCACCGGGTTCCCGGTGCCGAGCTTGTCAGAGAGCGGGGCGCTGCCCAACGGCGTAACGTTCAATACGGCTACAGGAGTACTGAGCGGGACACCTGCGGCAGGTACGGCAGCTAACTATCCGATCTCATTTACCGCACACAATGGAATCGGCGCAGACGCGGTCCAGAACTTCACACTGACAGTTACGCCGACGCCCGTCGCTCCAGCTATTACCAGCTCAAGCGGCACCACTTTAACTGTTGGTACGCTTGGGTCGTTCACGGTAACAGCGACGGGAAGTCCGACGCCAAACCTGGCTGAAAGCGGAGTGCTTCCCAACGGGGTGACCTTCAACACTACAACAGGGGTGCTGAGCGGAACACCAACAGCAGGAACAGGTGGGACATATCCCCTCACATTCACGGCGCACAACGGAGTGGGCTCAGATGCGGTTCAGAGTTTTACGCTAACGGTGGACCAGACCGCCACAATCACCACGACGTCAACTACAACTTTCACGGTGGGCTCGGCCGGAACATTTACAGTTACGGCGGCGGGATTCCCGGCTCCGACTCTTTCGGAGAGCGGACCGCTGCCTAACGGAGTAACTTTTAACAGCACGACAGGAGTTTTGAGCGGGACGCCGGCAATGGGAACGGCGGCGAATTATCCAATTACATTCACTGCGCACAATGGGATCGGCACAGATGCGATGCAGAACTTTACGCTGAAGGTGAATCAGGTCCTCATCATAACAAGTGCTAACAACGCGACATTCAACGTAGGGGGCGCAGAGACGTTCACGGTAACAACGACGGGCTTCCCGCAGCCGTCACTGAACGAAACTGGTGTACTGCCAAGCGGGATTACATTCACCGACAACGGAAATGGCACGGCAACGCTTGGCGGAACCCCAGCAGGGACTAGTGGAGGGAACTATAGCCTGACAATCACGGCGAGCAACGGTGTTGAGACCAATGCTACACAATCATTTACTCTCTTAGTGGATCAACCCCTGTCAATCACGAGTGCTAACAGCACGACATTCGCGACGGGCATTGCAGGAACATTCACTGTAACGACGACAGGCTTTCCGAAACCATCGCTCAGAGAAACTGGCGCATTGCCCAGTGGCGTTACGTTCATCGACAACGGAAACGGCACAGCGACTCTGGCCGGGACGCCCGCTGCCACCAGCGGCGGCAACTACACCGTGACAATCACCGCGAGCGACGGGATCGTGGAACCGAGTGTGAACCAGACCTTCACACTTACGGTGGACCAACCACTGGCAATCACGAGCGCGAATAGCACGACATTCACGGTAGGAAGCGCGGGAACGTTTACGGTTGCAACCACAGGCTTCCCGAAACCCTCACTGGCCGAAAGCGGAGCGTTGCCTGGAGGGGTCACCTTTGTCGACAATGGAAATGGCACAGCAACCCTGACTGGAACACCTGCTTCCGCCAACAGTGGAGTCTATAGCCTGACGATTACAGCAAACGACGGCGGTGTGGAACCCAATGCAACGCAGACCTTCACATTAACTGTGAACCAGTCTCTGGGCATTACCAGCGCAAACAATGCGACATTCGCCGTGGCAACAGCGGGAACATTTACTGTCACGGCTACAGGGTTCCCCGCTCCAAGCTTGTCCGAGACGGGTGCGCTGCCCACTGGGGTAACCTTCAACACATCGACAGGAGTGTTGAGTGGAACGCCAGCAGCCGGAACCGGCGGCTTATATCCCATAACGTTCACTGCCCACAATGGAGTCGGAACGGATGCTTTGCAGAGCTTCACATTAACAATCGATGCAGCAGCAGCGATTACTAGTGTCAACAACGCGGTATTTACGATCGGAACGACAGGAACATTCACTGTGACGGCAACCGGTTTCCCGGCTCCGACTCTGGCTGGAAGCGGTGCCCTGCCCACCGGCGTAACGTTCAATACCGTCACGGGCGTCCTCAGTGGAACGCCAAATGCCGGAACTGGTGGAATATATAATCTAACGTTTACTGCGCACAATTCCAGCGGCCCAGATGCTACTCAGAGCTTCACATTTACGGTCGCCACGGCGCTACCGTCAGTCGGCTTTGTTGTGCCGGGTCCGGTCTTTGCTAACGGGAATTCAGAGAATATTCCGATCACTGTGACCAATGATCAGGCGGGTGACGTCCTTACGGTCACCGGCCTCTCAGTGGGAGGAGTCGCCTGCACGTTGCCGTCCTCAACAAACTGCGGAACGCTTGGCAGCAGCATTACGGGCACATCCGGGTCGGGCAGCTACTCGTTGACGTACCTGCCACCGTCATCGGCAAACATCAACACGCCGACTACATTTACCCTAGTCATTTCATCGAGCCTCCTCGGCTCGTTTGCCGCTACCGGAAACTTTACTGTGAATCCTGCTGGCGCCGTTCTCGTCACGACGGGCGGACCCAATGCCAGAGTTCAGCCGAATGGTGTGCTGGAGCCAAGTACCTTTAGCGCAACCATATACAACGACATTGGCGCACAAGGCGCCACAATTTCGCTGCTGGCCAGCGGCTATGCATGTCCGTCACTAAATAACGGGACAGGTGCAACAGCCTGCGGGACACTCATCATCGGCTCGACAACAACAGGAACAACAACAACTGCCACAACCGGCATTCCATTCACTAAAACTAACTTCACGTTTGTGAATCCGACAGGAGTACCGAATCCTCCCTACGATCGGCCAATGGTCCTGGCGGTTTCGAAAGCGGACCCCACGAAAACCGCGCAAGACAATTTCTTGATCTCCACATCGATCCAAAACGGTCTTTTCTTTCCTAATAACAGCCGATTGGCTTCCGCCTTGGCTGCAACCGGAGCCGCACCAATCACGATCCAGGCGAATATCAACGGCGACACTGGGACTAACAAGACCGTAACTTGGACGCTGCAAGCGAGCGGGTCTAACTGTCAGCCCGCTTGCGGCGTGTTGGGAACGCCCGCATACACCTGGAATGGAAACAACAATTCGGTTACTGCGACAATTCCGTACACTCCACCGGCAACGGTTCCTTCTGGTCAAACGGCGTTCCCGACAATCACAGCTACATCCGTTGACAACGCGGCAGCTACCGACAGCTTCACTTTCCAGATTGTCGACGGAAGCTGTGGCACCGGTCATGAATCCATTCTGAACGGGCAATACGCGTTCCTCGCTAAAGGCGGCGGTGCGACTGTCGGCTACGACGTGTTCCTCGGAAGCTTCACGGCAAATGGAACCGGTGGCATTATGACTGGAACCCTGGATATCAACCGCACGGTGAGCACCTCGACAGGGTTAACGATCTTGGCGGCAGGAAGTTCTTACTCTGTAGGCGCGGATAATCGAGGCTGCCTGACGCTGGTTAACTCCGCAGGCGGATCGTCAACCTATCGCATCGCACTTGGGACCCTCTCCTCAGGCGTGGCGACGCAAGGCAGTTTGGTCGCGTTCACTGACAACAGCGGCCAAGGCCAGCGCGTACAGGGTGTCCTGATGAAACAGGACCCGACTGCTTTCACAAACAGCGCGATTAGCGGCAATTTTGTGTTCGGCGATGAAGGCATCGACGCCTCCGGTGGCCGGATCGCTGTTGCGGGCGTCACGACGGCAAATGGCACAGGGGTGCTAAGCAATTTCGACACGGATACTGACGACTACGGCACTCTGGATACGAACGACCAAACCGGTTCCGGGACGTACAACATCTCGGCAACCGGAAGGGGTACAGCGACATTCACCAGGAGTCCCAATCCAACAGCAAACACTGTGTTCCAGGTCGTTTCCGCGTCCGAAATCCTTTCTATGACAACCGACCCCCTGACTCAGGCCACTCCGATCCTGAGCGGAGACTATAAGAAACAGACGGTCGCCAGCTTTACAGGAACGGAAATGAATAATAGCGGCTACGCCTTCTATGGCTTCTCGATCGACGGGGGAAATGGCGGAGACAATATTATTATCGGCCAGGCGCAGATTACGACTGGCAGCGGTAACGTAACAAATGGAACGGTGACCCTGGATCAGAACGACAATGGGGTCTTAAACCCAAACAACCTTGACCAACCGGGACCTGAACAATCGTCTTCCGCCTTATTCACCATCGGATCCAATGGAAGGATGACGATTACAGGAGTCGGGAACAATCCGCCTATTTTTTATCTGACTGGACCGTCGGGTGGCTTCCTGGTTGGCACAGATCAGAGCGCTGTTTTCGGGCGGCTAGCAAAGCAGACAGGAACTCCGTTCAGCACATCCACGATTACCGGACAATTCTTCTTCGGCGGCCAAGCATCCACCAATGGTTCGCCGTATGATAGCGGCACAGTTAACTTCACTCCGGGGACTCCAAACGGAACGATCACGGGCACGGATGATAGTTCTTCACCTGCCAATAATAACTCCAGCTGCCCAACAAATTGCGGCGGCAGTTTGGATCCAAACAGTTCTATTGCGAACAACGGGTCCACACCGACATACTCCTTCTCGACTGGTTCTACGGTTCAGGGACAGGGCACCGTCGGCACCGATTCGATCGCATACATCATTTCTCCGACTCAGGTCATATTTCTTCAGACCGGCCAATCGCAGGCAGACCCGACTAACGTTAGCCCGGCGGAATTGTTCATCATCCAACAGTAAATCCAGGAAGATAATTTCAGAAAGGCCGATCAGAAATTAGAGGAGATCGGCCTTTTCCATTTATAGCTACTGTTTAATTTGGGAATAAAATTATGCAAAAGGAAGATCGAGCTTTTAATCGCGGTGAATCGAGGCAGAGGCTGTTGCTGTGAGGTATTCCACCAATTCAAACACTTTGGGAGTCGTGCAGACTTCATAGTAAGCGCGGGTACCTGCAGAGCCAATGCGGCCATCCGACAGCAGTTGGCGCACATAACCCCGACGAATCAATACGGGTTCAACACTGTCGCCAACCGGCGTTTCTCCAGCAAAAAAAGTAACGCGCTCTTTGCCCCACGGCATCACACAATCGGTATCAATGGAAGTTAACGCAATTTCTTCCTGTAGCTTCTGGAAGCCCTCTTCGTTTAATTCGACACCATTCAAATTAAAGCGAATCAGGAATTCATCGGCTTCATCTTCAGCCACACCTTCCATCATAGTTTGGAACAGAAATAGGTGAAAAAAGGAGGGATTACGTGAAAGTAGGCGCTTAGCGGCCTTCGAGCAACTCGACAGCCGGTCGGACAAGTTCAACGCTCGAGAAATCATGATCCGGGAGTCGGTATCCATCCAATACGTTGGCGCGGACCCTTGGTAGGCGATGCCAACGCCTAGTTCAAGGCGCGGCAAATCGGTCGATTCCGCGCGCTCGTTATAGGCGGCAGACACGGCCAGAATTTGACGGGAAAGAGCGCAGGCCTTTGAAACGGCGCGTTGTTGTGCACGGTTGGACTCATTTTCGTAAATCGCCAGCACCAGTGCGTCGCCTTCGATAAACACTTTTGCCGCACCGTAGCGTTCGAGAATTCGCTTCACCGGCTCATAAAAATTCAAACTGAACAAAGAAGCGGGATTCAGGCCGCGCGCCAGAAGGTCCTGCGTGATTTTGGTCGAGCCGCGCACGTCCGCCTTGATGATGGTGTGGGACACCACTCTGTCTTCGGCGGGCTTCGCTTCCTCGTTTAACAGAAATTCATACAGGCTGTTGTTCAAGTCCGATAGGTCCCGCGTCCGCTCATTTCGGACCAGATTGACTCGTTCCATCGCTGCTGTCAGCCGCTCGTAGTTGCGGATATCGCGGCGAAGCCGCATGAAGTCCTCCGCGAACCGGAGGGCGACGGCGCGAATTTCTTCGCGTGTGGCCCGGCGAATTTTCTTCGCCAGCTCGTCGATACGCTGCGTGGAGAACTGCCGCGCTGGAAATTGTTTCAGAATGTCTTCGACGTGCTTGAATTCCTCGCGCGAAACCAGCGCCTTCTTCAACTGCTGCAGGTGGATTGGCGGGCAATAATCGAGACTGATGTTCCGCAACTGGTAGGTAGCCAAAATATGAATGAGCAAATCGCGTTGCTCCAGCCGCGCGACCCATTCGTCAAGCATGCGGTCGCGCATCTCCGCCGCGCTGCCGCGCTCCTCGCCGGGGGCATTGACATCGAATAATCGGCGGGCGTTTTCCGGCTGATTCAGGTAATCGCCCAAGCGCTCCTGGTATTGCCCGGCGAGATACTCAGCCTTACCTTTCGCGGCCTCAATGCGAGGGCTCATTTCTTCGAGCTTATGCCTCCGCTCCCGAAGTTTCTTCTCCACGTCGGTCATCGCGGCGCGAATACTTGCAGGGTCGGAACCGAAGCCCACGCGAGCCATCAATCCGTCTGAACGCTCGATGCGACGCGCCAGGGCACTGTGCTCTTCTTCAAGACGCGCGATTTCCGCGCGACCAGCCAACGCGGAGTCCACCAATGCCTGGTGCTCGCGCCATTCCTCGCTCAGTTCATTCCCGTGGTCGCCTGCCAGCACTGACTCCCTCAGGAAATCGAGGAAGAATGCATCGAACGTTTCGAATCTGTCCTGGTCGCGCAGGTAATTCCCAAGCAGGACGTATTGTTCGAGAAAGAGCACATCGTCCTTGCCTCCCTCAACGAAGGCCAAACGATTGTTCAGAGCCTCATAGGCCCCGACCAATTCATCGCCGAATAAAGCTTTCCGGGCTCTGGTCAGGCTGTTTTCTTCGATATCTACGATCGCCTGGTATACGTGCTGTCCCACGAGGCGAAACATATTCCGGCGGTCCGCCTGCACTTCGGCCAGGCGCGACTTCATCACGTGCGCCTGTTCGGTGTGTTCGAAATGCGCGCCGCGGCTGCGGATATATTCTTTGGCTTCCAGCAACAGGTTCGCGAATTGCGCGCTGATCTCCTGCGTGAGGAATTTCAGCAATGCAACCCGAAGCAGTACGTCGATCTCTATATTTTTCTTATACTTGGCCTGCTGAAGTCCAGCGTGCAGCAGGTCGGCAAGATGACGCTTCCAGGCGGAAGCTTCCGGCGGGCGAGGCGCTTTTCGATCCATCTTCGAACGCTCGGCTTGTGTGCGGAACCCCAAATTGGCGTTCTGCCTTGTAAATTCCAGCAGGTACGCCCCGGTTACCTCAACAAACTTCGGACTTAGGAAGACGTCATGATGGATGTTGTCCACCCCAACGGCTAGTGTGCCTAAGGATAACTCCACCACATAGGTCTTAAGGTTTATCCGCGCGGGAATGCCCGCGGCAAGCATGGACATGCGTTCGGGCATATTAGGGTCGCAACAAACTACAGTTGAGCGTAACAAGACTTTAGAGCATGAACAAGGCGACGAACCCTACCCGTTAACAGTAAGTAGGGCATTTGCAGAACACGGTGGGTCGGGAAATTCAATGACTTGGGTTTAGGGTGTTGCACTATATGATTTCCAAAGGGCGCGGATTTCCTAACGCCTACGACTTATCGATATTCAACCCCGAAATCGCAATCCGTCGTGCATCCCCACCCGCGTGTTCGAGGCGAATCTCGACGCGCGGCCAGTCCGTGCGGAAGGTAAATCTCTCCGGCCATTCCACGATAACAACCGCTTGTTCGTTGAGGGCGTCTTCCAAACCGAGCGATTCGAGGTCGGGAAAATTTTCGATACGATAAAGGTCCACGTGATAGATCTTGCACGGGTTTGGACTCGGCTTCGATCCCGCCGGATTCCCGTTTTGAAACACATGCACGAGCGTAAACGTGGGGCTAGTGACGTCTTCTTCCCGCGCCGCTCCTAGGCCGCTGACTATTCCCTTCGTAAGCGTTGTCTTCCCCGCGCCGAGTTCCCCGCTCAGCATGACAATCACCGGCGGACGTAGACTCGCCGCGATTTCACGGCCTTTAGCGATGGTTTCTTCGCTGGAGTGAGTGATAAAAGAACTATCGGCCATGTTCCCATTCCATGAGAATTTGCGAGTACGCTTCCGGGATCGCTTCGATCAGGTCCGTGGCAATCATGGGAGCGTGGCCCACTCGCGAGGCCGCGATGTCTCCCGCAAGTCCATGCAAATAAACGCCCATGCCCAAAACGCGCGCCCAGTCTTCGATTCCAAATTGCGCCGTCAGCCCCGCGAGGATTCCCGTAAGCACGTCGCCGGTACCGCCAGTAGCCATTCCTGGATTCCCAGTCGTATTGACATAGGCATTTCCCGAAGGAGTCGCCAAAATGGTGTGGAAGCCTTTCAGGATCACGTACGCGCGCCAACGCCCTGCCGCTTCCAGCGCAACTTCCAGCCTTCGTGCCTGGACTTCCTTTACAGTGACCCCCAGCAAGCGCGCCATTTCGCCCGGATGCGGAGTGACCGCCAGCGCCGGGGCCTTGCGTTCGTTGAGATGATCCGCCATTCCCGCGTAGGCATTCAGACCATCCGCGTCCAGAATCAGCGGAAGCTCAGTTTCAGAAACGACATGCCGGATGAATTGTTGCGTTTCACTCTGCATCGAAAGCCCCGGGCCAACGGCAAGCACGGTTTTGCCTTTCGCAATTTCCGCGAAGCGTCCGTAATCGAGATTGCGAAGACTCGCGGTGCCCGCATCGGTAGCGGCAAGAGGCGCAGTCATCATTTCCGAAGCGCCTGCGGACACCGTAGCAAGCACATCGAGCGGCGTCGCCACGGTGACCAGGCCAGCGCCGGAGCGCAATGCCCCACGTGCCGACAGCACAGCGGCACCCGACTTGCCTAATGACCCTGCGACGATCAACGCATGCCCATAGGTGCCCTTGTTGCCCCCGGGATCGCGCGACAACGGCAAACTTCGAAATTCACCGGGATCCACCCAATGCATCTTCAAGTGCGGGTCGGACTCAAGCAGCTCGGGCGGCGTGCCGATGCCGCGAACGATAAGGACGCCACAACTCGAAGCCCGCGCCAGCACCATCTGGCCCAGCTTCGGGGCGGTCAGCGTCACTGTAAAGTCCGCAGCAACCACCGGGCCGCCAAAATCCTGCGCGTCGGAAGCCAAGCCGGATGGCATGTCTACCGCCACTACAGTGGGCTTTTTGCCTTTGCTGTTACTTTTGGATCGCGCCGCATTTAAATCCGAGATCACCGAACCAAGGAGACCCTCGACCGGACCGCGCAGCCCGGTACCGAGCATTGCATCCACGATCAAATCCGCATCGTCAAGAGCCGCGTGCGCGGAATCCCACTCCGCGCTGCTGGTTACGACACGCATCTCGCCCAATCCTTGCTGCCAGCGCTTCAAATTGATCGCCGCGTCGCCTTCCAGCGATCCGGGATCGGCGAATAAAATCACTTCGGGCGCACAGCCGGACTCTTTCAGCAGCCGCGCCACCACCAGTCCGTCGCCGCCGTTATTTCCCTTCCCGCACAACACCACAATCTTCCGACGCGCAAGCCCGGTAAATTTTTCGCGCAGGAATTCAGCGATCGCCGCCCCCGCATTCTCCATCAATTGCAGGCCGGGAACTCCGTACCGCTCGGTCGTCAGCCGGTCGGCCTCCCGCATCTGCGCTGCCGTCAGGACTTTCATTCGTTCAGCCCCCGGACCGAGGAAAAGCGCGAAACAATCACCGTCATATCGTCCGCCTGCTCGGGAGAACCGGACCAGCCCTCCGCGGCACGCATCATCGCATCGGCGATCAGGTGGGATGATTCCTGGCGGTGCAGCTTGATCACCTCGATCAGCCGTTCGGTGCCGAATTCTTCACCGTGCATATTCTCGGGCTCCACCAAGCCATCACTATAAGCGATCAGCATCCCGCCGGGCTGGATTTCGATGCTTCCCTGCTCGTATGGAACGTCATTGAACAGCCCCACGACCGTACCTCCGGTTCCCAGCCGCTCCACGTATTCGCCGCAGAGGTAAATCGGGGGCAGGTGCCCCGCGTTCGTGTATTTCAGCATGCGAGTTTCGGTGTCATACACAGCAAAGAAAAATGTCGCGTAGCGCTCGTCGGAAGTATTGCGGAACAGGTGACGGTTCAAGTGCGAAGCAATTTTGGCGGTGTCGATCTCCGAGGGACTAAAGCCGGGCTGCCCTTCGCGGTAGCGCAACACGTCGCTGCGCAACGCCGCCTGCACGCTCGCCATCAGCAACGCCGCGGAAATTCCCTTCCCGCTAATGTCGGCCAGCGCGATGGCCAGAATTGTCGGCGTGACGCGGATGAAATCGTAGTAGTCCCCGCTAACCACGCGGGCCGGTCGGCATATTGCCTCCAGCTCTACGCCCGGCAATTTCGGCAGCGAGTGGGGGAAAAGCTGCTGCTGCACTTCCTGCGCAATCGACAGCTCATTTTCCAGCCGCTGGCGCTTGCGCTGCTCATCAATCAACGTGGAGACCGAATGCATCATGGAATTGAACGATTCTCCCAACGCCGCAAGCTGATCGCGGTTGGGCACGCGAACCCGAAACGTCAGGTCACCAGCCTGCACGTGCTGTGTAGCCTGATACAGGTCGTCCACGGCAGTAGTAATCGTTCGCGTCAGGACAAAGCCGGTTACCAGCGCGCCGAATTCGATGACCAAAAAGACCGTGCCAACCACTAACAATGCAGTGGCAGCGACTCCGCCAAGATCCCCCAGAGGGCTGAACAATCTTCTGTTCAGCAACGACGGGCGGGTGATGAAAGAGGCGAGAACGCGGGTCGATTCTGCATCGCCTTTGCGGTCATGATCCATTACATCGAGCGTCACGACCCCCGTTATCAGCTTGTCGAACGGATTCAACGCCCGCGGAACCAGTCGCTGCGGCGTCGAGATTTCCTGTACGATTTCATAATCTCCGCGATTTCTCACCAGGGAAACTTCCACGGTGGAAAGGCCATTCTTGTGGCGTAAGACTTCGAATCGGACCGGCCCCAGCTCCGGAGCGAGCGTTTCGAGCAGGTCCGTAGTGACTGGAACCACTGCGGAAACGTAGAGTAATCCCGCCGAGGTTTGCCGATCCATGACCGAGCGCAAACTTAGCGCACCGTCACTGAGAACCAGTCCTCGAAACCGGTCCTTTAAAGGCCCATGGCTTTCCTGCAGCAGGTCTTCCCCCGCGCCGGTTTCTATTTTCAGTCCCGGCAATTCGGTCATCGCGTTTTTGAGGTAGGTTGAAACATCGACTGGCACAGCCAGAGCCGCAGCCTTGCGTCCCGACGTGGCCTCCAGGGCGTAGGACGTCATCATCGTGCCGGTCACCCCGCCCAGCCGGTTGATGCGATCCTCCATCTGCGTGTATAGAACGTACGACCCCAGTTGCCAGTACAGCAGATATGCCGCAAGCCCCGCCATCGCCAGCAGCAGGAGCACCGGAACAACGGCTATGAATATGTACGTGACCGCCAGCCGGCTGCGCAGGCTCCACAACAACCGCTCGCGCACCCATTGCGAAACGCGAATGGTTAAGTACCCGCCGGAAAGCAAAACCAGAAAGACGAGTCGGGCGACGTGCAACCCCAGTAGAGAGAATTGCCGAGACCCCCAAAAGGCTGTAGCGGCCACAAAAACCAGCAGCGCTACAACATCGACAGGGCTCATCCAGAGCCACAGCGCGTGCCAACGATTATTAGGGGTGGAGTCCATGCACCTGAAGAAGAATTATCGCCTGCTTCAGGCAAACAGGCCATCTTTTGTGCGGGTAATCTTGAAGGCCGGCGCTAGGGCTTTAGTCCGGGATTTCCCACGTGGCTGTGACGGCGGCCGTATGCGAAGTAGATCACCAACCCTATCAACAGCCAGGCGAAGAGACGTATCCAGTTAGCAAGCTCCAGAGAAAACATGAGCAGCAGACAACATAAGATTCCAAGGATAGGCACTACAGGACCGAGCGGCGCGCGAAAAGGGCGGTGGACGTTAGGGTGTGTCCGACGCATGATCAAGACCGCGCCACACACAATCACAAACGCGAGCAGGGTTCCGATGTTCACCAACTCGGCGAGAAAACGCAACGGCAGGAAAGCACCCATAGCAGCCACGAAAACACCTGTGAGAATCGTGGACTTCCACGGCGTGCGGAAACGCTCGTGTACGGCGGCGAAGAATCCGGTTGGCAGCAATCCGTCGCGCGCCATTGCCAGAAAAATTCTAGGCTGGCTCAACATCATCACCAGAAGCACGGAGGTAATACCCGCGATGGCGCCCACTGAAACCAATAGCTGCGCCCATGGCAAACCCACCTGCCGGAAGGCGTCTGAGACGGGGGCCTCGATATTGATCTGATTGTAAGGAACCATTCCCGTGAGGACGGCCGCCACGGCGATGTACAAAATCGTGCAAAGGATCAGCGACGTAAGAATTCCGATGGGAACATCCCGCGAAGGATTGCGCGCTTCCTCAGCGTGCGTCGAGAGTGAATCGAAACCAATATATGCAAAGAAAACGTACGCGGCGCCTCCCAGCATGCCCAGTGGCTCCCCCCCTTTCCCCGTCTGGCCCATGATGGTGTGCCCAAAAAAACTCACCCCGGTCAGTCCAAACGGCGCGAAGGGATGCCAGTTAGCCGGATTCACGTAACGGGCGCCAACGATGATCACGAAGAAGACGATCAGAACCTTCAACATCACGATGCCGGCATTCAGGCTGGCGCTTTCCTGAATACCCTTTACCAGAATAATGGTGACAAGCAGAGTGATTACGATAGCGGGCAGATCGAACCAGGTTCCAGTGAGTTTGAGCCGGCCTGTTTCAGGCAGATAGTCGAATGGCGCATTCGTGAATGCGTATGGCAATCGAATATGGAAAATGCCAAGAAAATCCTGGAAGTAATGGGACCAGCCATGCGCGACCGTGGCCGATGCCACCGCGTATTCGAGAATCAAATCCCAACCGATAATCCAGGCGAACAACTCGCCAAGAGTTGCGTACGCGTACGTGTACGCCGACCCCGCTACAGGGACCATCGCCGCGAACTCCGCGTAGCAGAGGGCCGCGAAGATGCACGTGATTCCAGCGACGACGAAAGAGAGCATCAGAGCCGGCCCGGTACGGTCGTGCGCCGCGACACCGGTCAGCACGAAAATCCCGGTGCCGATAATCGCGCCTACCCCGAGGCTCGAAAGCTGCACTGGCCCAAGCACGCGGTGAAGGCGATTTTCGCCGCGAAGCTCTTCGAGCAATGTCTCGTGCGATTTCGTCTGGAAGAGTTGGTTTGGCATAGCCGCCTTTGTTCCGACCGGTTCAGATTAACCGAGAATCACACGGATTTGGAGCTTTCCTCCATTTACTTTTGCGATGGATGCCATCACGCGCTCGCACTCGGCCGCCGTGTCCACAGAAAATATACGGGGACTCCGAGCAACACAATCACCAGTCCGGGCCACGTGTCCTGTGTCTGATAGAGAATCAGAATCAGCATGATCGAAAGGGCCGTAAGGATATAAAGGATCGGAACGATGGGATAGCCCCACGCGCGATAGGGCCGCTCGGCGTTGGGCCGTTTGCGCCGCAGGACGAACACTCCGCCAATCGTCAGCACATAAAACATCAGCGCCGCGAAAATTACATAGTCGAGCAGAACTCCGTAAAGATTTCCATAGCTCACCGCGCCCGTCGCGGAATCCACCAAACGTGTGCGGAGCAACACCAGAAACGCAGCCCAGATTCCTTGCAACACCAATCCCATAGCGGGGACATGCTTCGCGTTCAGCTTCCCAATATTGCGGAAGAACAGCCCGTCGCGTGACATGGCGTAGTACACGCGTGCGCCGGCCAGAATCAGCCCATTCGCGCAGCCGAACGTGGAAACCATAATCGCCAGCGCCATTAAAGTCGCTCCGCTTTTTCCAAAGATTACGGCGAGCGTTGCAGTTGCTACACGGTCATCGGGCGCGGTCTGAATTTGGTGCAGCGACAACGCGAACAGATATGCCACATTCGCAAGAAAATAAAGCGCGATAACAATCGCGGTTCCTGCGGCAAGAGAAATCGGAATATCGCGACGAGGGTTTTTCACTTCCCCGGCGGTGAACGTAATGTTGTTCCACGCGTCGGCTGAAAAAAGCGAGCCGACCTGCGACACGCCAAATGCGATTACCAAGCCAAATAAACCCGAAGCCGCCGTAACAGATGGAATGAATGACTTCATCCAGTTCGCGCCCGGCTGAATCGTTTGCGGATCGTGCAGGGCCCAAATGCTGCTGAAATTGAAGTGAATTGCCGCGGCATTGCGCCCCACAAAAATGCCGGCAAAAATCAGCGCCGCGAGAGCCAACGTTTTTGCGGATGTAAACACATTCTGAATCAGCTTTCCCATTTCCAGCCCGCGCGTGTTGAGAATCGTCAGGAACAGAATTAAAAGCAGCGCGACCAGTTGTTGCACGGAAAGGCTGATCGCATAGCTCGTGGAAAGCCCGATGGGAGGAACAATCCAGGTAGCGGGAGAAATCGCAGGCCACACGACACCAAGAAACCGCGCGAAGCCGACAGCAACCGCAGCGATGGTTCCCGTTTGAATCACAAGGAACAGCGTCCAACCGTAAAGAAAACCCCAGAGCGGAGAATACGCTTCCCGCAGATAAACATACTGCCCGCCGGCCTTGGGCATCATGGCGGCGAGTTCGCCATAGGAAAGCGCCGCAGCAACCGTCAAGAGTCCAGTAATGATCCAGGCGGCGAGCAATCCCCCGGTCGAGCCGGTGTTACGAGAGATGTCAGCGGAAACAATGAAGATTCCCGAGCCAATCATCGACCCGACCACGATCATTGTGGAATCGAACAGGCCCAAGCCGCGCACAAAACCGGAGGATTCAAGCTCTGGCGCCGATTCTGTGACTCCAATGGAACTGTGGTCGGACATCGGGCCGCTCCTTATCCCAGTGTCCGCGACGGCGCGGAGGCTGCCACCTGGAAATATTCTCGAACGCGCGCCTCTGGGTCTTTCGCAACAATCAAATCGTGCGCAACCGCTAGCGAGTCCGCGCCCGCATCGTAAACCTCCGCCGCGCGCTCAACTGTAATTCCGCCAATCGCAACAATTGGCTTGCGCGTCATCTGACGCACGCGGCGCAGAAGTTCAGTACCCACGACGGCATCGGGATTCTGCTTGGTTGACGTGGGAAAGATCGGCCCGAAAGCAATGTAGTCGGCGGATGTCCGATCGGCAGCCACGACCTGCTCCAAAGTATGCGTTGAAATTCCCACCCAGCGCGCCGCGCCGCAAATTCCGCGGGCATCCTCCACCCCCAGGTCTTCCTGCCCCACGTGCACGCCACCCGCGCCTGTAAGCAGAGCAATGTCCGGACGGTCATTCACGATGAACCGTACACTGCGTTGGGACAAATGGGCGGACAGCTTCCGGCAGGTTTCGAATAGTTCGCGAGAAGTAGCATTCTTGCTGCGGTATTGAATCAGCTCGACCCCGGATTCCGCCAGCGTTTCAGCCAATTCCAGCTCCGATACGGTGAGCAAACTGGCGTCGAGTATGGCATAGAGCCTCGGGAACACAAGGTTCATAAGGGTTTATCCCACGGACGTTGTGGCGAATCGGTCAAGGAAGTGCGTGTCAAGTCGACCTTCGGCGAAATCCGCCTCGGCCAGAATTTTGCGATGCAGGGGAATGGACGTCTTGATGCCCTCGACGACAAACATTTCCAGGGCGCGGCGCATTCGCGCGACGGCTTCCGCGCGGTTGTCGCCAAAGGCGATCAATTTTGCCACCAGCGAATCGTAATAGGGCGGCACGACAGAATCGGCATACGCTGCGGTGTCCACACGAATTCCGGGACCGCCGGGAACACGAAATACGGTGATACGCCCTGCCGATGGCACGAACGTTTCCGGGTCTTCGGCATTAATGCGACACTCGATGGCATGCCCGCGAAGAGTGGGCGTTCCCACGATGTCTGCCAGCTTTTCACCCGCCGCAATTCGTATCTGCGCTTTCACCAGATCGACGCCGGTAACCATCTCCGTCACTGGATGCTCCACCTGAATGCGCGCGTTCATTTCGATAAAGTAGATTGAGCCGTCCTCATCCATCAAGAATTCCACGGTACCTGCATTGGTGTAGCCCATCTGCTCCAGGGCTGTGGTTACCTGTGACCCTAATTCCGCGCGTTTTTTGGCATCGAGAGCGGGCGATGGAGATTCCTCAATCAATTTCTGGTGGCGGCGCTGGATGCTGCATTCGCGCTCGCCGAGGTGGATCACCTTGCCATATTTGTCCCCCAGGACCTGAAATTCGATATGGCGCGGCCGTTCGATGAATTTTTCCAGGTACACATCAGGAGTCCCGAATGCCTGTTGCGCCTCGTTTCGGGCCGTGCTGAATGCCGCCGGAAGTTCCTCGTGATGCCGGACCACGCGCATCCCGCGACCGCCTCCCCCTGCCGAGGCTTTGACGATCACCGGATACTTGATCCGAGCCGCTTCCGCCAGGGCTGCCGCTTCATCCGGCACGATACCTTGCGAACCGGGCACCACAGGGACCCCGGCAGCAGCCATTTCGCGCCGCGCTTGGTCTTTCTCCCCCATCATCCGCAGGAGTTCAGGAGTCGGCCCGATAAACGTGATGTGCGACGCCTCGCAAACTTCGGCAAAGTTCGCATTTTCAGAGAGAAAGCCGTACCCGGGATGGATGGCGTCCACGTTAGTAATTTCCGCGGCGCTGATCACCTGCGGGATGTTCAGGTAGCTCTCGCTGGAGCGCGGAGGACCGATGCAGACTGCCTCATCGGCAAATCGCACATGCAGCGAGTTCCGGTCGGCCTCGGAGTAGACAGCGACCGTGGCAATGCCCAACTCCTTGCACGCGTCCATCACGCGCAAGGCAATTTCACCGCGATTGGCAATCAGGATTTTTCGAAACATTGGAGGCCATTGAAACTGCGGATGATCCGCCTATTTTTTCGTGCCCGTCGGGCGCAGTTCGAACAGCGGCTCGCCGTATTCCACCGGCTGACCGTTTTCGATCAGGATTTGCGCCACTTCCCCGCTGATATCTGCTTCAATTTCGTTCATCAGTTTCATAGCTTCGATAATGCAGATGGTCTGCCCAGCCTCAACCCGATCGCCTACCTTTACGAACGGTCCGGCTTCCGGGCTTGGGCCGGCGTAGAACGTGCCGACGATAGGCGACTTGATCTTGTGAAGAGTCTCGGCCGCAGGGGTTGCAGGAGTCTGAACAGCAGGCGCAGGGGGAGCCGCCACCGGTGCGGGCGCGACGTGCGCAGGAATTATTTGATGAACATTCTCAGCGGCAGCAGGCAACGCCCAATTCGGAGGTGCACCATGAGGCGCGGGGGCTTTTTTCAACCGAATGCGGAGATCGCCATGGGCGTATTCGAACTCCTCCAGACCATGATCGGTCATAAAGGAAAGAAGCCGCTCCAACTGGCCCAGGTCGACGCCGGGTACGGATATGTCTGAAATCGGAGGTTGTTTTTTCGAACCCTTCATAAATGCCTACAGTTCCAGAAGTTCCCGCGGGGCAGTCGTAAGTACTTCCGAGCCTCGAGCGGTTACCAGAATGTCGTCCTCGATGCGGATCCCCCCCACGCCTTCAACGTACACGCCAGGTTCCAGGGTAATGACATTTCCAGCCTGCAGGAGCCCCTTTTGGCCTCTGGCCAGCCTTGGGTCCTCATGAATTTCCAAACCGATGCCATGGCCCGTACTATGGACGAAATACTTACCTAAACCCTTGCGCTGCAATACGTTTCTGGCCGCCGCGTCCACCGCTCCCGTCGTTACACCGGGCTTTACCGCAGCCCTTGCTGCAGCCTGCGCTTCCAGCACGGCCTGATACCATCCGCGAACGCGTGACGGTGCCCGCCCCACGTAAACTGTGCGCGTTAAGTCGCTGCAATACCGCCGCAATATAGCACCCATGTCGAGGACGACCAATTCATTTCTCCCGATTTTGCGCTCGGTAGGCCGCGCATGAGGCAGCGCCGAACGAGGCCCCGCCGCCACGATCGCTTCGAATGACTCCCCCGAAGCTCCTTTTCGGCGCATCCGGTAACCCACCTCCGCTGCAAGGTCCTGTTCGGTGACGCCCGGCCGAATCAACCGAATGATTTCCTCCATCACCTCGGAAATCAGTCGCGCTGCATCCCGTATTCGATCGATTTCCGATGGGTCCTTGACTGCGCGCAGTTGGTCCACCAGACCATCGATCGCCGCCCATCGGACACCCTTGCCGCCAGCCTTTTTGAGAATGTTCCAGCCTGCCAGGCTGAGCCTCGCCGGTTCGACCGCGACCTTCAGCCGATTCTTCCGGCGCAGATAATCCCCGATGGCAGCCAGCAACGAGCCTTTCTGGAGGTGCGTTCGAATACCTTTGGCTTCTTCCTTTGCCTGAATGGTGAACCTGCCGTCGGTAAACAGCGATATCGATGTCGGCTCCACCAGCAAAATCCCGGCGTCTCCTGTAAAACCGCTCAGGTAATAAATGTTGGGGGGGTGAGTTTCGATCAGCATGTTGACTCCCGCGGTATCGAGAGCCTGGCGAACACGCTTCAATCGGTTGGAGATCGTCGTTTCCATACAATCGCAGTTTCCATAAAAAGAAGGGAGAAGACCTCTGTCTCCTCCCTCATCGTTTCGTATTGTACCCCGCCAGACCGAAATCAGCCCGGTAGAATTCGGGGGGTCACAAAGAAGAGCAACTCTGAAGACGATACGTTCACCGTAGTGTGTTTAAACAGGTTGCCAATCAGCGGCATGCTACCCAAAAGAGGAACCTGTCCAACGCTTGTCGTCTGGTTCGTAATGACAACACCGCCGATCACCACTGTGCCGCCGTCGTTGATCAGCACCTTGGTTTCGGTAGACTGAGTGCTAAGCGCGGGAGTACCCTGAATTAGAGGAATACCTTGATCGATCTGCGTATTTTCGACTGTTACATCCAGAAATACGGTACCCTCGGCTGTGATCTGAGGAGTCACTTCCAGTTTTAGGAGAGCATCCACATACTGGACGGACACGGTGTTATTGACAGTGGTCTGAATCGGAACTTTGGTACCTTGTTTGACCGTCAGCTTCTCGTTATTTTGGGTCACGCCCTTAGGTTCCGACAATATTTTACCTACGCCCCTGCTTTCCATCATACTCAGGACAAAATCGACAGCGTAGTTGTGACCCTGAGTGGAAATGGTCAAGCCGCTGGTCGGGGCATTCGCACCCAAGTTTGTATTAAGTGGAATTTGGCTTGCGGTACCAGTAGATGTGGCAAACGGCAAGGCTCCAGTGGCATTGTGGATGACAGGGCTCAGGAATGTGGAATTTCCCACCAAACCTCCGATCGCAGTATTGCCTGTCGCGCCCGTAGGAGTGGAAAACCCGAATTGGGTCCCGATATCGCGCGCAAACGAGCGCGAAGCTTGCACGACTCGAGCATCAATTTCCACCTGCTGCGATTTCCGGTCCAGTTGGCGGATCAAATCCTCGATCTTTGGTATAGACGTAGGAATATCTCTAACGATGAGGGTGTTCGAGCGTGTGTCAGAATAGATGTCGCCACGCGCAGAAAGGAATTTTCTCAGCGTAAGCACCATGGCGTCCGCCTTCGCATAGCTGAGGACCCGCGTGACGGTCACAGTTTCAATTGAATCGGTTTGAGCTTTAAGAAGATCGCGCCGCTGGTCAGCTTCACGTTTTAACGTCTCTTGGGTGGCGATTCGTAGTACGTTGCCATCAATTTCTTTCGTAAGCCCGTTGTTGCGCAATACGATGTCCAACCCTTGATCCCAGGGTACTTCATCCAGAACCAGGGTCACTGTCCCATGGACCGAAGGGTCTAGAACAACATTCAACCCGCTGATTTCATGAATAAGTCTGAAGAAATCCTTCAGGTCCACGTCCTTCAGGTTCACAGAAATTGGATCTCCCGTGTATTTCTTATCCGATGAAAGGGCCGTTGCGGTCTGCTGGGACGTGGCTGAAGGATTTTGAGGTTCAGGAACCGCGGGTAAAGCGGCAGGCCGCGCAAATCCCAATTCTGTGCCTGTTAGCCATGCTGGAAGCGGCATTTCTGGAACACGTGCGGACACTGATTTTTGCCTTGCAGGTTTCGAACTATGTGGAAGCGTCGCTGGAAGGACTGACTCATAAGGCGACGTGAAAGAAACAATGACCTCGGCTCCATTTGATTGCAAAGTGAAAGGAAAGGGTTTTGAAAGATCAATCACAATGCGCGATTGATCTGTCTTAGATTGCCCCATGCGTACGTCGCGAACTGGACTGTATTCGCTCGGAACTGAAAATTTAGAGACCGACAATCGCGTATTGGCAAAGTCCAGAACAAGACGGGCAGGATTGTCCAGCCGAGAAGCTTGGTAGTGAAGGTCTCCGGTCCCGGTAATGTTAACAGTCGTTTGCTGCCCTGTCCGTGCAACTCTGACGTCCGAGATCGACGGGGAGGATGGACCTGCCGTGCTCTTAATTGCATCTTGAGCGAGTTGGGCACTCGCCGGCATTGCAGTTATTGCTGCACCCGCCAGCAGCAGGCAGCCGAACCGGAAGGCTGGCCATTTCGTCTTCATTGCTGTTCTCCTGGACTTGAATAAAGTCTCTTTGTCACTTGGCGATCAAGGGATTTGCCAAAAGCATCTGTGCCAACCTCTTGGAACGATACGGCTTCGAGGGTAATGTGCTGTACGGAGCCGTCATAGAGCTTGTCGCCTTCTCGCAGGAAATAAACCCGCCGTTGTGGGTTCGATACGATTGCGATCATGCCGTGTGCACCACCTACAATTCCGTCAATTTGCAAAGATCCGACGACCAGCCCCGCCTTTCCTGGTGGCAGACTTTGTGGGGTTCCGCCCCCTGCTGCGGGCTTGTTCAGAAGCGCTTCGAAAGGATCGCGGTGTGTCGCTGGAGCCTTTTCCTGAGCCGGTATTTCGACGGGTTTCTTTGCAGGGTTATTCTGCGCCATCTTCGCCGGAGGTTTAGCCAGCGTCTTTGCGGCGGGTTTAGATTGCTTCGGTGCAGATGAAGAGTGTACCGCTGTAGAGGCAGCCTTCGATGTGGGCTTTTGCGGTGCCGACGCCGGAGGTGCCTGGCTTAATTGGTCGCGCACCTTCGACGGCTGCACGTTTGGATGATCCTGCGCTGCTGCGGACGTCCATAGAATCGTCAGCAGTGGTAGAATTTTCAATGACCTGGTAAATCGCATAGTCAGTTAGCTCAATTCCGCCTAATGTTTGGCGGGTTGATTCTTTACTGCCGGGGCAGATGTTGTGTCCGGCGGCTTGCTGAAGAAAGTTGTGATCAAGCACTTTCCTGTAACCGTGGTGCCCGGCCGCAAGGGAAATGCAGCAGATTTTGAATCCGCGACTCCGCTAAAGGTCAGATCTCCCACATTAATAATTCGGGACAACCGACTCAGCCTCGAAAAGAAATCCTCGATGTTGAAATAGGGACCATCCACTTCGATCGTAAACGGCAATTCATAATGATATTCCTTTGCCACGACCGCTTCGGCGGCTAAGCGACGGATTTGGACACCGGAAGCAGATGCCGCACCTTGTAGCAACCGCATGAATTCGTCCAACTCCTTCTCTTCAGGAACAATGGTTTTCAGGGTATCCAATTGCTTTTCGAGAGCGGCCATCTCCAGCTTGAATTCGGCATTGCGCCGCTCGTAAACTTGCAATTGGGAAACTTGCTGGATCAGGTCCGTATCCTGGGTGTGATGCTGCTCGAGGTTGTTTCGCATGGATGCGACGGGAGACACTGGCACATATTCACCGGCACCGATAATAAGTAACGCAAGCGCAAAAAAAACCAGCGCCTGCAGATACCATGGATACTCTCGAAACGAAATTGCCATCACTACCCCTAGATTTTCCCCGCCGGACGACTCGGCGACCCTGTGGGGGCACCTGCAGCGGTTGTTTTGGGACCGGAATTGGACGTATCGGGTGTGCTTGGCAGGCTAAATTGAGCCGTCAAGCTGAAAACAAACATCTGTATGGCCTTATTTGAGGCATCCTGGTGCGATTCCTTAATTTCCACCTGCTGAAAATAGCCAGAGCGCTTCAGTTGTGTAATGTAATTGGCAACCGCATTGATCGATCCAGCTGAACCGGTAATGGTCAATGCGTTGCCTTTGCGGTCTACAGAAGTCAACCACAGGGTATCCGTGCGGCTCACCGTGCTTGCGATAGCATCCAGGAGTTCTTGCCCACCGGTCCGATTTCGTTGCAATTCTTCAATCACTGAAATTCTTTGTTGAAGGACGGTCTTTTGCTTCTCAAACGTGTCAACTTGCTGCTTAAGTTGTTCAAGACGAGCTTTTTCAGCTTTCTGCTTCTGAATGTCAGCGACGTAATGTCTGTCTTCCTTATCCATCTGCACATAGTGGATATAGAGAAGACCCAAACTCATCACCAGGGCGGCCACCAGAAATACCAATTGCAGCGTCGCTTCGAGCGGCACCGCTTGACGTTCCGCCTTCGGTCGTGTTCGGCCCAATAGGTTAATGCGAATCATGGTTCGTCGAAACTCCTGAGCGCCAGACCAACAGCAATCGCTAGGCGGGGGGCGAGTTCTCTAACTTCTTCCTCATTGTGCCGTGCGGGATCAATAACAATTTTCCTGAACGGATACATTTCTTCAACAGGAACTGCAAATTCCTCTCGCAATACGTCCATAAGTCCGGGCACTCGGGAACTTCCGCCGGCGACGACGATTTTCTGAATGCTTTCGCCAGTGGCAGTCGCGCGGAAAAAATCGAATGTCTTCTGAATTTCAAGAACCAGGATATCGGTTACAGATCGCAGAATAGTTCCGCGATGTTCTTCTGCCACGCCGGCGATGCTCTCCCCTTTTTTCAGCCGTTCCGCATCTTCATAGCTTAGGTCGAGTTCTTTTTGCAGTGCGTCGGTGTACTGATTGCCGCCCACAGAAACGTCACGAGTAAATAAAGGGATCCCGCCGCGAACGATGTTGATGTTCATCACGCTCGCGCCAATGTTGAGTAGAGCGATGGTCTGTCCGGGGTCAGGATCGTAATTCAATTCAAAGGCGTTTTGCAGGGCAAAAGCGTCGATATCTACGACGGTGGAATTCTTGCCGGCCTGCGCCAAGACGTTCGTATGATTAAGGATTTTGTCTTTTTTCACAGCCACCAGCAGAACATCCATTTGAGAGTCTGTGGACTCAAGAAGCTGGTGGTCGAGGTTTACGTCAGCAATGTCAAACGGGATGTGCTGGCTGGCTTCAGACTGCATACGGTCGTACAACTCTTCCTGCGTCATCATCGGAAGGGTGACTCTCTTGACGATGACCGAATGGCCCGAAACCGCGGTGGCCACATTTTTCGTCTTGATCTTCTGCCGCTCGAAAATGTTGCTAATTGCTCCTGCAACAAGCGGGGCGTCCATAATGGCGCCGTCCACCACTGTGTCTTGAGCCAGTGTTTCCAATCCGTAGCTCACCAGCTCGTACCCCTGTTTGGTGCCCTTCAACTCAACTGCCTTTATGGAGCTGGAGCCGATGTCCAACCCAACGACAGCCCTTTGTTTTCCGCCACCAAACATGTTTAAAACCCCTCGGGGAATCCCGTCGCCCACCGCTTGTGCAAGCCGGGTCAAGCCTAACCGGCAGAACCTAAAGCATTTCCCAAATTAGCCTGCGACCGAGTCGAGCAGGTGTTAGAACTCCCGCCATTCCCTGCTTTTGTCTCGGATTGTCCGGCTCCAAGGCCGACCTTTCGGCGCGAAATCCCTCAGCGAATTGCCGCGAGGGAGACATCGCCTGCACGCAACTTTTACATCCGAAGCAGGGAGTGTCAAGCAAACGGATTCATATGTTGTTGTGAAGAATACGGGTTAGGAGACTGACCGCGGGAACAGGAAAAAGTAGAAAACAACTATATATAGAGTTACATGAATACTAGGACCACTACTAATAGTGTGCCCTATGCGTACACTTCCCTGCCCATTTTATCTATTATTTGAGCCCCAGAGTGTTCCAAATGTTGTCAATGCGAGACTTGATTTTCGCGTCCATCACAATTTCGTCCGGCCACGGACGACGGAACCCTTCACTCTCCCACTTGCGCGTCGCGTCAATTCCCATTTTAGAGCCGTAATCCTGAATGCTGGATGCATGGTCCAGCGTATCGGCCGGACCCATGACAAATTCCACATCGCGTTTTGGGTCGATTGCACAGAGGGATTTCCAAACAACCTCGCTGAAATTCTGCACGTTTACATCGTGGTCCACGACGACAACCACTTTGGTGAACATCGCCTGTCCCAAGGACCATATCGCATGCATGATTTTCCGCGCATGGCCGGGATAGGACTTGCGTATGGAGACGATCATCAGGTTATGAAAAACGCCTTCGGCTGGCATGGCTACATCCACAATTTCCGGATACTGCATCTTCATGACGGGGAGAAATACCCGTTCCACGGCGTGTCCCATGAAGAAGTCTTCCTGCGGCGGAGGCCCGACGACGGTGGTCAGATAAATCGGGTCGCGGCGGTGCGTTATGCATGTCACATGAAATATCGGGAATTCGCCTTCGAGTGAATAGAAGCCGGTGTGGTCTCCGAACGGCCCTTCCGTGCGCATTTCTGCCAGGTCCACGTAACCTTCCAGCACGATTTCGGCGTTGGCGGGAACCTCCAGGTCGGAAGTTTCGCAGGGAACCATTTCCACGGGTTCCCGGCGCAGAAATCCGGCAAACATCATTTCATCGAGATCGGGAGGGATGGGCAGAATTCCTGAAAGGCACGTCATCGGATCCGACCCGATCGCAACGGCAACGTCGATGCGCCCATTGGGACGATCTGCACGCGCGCGGCGGAAATGTTCGGCGCCATGTTTCTGCGTCTGCCAATGCATGCCCGTGGTGCGTTCATCATAAACCTGCATGCGATACACGCCAACATTGCGCTTCCCTGTTTCCGGATTGCGCGTAATTACCAGCGGCCAGGTGATAAATCGTCCCGCATCTTTCGGCCAGCACTGCAGGATTGGAAAATCAAAAAGAGAAAACCCGTCGCGCTGGATCACTTCCTTGCAGGGTCCGCTCTTGACGGTCTTCGGGAAGAAAGAGCCCAGTTCGGCCAGCTTCGGCAACATTTTAATTTTATCGAGCAGTCCCTGCGGGGATTGCATGTCGAGAAATCCGCGAATACGCGCCGCGACTTCATCGACGTTGGAAACATCCAGCGCAAGATTCATGCGGCGCTCGCTACCGAGCATGTTAATCAGCAGCGGCACGCGCGAACCTTTGGGGCGCTCGAAAAGCAGCGCGGGGCCTCCAACACGCGTCACGCGATCGGTGATCTCCGTAATTTCCAGAATGGGATCGACTTCGGCTGTGATCCGCCGTAGCTCGCCCTCTTTTTCCAGTTTCGCAATGAATTCACGCAAATCCCGGTAGGCCAAACTGTCCTCCACTCGCACCGCGACACTCTAGCATGAAAAATGGAACCGAAGAATTCTTGCAAGAAACACGCTGGTTTGCTAGCGTAAGGTCCAGAGCGGGCGTCGTACAATGGCAGTATAGAAGCTTCCCAAGCTTCGGACGTGGGTTCGATTCCCATCGCCCGCTCCATCTTTTCAACCACTTACGCGGCTGCGGCTGTTTCCATTATTTCCATTTCCATCGAATTGGAAACAGACTCGCGGACTTCATCCTCTTCTTTAGCGGGACAAGGCACGTTGATCGCGTTCTGTTATGCAGTCTTGTGGATGGTCGGGTTGATATTCTGACGTTTTGGACCAAGTTCCCTTTGCCTTAGTGGCGCGTAACAATGGGAACATTGACACGACGAACACACAAGCAAGATTGGGTATCCGCAGGCCTTGCATTCATTAAGTGTCTGGCTACGGCAGAGCGGACAAAAGAAAGGAGGCAAATCACCTAGGTCACTCGATTCCCAAATAAAGGCGCATTCTTTTCTGGTACAGATCGCCATGTGACTCATGAACTGATTCTCCATTAGCGAGTATCGTCTATCTGACCGTAACATTGACGAAAGGTATTCCAATCTGTGGTTTGATATCTGTTCCATACAGAACACATTTGGCGAATACTCAACGCCAGTGGCATGATGGACCAACTGCGCGATGCTTGACCGAGTGATGGCCCAGCGTTTTGAAAAAATAATCGCCAGACTCTCGTGAGAGAATCTGGCGATTTCTGTTTCCATTATTTCCAACTGAAGATTTCAAAGCATGCAAAAAGCCGCCAATTCCTGCATTTTTTAGATTAAATCCTCAGCTTCCCAAGCTTCGGACGTGGGTTCGATTCCCATCGCCCGCTCCATAACTCCTGATGATTCGATTGCCTTTCTGCCTGGAAGTTGCTGAAAATCGCCCCTTAAACTGAGGGTTTTGTTCCAACGATGTTCCAAAGCCCTATCAATTCTTCCAAGAGTTTTCCGCCCAGTTTTGGACGCGGCGGGACGCGCCAATTCAGTCGGATTCGGGAGTTGGACGCGCGCTATACGGGAGGCAAGGATGCATGATTCCCCACTGCCGATGACACCATCGACCCTTGAACACACTTCCCCGGCGATGCCCGCGCGAACCATGCCGCGAGGGAGGGTTTGTATCCGGGCAGGGTGTGGCAAGTTGCTCGTCGCAGACGACGGGCGGCCGATATACGACCGCAATTTTTGCAGCCAAGAATGCCGCCGAGCAGACAAACGGGAGAGGATGCAAGAGAAACGGCGGAAGGCGAGAAACGGCCGATGCCCACATTGCGGAAGAAAGTTCGACGGCGATTGTTCGACGGATGGCCGGGTGCCGCGTCACAACGCACCGCCTGTCGTCGAAAGTCAGTTCATTCAGGGTGACGGGCAAGACGAACGGTTTGCTTCGGCAAATCGCCTGTAATGCGAAATCGTAAACCGGACTGTGAGCCAGAGGGCAAAGTTCAATGAATGGATCGTCCAAGCCCGTTAATGCTACCCGCCATAAGCGAGGGCGCAAGCCCACTAGTGAATCTCGCGCGGCAGAGATTCGAGCAAGACTCATGGAGTGGAAGCACACGCCGGAATCGTTCAGGAGTTCGCTGCGGACACTCGCAGCCGAGATGGGAACCTCACACTGGCTCAGTTATTCTATTCTCAGCTCGGCTTGCCATCCGTACCGCGTGATCTGTCTGTAGTTTTCCAACTCTCATCGCCGAGGCTCGATCCTATTGAGCTGATCCGAAAAAACGAAGGAACAATCAGGGAACAAGTAAATATCTCGCCCTTTCTTTTCATAACTTTGTATTCCTGGGCATTCCTTGTAACTCCCTGAAAATTCCCTTCCTACGTAGTTTCGATCCCCACTGCCTCAAGCGCGATATTGTGAAGCCGCCCAGAATCAGTTAGGAACCTGGCGAGTCAATTGGGGTTTAGGATTGGGTGAAAGTAAAATCACGAAAGAGGTTCGGGTACCTTCGGAAGCGACGCCAGACAAACGAGATGTAGTTTTTGACCGCATCTCTCATAACCTGAAGGTCGTTGGTTCAAATCCAACCCCCGCAACCAGTTATCATATTAGCCTAAATTCCGAAATTGAATTGCACTGTTTTGTCCTCCTCGGAGTTTCTTTCAACCAACTGAAACTTAACCGAGTTCGGGCAAAACAGTGCAATTCAATTTCGGAATTTAGGCTAAAGACGGATAAATTTGCCCTACTTCCAACAGTGCTCTTTCTCCGTTTGGCGCTTCGACCCAAGCGTAGCGTTTGAAGCCTGTTCCGTGTAGCATCGTGGTCACTTCTTTTGGAGTCAGTTTGACGTGGCAATGAGGGCATACTTGTAATTTATCCTCATTCGATTCGTCTCCCGTATAGAATGAACCTGTAACGACTGTTTGCACTGGAGCCTCCCCTATGTCCACATCGAGAACCTTGATCCAAACAATAACGGATAAAGGCAAAGTCTTCTCAGGCCAGCGATTTATTACTGACATTCAGTCAATACTGTCCCATTATAAGTGGAACAGATTCAATTGCGTACGAGGATCGGCGT
>CAZUNI010000006.1:0-135352 GCA_964622265.1 uncultured Acidobacteriaceae bacterium | reverse complement strand
CTATGAATCGACTCCCACCGGCAATCGGTTACGCATAGGATTTTCCGCTGCTGGTTCCCAGGTCCAACCAAAGTAAGCTCCTAGGAATTTACCCAATACGAAAACCACTCTGTCAGTTATAGGCAGTTACACGCAAAGTATGCCGAATGTGAATCAGTCACTTAAGAACACTGCCTCTCGATGTCAAACACGGTCACTCGGTGTCGTTTCGTGCTCTTTGAGCGTAAAACTGCTGCTTCTACGGGGTTGGCACATGTCCGTCGGGAGGAATTGGTGGGGCTAGTGCAGGTGTGACCAAGCGCTTGCGTCGCGCGAGTCGCAGTCGTAACCGGTCCATATAAAGGTACACGACAGGAGTCGTAAAGAGAGTTAGCATTTGGCTCACGATCAGCCCTCCGATAATGCTGATCCCAAGCGGGTGCCGCAATGCCGAGCCAATCCCGCCACCCACCGCCAGCGGCACCGCGCCGAGCAGCGCGCACATGGTGGTCATCATGATCGGCCGGAATCGCATTAAGCAAGATTGATAGATCGCCTCCAGTGGATTCTTTCCTTCTTTGCGCTCGGCTTGCACGGCAAAATCGATCATGAGGATCGCGTTCTTTTTCACTATTCCAATCAACAAAATGATTCCGACCAAGGCAATGATGCTCAATTCCGTGTGGAACAGCAGCAACGCAAGCAGAGCTCCCACCCCGGCCGAAGGCAGTGTGGAAAGGATCGTCAATGGGTGTATGAAACTCTCGTACAACATTCCCAGCACGAGGTACACCGTCACGACCGCCGCCAGAATCAACCACGGCTCGGTCGCCAAAGATGCCTGAAAAGCCTGCGCGGTGCCCTGAAAGCTAGGATGAATGCTTGCAGGCAATCGGATTCGCAACATGCCGCCTTCAATTTGCTTTACGGCGTCGCCCAGAGGATAGCCTTGAGCCAGATTGAACGAGATCGTAACGGCCGGGAATTGGCCCTGGTGATTCACTTGCAATGCTGAAGTTTTCCGTTCGAAATGCGTGAACGCGCTCAACGGTACCTGTGCGCCAGTCGCTGAGCGCACATAAATCCTCTGGATCGCGTCCGTACTCTGCTGGAATCGCGGATCGATTTCCATCACCACGTGATATTGGTTCAGCTGTGTATAGAGCGTCGATACTTGGCGTTGTCCAAAGGCGTCATAAAGGGTGTCATCGATTGCCTGCTGCCGAATTCCCAATCGCGATGCTGTGTCGCGGTCCACGACCAGGGTGGCTTCCAGTCCGCGATCCTGTTGGTCGGTGGAAATATCGCGCAAGCCCGGCACCTGCCGCAGCACGCCAATCACTTGCGGCGACCACTCCTCGAGTTCTTTCACACTTTCGCCTTCTAGCGTGTATTGATACTGGGAACTGGCCGTCCGCGCGCCGATTCGGACATCCTGAACGGCCTGCAGAAACAATGTGGCTCCCGGAACCTTCGCAAGTTTCGGCCTCAGACGCGCGATAATCTGATCCGTGTCGGCCTTGCGCTCCTCCAGTGGGATCAACTCGATCCTGACATTGGCGGTGTTCTCCGCTCCGCCGCCATTGAAGACCAGAGAAGATTTCATTGCCGGGTCGTTCCCCAGGATTTGTAGAAATTGCTTCATCTTCTCCTGCATCGTTAGGAACGACATGTCCTCTGCGCCAATGATGGTTCCCGTCAACCGCCCAGTGTCCTGCTGGGGGACGAAGCCTTTCGGAATCACGACATATAAATAGACACTCAGGCAGAATGTGGCGCCAGTGACAAAAAGCATCAACGGCTGGTGACGCAGCACCCAACGCAATCCGGATGCATACAGGTTGAGAATCCGCTGGAAGGCTCGATCCGTCGCACGATATAGCCTGCCGTGTTTTTGCTCCGATTGCGGTTTCAGAAATCGGGCGCACATCATCGGAGTCGTGGTCAGGGAAACGCACAAAGAAACGGCAATCGCCGTACTCAAGGTCACCGCAAATTCCCGAAACAAGCGGCCAATCAGCCCTCCCATCATTAAAATGGGAATGAACACGGCCACCAGCGAAGTGCTCATCGACAGCACGGTGAAACCGATTTCCCGTGTGCCTTCGATCGCCGCGTCGATCGGCGAAAGACCGGTTTCCAGATATCGCGCAATATTCTCAATGACGACGATGGCGTCGTCCACGACGAATCCTGTCGAAATCGCCAGCGCGAGAAGGGAAAGATTGTCGATGCTGTACCCCAGCAGGTACATCACGCCAAATGTGCCGACTAACGAGAGCGGCACGGCGATACTTGGAATGACGGTCGCCCAAACGCTTCGCAAAAAAATGAAGATCACCATCACCACCAGCATCACGGTCAAAAGAAGAGTGAACTGAATCTCCTTCACCGAAGAACGGACCGTGACGGTTCTGTCGCCGACGACATCCACCTTGATGGAAGGTGGAATCGATGCTCGCAGTTCCGGCAGAAGAGCGTAAACGCGCTCCGCCGTAGCGATGATGTTGGCGCCGGGTTGCCGAATGATGCCCATGAAGACAGCGGGCTTCCCGGAAATGAATCCGGTATTCCGGACATCGAGCAACCCGTCGCTGGCCTCTCCCACGTCGCTTAACCGGACAGGAGCTCCGTTCCGATACGCTACGATCAGAGACCGGTACAGTCTGGCGTCGAGCAACTGGTCCGAGGCCGAAATGACCCAGCGATGATTCTGGTCGGAAAGCGATCCTTTGGGAGAGTTTGCATTCGCCGTCTGCAAAATGTGGCGGACGTCCTCCAATCCAATTCCATAATGGGCCAGCGCCATTGGATTCAGGTCAATGCGAACGGCCGGTTGCGACGAACCGCCGATGTTTATCTGGCCCACACCGGAAATCTGGGAAAGCTTCTGCGCGATGATCGAATCCGCGACATCGTAGATAGGCCCAAGGGGAACGGTATCCGAGAGCAAAGATAGAACAATGATGGGGGTATCGCTCGGATCGGCCTTCTTAAATGTGGGCAGACTCGGCATGTCGGAAGGCAATTGTCCGGCGGCGGCGTTGATTGCGGCCTGGACATCCCGCGAGGCAGCGTCTATGTTCCGATTCAGATCGAACTGTAGGGTAATATTCGTAGTGCCGAGCTGGCTGCTCGACGTCATTTCGGTTACGCCGGCGATTCGTCCGAATTGCCGCTCCAGGGGCGTTGCCACAGCGGACGCCAGGGTTTCCGGGCTGGCTCCCGGCAAGCTCCCGTGGATTTGGATCGTCGGGAAATCAACCTGAGGTAGAGGGGCCACCGGCAAGAAACGATAGGCTACCCCGCCCGCCAATAGAATGGCAGCGGTCAGCAGCGAAGTCGCAACAGGCCGGCGAATAAAGGGTACTGAAATATGCATGGGTCGAACCGCACCACGAAGAACTAGACGCGTATGGCGGAATTTCCGTTCCCGACTTCACAACCAACTGTTAATTTATACTTGGCTACGTCGGTTTGCAAAGACTCGCGACAGCTTAATGCGATGACAGCGTTATCCGAGACCATGACCAAGTGGCGGTTGCAGGTTAGAATGGGGGGTATCGATCTCATCGTCTCCAAAGCATCGGGCAACAATGGATTGGCGCAATTGATCCTTGGCGTGTGATACGCAAAGTCATAATTGCCCTTACGTCACATTGTAGCAATTGATTCTAGTCCGTCATTTGGGAAAATCTTATATGGCACTCGCTGATGCCCTGAATCCAGACCTGCTTTTTTGTCTTGTCGCAATGTTGCGGTAGGAAATACTCACTAGAACGAGGCCGTCGGCACTATGACTATCATTTTGAAATAAATGTTTTCTCGCCGAATCTAACGACCGCAGCAACTAAAGCATCGAGGTCGCGGGATTGGGTGCGGTGATTGACAATCGCTGCTCGAATGGCGATGCGGCCGTCAATCATTGTTGTAGATGGGACCGCGATCCCGGATTCATGAAGGTCGGCAACAATCCTGGCATTTACGGCGTCACTGTTGTCACAGCGAAAACGAAAACAGACGATATTGAGCTGTGCGGGTGCGGCAAGTTCGAGCTGTGGGGCTTGCTCCACGAGGCGCTGGAGATATCGAGCGAGGGTGCAGGTCCGGGAGATTACAGCCCCCAATTGCTCTGTGCCGTAAACTTTGAGTGTGAACCAGGTCTTGAGCGCTCGAAAGCCTCGCGACAGGTCGGGGCCAAGATCACTTGGCCATGTAGCCCCTGCCGCAACTCCTCGCGTCTCCCTCCGCAAATAAGCAGCCGGTGAGGAGAACGTTTCCAAATGTAGCTTACCGTCACGCACCAGCACGAATCCGGCGTCGTAGGGCACTTGAGCCCATTTATGAAAGTCGAAAGCAATGGAGTCTGCCCGCTCGATTCCTTTGAGTCGTGGCGCAAGATCTGGGGCGAGAATAGCCAATGCGCCTAACGCTCCGTCCACATGGAACCACATATTCTCGTGGGATGCCAGGTCGCTTAGTCCGTCGAGATCATCAATTGCGCCAATGTCAACCGTTCCCGCAGTCCCCACAATGAGAAACGGTTCTAAGCCCGCTCTTCTGTCCATATCGATCGCCCGTCGCAACTCGGGTATTCGGACGCGGTGTTGTGCATCGACCGGGATGCATCGTAACGCTGCCGATCCGAGGCCGGACATATCCATTCCTTTAGCGATGCAGCAGTGTGCCGCACTTGACGTGTAAGCCACCAAACATTTGTCGGAGGGAACGGCACCCCTTGGTTTCAGGCCACGCCCTTTGGCTGAATTTCGTGCAATCAGCAGCGCGATAAAATTCGCAACCGACGAACCTGTGACAAACAAGCCGGATGCGCCTTCGGGAAATCGAAATAGCTGTCGCATCCATTCGGTAATCTGCCGTTCCACCTCAATTGCACTATGATCCCGCCCACCAAGATTTGAGTTCAGGCCTGCGGCCAGCATCTCGGCGAGCATCCCAACTACCGAGCCGCCACCATGCACCCATCCCATGAATCCGGGGTGTACGTTGCCAAGGGAAAATGGAAGTATGAATTGCTTGAAGTCCTCATAAACATTGGCTGTCTCTGTAGGCCCCGTGGGTAAGACACCACGGAATTGTGCCCGGACTTCAGGGGGCATGGGCTTCCAAACGGGTCGTTGGCGAATGTCATGCAAAAAATCAAACATGTCGTCGAGCATTCGATGGCCTAGTGCTCGTGAGCCCGCCCAATCGGCCGGATCAAGAGTTGGCTCATTCAAAAGGTTGGTCAAACCTTGACCGAAATCTTCCAGAATGTAGAGGTTTTCTTTCATACGCCGGCCGAAGATATCAGGCTTTTGCATTTCAGCATATCTCGAAAGGCCGCAAATAATTTCTGCATATGGTGGGTCTTATAGGGATATAGATCCGGAGGATCCATGTCGTGCACTACCAAAGTATTGTCACCTTCAAACACGAGCAATCTCCCGTCCGGAGTTTCCGCGCAATCGATCCCGAAATATTCGAGTCCAAATTGCTCAGCAATTGCCTCCAGGGCAGATCTATGTCGGCGCGCGAAGTCGGTATCAAACTTATCCATGAAATGCGCTTCCTCTTCTCGCTTGGCTGGGCTTTCCGCCATACCAGCGTTGTAATACCAGACCTTCCAACCATCAGCGATCGCCATATGGCATGGATAAGGACGTCCGTCTACCCAAATAATTCGGTACTTTCGAAACAATCCATCAGGACTCCGATAGTCAATGAAGCGGGAAATGAAGAATTCCGAATCCTTCTGATTGGCCAGGTAAGGGCCAATCGATGATGGTGTGTCTAGTTTTGCTAATGATTTGCCGGCATGAGAATCGATCGGCCGTGCGATTAGCGGGAACGTTTCCTCACCAAAGATTTGTTCAATAGATGTCAGACCATTTCCAACCTGTTCAAGCATAGCGCGGTCGATTCGGAGTGTTGCAGGCATCACGGTCCCATGAATCGTTTGCAAGAACGAATACATTTTTTCGCGCGATAGTTTGGAAATTCCGCGGGGATGATTTAAGACTGGACGCGGCCACGCGGATATCAGCGATTCTATCTCCATCAATACCTGTCGATTTGAGTCCGATTCGCAGGCAGTTACAATTGCGACGTCGTGATCGGGGATCGGCGGTGAGACAGATTGACCGGGAATGACATAAAACATGTGGAGTACAACATCGGAACGCTCCAAAAGGAATTCGATTGGAGTATTAGTACCAATATCGCCTGGGGCCATGAACGCAAGCACATGAAATGGCTGTGACGAAGTCGGCCAGGACGACCGATAGAGGCGTTGAAGGTGGAGTGCTTCGGCCTGGTATCTGAGGCCCGAAGCCTGGTTACCAAGCAACTGTTCAATCACGCAGAGGTCCATCAAACCTGCGGCATCAAAACGGTTAGTTTGAGTGCGCGCAATAATTTGTGACCGCAAGGGTCTTAGGTCATAACCATCAAAGGATTTCTTGAAGAGTTGAGCGACACAAATAGGTAAAGCCAGTGGATTGAATGAGTCGTGACTATCCATTTCCCCTGCCTGACTGTACCGGAGAGTGTTGGATATTATCCATGGCCGTCCATCTGGAAACAAGACGACTGGAAGCAGCTTCGCAAGTTGAAGTTCGATTTTCTATTTTGTCCAAATCTTCCAGGGCATCGATATTCTCAACGAGTAAATCAATCTTGTCCAAGATTGTGCTTACCTGGGCAAATTCTTGGGTAAGTCCCTGGAGCGATGCATTTGTTTCCGCAGGGTGCCACGTTTCAGACACAACGCGAGCTCCAGCGCTGATGCGCAAAGTTCCAGCGAAACCTTGCGATGGATTCAAAACCGCAACGGGCTGGCCAATATGGCACAAACGCAAAGCCAGTTGACGCTGGTAGGGAGACGCGGAGCGTGGAAGTAAATTCGAAACATCGATATTCAGCGCACGATAGAGCCGGGAGCAGGCCTCGACGGACAGTGATTGTCCCCGGTTCTTGATGAAGAACGGGAAAATCGTTCTTGCAGACATCTCTTCATCATCAATGCCATCAGCGACTGGTTTTTCAAATGAAGGAACCATTTGAAGGTTCGGTCTTTTGGCGATCATGTTCGGGACCACGCGGGAAAATTCCCGGAGCGCCATGAATCGATAGAATGCGGGAACACTGAAATAGGCTCTTAGTTCCTCGACTGCGGCAACCCATCTTAGTAGCTGCCCGACATTCGGATGGGTTGGCAGCTTGGAGCGAATCCCGTGCCAATCGATAGGCCAGTCAGTCTGATTAGTATAGAATTCCAGTCCCTCCGGAACCTTGTGCCTTTGCTTCATTAATGCTGATGTTGCGGCAGGTACAAGAAGTGCTCCGCTAAGGGGCGGCCCTGTTAAGAACTTTGAACCTGTAATGAAGACCAAAAAGTTCTGTGCCAAATAGTATTGAAGCCTCTGACGTGACAGTCGCATTTGGCAAGCATCCACCACGACTTGAACCGACTGCCCCCACGTTGACCGGATTTGACGCAGGCACTCAGGGCTTGGGCAGCGCGACCCGAGTTTTGAGGTGTCCATTACGTGCAGAATTACGCGTTTTCTCGAAGCGACTTCTTGTGCTACGGTACTAAGAACCTCTTGGTTGACGGCGTCGTTGGATCGCAAGCTGCCGTTCTTATCCCGAAGCTGTATCTCGATCTTGATAGAAGGTTCGGCGAATCCTGGGATTCGCATTCCCTTAATGACTTGGCTACCTCGTGCTGTGTCTGAACTGAAATGACATCCGATCATAGCGTGCGCGGTCCCGCTTCCAGTCTCTTCTGCGCCTACAATAATGGTTACGAACGGACCATCAAGTACCGTTTGAGCGATGTACAGAGCATGGATCTGAGAATCTGTCCCCGAGGGCGAGAAAATAATCTCGGTCCCAGAGTTGCCCAAATTAAGAAATTTCCTTATTTGTTCCCGCAGGCGTTCTGCATGATGGTCACATGCATTTTCGAGTCGGCCCTTGCGACTAGACCCGACGAGTTGCCGCCGTACCTCCTCAGCGGCCAGGAAGGCCCGGTCGGAGATAGAAGTCGCCGTCGAGGATGCAAAGGTGAAGGCTTCCGGACGTGGCCAAGGTTGGCAGCCGTATCCATTGAGCATGCGGACGGGGTCGACGCGCAGACGTAGGTCGCCTCCAGAAGTAAGAAGGTAATCCAGAGGTGACGATGGTTCCTGCACCTCGATGTTGGCGAGATTTGATTGGAACATAGTTTTTGGCCGATTCAGCAAAGGTTTTGTGGTTTTGCTAATACTTCCGCCGTCGATTCCAATTCTTCAGGAGGTCACTGACGGCTTTCACAGGCAACTGTAGCCCTGCTGTAGCCCTGCTGTAGCTCTAACCATCTGATTCCAGCCTTTCTATGTAGATCTCGCAGCCGGTTGAAGCTACATTTCAAGTCAGAACAGCCCGGATAGTTTCAAACCGGCACAATTCTGGTTGTGCGTGCACGTGGATCGCCATCGAAGCCCAATTGTTTATTAGGGATTTCTAATTCGGCGTCTTGGCTGGTCAACTGCCTGAGTTCGCCAAAGTTCTTCAACTTCAATTAAATCACTTGCGAAAAGAATCCGAAGGTGTGTGAAAGATAAGGTTGGAGGTTGTCTTCTTTGTAGGATTGTCCGGTCATAGTTACAGGGGGCTAGATTTTTGCGCTGTCTATATTAGGCAAAAATAATATTACTGATACTTGACTCGTCAGTTGCTAAGTACTTAAGATGCTCACAGCCTTCTATAAAGGGCTACCCCTTCTTCGTTTGTGAAATTCAAATTTAAACTCAAGAGGAGAAACGAAGATGGCAACAATCGTAACGAATCAAGTATTTGAACACGCACCCGCCTTTCCGGCAGTTAACGATGTTGAAAAGGAGACTCCCGTACGGGGAAGAAAGACGAAGGCAAAAGCAAAAACCAAAGCACCAACAAAAGTTGAACGTCAGGAAATTTTGAGGGAGCGGATCAAGCATTTGACAGAAGCCTTGGATGCAGCTGGATTTGGACGTTTACTCAGAATTCCCGGGGCGGTAAAGCCAGTTGCCCCTGAGACGCCTGATGTTAAGACGGGTGGATATATTGGGCATATCGAAGAAGAGTTGGGCACAAATATTCAGCGTGTTTCGATCGTGGACAATTTTTACCAGCGTCAACCATTTGACCATCTGAACGATAAGATCTACTTGCGATTGATTCGTGATTTCATTGTGAAGGCCGCTATGCCGGAGGCAAAAGTGGCCGCATTGGACGGCAGGGGGGGAGACTTAAGTCGCTGCAGGAGAAAGACATCAAGTATTCAGTGATCGATGGGTTGCAGCGATTATATTGCTATTGCATCTCGGTCCTGGTGGTCTGGCAAAGGGAAAGGCTGATTGCGGACCGCTGCATTACGAGAGAGGCTTGGGAGTACCTAAAGGATGCCGTCGAGAAATCTGGCGATCCCAAGGATGCTGTGGAGGAAATTCTAAAGCGAAAAACCCGTTACGAGGTTTTTTGGAATATTGATTTGGAAGGATTGCTGCATTATTTAGTTACATTCAATACTGGCCAGCGACGGATGAGTTTAGAGGTCCAGTTGGAGATCATGCAGCGCCCGTTACTGGAAGCCCTGGAACATGATGCCAAAATCCCTATTTTTCAAGACAATAAGAATATAACGGGGAAGCAAAAACCGAAGAATGAGTTCTCGGCGTCTGATCTGGTCATGGCGACGAGGGCGTTCATTGAATTCAATCCGCAACTCAAAAAACCCGATGAAGCCGAAAGCCTCCTCGAGCGAGAGAAGGGGTATACGGACATTCAGACTTCTTTCGACGTTGGAGATATTAAGGATGTTGTGGCCACACTCAAGAAAATCACGATCGATTTGCATCCAAAAATCATGGAAAAGTATGCGGACAATCCAAACTATAAGTACATCCTTTCAGGCGGTGGTGTTTTCTTGCTGAGTTTCGCGGCTGCATGCGGTAAGGTGCGAAACATGCTGAATATGACATCGCTTGAAGGTGCCTTTGAACGCCTGACCAAGGAATTGGACAAACTTGAGGAGGATCCATTAAATCTTGAAGAATATCAGCGGACTCTCGCCGGCATTAAGTCATCCCGAGGGAAGGCTGTCCGACGTCTTGTCTACGACACGTTCCTTCGCTTTTTCAATATGACGACTGCGACGCTCGACTGGGCTGACACAGCCCGACAGATCAGCATTTAACAGCTGGAAGGTGTCAACAAAGTTCGCAACACGGATGTTTTCATTCCGCGAATTTCAATCATAAAAGGCCCGTCCCATTCTGGGGGACGGGTCTTTTGTGGGAAGTCGCTCAGCCCAGGTCGCTCTTTAGCATCGGTCTACGTATCTGATACGTACAGGTGCGCCCAACGCAGGCTTTCCTAGAGCTTGGCTTTGCATTAAATTCGCTGCGTTTCTAGGAGATGGCCGTGAGCGGTCCGTTCGCGGACAACCGAGGGATTCTCGGCGGTTTCGTCGGGCTCAGCCAACGGCGGATTCCTTTGCACGCCTGTAGCTTCGTTGTCAAAGTGCCGGCGTAGCCATTGAGCGAAATTCTCCACTTGCCGGGGACCGGGATGTTCATCGCGCGCGCCATACCCATCTATTCCAAGTTTGTACGAACCGACGAGACAGCAGACCTCTTCCACAGCTTTGCTCCGTCCGGCAGCGAACTGATCTGCGCCTTTCGACGTCACAAAATCGTTGATTTTGCGGAGTGGGGAGTCGGCCAGGATTTCTACCAAAGCCAGATCATGCTGCAGTCATTCGATATCTCCACGGGAACGCCGAATTCGGAACCCAAAGAAGCGATGGCAACGGGCGAAGACCCGCGCTGCGTTTCTGTTGGGGGGCGAACATTCATTTTGAGCGCGAACCCATTCGGAGGATATTTCAATTACGTGCTGTTCGATGTGGAAAGGAAGAAATGCCTAAACATCGATGTAACGAATCGGGCAAATTTCAATTACGGAAAAAACTGGCAGCCCTTCGCTATCGATGAAAAGCTGTACGCCGTCCACGGATTTTCGCCGTTTCGTATCTTGCAGATCGATGTGGACACAGGCAAAGCGGCAGTCGTCCTTGAAAGGAATGCGGGACTCGACGGGGTTTCGCCGCATGACAATTTCACGCATTTCCGCGGTGGGTGCTCGGCCCTTGTCCTGAATGATCAGATCGTAGGATTTGGACACCTGACCATTGATTCGGGCCGTCACAGTCTATTTCAATGGGCATTTTCTCCCTCCACCGGCCAAGTAAGCTTGTCGTTTAATCTCGATATCAAGCCGCTTACGAATTTGGGATTGAGGATCGTCGATCCAACCTGTTTTTTTGACTTTCAGGGGAAATTCTATTTGGGAGTCAGTTGCTCCAACAGGGATTGGTTCTACGGGCAAACATTCGTTTCCCTGCTGCTGGAACTCTCGGAAACGAACATCCCGCCGGGTGTTTCGCTCGCTTCGGTCTTAGAAAACGCAACGGATTCCCAAGAAGACTTAGGTCTCGCTCATCCCACTGCTTACTTCTTCCGCGCCGCCGAACTGCAAATTGGGAACGGAATCCGAAGCCGCAACTTCGAAGTGGTATCCAGAGTAGGCAAAGACGATCCAGGACATGTCATCTACGGGCCCTACATTAACCTGACCTCGGGAACTTATCAATTGCGCCTGCAATATGCTGCCACATCGTCAAGCTCAGACGAAGTTGGCGAAATGGATGTCTGCACCTGTTCTGCCAAGAATGTCCTCGCAAAAAAACAATTGTTCGGAACCAATGGCAAACTTTTCAATTCGACTTTGGACTTCAAGATTGCTAATGGCGCGCAGGGGATGAGGTTCGAAACGCGAGTGGCTTCAAATGGCGTGGCGGATTTACGTCTTACAGACATTTCAATTATCCGACTATAGAAAACATCTGGTACTTAAGTTCAGTTTCAGGTTCGAGCAAGCTCGACCCGATTTCGGCCGCCTCTTTTCGCATGATAGAGTGCCTCGTCAGCCGATTTGATAAGAGTCTTAAACGTATGATCCGATCCAGGTTCAAAGGCAATCGCGCCCATACTAATTGTTATTGAAATACATCCACTTGCCGTTCGAATGGATTTATTTTCTATCCGCGTTCTTAACTCTTCGGCACGGTCCACTATTGTTTGGGAATTACAGCCCGGAGCGACAATCAAAAACTCTTCTCCGCCATATCGGCCTACGATGTCGTATGGTCTGACAGCATCTTTCATATTCGTGGCAGTTTCTTTCAATACGTCATCGCCGGCTTCATGCCCGAAACAGTCATTAATGTGTTTGAAGTGATCGACATCGGCCAGAATCAATCCGCAGGGCTTCTTCTCGCGTTTGACGCGATCCATCTCCCGTGCCAGAGAATCGAGGGTTGCCTGACGGTTCCACAACCCCGTCAATGCGTCGTGAGTTGCCCGCGTTCGAAGATCTTCCCTCATGGCGACTAGTCGATCCTGTAGGTCAAGAATTCGCTTGGCGACGATCAACTTTGCCCGTAACTCATATCCATCGAGCGGCTTAGCCAAGTAATCATCCGCACCGCACTCGAAAACATCGAGAAGCTCATCTTTTTGGGATTTTTCGGTCATCAGAATTGTATAGATGTAAGGTTCGATGGAACCAGTTCTGAGACGTTTGCACAAATCCGTGCCGGACAAGCCCTCCATTTCCCAATCGAGTATCGCGAGCTTTGGACCATTCTGAGCTAGTGCCAACTCCAACGCTTCATTTCCATCCGTGGCAGGAACAACCTCATACCCAAACCGGATCAAAGTATTTTTGAGAAAAAGTTCGCCTGCACTGATTAGCACCTTCATTAGAAGCGCCTCGATTTCAATTATTTTGCGGGTGTAACCTTACCGATCGAATTGATTTTTTGGGGCAATCTGGGCAATCCCTGTAGATTTTTCATGTTCTCCCCCGTCTCAACACATTGACGATAGACGAGGTTTTTTGCTGCACTAATTGGCCAGAAATAAACCTTTAAAGCAATGCCTTTAAGTCGATAGAGCCAAATAGTCCACAGTGTCCCCCACTAACCATATAAAGGTCATGAAGCCAGAGTGGGGGTGAAACTTATCCCACATCCTTTATTATCGGCATATTTGAGGAAACACTTCAGCTCTAAGCGATGCCAACGTCATTGGCGGGTTGCGTAAAGATCATCAACGCTCACTGGTTCATGAGGCGTTGATCCAAGGGATGATAAGGAATCTGCTTCATACCGCTTCCGATTTCATTGCTGTACCTGGGACACCTTTGAGTGTGACCTCTTCAAGAATCGGTGCTTCTAAACACAACAATTAATCAGGAAGCCATTAAGAAAATCGAGGCGAAGTTAGCGAGAGTGGTGGCGTTCTGTTCTGGAAGTGAATATCTTGGTGACTAGGACAAACATGTTAAACCTTCTAATTCTTCAAAGCGACCTTCAGCGCAGCAGAATTCTTGAGGCCTCGCTGGCTAATAAGGTTGACAAGTGGAATATGCATTTCCTGGTAGACGCCGAGTCTGCGTGGCATCGTTTACAGACATCTTCGATCGATGTGATGATCGCCGATTTCGCGGTGGCTAATGAGAACACTCTTGTTGAAAAGGTTCGAGAGTCGTTTCCGGACATCATTCGAATAGGCCTCGTGGATCAATCTTGGCCCGCAAGATCCGGCCTTTCGAATTTTCACCAATTTCTCATCACGCCATTTGCTGTGAAAGAACTGGAAGTGGCCGTAGAAAGATCATGTCGATTGAGGGATCTCCTTCGTGGCGAGGCGATGTCACACACGGTTGGCGCTATTGGGCAGTTGCCTTCAGCGCCCACAGTGTACATGAAATTGATCGAAAGACTTAACCGACCAGATACTTCTGTAGACGATATCGCCGAAATCGTTGAGGGCGATGTCGCAATCTCGGCAAAGCTTCTTCAACTTGTGAACTCAGCAATTTTTAGGACGAGCCGTGAAATCGCGACTGTCGGTCTAGCGGCTAGTTACCTTGGAATTACATCTATTAAGAATCTTGTGCTTTCCACGGAGGTCTTCTCCTTTTTTGAGAATAAGCCAGGGATGGCCCGATTCTCAATCAATGAGTTACAGACTCATAGCCAGCTCACCGCAAAGATTGTCGGAGAATTGGATTTGTCTAAGGAAACTCGAGAGACTGCCATCGTTGCAGCTCTTCTGCACGATATCGGAAAGCTGGTCCTTGCCTGGAAAATGCCTGAGCGATTGAGCCGCCTAATGGCCAAAGCGAATGAACAGAACTGTCCTTTGTATCAGATTGAAGAGGACCTCTGGGGGATTACACATGCCGAGGTTGGAGCATACCTCTTGGGCCTATGGGGACTTCCGATCTCCATCACTGAAGCAGTTGCCTATCATCATTCGCCCGAGAAAGTTCCACACCATCGATTCGATGCCTTGGGAGCAGTCTACGTGGCCAATCTGCTCGCCCATGAGAACGAGGGGACTCCCACGAACTTCCGCGCAACATGGGACCATGACTTTCTGGAAGAAATGGGCGTGGCTAAAAATCTCCCCATTTGGAGACAGTGCGCAAACGGTATTCGTACCTGACGCAATCTGCCACTCATTCAGCGTAATAGAAATTCGCTCCCTTTAAGCTCCACCTTCAAAGCTGCCGTTGAAGCTGTAGCATCAATAGTTCCCCCAGGGCTTCTCGGCTCGATATATAGCGTTCCTGTCCAGTGCCTCTATGACCGAATTATTAAGCATCTGTGCCGCTTGAATAGCCACGCACACGCGCCGGTGTTCGCCAATCTTTGTCAGTTTGCGCATTGTTTCGATGCTTAGAAGCGTGCCTCCGGGGTATCTTTCAGAATCTGTTTCAACAGGGACAGTTCCATTCCTGCTCGCTTGAGTTCTGCACTCTTCGGCTTTGGCTGGGTGAGTCTATTAGCTTGATTCAGTTTCAAATGGTCCTATTCATTTCGTTACCGATAGCGTTTCCGATCTCGATCCTCTGCTTTTTCGGGCTCGCCGCTAAGCTCGCCAAAGTCTATCTGATCGAGGACTTGAAAATAGTAAGTAATTATAAAGGTATATATAGGTATAGGCATTCATATACGGGACACATATCCCGAACTATCTCTTGAATGCAGGTGATAAGTAGCAATAATCACAACAACCTTTCGGTAGAAAGGTTGTTATTTTAGGGTTTCGCAGGTGGTGGAAGTGTTCCATTGAGGCGGCCAAGTGAAGATCAGAAGACAATTCACTGAGCTGTCTCACCGAAAAGCGTGTGATCAGGTGGAGTCAAAGAAGTAAGTCTTAAACAGGGGGGACCAATGCATTCAGGGGCTATCCCAGCAGCCCATCAAGACGATTGCCGTGTCTTGATTGCAAGCTCAGATCCTGGTATCAGAAGCCGTTCTATCGCCGACACAATTGGCCAGAACGTATCTTATGAGGAGGCGCCCAGTGGCGCCGAAGCAATGGCCAGATTGCGCTCGATGGCCTTTGATTTGTTGATTTTGGACCGCAGACTCCCTGATTTGAATGCCGAGGAAGTCGCGGAAATCGTGAGAAAGAGATTTCCGGGTTTACGGATCCAATTGGTTGACTCCTCCATTGCCCCTGAAGAAAAGGCAGAACCATCGATTCGCAATTCCATCGCGGATAAGGTGATGCCTCGGCCATTGCCCAATGATTTAGATGGAAACGAAACTGATGAATTGCCGGGTATGGTGGGCCAGGGTCGATCCATGCAGAAGATATACCGTCTGGCCCGGCTCGTAGCGCCTCGAAACACCCCCGTTCTAATAACCGGTGAAACTGGTACCGGTAAGGAACTGGTGGCGCGGGCAATTCATCAAATTAGCACACGAAAACAGAATCCCCTAGTTGTTGTGAATTGTGCTGCAATTCCCGAGGCGTTGCTAGAGGCTGAGCTTTTTGGCCACGTGCGAGGCGCCTTCACGGGTGCAGTCCAATCGAGGGTAGGGCGTATACATAATGCCCATGGTGGAACCTTATTTCTTGATGAGATTGGGGACTTACCACTGGGCATGCAATCGAAGCTCTTAAGGTTTTTGCAGGAGGGCGAAGTCCAAAGACTGGGTAGTTCAGATGTATTTCGTGTAGACGTCCGAGTCGTGTGCGCTACTAATGTTAATTTGGCTCAAAGTGTAAAGCAAAGAGCATTTCGACAGGATTTATACTATCGGATCTCTGTTTTCCCCATTGACCTGCCGCCTCTGCGTGAACGTATTGAAGATATCGCACCGTTGGCAGAACTTTTTCTCTCTGAACTTTGTCGAGAAGCGGGTGTCGAACCAAAGAGGCTCTCTGCTTCGTCAATTGCGCTTCTGCGGCAAACTCATTGGCCTGGCAATGTACGTGAGCTCCAGCATGCGGTCGAACGGGCATTTATTCTGTCAGGAAGCGAGCCCCATCTGCACGTGGAACACTTCAGTTCCGTCAATGATCCAGGAGATATTAGGAAAAGCTAAGAATTTTCGCTAAATCGTGGCATCCGGCGTGCAGTAGGGAATTGTAGGATGCCAAATTTGCCTAGTACTCGGCAAAATCGGGACAGCGAGAATGAATCTATTTCTCGCTTATCCGATCCTTGTTTGCTGGTTCGAGCCTTCGAGACCTTCAAGGATGCTGCAGGATCGCTCGAGAAATCCTATTGGCAGTTGCAAAATGAGGTTTCCAAGCTTCGCGCGGACTTGGAGCACGCGAATGCAAAGCTCACTCGCAGTTTAGATGAAAACGCTCGCGCTCGAGCCTTTCTCACTCAAGTTCTGGATAGACTTCCTTGCGGCGTAGTTGTGAGCCGTTCGGACGGCAGTATCCGCTTACTTAATCCAGAAGCGCAACGATTGCTTGAGTTGGATTCGCAATCTCCTCCGACATACCCATTGCCGATTCTTGCAGAATGGACTTCTCGAACCATTACCGATTCGTCTTACGTCGAGCACGAGTGGCAATCCAACACATCGCAGGAAAAACGCACGCTTGCAGTGAGTGTAGCGATGCTAAAGGTTGCCCCCGATGGTGAATCCGAAACAATTTGTATCCTTCGCGATATTTCCGATCAGAAACGGTACGCCGCGGAGCGAGAAGAGAGTCGACGGGCACATGCGTTAGCCGAAATTGCCACAGTTCTTGCCCACGAGATCAGAAACCCATTAGGCAGTATGGAGCTATTTTGCAGTTTGCTCTATGAAGCCACACAGAAAATGCCTGAGGCCAACCAATGGGCCATGCATATTCAATCTGGTCTACGATCCTTGGGTGCCACAGTCAATAATGTCCTGCAGTTTCATGGAAGGCCCTGCAGCGAAGTCTTTCCCGTTCGAATCGATCGATCGCTTGAGTATACAGCAGAATTTCTTGCGCCTCTAGCTGCTGGACAAGGACACCAGATTCGGCTGGAAAACCTCATCGGTCCCGTTACCGTTGCCGGAGATTCCCAGCGCCTGCAACAAGTGTTTCTCAATATTGCGCTCAATGCTTTTCGTGCCATGCCACAGGGCGGCACGCTCACCATTCGACTGCACTGGGCACTCCAGCTTGAGCCGTGTGGTCTACAAATTGATTTTCAAGACGAAGGTGTGGGGATTGAATCCAGTTTGCTAGAGAAAATATTCGAGCCGGGGTTCACGACAAAGGCCGGTAGCCCAGGACTGGGATTGTCCGTATGTAAGAAAGAGGTTGAACGGCACGGCGGGAGTATTCACGTGAAAAGCAAGGTTCAGCGGGGCAGCACGTTCACAATTTATTTAATTGCTTCGGAGGAATTCAGTGAGTGATTTGCTTATTGTTGACGACGAGTTGGCGATGAGAAAGGCTCTTGAAGCCAGTTTTCGTCAGTGTGGGTGGCAGGTAGCATCCGCGGGGGGGGTAGCAGAAGGAATAGCTGCGTTCCGGCACGACCCTTGCGGACTCGTCGTTACGGATATGAGGATGGGAGATGGTGACGGCCTTCAGCTAATGCAAGGTATTCGTCAAATTGCCGCGCAAACGCCAGTGATATTCTTAACCGCCTACGGAAACGTGAACGAAGCCGTACACGCCATCAAAGAGGGTGCTCGCGATTACCTCGTAAAGCCTGTGTCTTTCGATCAGCTGAAGCAATCCGTTCAGCGCATCCTGGATCGAGACTCGAGCGAACACTTCAGAAATCACGAATTTGTTGGTTCTTCCGCGAATTTTCGCATTCTGCTCGCGAATGCTCGTCGTGTGGCCCAAACGGAAGCAGACGTTCTCGTTCAAGCCGAAAGTGGTACGGGGAAAGAACTGCTTGCAAGGATGATTCACAATTTTAGTCCGCGCGCAAACAAACCATTTGTCGCTATTAATTGCTCGGCCTTTCCAGAAAGCCTGTTAGAAAGCGAACTATTTGGCCACGTTCGCGGGGCGTTCACAGGAGCTATGGCGTCAAAGGCGGGAAAGTTCCAATTGGCTGATGGTGGAACTTTGCTTCTTGATGAAATTGGAGAAATGCCGCTGAGTCTGCAACCCAAGATTTTGCGGGTTTTGCAAGAACGTGAAGTCGACCGGTTGGGTGACACGCATCCTTTTCCAATCAACGTGCGGGTGATTGCCACCACGAATCGGTCGTTAACGGAACTCATCGAGCGTGGCATTTTTCGAAGCGATCTCTACTATCGTTTGAATGTTGTCCCGCTCACAATTCCACCCCTTCGCGACAGGCGCTCTGACATACCTGAACTTGCCAAATACTTTTTGCGGAAGTATGAGCCAAAGGAAAAGCGGGGGCAGTTCTCCATTTCACCCGAACTTTCAGCGCAGTTTTGTTCTTATGACTGGCCCGGAAATATCAGAGAGCTTGAGAATGCGGTCCGACGCGCACTTGCGCTGGCCCACGGTACTACCCTTGAGGCCAGCTCGCTTGACTCGGAGTGGGGTTCGAGATCACCTTTGAAAACCGTGCCCCCTAAATTAGGCCAGACACTGGAAGCCGTAGAGCGAAAACTCCTGGAATCGACCTTACGTGCTACCGGAGGCAACCGAACTCACGCCGCTGAAATGATGGGAGTCAGTTTGCGAACCGTGCGCAACAAGATCCGTGAATATGGCTTAGCTCCAAAAGAGGCTATATGAGTTCAATGACCGCTGCGCAATTGCGTCTGCTCGAACGCTATATGGACCTGGCTGCACAACGCCAAGCTTTGTTGAGCAGCAACATCGCGAACATCGACACCCCGGGATATCGCACCCGCGACATCGATTTCCACGGGGAATTGACTCGCGCTATGCAGGAGGAACAGACAGGGCCAACGGAACCCCTGGTTCGAGAAGTGCCCGGCCTGATCGCACGCCCCGATGGAAATAACGTCAGCGTCGATCGGGAGGGAATGTTGCTTTCCCAAGTCCAGCTACAGTTCAGCATTGCATCCCAATTGGTAAAAGATGAATTCAAGACACTACATTTGGCTATTACTGGCGGAGGTTAAAAACCATGAACCTATTCGGAGTATTAGACATTAGCGGCTCGGCCCTGCTCGCGGAAAGACAGCGCGCGGAGATTGTCACCAGCAACTTGGCAAATGCGGAGACGACCCACACCTCGGAGGGAGGGCCGTACAAAAGAGTGCATGTTGTGTTCGGAACCCACCAGATGGCGTCGCACAATTTTGAGGCCACGCTGGCCTCGCTGACGAACATGCACACCGAGGGCGTGCGCGTGGATCGCGTCGTGGAAGACACCACCGCTCCGATCCGCCGTTTCGAACCGGGTCATCCCGATGCGGACGCGGAAGGATACGTTTCGTATCCCGCCATCAATCCGGTCGAAGAGATGGTGAACCTGATGGGCGCGGCGCGCTCGTATCAACTCAACGCCTCTGCCGTGCAGAGCACCAAGAACATGATCCAGGCTTCTATCGACATCTTGAAGAGCTAGCAAAGGAAGAGTAGACAATGATTCAACCTATTCCGGGACTCCCCCAGGGAATTTCCGGGGCAAACGAAGCGTCCGCAGCGACTACGGCCTCGACTCAGACCGGCGGCGGGTCGGACTTCCTGACCGCGCTTCACGGCGCGGTCGATCAAGTCAATCAGCTTCAATCGGAGGCGAGCATGAAAATTTCGGGGATGCTGACTGGCAACGGGGAAGACGTTCATTCGGCGATGATTGCAGTGCAAAAGGCAGACCTCGCATTCGAACTGATGGTGGAGATGAGAAACAAGATCGTTTCGGCGTATCAGGAAATATCACGCATTCCATTCTAAAGATTCACCGCCGGCACGTGAGGATTGCGCAAGGGTATGGATAAAGTTCTTAAGCAACTGACAGATTTTCTTCAAGCCATGACGATCCGCCAGAAAGCATTACTGGCGGGCAGCGCTGTTGTCGTGACTCTGATCGTGTGGCTCTTCGCGCGCCTGATCGGTGGAGGGGAGTATAAACCCTTGTTTGTCGGACTTTCCGCCGCCGATGCCCAGAGCCTTGGCCAAAAACTCTCCGAGCAAAATATTCACTACCAGCTTTCCTCGGACGGCACCTCCATTTTGGTTCCCGCCGATCAGGTGGACAAGGCCCGCGTAAGCGTCGCATCCCAGGGGCCTCTGACAAGTGGACGAATGGGATTCGAGCTGTTCGACAAGCCCAACTGGTCTGGCAGCGACTTTTCGGAAAAAGTAAATTATCAGCGCGCGCTCGAGGCCGAGCTCGAACGTACCATCCAGACCATGGACGGTGTCGAGGACGTCCGCGTGCACCTGGTCATCCCTCACGAATCCCTGTTCACCGATCGCGAGCGGCCTGCAAAGGCTGCTGTGGTCCTAAGGATGCGCGGGCAGCGCATGACGGATCAGGTCGCCACATCCGTCGCAAACCTGGTGTCGAGCGCGTGGGACGATCTTTCACCACAAAACGTTACAGTGGTCACCACCGACGGACATATGCCCGGATCGGGACACGGCGCTTATGGCGATTCGGCGACGGGCGGGGGGGATTTGGAAACAGTCATGGCTGAAAAAGTCGTCCAGGTGCTGAGCCCAATTGTTGGGACTGACCATGTGAAGTCAAGCGTATCGATTGAATACGATCCGACCTCCGGCGAAAGCACGCAAGATATGTACGATCCCAATTCGACCGTTGTGCTGAGTTCTCAACTTTCACAGGAGACTTCGTCGGACGCCCAGCCCTCCGGAATTCCCGGGACGCCGACCAATGCGCCGAACGTTTCACCCACCGGCGCAGCGGCCAACCAGACCAAGGTCGAAGAAGCTTCCGATGGAATTCGGACCGAGAACAAGACCTTTGCGGTCAGCCACACTTCGCGGCACTTGATTGAACCTCCTGGACGAATCAAGCGAGTCGCCGCCGCGATTCTCGTGGACGACGCCGTGGAAACCAAGATGACTGACGGCAAGCAGGTCCAGACGCGTAGGAAGAGAACGCCCGAAGAGATGAAGCAGATTATCGATCTCTCCAAGGCCGCATTGGGTTGGGACGCCAGCCGCGGCGATCAGATTTCCGTGGAGGAAGTGACCTTCCAATCTCCGGAAGCCGTAGAATCGGCTCCCGTGAGCTTGCCAGAGAAAGTTCGTCTCGTAACGCTCAAGTGGATTGACATCATTCGCTATGCAGCACTGCTGTTCCTGTTTTTATTGGTTTACGTCCTATTGTTAAAGCCCGTAATGGAGATGGTCTCGACCGTAGTTAAATCAGGCGAAATCCGTGTCACGACTGGCCTGCCAGGCCTGCTTGCGGGACAGCCCCCAGCAGTACCAGGCGGGTTGCCTGCCGGTGAGCATGCCGGCGCAGTACAGTTGGGCGGGGCTCTTGGCAGCGATGCGCTCCTTGGTGTTGGTTCCAATTCGGCCCTCGAAATGGAGCGTGCCGTGGCATTGAAGCAGCAGATCGTCAAGAACGTTCAGACTGCTCCGCAGGACGCCGGACGCCTTGTCCAGAACTGGATTCGCGGAGCGTAGCGTGCCTCGATGAATCCATCCCCACAAACTGAGCTGAACGGAGTACGAAAGGCGGCCATTCTACTGGTTCTTCTGGGTGATTCCGCCGCCTCCAAGATCTGCGATCATCTGCCCCAGGATTCTTTGCGTGCACTGGCTGAGGAAATCTCTTCACTTGGTGATATCCCCGATGAGACGGCAAACATGGTTTTGCGTGAGTATGAACATTTGAGTGGTCAGAAGAAAACAGTCGCTCAGGGGGGACCTGAATATGCCGAAAAGGTCTTGGTAAAATCTGGAGAAAGCAACCGAACGAAGTCCGTAGTTCACGAAATTATCGAATCGACGAAAACTTGCGCGGAGGCGATTGATATCTTGCGAGCCGCGAAGCCCGAGCATCTTGCAACGGCACTCAAGGAAGAGCTTCCACAAACTGTGGCAATCATTTTGCTGCATCTGGACGGCCGAGCAGCCGGTACTGCTCTATCTTTGCTCCCTGATCCATTGCGAGCGGAAGCCGTGCGTCGCCTTGCGCAGATGAAGCCTTCCTCCCCTGAACTGGTGCACAAAATTCTGGTCGCATTCGCTCGTAAACTGCACACCGACAATGTTGAAACAACGCGTCGCGAATTGGGTGGTGTGAAAGTCGTTGCAGAATTGTTGAATCAAACTTCGAGCAAAGTAACCGCTCAGATCCTCGATTCAATTGAAAAAGACAACGGGGATCTCGCGACTTCCATTCGGAACCAGATGTTCACGTTTGAGGACTTCATACAGGTGGCGGACAACGGAATTCGCGAATTACTCGCCCAGGTCGACAAGAAAGCGCTTGCCATTGCCCTCAAGAACGCTTCGGAGGAACTTAAGGTTCACATCTTCAAGTCAATGTCTTCCCGTGCTGTTGAAATGCTGAAAGAAGATACAGAAGCTCTGGGGCAGATCCGCGCCAAGGACATTACTCAGGCCCAAACGGAAATTGTCGTGGTAGCCCGCAAGTTAGAAACAGAAGGAAAATTGATCCTGCGAAACGAAGTAGAGGAAGAAAATGCCTGATTCGAGTCATGAAGGTCCTCCGACTGTGGTAATGGCTCAGCCTTTTCTTTATGTCCCGCCAAGTGGTGAAAGGTCGCGCATTTCCGGGGGAGCTCCATCTGGATTAGGCGGGCAGGGATCTGCCTCGGATCATGCCCTTTCCGAGGAAGCCTTACAAAAAGCTTATGAGAGAGGGTTGTCTGAAGGTAAAGCCAGCGCTCAAGCGGACTTCGAAAAAGCAATGGCTGAAATGCGAAGCCAAATATCCAGCTCACTAGTCTGCTTTTCAAAAGATCGGGTTGCTTACTTCGGCCGAGTAGAAGCGGAAGTTGTACATCTGTCCCTGTCGATCGCCAGGAAAATATTGCACCGGGAATCGCAGATTGATCCATTGGTTCTAACGGGTGTGGTGCATGTCGCGTTACAGAAACTTAACAGCGACACAAGAGTTCGTCTCCGAACGAATCCTGATGAGGTTAGATTTTGGAGTAATTATTTTAGTCAGTCAAAAGATCTATTCCCCGCGGTGGAGGTTGTGGGTGACCAATCCCTTGAGCAAGGTAACTGCACTCTGGAGACGGATTTTGGCAGCACGCAAATTAGTCTGGAAACACAATTAAAGGAAATCGAACAAGGGTTTTTCGACCTACTGGAACATCGTCCCAGGGGGGAAGATTGAGCGAAATCAGCTCCCTTGCTCCTTTTTTCCGTCGGCTCGATGAATTCTCAGCACTCCGGTGGGTGGGCCGAGTGACTAAGGCTGTTGACTATTTAATTGAATCCGAGGGTCCTTTCTGTTCCGTTGGAGAAGGTTGTGCGATTCTGACTTCCGATGGCCGCACGCTGGAAGGCGAAATCGTGGGATTTCGAGGCAAGACTGTATTAGCGATGCCGCTGGATCGGCCCGTTGGAATTCGCTATGGGGACCGAATCGTTACTCGCGGCACGCGGCCGGCAATCCGAGTTGGCAGCAACCTTCTAGGCCGGGTGATCGACGGTTGCGGTCGGCCGCTTGATGGCAAAGGCGCGACCGGTGGGCGAGAGTACCGAATACTGAGTGGGGATGCTCCCCTGCCGCTGACTCGTTCGCTCATTCGCGACCCTCTTGGTTGCGGCGTGCGCGCCATCGATGGCATGCTGACGGTTGGCCGCGGTCAACGTATGGGAATTTTTGGCGGCAGTGGGGTGGGCAAGAGCACTCTAATTGGAATGATGGCGCGGGGAACGTCAGCGGACTTAACTGTGCTGGCGCTAGTCGGTGAACGCGGGCGCGAGGTTCAGGAGTTCCTGGTCGATGCCATTGGTGAGGACAATCTCGGACGCTGCGTGGTCGTCGTTTCGACTTCGGATCAGCCTCCATTGGCGAGAATTCGAGCGGCTCTCGCAGCCACGACGGTGGCGGAATATTTTGCGGGACAAGGGAAACACGTGTTGCTCGTCGTCGACTCTTTGACGCGATTTGCGATGGCACAGCGTGAGATCGGTCTCGCGGCTGGGGAGCCACCGACTGCCAAGGGCTATACCCCCTCGGTTTTCACACTTTTGGCGCGACTTCTGGAACGGGCGGGGCACTTCGGGACGGGAAGTATTACTGGTTTTTATAGTGTACTGATGGAAGGTGACGATCAGCAGGACCCGCTCGTGGATGCGGTGCGCGCCATATTGGATGGGCACATCATGCTGGATAGAAAGCTTGCGGCTCAGGGGCATTACCCACCCATAGGGATATTGGACAGTATCAGCCGTCTGATGCCGGCGATCTGCGATGCAAATCACATGGCTAAGTCTCAACGTCTGAGAAGTTTTTTGTCCTCCTATGCCGCATCGGAAGATTTAATTCGCGTTGGCGCCTACCACAAGGGTGGAGACGCAACGCTCGACCAGGCACTTGGAGCACTCCCGGCGCTAACTGCATTCCTCCGCCAGAAAAAAGATGATTTGGCTCCCTTGAGCGAGTCTGTCCAGGCCCTCATGGCCTTACCGGGCTGAGATCTCCATGTCCTTTCACTTTGCTCTAGGTGGACTTCTAAGGCTGCGGGAAAGTTTGGAGCGGGCCGAGTTGCAGCGGCTGCAATCGGTCACGGCTGCAGTCATCCTTGCGCGCTCTGAAATTGAGTCATTGGAAATGGAAGTGACCACCGCCCAGCGCCATACCCTTGACACGGTAGTGACTACAGGAATGACTGGAGCGGAACTCCATTTCGAAGCGATGCGGGAAGCTGCATGGAACGTTCTACGTGCCGAACTATTGAAGAGGCTCACCGATCTGGAACGGAGAAGAAAAGACCAGCAGGCGCGTTATATGCAAACTCGGATGCAGCGCGAAATCATTTCTAATCTTTACGGGCGCCAGCGCGCCGATTATGACCTCGATCAGTCCCGACGAGAACAGCAACGAATCGATGAGCTATTTCTGATTCGTAGCATCTCTCCCGCCAAGCAACTAAAACCAGCCCCACAAGACGAACCAAAATAAGTTCCCGATCACAGTTTGCCTAGCGCTCGGCAAAGATTTCCGGGTTCGCATCATTTGGCACTCGGCAAATTTCAAGAAAACTTTAGCATTCTCATTATCCATCGCAATTTCAGCATTTTAAGTCGCATTGAATTCAGCTATTTTTCTTTAACACTTTGGCCACCCATGTGCATTAGGGAGGTTCAGCGGCATTTGACCCAATGGGGATTGAATCCATTTCGAATTCAACTTCCGCCGCTCAAATGCCGGACGAATTGACGATGATGCCAAACGCCGCAACGAATTTAGAGGGCGCACCAGAGGGGGTAGGCTTTGCAGCTGCCCTATCTGCTTCATTGTCACTTACAATTCCAGGAACTGACGCTTCGAGCGGCCCGGTGTTATTGGACCACATGCTCCCGAGTGTAACAGATGGTACGAAGGGCGGCAGCGATGCGTCTGGCCAATTATCGAAACGGACCGATTATCCTCAACCCTTGGGAACTGATAAATCTCTACCTTTGAAAAAACCTATCAAGCCATCGGATGACGCCCCTTCTGATGTTCGCGATGCCACTCATGTCGTACAACAAACACTTGTTGCCAACACGGCCATGTTCAGCCTCAGTCAGCCGCCTTTTTTTTCAACCGATGGTTCTGGGGCGTCGTCTCCGATTCCAACGACCGCAAGTGCTGCGATCACTTCGTCTTCTGAGCAGCGACCTCTACCTACGACCGCTGAACCTGAAAATATTCCCACTCAACCTGAAGGTCTTCCTGTGGCTCCCATGGGCTTGCCGGATATCGCAATGCCGAATCAGATGGATGCAAAGAATGGGACCATTGGAAGTATTCAATCGCAGGGTTTGCAGATGCGTTCTTCCGGCCAAGATACGAATCCCGCTCCGAGCAATGAATCTGTCGCCCCAAGAATGCAACTTCGAACGTTGGACAGGCGGGATGCGGTGCCTTATTATGCGTCAGGCCGGAGCGTTGTGTCGGAAATTGGCAATTCCGATCAATCAGTGGCGGCCTCCAGAGACAATACTAAGAGAATCTCGTATGCATGTTTAAATGAGGCAGTAATTAACAAATTGTCCTCAACCCAGAATGACCCTGCATTGCTGGCACCGCCGATTCCAGAAGGCTTCTCCGTTTGCCAGAAAGTCGCTGAGCCCCAAGCCATTCAAGAGCCTGAAGCGGCTTCCTCCTTAACATTAGCTGCAATCAGCGTCGAAACTTCGACCACATTGAAGCTGCCGAATGATTCTGCTCATAGAATAGAGGCGGAAGGCAGTTCCACCACTGCAAGCCTTGTTGCGCCACTCAATCCTGCCGAAGCAATCGATCTCAGCACAAATATAGACAGCGCGTCTTCCAGTCCCGAGGACAACTCGCCTGATAATGGTGGTAAAAATACGGCGAATCACGGATTAAGTTCCACGACAGATCGAAAAGCGGGAAATTTGGCCAGCTCTCCAGCCGAATCAGGGAGCGCCGAACCGCCAAAATTCGAGTTGACCGCGTCTGGCCCCGCAACGCAGAGAATTGCAGCGAACTTGTCTCCGGCGCAAACCAGTAATGAAGTATCGGGTGACGGAAATAGTCCGGATACCTTGATTGCTCCGCAATTGAAAGGTGGCGTTCAAAGCGAAGCGGCGAAGGCATCGAACGGTGATGGTCAGCGCCAACCGACCTTGGTCCAATCCGCTCAGCTTGTCTCTCAGATCGGTAAGTCGGACGTGAAGATTGCAATCCAAGGTGAACAATTCGGAGCGGTCGAATTGCATGCCAAGGTGGCGGGAGATCAGGTAAGCGCTTCTATTACGGTGGAACATCATGAGACGCATGCCTTTCTTTCAGGCGACTTACCTGTGCTTCACCAACTGCTGAACGAGCGTCAGCTTCGAGTGAGCGAAATCGTTCTGCTTCATGACTCGCTCTCCTCGCGTAGTTCGTCAGATGACGGTCCACCTGCGAAACGTGAAGAAACATCGCCGCAACAAACCACAAATGCATCTGGGAATGGCAGCGAAGGGCCGTCGTTTGTGACCAGAGCAGCCAGCACAGGGGCAGCGGAAATTGGGATATTCGATTCCAAGGGAAGGCTAAGCGTGCGAGCCTGACCGGCCGCCGCAAGATCAAGAAAAGGAGCAATACGCATGACCATACCAAGTGCATTGACGAATAACATTCCCCCGTCGGCAAGCACGCAGTTAACTTCGTCGTCCAACTCCAACAATCAATTAGGTCCGAACTCGTTCATCACTCTTCTGACCGCGCAACTTCAAGCGCAGGATCCACTCAACCCAATGGACCCCTCGCAGATGGTTGACCAGTTGACCCAAATCAATTCGCTTCAGCAACTCGTTCAAATTCAGACCGACCTTCAGCAAATTCTCGGTCAGACGCCGGCGACAACGCAGACGCCAACGAGCGCAGCATAGTCGTCGATAACGGAAGTAGATCCACGCATTTCGATCGTGCAATAAAAGTCTTCGCCGAGCGGACAGCTCGCGAACAATAAATGAGGAGGAGTCGCATGGCATCGTTTTCAACACCGCTTTCGGGCTTGGACGCTAGCTCCGAGGAGCTTTCGGTCATTTCCAACAACTTAGCGAATATGAACACCGTCGGATTCAAGTCCAGCGATGCGAATTTTCAGGACTTGTTTTACGATCAGGTTGGAAGCTCCGCGAATGGAAACCCACAGCAAATCGGCGTGGGCACTTCCGTTGCATCTGTAGAGGGTAATTTCAGCCAAGGGACGCTTCAGACCACGGGAACACCAACTGACGTGGCCATCACCGGCAACGGATTTTTCATCGCGAACAACAATGGAACTCAGGAATATACTCGCGCGGGCAATTTCACTTTAGCATCGAACGGCGATCTAATGACCGTCGACGGCGCCAATGTGATGGGCTATCCAGCAGCGAACGGCGTCATCGCCACTGGACAAGCGCTGAGTCCCCTCTCGATCCCGCTTGGAATTACGACTCCCGCGAGTGCAACGAGCACAATGCAGCTTATCGCCAATCTGAATTCCGGGGCTGGCACGGCAGTGACTGCCGCAAGTCAGCAGACTGGGAGCGGAATCACCGCGGCGACCACGCTTAAAACGGGAAGTGTCCTCGCCGTCTCTGACGGAACGAACAACTTTTCCTACACGACAATCGCTGGGAACACCATGGCGAACGTCGTTGCCGCGATCAACGGAAATGCCAATTTCTCTGCCAGTCTTTCCGGTGACTCACTGATCGTCACGGCGAAGAACGGTAACCCACTGACCTTTCTCACCAATACCCTCACGGATGCTGCTACGGGCAGTGAGTCCGAAGCCTTTGGAGCATCCGGTCAGGCCCAAGCCGCGGGCACGTTCAGCACGCCTGTGACTGTCTACGATTCGCTTGGCGCAGCTCATGTCCTCACCGCTAATTTCACCAAGACAGCTGCCAATACCTGGAACTACACTATGACTGTCCCTGCAGCTGACTTGGGCCAAACGGGGAGTCCGGTTTCCGTGAAGAGCGGGACGCTCACGTTTAACGGTTCAGGACAGCTCGTCTCTCCGGCTTCCAATCCGAGTATTGCCATAAGCGGTTTGGCCGATGGGGCCTCCAACCTGAACATGACCTGGAACCTGATTAATTCAAACGGGACCAGTTCACTGACGCAGCTGTCCGCGGCATCCGGAACCTCCTCGACACAGCAGGATGGATATGCAAGCGGCACACTCCAAACGTATTCGGTGGGTGGAGACGGAACTATCCAGGGTGTCTTCAATAATGGGCAAACGGTTGCCCTAGGACAAATTGCCCTTGCGTCATTCTCCAATGAGCAGGGTCTCATGCGAACCGGTTCAAACAACTATGTCGCGGGGCTTTCCTCGGGGCAGCCTAGCATCGGTGCGCCAACGACGGGTGGTCTGGGCTCCCTTCAGGGGGGCGCGCTGGAGGTATCCAACGTCGACCTCGCTACCGAGTTTTCGAAGTTGATTGTGGCAGAGCGCTATTATCAGGCAAACGCGCAGGCGGTAACCACATTCGACCAAGTTATGCAGACAGCGCAGACCATGATCCAGAATGGATAGTGAAATAAGATTTGGTTGGCGATGCCGCTCCTTGGAGTTCAAGGGGTGGCATCGCCAATATTCTGAGTCTATTTTAATAAAAGCTCATTTTCCGAAGCGACTTGCCCCATTCGCGATCAGCGATGTGCAACGGCTTCGTCCATCGAAATGTTCCTAATCCCTTGAATTTCTTCGACTTTCCCGCAATGGGAACACTCGTGTCCCGAATTGGAAAGATTATTTCTACTTCGGTGCAAGAATTGCAATACATGTTCTCGCCATGAGCGAAGAAACGACAGCAGGAAACAAAGAAACACAAGAAGCGAAGAAATCCAACAACCTTGTCTTGATTCTTATCGCGGTTTTTGTACTGGTAATCGCGGGCGGCGGCGGATGGTTTTATCAGCATCAAGGCAAAACGGCGCAAGCCTCGGCCCCACAATCGGAACAGTTGCACACTGTCCACTTGGAAGGTTTCACTGTCAACCTTGCCGATGTCGAAGAAAACCATTTTCTTCGCATCACCATCGATCTTGGTTTGGGACACACACCTAAAGCGGCGAAGGAAGGTGAATCGGAGATTCCAACTGCGCGAGTGAGGGATGCCATCCTGACCGTACTCACCGCAGGCAAAGCTGACACGTTGATTACGCAAGAGGGCAAGGCGCAGCTTAAGGCAGCCGTATTGAGCGCCATCCAACAAAGAGTCTCGGAACTGGATGTGCGCGAAGTCTATTTCACTGAATTTCTGGTGCAACGCTAACCATGGCGACCATGGCGACTGCTCTTGCGTTTCCAGCACATGAACAACCAGAAGTGGCGGGTGTGAGTTGGCAACAGATTCAAGATGTTACTTGTTCGCTGGCTGCTGAGATTCCAGTTGGCGGTTTTTCAGTACGCGATTTGCTCCTCTTACAGGTTGGGTCGATGGTGAACAGCAAACGATCTACATGCGAGAGCGTCGCAGTCCGCGTCAACGGCAGTCTTCTGGCGTGGGCAGAATTCGAAGTTTCCAATAACCGTCTCGGTGTCCGGCTTACAGAACTCGGATGAAAAGGAACGCAAAGTGAGGCCCTGCAGCATGGAAAACACTACGTGCGCGCCGTTGTCGGAGGAGCCAAAATCGCTGGGGGCAACTCTGGTATCCCGTATACGCTCAGCATTTTCGAACGTCAATATTCAGCGTCGCCCCCGCAGCTTGAAGCTTTGCGAGACGCTTTCGCTCGGTGAAAAGCGGCTCCTCGTACTGGTCGAATGCGAGAATCAGCGCTTTCTCGTTGCTGCCACACCGCAGCATATCTCACTCATCCAAACACTGGGTTTCGCCAAAGAGGGAGATCGGAAAACCGAGCTGCCATGAGACGCCGGCCAAATTTAGCTTTCGTCCTTCTTACGACGGTCGCTCTGGTTCTAGTCTCTGGAGTTGCGACTCGTGGGTTTGCAGCGCCGCAGGTACAGGGAGTTTCGCTGCAAATTCCGGGTTTGACAGTCCACGGAGATACAAATTCGTGGACAATTGTGGCCATTCTCACTTTCTTGACTCTTTTGCCGGCGATTATTCTGAGCATGACGCCGTTTGTGCGAATTCTGATCATATTTCACTTTCTGCGGCAGGCGTTGGGCACGCAGAGCACTCCAAGCAACCAGACTTTGATTGGCCTTTCGATTTTTTTGACTTACTTTCTAATGGCTCCGGTCGGTGCCTCGATTCAGCAGCAGGCCATTATTCCGCTGGAGGCCGGTACGGTCACCGCATGGGAAGCGATAGATCGCGGTTCGGTGCCTCTGCGAAAATTCATGCTGCAATCCACGCGCGAAAAGGACCTTGCGCTATTCGTCGGAATGTCCGGTCAACCTCGTCCGAAGCAGCCCGAGGATATCCCGATGAGCACGGTCATCCCCGCTTACATCATTTCGGAAATAAAGACCGGATTTCAAATCGGTGCAATTTTATTTCTTCCATTTCTGGTGATCGACATGGTGACGGCATCCGTCACGACGTCGATCGGAATGATGCAGTTGCCGCCGGTCGTCATATCGACACCGTTGAAAATACTACTTTTTGTGGTCGCTGACGGTTGGAATCTGGTTGTTGGATCGATGATGAAGAGTTTTCACTGAGGGGAAAAATGTCATCGGATCAGGTTGTCGCACTTATTCGGCATACGCTCGAAGCGGCGTTTTGGGTTGCCGCCCCGATTCTGATAGCCGCTACGTTTGTCAGTCTGGTCATCAATATCGGGCAAGTCATGACTTCTATCCAAGACGTAACGGTGATGACCGTTCCGCGTCTGGCCGCTGTCGGCGTAATTATTTTTTTTCTGACTCCGTGGATGCTTCACCATCTGGTGGCGTTCACAGAATCTTTGTTCAGCGATTTTCGCCTATTTACACATTAATGGGATATTTGTTCGCGTAAACGGAGTAAGAAGACCGTGCCACCTTTTGCAGTTGCAATTCTAACCCGTGTGTTACCGATCGGACTCCGTGCCGGTGGCATGATGACGTTTGCGCCATTCTTCGGCAACGATGCGGTACCACCCAGTGTCAAAGCGATCTTCACGATGGTCCTGACCGCAGTCTTGTATGGTGCCGCACCCACAATTCAAATTCCTTTGACCGTTGCGAGCTGGACGCGCGTCGTCGCAAGTGAAGCATTCATTGGATTAATGATGGGACTTGCTGTCCACCTCGTATTTGAGGGCGTGCAGGTCGCGGGGCAGTTGACGGGAATGCAAATGGGCTTTTCACTGGCCAGCGTGATCGATCCGATCACCAACATCGAAACACCGGTGGTCTCCACATTTTACCAGATGTTCGCCCTGCTAATTTTTATGCAGCTCAATGTGCATCATTGGCTGCTCAAGATGTTGGTCAGAAGTTTTACCTATGTCCCCGTCGGGACAGGCGTGGCGACGCTGCTTGCAACGAGGGAACTGCTGCGATTCGCGGGAGCGATGTGGCTTATTGGCGTCCAAATCGCCGCTCCAGTCGTGCTCGCTACGATCCTGATCGATATTGCCGTGGGATTTGTGAGCAAAGCCTCGCCGCAACTTCCGGCCATGTTGATTGGCATCTCTATTAAGAACTTTATGGGCTACGGGATCATGGCTGGAGCCGCGATTCTTTGGCCGAGTCTGCTCGAAAAGGAATTCACGCGAGCGATGGGATGGATAGAACAGCTTTTGCATTTGGCTCGTTGAAAGGGAATCGAATTGGCGGCGGAAAACAAATCCGAGAAAGCGACAGTTCGGCGCAAACAAAAGGCGCGCGAGCAAGGGCAGGTCGCGCGATCTCGAGACCTTGTTTCTGCGGTCACGCTGTTAACCGTGACCCTTGCGATTGCCTTTGGTTCTCGCATCTGGATTGGAACATGGCGTGGATTTATGGTGCGATTGTTGGATACTGCTAGCCGGCCCCAAATGGAGTTGGGCACTTCTGTGTTTTCCTGGACAGCGATTGCCGTTGCGGAATGTATCGGTCCAATTTTGGCAATTGGATTCGCCGTCTCGGTTTTTTCGGCCGGCGCGCAAGGTGGCTTCGTGTTCGCGCCCGAGGCATTGACACCCAAGTTCAACCGTCTCAATCCGGCAACGAACTTGGGGCAGGTCTTTTCCATTTCCGGATTGAGCCGCTTACTTCGCTCGTTGGTTCCAGGCAGTGCAATTGTGTTTGTCTCTTATAGTCTTATCGAGCGAGAACTGCCTGCAATTGCTCATTTGGCGCAGCTTGGATCGCAACGACTTCTCTCAAAGATCGCCAGCCTGTGGTTTGAACTCTCTTGGAAAAATGGCCTTGTTCTATTGGTGTGGTCCGCGGCGGATTACGGTTTTCAGCGTTGGAGCCACGAGCGCAGGCTTCGAATGACCAAGCAGGAAGTCAAAGAGGAATCCAAGGACAACGACGGTAATCCAGCTACTCGCGGGCGGCGACGCAACCTTCGGCGCGCGTTGATGAAGAAGTTCATCGCGAAAGATATCGCCCGCGCGACGGCCGTAATAACGAACCCTACCCACTTTGCCGTGGCAATCGAATATCGGCCCGAATCCATGCCGGCGCCGGTCGTCATCGCCAAAGGCCGAAACTTGCTGGCGGCACGAATCAGACAATTGGCGCGCTGGCATGAAATCCCCATCATTGAAAATCCTCCTTTGGCTCAGGCGCTATTTAAGATGACTGAAGTGGGGCAAACCATTCCGCCCCAATTATACGCTGCAGTCGCTGAAATACTGGCTTTCCTGTATCGTGCGCAGAAGCGCTTGCAAGGTGTGCCAAATCCTGTAGGGAGGCAGTAGCCATTGAATAAAGTTAAGGCGACGACACCTCTGTCAGAAAAGGTGTCTGTAGGCAAAAATGATTGGTGGGTGGCGGTCGCTGCCGTTGGCATGATCTTTATGATGCTGGTGCCTGTGCCAGCTATTGCACTGGATCTATTTCTTGCGATAAGCATCACATTGGGTATCGTCGTGTTGTTGTCTGCGTTGTACATTCTGAAGCCAGTTCAGTTTTCTCTTTTTCCAACTTTGTTGCTGTTCATGACCTTGTTCCGAATTTCACTAAATATTGCCAGTAGCCGTCGAATCCTCCTCCACGGAAATGAGGGAACGGCTGCCGCGGGTAATGTCATTGAAGCTTTTGGTCAGTTCGTAGTTGGCGGCAACTATGTCGTAGGATTCGTTATTTTTCTCGCCCTGATCGCGATTCAGTATCTGGTGATTAACCATGGCGCAGTTCGAACTGCGGAAGTAACTGCTCGCTTCACTCTGGATGCGCTACCTGGAAAGCAGATGGCTATCGATGCTGATCTCAACGCGGGTCTGATCGATCAGGCGCAGGCGCTCTCTCGCCGGGAACAAATCGCACGCGAAGCTGAGTTTTACGGGGCGATGGACGGGGCGGCACGCTTCAGCCAGCGGGATGCCCTGGCAACGATTTTAATTACAGCCATTAACATAGTGGCGGGCTTTCTCATCGGCGTGTTTCAAATGAACATGCCGTTTGATCAAGCGCTAAAAACATATACGGTTCTTACAGTGGGGGACGGACTTGTCACTTTGATCCCATCTCTGCTGGTCTCAGTGGCAGGCGGCATTGTAGTCACTCGGACGTCGAGTGACTCGATGCTCGGGACCGAATTTGGCCGACAGTTGCTGAACAAGAAAGCTCCTTTACGAATCGCGGCAGGAGTGATGTTGCTACTTGGTTTGATCCCCGGGTTACCCAAGTTTTCGTTCTTTCTGCTGTCAGCAGTGACTGCTTATCTGGCCTCACGAGTGAAAGTTAAACCATCCGACGTTTCTGCGGCAGAAACCGCGGCGAAGCAGGACAAGAACCCTGGTTCTCAACAGCAGATTGAGCAATTGCTAAGGCTAGATGACCTAAGCCTGGAAGTTGGTTACGCCTTGGTATCCCTGGTCGATCAAGCCCAGGGTGGGCATGTTTTACAAAGGATCCGCGCACTTCGTCGCCACCTTGCACTCCAATTGGGTTTCTTGGTGCCATCGATCCACATCACCGATAATATGAAATTGAAGCCTCGCGAATACGTGGTCTATCTGCGCGGCGTGGAAATCGCGCGCTGGGAGATGTTCCAAGACCGTGTGCTCGCGATCAGTTCTGAACCAAATGCTGCTCCGCTGGACGGTATCGATGCACGAGAACCTGCCTTCGGTTCTGCTGCAAAATGGATTGTTGCAGGTCTGCAAGATCACGCATTAACCAGAGGATATGTGGTCGTGGATCAGACTTCCGTCCTGGCAACTCACCTTGCCGAGATTGTCCGGCAAAATGCTCATGAGCTATTGACGCGACAGGAGACCAAGCGCCTCCTGGACGCACTTTCGGAAAGCCAACCTAAACTTGTAGAAGAGCTTGTGCCGCGAGTACTTTCCCTGGGAGAGGTTCAGAAGGTGCTGCAGCAATTGTTGCGCGAGCAGGTGTCCATTCGCGACCTGAGCACGATTCTTGAAGTTCTGTTGGATGCCGCTCCTGTAAATAAGGCGCCGATCAGCCTGGTGGAATCTGTCCGACAGCGTCTCGGCCGATCACTGGTCCAGCCGCTACTTTCAGAGCAGAAGAAACTGAAGGTCGTGACCCTTGATCCTGCGATTGAACATGAGCTGCAACATACATTTGAACCACAGTCGTCGGCGCTGCGCTCTTCAGGGGCCACAGTAACCTCATTACAGCGCATTCTAGAGGGCATTCAAAAGAGCATCGGAGATCGTGCCGTGCAAAACTCCATAACATTGCTTTGTAGCAGTCCAGCTCGATTCCATCTTAGGAGACTTTTGGAACCGTTCTTGCCAAGAGTTGTAGTACTGTCCCCAGCAGAAATCCCGGCGACGGTGACGGTTCAGTCCTTAGGCGTAGTGCGATGAGGCGGAATACCCTTCTAAAGCTCTTTACAAAGGATAGGATGGACCGTGAACCCTGAACTCAGTAGCGAAAGACATGAGACGCTAATCGATCCCGTGGAGCGCGAGCGGCTTCTCACAGATCATTTGCCTGACGTTCGCTATATCGCTCAACGCATTCATGATCGGCTTCCTGTTCAGGTCCCCCTGGAGGACTTGGTGCACGCGGGAATTATAGGGCTGATTGAAGCCGTCGATCGTTTTGATCCGACCAAAGATACACAACTTGGCACCTATGCGAAATTTAGGATTCGCGGAGCTATCCTTGACAGTTTGCGGGCCACGGATTGGAGTCCCCGAAGTCTGCGAAAAAAACGGCGATCCATCGAAGAAGCAGGGCGGTCTCTTTCTGCCGAACTCGGTCGAGTCCCCTCAGAAGCGGAACTAGCCGAAAAGCTTTCGATGGGGCTAGTTGAATTTCAGCGGATTCTTACAGAATTAAACGGTCTAAACCTAGGAAGTCTGGATTCGTCTTCCGACGGTGAATTCCAGGAAGAAGAAGCTTTCACGTATCGGCCGAATGGGTTGGGTGAAGACCCCTATTTCGTTTGTTTGAAGGGCGAACTTAAATCATTGTTAACGGAAGCAATCGGAATTCTGGCAGAGAGAGAGAGACAGGTCATTTCTCTGTATTACTTTGAAGAACTTACGATGAAGGAAGTGGGAGCAGTGCTCGAAATCGGTGAGTCCCGTGTTTCTCAGATCCACTCGCTGGCCATAATGAGTCTGCGGGAAAGATTGGAGCAACTGTTGCGGGTTCGCAATCGTCAGCAGACCACCACCTCTGCCGCCTAGGAATAACTATGGAACATGAATCGTTCACGAAAACGGAAATCGATTATCTCCTTAAAAGAGCGAGATATGGACAGCTTAGCGTTGGTGAACCTGTGCCGCCTCCAAATGTTGAACCATTTGATTTTCATGGAGCAAATCGTCTCTCTTCCGGCCAGATTACAAAACTATTGGAGCTACATACTAGTTTTGCGAATCAGATAGGACGATCGCTGTCCACCATTCTTGGCACCGAGTGCACTGCGTCTCCCGAAAGCCTGGAGCAGTTAACATACGGTGATTTGGTAAAGCAATTCCCGGAAAGCACGTTCTTCGGAACACTTGACAGACAGGTTCCCGAAGGTCGAGTGCTCATCCAAGCCGACTTGGCATTGGTCTTGCCAATGATTGACCTATTGCTCGGGGGGCAAGGTACATCAGGCGAAACAATTCGTCATCTTACGGAGATTGAGCGGGAAATATTCAGGCCTGTCATAGATATGTTTGGTGTTGAATTAAGCGTAGCTTGGGCTCCTTTTCTCGAAACTGTCTTGCAGTTTGGGCACATTGGCGCAGTGGCGAACTTGCTCCCTGCGACTGAAAAGATTGTATTCGTCAAGTTCAAGATCCAAGTTGGCGAATTGACCGGGATGTGGACTTTAATTCTGCCAATGCTACTTTCGAATGCCTTGACTCGAAAGCTTGAGCAACAATTATCAAGGGCCGAGGGTGAAAAGTCCGAAGAGAATCAGCACCGGTTGAGAGAGAAATTGATGGATAGTTGCTTAACGTTAGAATTATATCTGCCACCAAGCGGCATCTCGGTGCGAAAATTAGCCCATCTCAAGACGGGACAAGTTCTTGTTTTAAAGCCACGGGCTACGGATCCGATTCACCTGGATATTGAGGGCCTACATCTCTTCCAAGCGTCTCCTGTATGCTGTGGGGCACTCCGGGGTGCACAGATTAGAAGGATGCTTCCAGTTATGAAAACCGACGAAAAAGAGGCACGATGAGTACATCCGAGAAAATTAGTGAAATGGTTCCCCTTCCGAGCCTGGATTTGCTTATGGATGTTGAATTGGAAGCTACGATTCGCTTTGGAGGCTGTCAGCTCCCTTTACGCGAAATTCTGGCGATGACGGCAGGGTCTGTCGTCGAATTGGACAAGCGAGTCGATGAGCCAGCCGAGTTGTTTGTTGCGGGGCGACTCATTGCTAAAGGGGAAGTCGTCGTCGTTGACGGTAGCTTTGGCCTGCGTGTGACGGAAGTTGTAAGTGCCTCCTCTGGAGAGGCTGCTTTGCTGCCATCGTGACTTGGTCAAACCGATATTCAACAGCCTGCAATTCGAATATTGTCTAATTTTGAGTAAAGACTTTTTGTGTTTGGCCGATAAATCCTTATGAGGATCAGTTGCCTCTGTGAGGATTTGTGGATCGCCAATCGCAAAAACGGAATGCAATAAGAGAAAATTGCAGGAGCCATTTGGCATCGATTTTATCCGAGGGGCTCAAACCATTTCCGCCCTGTGTATTCGACTTGGACGTAATGCTAAACGCTTCCGTTGTCGACCTAAAGAAGGTAAACGACACTCTCGGTTCAGATGCCGAATTCAGTCGTCGGGTTCTTCACCTTTCGAATGCCATCCTGGCCCGTTCGAATGGATTGGCGCGAACTACCATTGATGCCATAGTTTTGTTGGGGCCGTGTCTATTCCACACAGCGGTTTTACTTTGCGCTGTCACTGAATTTGGCGCTCCCGCATTTCGTGACCAGAATGCCGAGGAGCTATTGGCACATAGCGTACAGATGGCTATTCTTTCTGAAAAAATTGCAGAGCAGACTGAATATCCTGTTCGTGGCGCTGCTTATACGGCCGGCCTCTTGCACGACATTGGGTATCTACCATTGCTAATGGTCGCTCGGGATCAGGAGAAAGTATTTAATCAACTGGCAGCAATCCCTTGGCGAGACAAAATCGAACTCGAGCGCGACATTTTCGGACTGGACCACTGCCAAATTGGTCGATGGATGGCGGTTTCCTGGAAGTTATCGCCATCATTGACGGATGCCGTCTTGCATCATCACGATCCCCGCAATGCCCAAAAGGATCCGCAGTTGGCTGAGATTGTTGGTGTGGCTGAAAAGCGTTGTTCCGCCCCATCCTTTCAACTAGCCCCGCAATGCCCTGTGTAGGTTCTTTCGTCCCAGCGTCAATTTTCCTTCAGTCTATACAGTATTAGAAGGTTCTAATATGGCCCACGGTGTGCACCATTCTGGGAAGGATGGTGTGCAATGGATAGCGGCTTTTACTCAGCGTTCACGGCTCTTGCGGCACGGATGCAATCACTCGATCTGGTGGCCAATAACCTGGCTAACGCCAATACGGTTGGATACAAGGGACAGCAGGAATTTTATCGAGCCTTCTCATCCTCTTTGAACAATTTCCATCTTTCCTCTACCAATCGGGCCATCAACGACTTCGCGATCATCGGCGGAGCTCATACCGATCTTTCTGCTGGTTCGCTCAACACCACCGGAAACGACACCGATGTCGCGATCGATGGTTCGGGTTTCTTTTCTATCCAAACTAAGGGTGGGGTTCGTTACACGCGAAACGGAAATTTTCGGCTGAATGCCCAGCGCCAGTTAGTGGACGCTCAGGGCAATCCAGTTCTTGGCGACCAAGGCCCCATCGTCCTGCCTGAGGGGAAACTAACAATTAGCACCGATGGAACGATTTCCGTGGGCGACGGTATCGTTGACAAGTTGAAAATTGCGGATTTCGCGTCCAACACGGTATTGGTTCCCGAAGGCAACACTGAATTTAGCGCCCCGGACGGAAGCTCACTGCCGGCGACCACGGCGCAGGTTCGTCAGGGGTCATTGGAAGCTTCAAACTGCGATCCCGTCACGAGTGCAGTCTCTCTAATTAATGTGCAACGGAACGCGGAATTGATGCAGCGGGCCCTTTCCATTTTCAATACGGATTTTAATCAGACCGCCGTACAGGAACTGCCAAAGATTTAACCTACAGGAGAACAAAATGTTTCGTGCATTGAACACAGCGGCAAGCGGCATGGTGGCGCAACAGCTCAATCTCGACAATATCGCCAACAATCTTGCGAATGCCAGCACTGCCGGCTTTCGCAAACGGAGGCTCCAATTCCAGGACCTGCTCTATCAAAATCTGGTGATGCCGGGAGCGGCGGCCACGCAACAAACGACAATCTCCGCCGGCTTGCAGATTGGGTTGGGATCACGCTCTGCCGCCTCGGAAATGATTCAGTCTCAGGGCGATCTGAGCGCAACAGGGAATCCGCTGGACTTGGCCATTCAGGGGCAGGGCTTTTTCCAGGTCCAGATGCCAAACGGAGAAATTGCCTACACGCGTTCTGGAACTTTTCATCTGGATTCGCAGGGGCAAATGGTTACTTCCGATGGCAACCCGCTCCAGCCCTCCATCACGATTCCCACCAGCGCCACGAACGTTACGATCGGGACCGACGGTACCGTGAGCATTACGCAACCCGGACAAACTGCGGCCCAGCAGGTAGGCACGATCCAGCTGGCTCAGTTCGCCAACCCCGGCGGCTTGAATAGCATTGGTTCGAATTTGTTTCTTCCGACAACGGCTTCCGGAGACGCGTTGCTCGGAACGCCCGGAGGAAGCGACGGTCTGGGCACACTTCAGCAGGGGTCGCTGGAGCAGTCCAACGTTAACGTGGTCGAAGAGTTCGTACAGATGATCCTGGCGCAGCGAGCTTACGAGTCGAATTCGAAGGTCGCGCAAGCTGCGGACCAAATGTTCCAGGACGTTAACTCAATGTCTCGCTGAGGTAGTGACCTTGAATAGATCATTTCCATTCTTCGTGTTATTGGGTGCTGCGGTCTGCTTATGGGGCAGCGTGGCGGGAGCTGCCGGCGCGAAGACAACTCTCATGCGGGATGTCGTGGTCAGCGGGGAATCCATCTACCTGTCAGACCTTTTGCCTGAATCTTCTCCTGTCGCCGTCCGTGTTTCAGCGCAAGAGATTTTAGTAGGAACATCTCCTCAGCCTGGAAGTACTCGAGTACTCAGCAGCAGCGAAATTGTGCGACTGTTGAATGGCGGGAATCTATTAAGCAGGGTAGATGTGCCGGATCAAATCGTAGTCCACCGTCTGGGACATCTGATTACACGGGACGATGTCGCCGTGGCTATTCGTAATGCCCTGACACGCAATCAAGATTTCGGAAATGCGCGAATTAAGCCGGAGGACGTTAGGCTTTCCGCAAGGGTGACGACCTTGTCGGAAAATCCAGATTTGCGGGTTACTCGTATCGAACTGGACCGTTCATTGCGCGAAATGAAGTTTTGGTTAGTTTCCGTAACAGAGCCGACTCTTCGCCCGTTTATCGCCACGACGAAAAGTTACCTGCAAACCGGCTATGAAATACAACCTCAGACGAATGCTGAGGGTAGTCGCTCCAATCTGAAATCATCTCGGCCAGTGTCTCCTGCGCCTGTATTGGTTGAGGCCGGGAAAATAGCCACGCTTCATTTGGTTTCGGGACCCGAAATGCAAATGTATCTGACTGTGATTTCACTCGAACGCGGCACTCTTGGACAAACTATTCGCGCAAAAATTCAGCAAACTGGGAAGATTTTGAATGCTCACGTTGCGGGCCCAAATCAGCTTGAGGCTGAATATTGACAATGCATACGACAATGACAAACATCTCCCGCGGAACCTCAACTGCCATCTTGATGGCGATTCTGGTGCTTTCTTCCTCCGCTTTCGGGAAAAATAAGGTCAGTGACAAATCCAAACCTGCAAGTACGTCATTGGACCAATACTTGAAGCGCGTGCAGTCCTCCATGCCCGAACAGCCGACCACCCTGGGAAGCCTTTGGGTGCCCACAGGCTTGCTTGCCGGCGCGTCCACGGATTATAAAGCGCGGGCCATCGGCGACCTAATTACGGTCCGGCTGGTTGACAGCTTTGCAGCAAACACTTCCGGAGAAAATTCTACCAGTCGCCAATTCAGCACACAATCGGCCGTTACCGGTCTGTTAGGCCAGCTTGGCCCGAATAATTCGCTGCAAAATCTATTCAATGCCAATTCCGCCACCACGCTGGACGGAAAAGGCGCCTCCACGATGAGTTCTACACTGCAATTAGTCATCGCGGGTCATGTGGTTCAGGTGATGCCCAATGGTGTGATGGTTATTGAGGCAGTTCGTGACTTCACCGTGGGGAACGACCGTCAGACAGTGGTCTTGCGAGGGTTGGTCCGTCCCGGAGATGTCGCCATCGACAATTCAATCCTTTCGTCGGCGGTTTCAAGCATGGAATTGGAAATAAAGGGCAAGGGCAGTGTCGCGGATGCGTCGAGCCGGCCCAACATTGTAGTTCGCACACTTCTGAAGTTGCTCAGTTTTTGAGGTAAATCGTTGATGTCTCGGAAATTCAAATTTGTCTCGATCTTGATGACGTGTTTTTTCTGCGCAACCCAAGCCGTGGCTGCAGAAGAAAGTTCGCAGACCGTCCGGATCAAGGATATTACGTCCGTCGAGGGTATCCGCGACAATCCTCTCATGGGTTATGGAGTGGTCGTCGGATTGAGTCGGACCGGTGACAGTCAGCAGACGGTATTTTCCATTCAGACTCTGTCAAATTTGCTCCAGCGAATGGGATTGCAGATTCCAGCAAGCTCGGTGAGGGTAAATAACATCGCATCGGTATTTGTCACTGCGACGCTGCCCCCATTTGCAAGGCCAGGAATGAAGATCGATGTAACGGTTTCATCGATCGGCGATGCGAAGAGTCTTGCGGGCGGCATTCTTCTGATGACTCCACTGAAATCCTCCAATGGGAGCGTGTACGCTGTCGCGCAAGGTCCGCTCACGTTGGGGGGGTATAGCGCAGGCGGCTCAGGAAACAGCAAAGTTGTAAACCACCTAACCGTGGGGCGAATTCCGGAAGGTGCCAGTGTCGAGCAAGATACTTCGGTAGCCTTAGGCAGTATGAATACGCTTTCTCTCCTGTTGCGGGATCCTGATTTCGGCGTGGCGATGGATATCGCAGGCTCGATTAATAAGGAGATTGGCAAGGATGTAGCGCGCGCCATAGACAGCCGTCGCGTTGAGATCCAATCCCCGAATGCCCAGAGCGGTGGAGTCCCATCTCTTATGGCCCGTATCGACACGCTTGAGATTCAGGTACATGCCAATGCTAAGGTTGTTGTAAATGAACGCACCGGCACAATAGTTATGGGCGGAGCAACGACAATCGGCTCCTGTTCCATTCTGCATGGCAACTTGGCAATCGAAATCAGCACGAAGTACGAAGTTTCTCAGCCGCTGCCTCAATCCAAAGGCGAAACTGTAGTTGTACCACAGACCGAAGTACACGCCTCGGAGAAGACAGCACAGTTAATCCAACTCAAGCAAGGCGCGACTGTAGAAGACTTGGTGCGAGGTCTGCAAAATATGGGAGCAACGGCCCGCGACATTGTTTCCATCCTGCAGGCAATCAAAGCTGCCGGTGCGCTGGAAGCGCAATTGGAGGTCTTGTAATGGTGCCCATTAATTCTAATACGTCCCTGATTTCGTCACCCATGTCAGCCGAGGTGGGTCCAGCCATCGGCACGAAATCGAAGCCGATCGAATCTGCAGACCAGCAGAAACTGAAGAAGGCTGCAGGGGATTTCGAATCCATTTTGCTCGCATCGTTGTGGAAATCGATGAAAGAGAGCTTTAAAGACCCTAACGAAGCCAATGCCGACCCTGCGAGCGGCACTGTGGACGATTGGGGGATAGAGGCTATGTCGGGGGCCGTAGGAAAGGCGGGGGGGCTTGGCATAGGCAATATGCTGATAAAGCACTTAGCCCCCGATGCAGGTGGTCCCACGACAGGAAAAACCACGCCTGAGGCTAATGTTTTCGGCACATTGGCCGATAGAACACTATAGGGAGCATTCTATTTCGAATACAGAGTCGCTCTATTAGGATTCGATTAGACGGATTTGCATGTCTTGAAACGGGAGAGTCAATGAAAGTCGATCCGAATTTACAGTCAATCTTAAATGCTCAGACAGATGCTGTCCAAAATTCGAAAACATCCCGTACGCAAGAAGGAAATCCGGAAGGCCGCACTGCGCAAGTCGATGGATCGTCTGATACGGTGCAGTTCTCCTCAAAATTTTCAGAGGTGCAGCAACTGACCTTGAAGTTGCAACAAATTCCGGATACTCGCAGTGAACGCGTTGCGGCGTTGAAGGAAAAGATTCAACAGGGTACGTACAATCCCGATCCCGCGGAGGTTGCGGACGCGCTTTTGAATAACTCGGTCAATCAGGGCGGCAACAGTTAGGACCAGTTTTGCAGAGGAACGCGAGATGGATGACCTTACCACGACGCGAATCGAGCCATTGGCCCCGAGCGTTGATCTCGACAAACAGTCGGTAAGGGAGGGGCCGCCACGGAAGCGGGAAAAACCTGGAAAGCCTTCGCCGTCCCCCAGCATTGAGTCAGACGATCCAGTGGAAGATATTCACCAAATTGATGAGTTGGCATAGTTTATGAACCTTGCGTCCGCCAAGTATCTGAGACTCATGGAATCCCGTTTGGAGCTGCTCCGTTCGCTGATCCATACAGAGGGAGAGTGGCGTCGCGCGTTCATCGCATCGAATCTCCGCGATTCCGAGCATTTAAGTGCCGACCAGGAACTCATTTGCGCTCGTATCCGGACTCTTGATAATGAGATTTCATCTTTGCACGCAATGGTACGTGGAGCTGGCTCGGCCACATCTTCCGAAGTCGATCCAGTGATCGATCGAGGGATTCAAGTTGCAGTGGCCCAGATGGCGACGCTACATCTGGATTTGAAGCAATCGAACCAAGTCAAGCAAGCTATCCTGAGGCGTTCGAAATTCACGATAAATGCGTTACAAAACCTCTTCAATTCCCATGCTCCGACATACGCCGCGCCAGCAGCACCAAGCACTGGGACGATTTACGAGGAGAATGTCTGACCTGTGGGCACTCTAATCTCCAGTCTGAATATGGCGCTCCAGTCGATGCAGGCTGAGCAGGAAGCCCTTTCGACCACCTCGAACAACATTTCGAACGTAAACACTCCAGGTTATACGCGCCAGACGGTCTCGCTCGAGGAGGCGCAGCCGGTCCAATATGGCGGATTTCTTTTTGGAAACGGCGTTGCGGTGGGTCAGATCACTAGCCAGAGGGATAATCTTCTTCAAACTCGGTTAGATCAGGAAACCCAACAGCAATCCAAATATGATTCGTACCTTGGCACGATGCAGCAGGTTCAGACCCTGTTCAATGAAACGACAGGAAATGGCCTCCAAAGTTCCATCACTGGCTTCTTCAATAGCCTGCAGCAGCTTTCGACAAGTCCTTCAGACACGAGCCTTCGACAGGGAGTTTTGAGCGCGGCGCAGAATCTTGCCCAGACCTTCAATAACACTGCGAATAATCTGTCGCAGTTGCAACAAAATGCAGACCTTACGGTAAGTCAGTCCGTGGATCAGGTTAACAACCTGACTTCACGCATCGCGACCTTCAACAGTCAAATTAGCTCCGCCACCGCGACTGGACAAAACGCTGGCACGTTTGTCGACCAAAGAGAACAATTGATCAACCAGCTTTCAGGACTAATTGACGTTTCCACAATCGACGCCGGTAATGGGGCTGTCACGTTGACCACCTCAAGCGGAGCGGCGCTGGTTGTTGGCAATCAGTCCTTCCAGCTGACCACTCAAAGGAACGCAACAACAGGATTTCAGGATGTCTACTCGCAGGGAGCCGATATCACGTCGGGACTCACAGGTGGCACGCTGGCAGGGGCGATTCAGGCTCGTGACCAAACTATCCCTTCGATCTTGACTTCGCTCGACTCCCTGGCCTCGGGGCTGAGTAATTCCATGAATTCGATCAACAAAGCTGGAACGGATTTGAATGGCGATGCGGGCGGGAATTTCTTTACCGTCCCAACCAGCGGATCGGCCGGAGCTGCGGCCACCATAAGCATCGCGATAACTGATCCATCTAAGATTGCAGGCAGCTTAAACGGCTCGGTCGGAGACAATTCCAATATCAATGCGATGCTGGCCGTGCAAAATCAATCGATTGTGAACAGTCATACCCCGCTAAGCGCCTATTCCAATCTGGTTTATCAGGTGGGCAACGATGTTTCGACGGCGCAATCGGAATCCACTGCGGCCCAAGCGATGGTGCAGCAACTGCAAAACCAGATCGGTAGCGTATCTGGCGTCTCTATCAACGAGGAGTCCGTGAATCTGGTGCAATATGAACGCGCCTACCAGGCTGCGGCTCAGGTCGCCTCAGTCATCGACAAGCTAACGGCCACTGCGATTAACTTAGGCCAGGGAACTTCGGCTTCGTAATGAAACCTGAAATCGCGAGGCAGCAATGAGCGCACGAATCAACCCAAACACTCTTCCCGACCTGCTGGCGGCCATGCAGACTGTGCAGCAGAATGCGCAGAACGCTGCCCAAGAGGTTTCTACGGGACGCCGCGTGAATAATCCTGGCGATGACCCATCCGCTATGGCGGCGCTCGTGTTTAACAATGCCCAGACCTCGCAGGACGCGCAGTTCCAGGCCAACATCAGCGATGTGCAATCCAAGGTTCAAGTCGCAGATTCGGTTATGAATAGCGCCTCCCAGTTATTGACCTCTGCCATTTCGCTGGGCACGCAGGGCGCGACGGGAACACTTTCCGACGCAAACCGGCAATCCATCGCGGCGCAAGTCGCCGGACTTCAGCAACAATTACTGTCGCTTGCCAATACCAGCTATCAGGGCACATATATCTTTTCCGGCACCGCTGTGACTACGCAACCATTTACACAGGACTCTTCGGCACCTTCTGGAGTCACTTACAATGGGAATTCTGCGGTGACCACGGTTCAGATCTCCCAAGGCCAGTCGTTACAAACGAACTTGCCTGGAGATCAGGTGTTCACGAATTCTTCTGGCAACGCATTCGCCGCCTTGAACGATCTGACCAATGCCCTGAATTCCGGTAACGGAATCGCGGCCGCCAACACAGAAGTTCATAACGCCTTCAACCAGCTAAACAATCAGCGCGTGTTTTATGGGAATTCGCTCAACCAGTTGCAGAGCGCGGACAGTTTTCTGAGTCAGGACACAGTGAATTTGAGCACACAACAAAATAACCTGATTGGCGCGGACTTAACGAAAGCGATTTCGCAACTGTCGCAGTCGCAGGTCGCCGAGCAGGCATCGATCAGCGCCACCGCGCAAATCCTGAACCTGCCAACCTTGCTCTCCTACCTCAAGTAGGGCAGGTATTGCTGAACCTCCAAGTCTAAAATCCCCCTGATTCACATTCACGTAGGTCGGCACTTTGGTTGTAGCGGTATGACAAAGTCGTGCCCTGCAAGTGCGGCAGGACTTATATTGCGTGGATTACCGGGTCTGATTGAGGGTAGTCGCCCAAAGATTCATAGTTTCGAGGTGACTGAGCGATGCTTGCAGGGAAGTCTGGCGTGCCAACAGCATGAACCGGACCTGATCTAATACGCCGTGGAGCGCGCTCAGCGTGTCGGCATATTCCTGCAGGTCGGCGGACAGATCCGGATCAGTTGCGCGCAGTTCGGCGGCTTGAGCAAGTATGGGAGACGCCACCTTGAGTGGGAGAGTTATGGCGTGGATGATCTCGACATTAAAATCCTGGTGCCCACTCAGCGTCCCGCGAACATGGGAGAGTGCTCCAGCCAAAATCGCGGTTGCTTGTTGAATCTGCGTCTGAATCGAAACCTTCATTAGGCGCTCCACTGCGTTTGATGTGATTCCGAGTAAGATTCAGCGGATGATTCGGCCGTGGAGACTTGATTGTCTTCCCTCCCTGTTTGCCCCGCGCCATACAGAGTTCCTGCGGAGACCTGTCGTTCCACCTCTTTCCAGGCCTGACGCACCGGCATATAGAGATCGAAAAGCCTCTGAATATGCTGAGGCTTACCGTGAATGTTGGCCTCGACAATCAATGATCTGGTTACGTCATAAAAGCCGTCCAGGCGACGCGAGACCTCTCCCCCACGGTCGTGGTCCAGCACACTCTGTAACTCGCCAATGACCTGCAGCGCATGATTTAGGCACGACGTGCGCGCTTCGATATCCCCATTGCCCGCGGCGTTCAGCGCGCGCCGGAAATCTTCGAGGACCGTATCGAACAATTTGCCGACCAGTTCCACGGGATGATTGCCGTGGGCGCTCTCTTGTCGGTAGACATTCGCGTATATGTTATAAGTCATGGTTATTTCAGCGACCCCAGTTGTTGCGTAATCTGACTTTGAAGCAGCGGAAGTTCCTGCAAGGCGACCTGCACCTGATCGTATTGAGCCGTCAAGAGTTGCTGCTGATTCTGCAAGTTGGACTGCATGTCGGAAATCTGGTTGGTAAGATCCTGGATCGATTGCGTCATCCCCTGAAGATCGAGCGTGACGGATCCGTTTGTGGGATCGGTAATCTGATTCATCACGCTGGACATATAAGTGGAAAGTCCCGAAGTTCCCTGCAGAAGATTCTGAACATTACTGAAATTATTAGAAAGGGCGCTGGATAACGTCGTGGAATTCACAGTCAACGTGCCATCGTTATTGAGGTCGACTCCGATGCTGGCGAGGTTGACGAACCCTTTGTTTCCGCCGATCGAATATGTAATCGCCGAAAGCAATTGTTGCTGGACGTCGCGAAGGGTGCCGTCACTTTCCAAAGGTTGAGCGCCCGCCCCATTTGCGCCGACGGTAAATTGCGCATTCAAATCCTGAATAACCTTATTCCATGCTGAGACGAAACTATTGATAGTGGTTTGGGCTTGCGATTTATCCGGTGAAATGCCAATGGTCACACTGGTGTTTGGCGACGCGCTGGCGAGGTTCAGTGTGACTCCCGGAATGACGCCCGAAACCGTATTACTGGTGGAATTGATGGGAACGCCATCTACGGTCAAAGAAGCATTCAAGCCGTCCACGGCCTTGTTGAACGTCAGCCCCGTTGTGTTGCTCCCAATCGTGATATCTCCCGGAACTCCGGACGCATTGGAAACAATAGCGAGCCGCGCACCATTGGCATCGTTCACCACGCTCGCGGTTACGCCGGCATTCTCGGCGTTAATCGCGGACGCAAGCCCATCGAGCGTGTTATCGGTGTTATCGACGGTAACGCTTACTGGGGCGCCTGTTCCCACTGTAATGCTGAAGCTTCCGGTCGCGATCGGTGTGCTGCTGGTGGCCACAGCATTGGTGTAGTACGCGGACGTCGTCGCCAGCGAGGTTACAGTGACGGAGTGATTCTGCGCTGCCGCCGTCGCGTCAGCGCTGGCAGTCAAGACGCTGGAGTTCGATGAGGCAGCGCTGAGCGCGCTGATTCCCGAACCCGTATCGCCGAGGGCGGTGACTGCGGATGCCAGGGCGGTGATATCACCCTCAATTGCCGTTAGCGTGGACGACTGAGTTTGAACGGTTGATTGCTGCTGTTGTAATTGTATTACTGGCTGCTGGGCTGCGGCCATCGCTGCATCCAGCAAGGCCTGCACATCGACGACGTTGGAACCTGCCGGCAGAAGAATATTGCCGATATTGCTGATTGTTCCCATTTTGGGTTTTTACCCTTACTCTCAGCTCGCAAACAAACACGGTTAGGCCCTCAAAGAGGGCCTAACCGCCGAGCTCATTTTTTCCAACCTACCGAACTAGTGCAACAGCGTCAGTACGCTCTGCTCTTGCGAATTGGCCTGTGCGAGGGCCGCCATTCCGGTTTGAGCAAGGACGGACTCTCTTGACAGATTCGAAATGGCCGTCGGTATGTCGGCTGCCGTGATTCCATTCTCAGCTGCCGTCAGGTTCTGTACCTGTACGCCGATGACTGCCGCCGCGTCTTGCAAACGGTTGATTGAGGCGCCAATCGTCCCGCGATCGCTGGCAATCGTGGAGATAGCCGTGTTGATTGCTGTCAGAGCCGTCTGTGCAGCAGATCCGTCGGCTCCCGCCAGCGTTGTGCTGCCAAGGCCGAGACCGGATGAGGACAATGCACCTACACTGACGCCGATCGTGCTATTGGAGGACGCATCGGAAAGGTAAATGGACGTGGTGCTGGCAGTGAAAACGGATGTTCCGTTGAAAGTGGTGGTTGTGCCAACGCGGTCGATTTCGGCCATGATCTGTGTGTATTCCGAGTTCAGTGCCGTGCGCTGCGTGCTGCTTACCGTACCCGTGGAAGCTTCCGTTGCCAGTGTAACGGCACGGTTGAGAAGGGAGGTCACTTGGCCGAGAGCGCCGTCCGCCACTTGAAGGGACGAAACTCCGTTATTCGCGTTCTGTACCGATTGGTTCAAGGCCGAAATGTTGGCCTGCAAGCCGTTCGCAATCGCGAGGCCTGCCGCATCGTCCGCGCCACTGTTGATACGCGAACCAGAGGCGAGCTGCGCCAAAGTCTTCTGGAGTGACATCTGGGTGCTAGTCAGCTGATTCTCTGCGGATAGTGCCGGTATATTGTTTAGAATGCTGTACGACATTTTTAAAGGCTCCTTTTCTCTCTTGGAGTGTTCCGTTTTAGCGATTAGGAGCCTTTCCTCGGAAGGGGTTCGCCCCGAAGTGGCTTAGCTCGCGTCTTTCACGGAACTTCTCGTTCAATTAATTCATCGGCACTTAAGGAGCAAAACTTTAGCTTGAAATGCTTACCTGCACCTCAGATGTTAACTTTTCGAGAACATCGTTAACTTGAACGCCTGCTTGGGTCGTCAATTCGGTCATCGCCTGTTTGAGCGTCTCGTTATTGGGGTACACCACCGACCCCACATGGAGCATTGCAGCCGCACGCTTCCACTCCCCCAAATTCGCCCACAATGTCGCTGCACGTAAGAAATCTCCAGGACGGGGAACTCGAACCGAGCGCAGTTTGTCTTCGGCTGCTTCCGCGGCTTCGGCTACCCTTCCAAGCCAAACGAGTGACAATATCAATCTATCGTGAAGTTCCGGTTGCTGAGGCTGTTGCTTCACAGTGGCGCGAATCTGCTCTAATCCACTTTCAACGCCGCCAGAGCGCACCACGGCAAGCCCAAGCTTGCTTTCTACTAGGAGAGAATCCTGCGCCGATTTGACCGCCTGTTTATAGGCGCGGACCGATTGCTGGAATTCTCCCAAATTATAATGTGCGTCACCGATGGTTTCGGCCACGAACGAAGTCAGATGCCCTTGCTTTTGCGCTTTTTTGAGGCATGCAAGCGCTTGGCGATGCTGTCCAAGTTTGAAATGCGCCAATCCTGCAAAGAACCATGCCACTCCCAGTCTCGGATTCAATTCGCACGCGCGTTCGAAATGTCGTAGCGCCTCGGCGACATTTCCAAAATTATCGAGTTCCACCATTCCGAGTTCGAGATATGCCTGAGGATTGTTTGGCATATCCACGATCTTTTTCCGTCCCAACTCCCGATAGAAGACGTTCTTCCGCGCACGCGTCTCGCGGTCGGCAGCAAGTCCAAAATGATGAATCAAGAACGATGCCTTCCTCAAACTCAGTCCGGAGCCTTCGATGCTTGAGCCCACGGTTTCGTGTACACGACCCACAAAGCGAATCCGATCGTCTCGCCGAAACAGACGCACATTTTCGTGCTCGACATAGGCTGGAAAGAATTGCACATCAGCCCATTGGGAGGTATTCGGCGTGGCGGGACGGTCCCATATTCTGTCTTCAAGGCTCATGACGTAGTTCCGAATCGTCACTTGATAACCGGCGACAGGGTTTATCCCTATAAGGGCTGGGATAAGGGTGGAGGTTTCGGGATCGAGCCGCTCGTCGGCGTCCAGAGACAGTACCCAGTCTGCCGTGACGGCGGTGAGGGCTTGATTTCGTGCCGATGCGAAGTCATCTTCCCATGGGATTTGGATTATTCTCGCCCCGTAATCCTTTGCAATTTCAGGAGTTCCGTCTGTGGAACCTGTATCCGCGACCACGATTTCATCGACAACGTCTATCGCGCTGCTTAGGCACGCTCCAAGCGTGCTAGAGGCGTCGCGGACGATCATCGAAAGCGCGAGTTTTGGCATGGACAATGTTTCTCCGATTCGGTTTACGACTCTAGATGGATCAATGCAGTCACTTACACCAATTGCTGAATCCTCTCTAGATATATCGGCAGAATCGTATTCCACGTGAATCCCCGTTCGATTGCGGCAGCAGCCTTTCGTCCTCTACTTGCGGCTTCATCGCGGTGTTCATAAACATGGCGCAAGGTCTGCGCCAAAGCTGCAACATTCGGTTCGAACCAAGTCCAGTCGCCTGAGAGGGGGCCGACGGGCGGGGCCGGCTCCGGTACTTCCACCTCTTTCGCTGGAATCAGATATCCTTCTTCCGCGGAGCAAAATTCCACCGCGGGACCCTCACCTGTCGTAATTATTGGCTTCCCGCAGGCCATAGCTTCAACTAAAGGCATACCAAAACCTTCGCCGCGGTAGGGCAATACGAACGCATCAGCACCGCGATAGAGCGCAGCTAAAGCTGCATCATCCATTTCTTCAGTCAAAACGATTGTATGGGGGGATAAGCGTCGTACGGCGAACTGCTGTACATCTCTTAATTTGTTATTGTGACTGTAGAAGGTTTTAGAGCCCAAATCCTTGATCACCAAGGTGACATCTTCTTCGGGCATAAAAGCGTCTGCGTATGCTTGTAAGAGAAGATCAATGCCTTTGCGACGAATCGTCCCGCCCACAAACAAGAAGACAAACCCCCTACTGTTTTGTAGACGATTCGCTGGACCATTAGTTCGAAAAAGTTCCGGATCAACTGCGTTGTAAACTACATGAACTCGTTCAGATGAAACTCCGCCCCTCAATAATGCACTGCGGGTGAACTGGGAAGGTGTCCACACCTCGTCCACATTATTTTCTATTTCTTCGATCCATCGAACTGGTACAGCCTTATGCTCCCAAGGCAGAATGCAGACTAGTTTGCCCGAAGAGGCGCGTTCAAAATTTGGAGGCCACTGATGTCTAATGGTCAAATCCAATCGTTCTAACTGTCGCCCCGTACATTTCCAGAGATTCTCTCCGCATTTTAACGTCTGACTTGGGAGCGTGGGCCAAGTCGTGTGATCAAGAGACGTTTCAAGTTGGGACGATTCCATAAGGGCTTGGGCGATGGCTCGATTGATTCGCGAGTGTCCCGAAGCATCGAAAATCGGTCCTGTCAGCAATATACCTTGTTTCAATCCTGTTGGCAGATTAAGAGGATTCAGCCTTTGTTCTGCCCGTTCGACGGAGCGCAGTAAGCTCTCGCGCCGCGCGGGATCGATTGCCATCGTTTCGGCCAAGCGGCGAGCCGGCAATGCCATATTGTGTGCGATTAAGAAATCCACGACAGGTTCTAGATACCGCGACTCTCTTCGAGCCATTTCAGCAAGCGGATGTTGCAATCTGCCCGTCAGTCCTCGAGGAAGTCGTTGCTTCATGAGCGCTCGAATGGCCGGCTCAAATGCGGGTTGTTCCGAGATGGAAGGAAGCCAAAAATTAACGGCCTTCTCTTGCTGCCCGACCATGTCACAAATCAAACCCAGCAGGTACTTTGCGCGATAGGAGTTCTCGCCGCCGCTTCCAACGAATTCATGTTCGCGGCAATTGATCGCGGCCTCAAGAAATCGAACCGCGTTTGAATGACTCTTCTGCAAGATGAAGTAGACGGCGTGAAGATAGGGAAATTCAGGGCATCCTGGAAACGCCTTATTTCCGAGATCGAGCAGTTCACCGGCATTATCCCATCTATTACATTTCATTAGAACAACGATCAAATTGCGCAAGACCAGAGAGGAAAACCGGACATCTCCGGCGCTGGAATTCCAAAGTTCAAGCAGAGAATCCACGCCGGAACCGGGAGTTTCCAATTCTTGCCAAAGTGTCAATGAGAGCCGGGCCCACGCCTTGCCACTAGACCGCCAAGCCGCTTTGCGTTTTTCGGAAGCAGGGGCCCCCGCAATACGCAATGAATGACTCCAGACCGTACTTATTGGTTGTCGGTGAAGTAAGCGGGGTTCGATACCCAGCAAATCCGCGTGCTCAAGATAAGGCCAGTGTACAGTAACCAAAACGTTTCGATTTGGGCGTGAGAAAAATGGGCGGCGCCACTCTGCGGGTGAACCAGTCAAAGGTAACTCACCCTTGCACCAGATCAGTGCGCCGTCAGAATCACCTGGAATCTCTCCTTTGTTCATGCACGAGAGATTTCCAAATGGCGTTCCGTCAACTATTTGGCGGATTGATTCAGGGATGGTTTCTTCCGACGATGCATCGGTGAGTAATTTAACCTTTGGGCTTCGTACACAGGTAAGCCTAATGGTTTCTGTTATAGGGGAAACAACTGAGACGCCCATTACTTGTTCACCACTTTCTCTTGCAATATTCAGAGTCCAACTGCCTGCAATATGTTCAAGTATTTGCGCTGTTTGTTTATTTGCGCTGTTTGTTGACAAATGCATTGAGTTCTTTCCTTGACCTTCAACTGAGCAATCGTTGAATTTCCGCTATCCATTGCCCCATGATCACATTACGGTCGTGCTTATCGACCATTTCCTTGCGGCCAATCCGTGCTTTTTCTTTGGCTTCTGCGTGATGGGTGTACACGTGGCGCATTAGGCTGCACAGATGATTGACATCAGGCTCGGCCCACTGATGACCGGCGAAAATCTCTGTATCCGTATCACATGGTGTTGGGCCCAGTTTGCAATCGATCAAATAGCTGTTGGCATCGTTCAAGAAATCCAACTGGCCACTCCAACGCGTGGCGATTACGGGCATTTCGGAGCATAATGCCTCGACATACGGACGCCCCCAGCCTTCCCCTCGACTAGGCAGAACAAAGCAGTCAGCGGAGGTGTAGAGTCTGGGTAACTCCTGGTTCGGAATTTGGCCTGGAATCAGGAGAATGGGGGGCGTTTTTTCCAACGGAACATGCAGTTCTCGCTCGATATAGTGAAGAAGGTCAGGCAGCAGGTCTGAGTCGGGTCCTGTCCGACCGTAGCACCGCAGGATCAGCGCAACATCTTCATCTTCTTTGAATTCTCTAATGAAAGCCTTCAGTAAAATGTCCGGACCTTTTCTCTGCGTCCATTGGAAAACAGAAAGAAAATTGAAGTTGCGGCTTCCGGGAATTCTGAATGGTGGATTATCCGGATGAAAGAGATTTGTATCCTCTCCCTCTTGCATCCTTAGGAGTTTGTGTTCTTTAACGCCAGCTCGGATGAAGGTCTCGACATTGAAGGAGCTTGGTACCCAGATTTCATCCAGTTTGTTGCATTTTTCGACCCAGCCATCGGGGATACGGTCAGTTTCAAACATTGTCCTGCCAACGAGTCGACGAGCAGACCTGTTCGTTTGAAAATCATGTGCGGGCGCAGACTGAAAAAAGACTCCTCGCGACAAGTCGATCGACTGGAGCTTAATCAATTCCAGCGCTGTTCGAATTTCTTGGGGTAGTAAGTTTTCCACATCGAACTGCGTGATCAGTGGCTCTATCCCAACGGGAATACGGGCCCGTGCAATAGCCATTACAACCATCAGATTTTCTTGAGCATAGCCACTTCCACCATAAACTACGCCCCGAAAAGAGATGCCAGGAATTGTAGTACCTATAGGAGCCGGATAACCAACAGGTATTGCAGAACTTATTGAGTTATTCGCCCTCCCAGTATGTGTCAATTCCTGAAAATCAGCGGTTGTACTGACCATTTTTTCAACGCCTTATTCTAGTCTGACCGATTCAGTTCGAAATCCAAAAGCCAAAATCATGTCTTTCTTGCCCATCGGCAAATATTTCTGGGTCTAAACTATGAATTCTTAGTCATTTACAATGGAGCGAGATAGGTAAATGCACGGGTATCGCCAAGACCGCAAACGCCTAGACCATGGACGCCAATTAGTAACTATTGGATAGAAATCCAAGAAATATTTGACCGTTGACGGATTCAAGGTTGAGCCCGATTGGCCGATATTAATCCTGTGAGACTAAATGGATAGCATCTTCTGTAAGGCTTGGGTGAACCCATGATTGAGTTGACTCGTTTGAACAACCGACCCTTGGTTGTCAACTCCGACCTGATCAAGTTCATTGAAAACACGCCAGATACGGTCTTGACACTGACTTCGGGGGAGAAGGTGGTGGTCTCGGAACCATACCCTGTGGTCATCGAAAAGATAGTCGAATTTCGCCGCAAAATCCTGGGCGGACTCAGTTTTCCGATGGTTGCATCGGGTCGTGAATTTGAACAAAAAAGCGCGCCACCAACTGACGAAAGTATTGGGGACTAGGGAAAATGGATAAGAGCAGTTTTGGCGGATTAATCCTGGCCGTGGGAGGCATTCTATTAGGAATGACCTTGGAAGGTGGGAAGATCGCCCAAATCATGCAGCCCACAGCGGCGATTATGGTCTTGGGCGGGACCATTGGGGCGATCATGTTGCAGTTCCCCCTCACGGTCGTCCTGCAGGCCTTTGGGCGGCTGGGCTCGGTCTTCTTCGTCAAAGGAACGGACCCATCAGTACAAATTGGGCAAATGGTGGGCTTCGCCAATAAGGCGCGAAAAGACGGCGTCGTGTCGCTCGACAGCGAAGTACAAAAAATCACCGACCCATTCCTTAAGAAATCCTTGATGCTCGCCGTGGACGGCACAGAGCCCCAAGAGCTTCGAAAAATGATGGAGCTCGACCTCGACAACAAGGCGGAACATGAGGAACACCTACCAAAAGTTTTCGAAGCTGCCGGCGGGTTTGCTCCAACGGTGGGCATCATCGGCGCGGTAATTGGGCTGATCCAAGTCATGCAGCATTTGGATGATATCAACGAAGTCGGGAAGGGAATCGCCGTCGCGTTCGTGGCCACGATATATGGGGTTGCCCTTGCGAATCTTTTCTTTTTACCTTCGTCTGGCAAAATCAAGATTCGCATCCGAGAAGAACAGATTGGCCGTGAAATGATCCTCGAGGGCGTGATCTCCATTCTGGAAGGCATGAATCCTAGAATGCTCGAAACCAAGCTCAAGGGCTACCTCGCCGAAGAGCACGAGAAGGAAAAATAGAGGGTCCGACATGGCCAGAAAAAGACACGAAGAACACGCCAATCATGAGCGATGGCTGATCTCTTACGCCGACTTCATTACACTGCTTTTCGCATTCTTCGTGGTTCTCTACTCCTCATCTCAGGTGGATAAACGTAAGGTCGGTAAACTCGCCATGGCCATTCAAGTGGCTTTTCAGCAAATGGGCGCGTTTCCAACCTCGAATACCAAGTTGCCTCTTTCCGAGTCTGAGCCGATGCCATTTCAGGACGCCCAAGTGATCGAGAATGTTTCTCGATCGCAGGATTTGCAACGATTTGTCCAACCCCAAAACGGGAGTTTGAGCAACGCGGTCCTTCCGGGTCAAATTCGCGGCATTCAGGAAGCCATAGAGAAAGCGCTGGCACCCGAAATTGGCAGACATGTCGTCGAGATCAAGCAACAGCGCGAGGGTTTGGTCATCAGTCTGCGCGAAATGGGTTTCTTCGAAAGTGGCTCGGCAACGATGCGCCGGTCCTCTGCGGATGCAGTGGAACGTCTCGTGGGCGTGCTGAGAGACCGGCCCGAGATGCTGAGGATCGAGGGACACACTGACAATGTCCCAATTCATAATGCGCACTTTAGCTCGAACTGGGAGCTCTCGACAGCACGGGCAATTGAGTTGCTTCGAATTTTTATCTCGGATTACAAGCTCGCGCCGGATCGGTTGACGGTTTCAGGCTACGGGGAATTCCATCCTGTCGATACCAACGACACTCCAGAAGGACGCGGACACAATCGACGCGTGGACATCGTCATAATTTCCGTACCTCCCGCAAGGCCCGCAGGCGGGGGAAAGACTGATGTTAAGCCGTTAGTGTCACAAAAAGGGACAGAGGACCAAAAGCCAGGCGAGCAGTTAGCATCCAATAAATAATTGGGCCTGGTTTTGTGTGGTTTGCAAAGCAGCAATTCCAATTGTTCAGTCGTTAGCCGTGGGACGTGGTTGGCCAGAGATTTCGGCGCCACCAATTTGGTATCCCACACCGCGAATCGTTCGGATTAACGGCCGATCTCCATACGAATCGAGTTTCTTGCGAATATAATTTATGTAGACGTCGACGGTATTCGCAGTAGCATCTTCACTCTGAAGGTTCCAGGCGTTTTTGGCGATGGCATCGCGTGATACAGGCTGCATCGGCCTTTCCATTAGAAATTCCAACAGTGCAAATTCCTTCTGAGTCAGATCAACCGTGCATCCGTTTCTTTTTACGGTGCGCCGCATTCGGTTTAGTTCCAAATCCTCTAGCGATAAAACGGAATTGGTAGCGTTATTGCGTCTGCGTAGCAACGCCCTGATCCGGGAATGAAGCACGGAAAAATAAAATGGTTTAGTTATGAAATCGTCAGCACCTTCGTCCAAATTGTTCAATTGCGTTTCCGGGTCAGTATTTCCCGAAAGCACTAATATTAACAAACCTGGGCGAATGGATCGGATTTCCCGGATGATTTCAATACTGGAAGGCCCAATATCCAAAATCACCAGATCGTATCGTTTCGCGGTGAGCCTTGGCAGCAACTCCGCGTTGTTTGCTGTGAGATCTACTTTATAATGTTCGGTCTCTAGCTGCTCCTTGATAAATTCTGCCAGCGCGGAATCCTTTTCAACGACTACGATCCTCATCCCCCCCCCGTCTCTTAACAGAAATGAGTACATCGATCTAACTCAGGTGATAAGCATATCTGACCTGAGTAATCGTCCAGGATTTATCTTGGTAGAGTGTTTAGTCTTGGTTAACAGACCGGATGTCAGGGGCTATGAAGCTGGAAAACTCTGCTTCCTTTTGATTTTTCTCCGATTAATTAAGTGGAATGTTCTAATATCGGCACGGGAAATGGGATGGGCAAGACTAGCCAACCGAAGAGGTAGTAGGATCATCTGTCCGTTCGCTTGTGTCCAGGCATTAGGACAATCATTGCGTCGTTCAGGCCAATCATTGTTTGCTTCTTCGGGAGTGGTAAGGCTAGGTTCCAGTCCCCGGCCTGTCCACTCCTCACCACACCCAGCCGCTCAAGACAGACAACTTCTTACCATAAAGGGTTCCAGGAAAAGCGCCAACTGAGGAACCGTTGCAGGTTCTCTATCTATCTGCACATCCTGCGGTTATCAAAACTCCACCGGGTAAGGCTTTAGCTCCCCTTTGGCGTAACGATGCGGAAGGGAAGCATCGTTATTCTCCCAGACGATCAGGATCGACCGTTTCGGCGAGTAGCCTTTGTGACGGATGTCCGCAGGCATGGCTGCTACGTCGCCCGGTTTCATCTGCACTCTTGCGCAAGGTTTCCCTGTTTTTCCGTCTTCGATTTCCCAGTAGATTTCGTCGCAAATCTGGATAAACCATTCGACGCGATCGTTCCCGTGAAAGATCGGCAGGATGTGCTCCTCAGTGGTGGCGCAGATCTGGCTGTCCTTCACGTTCGAAACGACGGACGGATTCCACGTCACATCCGACCGCGATACGTAACCGAACATATTGAACGCGTGAACTTGATTTTCGAATCCCGGCTCGGCATGGACTTCCGGCTTGTCCTGCGGCACGTCAGCCAGCTGGCGGTTTACGGGCTGCCCGCGTTCGTCGGTCCGGTAGGGCAGATCGCCCGGCAGACCTACCATGCGCTGCGACACGATCCGCTCGCGTTTCAGCGCCTTCGTGTTGTTTCCGTGCTTGGGACCGTACGCTTTGCCGGTTTCGTCCGGAGCGGCGTATGGATCGAATCCGTCATTCGTCCAGTCATCCAGCATCTCTTCGAACGTTTTCTTCAAATCCTTGGCTTCGAACGTTTCCAGGTAGTGCCGCTTGGCGCTGCGGTAGCCCTCATTGAAAAGGCCCATGAACAGGTCCACTGTGCCGTAGTGGTTGATCGTGCCCAGGACCGAATCGAAGTTCACCGTGCCGTAGAAGAAGCCCCAGCCGACATCCCTCATCAGCGCGCGCAGGAAATAGTCGATGGGCATTACGTGCAGGCCGCCGGGATACGTGATATTCGCGAAATATTCATCGCGCTCGAAATGAAACTTCCCGATGCTGAAAGTGCGGTATCCCAGCTTGCCTTGCTGACTGCTCGCCAAGGGGGCAGAAACCGTTGCGCTCATTTCATTCTCCTTTTAAGTTTTATTCGGTCTTTGAATTTCGAAGCGTCCCACCGATTTCAATGGATCTGGCAGATGTCTGCCCACCGCTCGACCGTGGTCGCGCCTTTGATCGTTTGCAGCAGAACGACGCCCGGCGCTGAACTACGGAACTGATACGCTGAGCCCTTAGGCAACAAGGCCATGTGGCCGCGGTGAACCTTCACCCAGCCCATATTTCGACCTTTCGGTTCGCCATTGAGCTTTACGGTGCCTTCCGTGCTTTCCGGCACCAGCGTTTGGTCCGGCTGGATCAGGTGAATTTCAATCTCGCCGTCCATGATCAGCGCGGATTCGTCATGCGCAGCCGCATACCACGGAGAGATGCCTTCAGCGCGGATGGCCTCGACGACATATTTCAGGTTTTGCGCGACAGCTACCTTTTCGTACGGCTTCGACTTCGAAGCGACTTCGAACACATTGGAAAAGGCGTAGCGCTTGGGGCTGTCATCGATCACCTGCACGCTGCCTTTTTCGTAATGATTCAGCGATCCAAAGTTCGTGCGAACTCCACCCATATTCACCCTCCCTATGCAGTTTTTCCTAAACGGTTGGAAAAATATCAAACCTCGGGCATCGCCGACGGTGACGCGCGATACGCTCGTGCGTGATTCCCATCACAATTTGTTGGAGACCGCGTTATAGGACTCGAAATGACCAAGGAGGTTGACGGGAGCTAAGAAGAACGGTTATACGAGAGGGAGGAGAATCCCATGTTTAACAGCGAAAATAAGACGATGTTGCGGCAGCGTGCCGCGAAGACTTTTTCGATCGCGATGATCGTCGCGTGTTGTTCCATCCCGTCCTTTGCCCAGAAGATTGTGCGCGGGACCATCCGGGGAACTGTCAGCTCAGATCAGGGGCAGGTGGTTGGGCTGCGGGTTTCTGCTCATAATCTGAATTACAAGCTCTGGTATACGGTATTTACCGTCAAGGGCCAGTACACCGTTCCGCAAGCGTTGCCCGGAAAATATGAAGTGATGGTGTACGAGCCTGATTACGATTCTCCAAAATCTCCTGTGCAGCTTGGGCCCGGTGAAAGCAAGACGGTCGACTTCGCGATCAAGAAGCATGGGCCTGCGCCGCAAACCGAGCAGATCGAGTACGTCAACAGCATGGACGAAATGTTTCCGCCGGGACCGGAGCTCGCCCTGCTCAAGGAAGACTGTACCGGTTGCCATGCCGATATCCGCAGCATTGGCGGGAACTTTGGTCACATGCACTTCACCAAGGAAAAGTTCATGCACGGCATTGAAATGGCAACTGAAACCGGGCCCGGGTTCAACGCCTATGCCATCGCACTGGGACGGACCATCATTGACAAGAACCAGAAGGAGATGCTGGCAAACTATCTAGTTAAGAATTTCGGGCCGGGGACGGTCGAAAAGCAACTGAAGCTAGATCCTCTCGTGGTGGACGAGGAAGTCGCTTCGAAAATGATTTATGTGTCGTACGAAATTCCCGATCTTCCCATGAACTCTGCGGGTAACGTGCTGCTCGCCCCGATGGTGGATGGGGTGATTCCTCAGATGGATCCGCCGGAGAAGTACCATCACCTGGGCTCCGTATACATTTCGCCGAAGGACGGCGACGTTTATTTTACATCGCGGGCGTCGAGTTCGATTTTGCGGCTCAACCCGCGGGACCCGGATGCCTCCGAGCGTTGGAAGAACTATGCCATCAAAGGAGATCCCTATGTTCACCCGAGCGGCATCGCCATCGATAAGCAAGGCCGTGTGTATTGGGCGGAACTGAAAACCGGAATGTTGGGCGAACTCGATCCTGCGACCGGAAAGCAGATTAGGCACGCGCTGCCGGCGCTGGATGGCGCGGTGCACGAGGTTGTTGTCGATAAGGACGGTAATGTCGGATTCGACCTGATCTGGGGAGCATTTTTCGGCCGGATGGACGCGCAGTCGCGGCAGATTCACATGTACCCGACACCGACACCTGACAATGGAATGTACGGCCTTGCGGCGGATCAGCACGGAAATCTGTGGGGAGCCGGTTGGCAAAAGGGAACGATCAGCAAGTGGGACATCGATACGGAATCGGTGAAAGAATACAACGTCCCGAATTCGTGGGGGCAAGTCCGTCGCATCGGCGTCGATTCGAAAGGAATTGTCTGGGCGTCGGAATACGAAAGCGGAATGTTGGCCAAGCTTGATCCTGCAACGGGGAAGCTAACGGAATACAAGATTCCGGTGAGCGGAGCGAAACCATACGAGGCTTGGACCGACAGACTCGACAATGTCTGGCTGGCCGACGAGGCCCACAGCGCGATGGTAAAATTCGATCCGAAATCGGCGAAATTTACCTTCTATCCGATGCCGCAACCGCATCAGAGTGTCAACAAGATTCAGATAGCCGAGGACAATACGATTTGGATGCCGACACGCGGAAAAGCTGTTTGCGCGGGGGTACACCTCTACCCGAACGGTTACACAGCCGAAGCGCCGCCGATGCCTTAGTCCAATTCGCACTCCACACGCGAATGAGTTGGTTTCAGGATTGTCGCTGCACATAATGAGGAGCTTCGATGGGGACAGTTCGGGTTGCACGCTCGATGCCGTTCGTGGTTGTCTTGTTTGGGTTCCTGGCGGTCGGTGGAAGCGTCCGCACCGAACCGCGGAGTACTGTCACTGTCGCTGCGCAGTCGAACTCCAATATCGCCATTGTGGACACCGACGTGATCACCGGCGTGGTGACTAGCTCGAAAGGTCCTGAAGCGGGTGTGTGGGTCATTGCGGAAACGACTGATCTGGGCACCAAATTCCGCAAGATAGTAGTGACCGACGACAAAGGCCGCTACCTTCTGCCCGAGTTGCGCAAGGCGAATTACAAAGTGTGGGTCCGCGGCTATGGACTAGTGGATTCGCCACCGGTCAACGCCATGCCCGGCAAATCTCTGACGCTCATTGCTGTATTAGCCCCTGATGCGCGGGCCGCCGCGCAGTATTACCCGCCTAACTATTGGTATTCGCTGTTGAAAATTCCGCCGAAGAGCGCATTTCCCATGAAAATCCCTCCGCCTCCGCCAGTGGATGCAGCCGAGCGCTTCAGAGATTGCCGTGGCGGAAATGTGGACTGCTCAAAAGATCCCGGCAGAAGCACGATGCCGGGCCTGAGCGTGGAAGACGTAAAAAATGGCCAGGGGGTTTCGAACCGCGCGGAATTTATCTTCAACATAAAGAGGATGTGCGAGGACTGCCACCAGATGGGCAACAAAGCCACGCGCGAGATTCCGGCGAGCATCGGCAAATTTGCAAACAGCTCGCTGGCCTGGGAACGCATGCTCAAGTCCGGCCAGGCAGGCGGCGAAATGCTCGCCAGCGTCGATGCCCGATTCGGCCACGAGCCCGGCCTGAAGTTTTTCGCGGATTGGAGCGACCGCATCGCTGCGGGAGAAGTTCCGCCGGTCCCGCCGCGGCCGCAGGGCATCGAACGCAACGTTGTGCTTTCGATCTGGGACTATGCTTCGGACCGCGCGTTCATTCATGACATAACGTCTTCGAACATCTGGAATCCCAACGTGAATGCCTATGGACCGATCTACGGTGGCGATCTTTCCGCGGGCACATTGGAATGGGTCGATCCGGTCGAGGGCACCAAGGGAAATTTTCCGGTTCCTATGATTCATCCGGAAGACCGGCCGAAAATGATTCCGTGGTCGTGGCCGTTCAACGAAGCTCCCTCCCCTTACTGGGGGGATGAAGTTGTCTGGAAGGACCCGGTTTCCGCAAGCGGACCGCAAATGGATTCGAAAGGCCGCGTATGGTATTCAGCGTCGGTTCAAGCAGGCCCGACCCCATTTTGCGGCGATGCCAATTCCGGGAACCCGTTTGCAAAAAATTATCCCATCAAGGGCGGAGGCGGGTTAGCCGTTTATGATCGCAAGACGGGCCAGAATATTCCGATTACATCCTGCGGCGGCGGAAGCCACAAAGTTTTTGCCAACGACAAAGACGAAACGCTCTTCATGCCATTGGGATCGCCGACTGGCGGGTTCTCATGGTTCAAGACGCGCGTGTGGGATCAAACGCATGACGCCGAGAAGGCCACCGGCTGGTGCCCGGGAATCATCGACTACAACGGAGACGGGAAGATCGGTCCATACACAAAACCGGATGAGCCGGCCGATCCCACCAAAGACCGCATGCTGAGCGGAGTCCTCCCGTACGGCGTGGGAATTAATCCAGTGGATGGCAGCTTCTGGTCCGTCGGCGGCGTGAACGGCGGTCCGAAGACGTCTGTTCCTGGGAAAATCGTTAGATATTCCACGGGCTCAAATCCCCCCTCAACCTGCACAGCAGAAGTGTACGAGCCGCCGTTCAATAATCCAAAAGCTCCCGGCGTCGAGGCGTACAGCACGCAAGGCCTCGAAGTGGATAGCAAAGGAATCGTCTGGGTATCACTCGGCGGCAGCGCGGACCTGGCCAGCTTCGATCGCAGCAAGTGCAAAGTCCTGCGCGGGCCGACCGCGACGGGGCAACACTGCCCGGAGGGTTGGACAATTTATCCAGTACCCGGTCCGACGTTCAAGGGAACGGACGTTAGGTCCGATTATTTCTATATGAGTTGGGTGGACCGAAAAAATACGCTCGGCCTCGGGAACGACATTCCAGTCGTGGACGGCACAGGCTCAGACTCGCTAATCGCTTACATCCCCGATCAGAAAAAATGGGTTACGATGCGCGTCCCGTACCCCATGGATTTCTACACGCGCTCCATGGGCGGACGCATCGACGATCCCAAAGCCGGATGGAAAGGGCGGGGAATCTGGGCCGGGAACAACGAACGCGTAGTGTGGCATATCGAAGGCGGAAAGGGGAACACCGCCACGGTGGTGCATTTCCAGGTACGGCCCGACCCGCTGGCGAAGTAGTTGAGTGGCCTACGCTTTAGCGTGAGTGCATTTGCTTTTGAGGCGTGTGGGACTGCTTTGCCGCAACAAAAGGAATACTCAACCCCACGCACGCTAATGCGTACGGCAGGTTTCCCTCAGCGCGCCAAGCTTTCGCGCAGCACTTGCACCCAGTGAGCCATGGTCGTAACTTCGCCATGCAGTGGCGCCATCACCAGCGGATCGATCTGCAGGCGGGCGAGGTTGCCGTACAGGTTATTCCACATCGCGAGCGATAGATTGGTGATGTACCACGCCGAGAAATCGTCCGCCTCGATCAGGATTCTTTCCTTGGGCATATATACAAAAGATAGAAATTGATCGTGCATGTCCCCGAAGTCCCAGTGCACTTCGACGTCCCGCGTTCCGTCGCTCAACACATACTTATTCTTGAACGTAATGAACGTAGGCTCCCGCGGATTTTCCGACAGCCGGTCCGGCTCAATCGTATGAGGCTGCTTCCACGCCCATTCATAAAACTCCTTGTTGCCCTCGTGCGTGATAACGGTCGCTCCCTCTGCGACAAACGTCCGTAGCCCGCCGGAGTGATCGAAATGATGGTGCGTGTTGATCACGTACTTGATGGGCTTGTTGGGCACAAGCTTTTTCACTTCCGCTAGAACCGCGATGGAACGCGCCTCGTCCACCGGCGCCTCGACGACGGCCAAATAATCTTTGAACTCGATCAGCACGCTGTTGTGGCTGCCGTAGAGCATCCAGACGCCATCGCCCATTTGTTCCACTTTCACTTGCTCGCCGCGCGGTTTGGCGTTGAGCACCACATCGGGCGCCTTCATGGCGGCGTCGGGCACATTGGCGTCCGCTTTGGCGACATCGAGCTCGAAGGTGCGCGACGCTTCCTCCATCTGCAGGATGTGTGTAGGGAACTTCATCCCGGGGAAGTCCTTGTAACCCGTGAATGTGACCTCAACGGGCATGTCGCCCAGCACCGGGTTTGGTGTCCACGCATCGATTTTAGTAACCAGATTCTGGCTGTCGATCGTGCCCACAAGCTTAAATTTCCCGGCCATAAACGTAAGTACCGCAAATTTCTTGCCGCCTTCCATGACTTCCTTGGCCGTAGCGTTATTCGCCGCCGCTGCTTTCAGAAATCCGTGAGGGGTGAGCCAAATCTGCAGTTCTCGTTCCGACGCGGCCGCGAGCGCCGGCTGGACCTGGTCGGCAGGAGGCGGCGGGTATGCGTTGATGGGCTGATTCCACGCGTATTTTCCGCTGACCTCGCGGCCCTCGGTAATAGCATCTACATAGGGAGCTTCGCCGCCAAGCGCCGGCGGATTCTCCTGATTGCGCACGATGTCCTCGCGCGAAGAGCCGGTGGCATAATCAATCGCCCGCGTGTAGCTGGTAAGCAAGGTGGCATGCCAGGGTGAAGTGGGATTCCAGTTCATTCCGACGACGCCCAGGTGTCCCGACCCTGAATACCGGACGGATTTAATATCGCCCATGGCCTTTTCCGCGTTGCGAATCACCGTCTTCGCATCCTGGGCCCTGGCTGTTCCGACCATGAGGCAAACCAATAAGAAGATTGCTTTCGAAATATTCCATGCCAATTTTCTCACCGAAACTCCTCCATTGATTTGCCTCTCGCTCCAAAGGCACGAAACGCTGATGCCGGAGATGTTCCGGCCTACCGCACCTTCACGTTGAGATACCAGAACGAAGGCTCGACTTCGGTGAACGCATGCGGCACGCCATTGGGAATGATGATGACGTCCCCAGCCTTCAGATGACGCGTTTCGCCGCCAACAATAGCACCCCCGCGGATTTCTTCCTTCGGGAACGGCGTCCCATCAGGGAACTTCATTCCGGATTTGACGTCCAGCATTGTTCCGCCGGTGACGATCGTCGCCGATCCCTTCATGATGTAAACAACGTCCGTCCACTTGCCGTGGACTTCGCCGGTTCCCGGCTTTTCCCGCCGGCTCGTGGCGATCTTGAAGTTCACCTTATCGTTCTTATCCTGGTACAACGTATCGCCCCTTTTGAAGCCGGCATCGACATCATCCTTTGAATAAAGGACAACCGGATAGACATTTGTAGGCGTGACATAGGTGTTCGCCGCAGGCTTGGCGGCACTTGCGCCTGCCTGGGCCCATGCCGTGCTGCCAAAGATGAGCATTGCAAACATCACAATCAATGATGATTTAATGGTTCCTGAAGTCATCTGTGTGCTCCTTAGTTCTTGCAAAAGATCGGATCGCTGGAATTTCCACCCTCCAGCGGAGTCATGGACTCCCTTCATACCAGTTCGCTCATTAACAATTCAACGCCCGCGAAATCGGTGGAAGTAAGTCAGATGGCGACGGAGTTTAGCATCGAATAATTCCAAATAAAAGCATGGTCCGGTCTCTAAAAGCAAAAGCCCTGCGCTAGCGAATGTGCCGGGCGCAAGGCTCTTGCTTTTCTATTTCCAACCTAAATTATTGTACTTCCTCGTACAGCCGCCGCACGATTGCGGGAATCGCGCCCAGGCCCTTCCACGCCGGATACTTCACGTCGAATTCGGCCGTGAGGATTTGCCCTGCTTGTTCCTCGGTTTTCCCCTGCGCTTTCAGGTCTCGCGTGCGCATTTGCAATGCGCGGAGCACTTCCCGTTCCCCGGAAATCAGAGACGCGTCATGGCTGTCGCCATGATTGGGAATCACGATGCGCGGATGCAGCGATTCCATCTTATCCAGAATATTCAGCCAATTCGTCACGCTCGGAGTCTCGTCGGGCATGCCGGGATAGGACATGCTTCCCAGGAAATTACCGGAGTGCAGGACGCCATCCTCGGGGACATACAGGATCAAGTCCCCTTTGGTGCGGGCAGGACCGAACCACATCAGGCGGACGGTAACTCCGCCCAAATCCAATATCGCATCCTGGCTGAAAACAATCGACGGTTCACGCAGTTTCACTTCGCCCAGGGCATTGGCCAAATCCGGCGAGCGCGATGAAAATGCGGCCACAAATTTCATCGTGCTTTCGTGGATCTCCTCTTTCTGCGCTTCGGGGACAATCCAGATTGCGCTGGGCGGAAATCCCATTGTGCCGGTCACGTGCTCGGGACGGAAATCCGATGTCGTGATGTACAGTTCCGTATTCTTGGACAATCTCTGCATTTCGCGCAGGACGATTTCGCCGCTTTTTACGCCCATCCCCGTGTCCAGCACCAGCGACGCCCGGCTCCCGACGACGATGGCGATATGCGGAATGCCCGGCCTGTTCCGGTCGGGAATCTCATAGACATGGTCGGAAACCTTCTTCACGATATGTTCTTCTATAACGAACGGCGTCGGCGTGGCCGCGGATGCCGCCGGGCGCTCCTGCGCAATCGCTCGCGGCGAGAAACCTGCAAGCGCGCTGAGGAGAAATGCGGCGGCTGAAAACGTGCTCAAAAAGTGCTTCATCGGAAATGGATTCCTTTCATGACGATGGTAAGGGTCGCAGAGAAACTACTCAAATTCAAAGGTAACGTCAACGGATATATGTTTCTGGAGCACCGCTGAATCTCTGTGCGATTGGTTGTGACGCAGAGAGAATGATTTGCTCTTCCGGGCGCAAATTGTTTAGGATGATCGCCACGCGGATCGATAAATACGGTCAGGAGACCTAAAATGATTCGAAGTCCCGGAATTCAATGGTTTGCTTTCTTTGTGTTATACGTCACGGCACTGGCCATCTCGCCGCTCCGCGCACAAGACGATTCTTCCGCGCAGTCTCCAGCGAAGAAATCACCGCCGCAGATCGTGATCGACGACAACGGAACCTATCACCTGCCCGCGCAGACGATTCCGATGTCGAAACTCATGAGCAAGGAGTTAAAAGACTCGCTCATTTATATTGACCGCACGCAGCGCGATCCCAAGTACTCGGCCAAGCAGCCCGATGGCTCGACGCTTCTGCTGAAGCCGTTCCGCGACCGTCAGGACGCACTTTTTCCGCTGAACAAGCAGGACACCAAAATCGGCGGCGTCCATGTGATTGTTTACACGCCGAAAGACGGCGTCTCGGTAAAAAATAAAAATCGCGTCCTGATCGAACTTCACAGCGCGGACTGCTGGACCGATTGCGGCGCGCTAGGCTCCCAGCCGGTGGCGTCTGTCGGAAAAATTAAAGTGGTAAGCGTCGATTATGCCGAGCCCGCGTTCCCAGACGGCGTAAGCAGCGTGGCAAACGTGTACTCGGACTTATTGAAGACCTACAAGCCTGCGAACGTCGGACTCTACGGCTGCTCGCGCGGCGGGGAACTGGCCGCGAGGTCGCTGGCCTGGTTTCAGAAGCACAATCTGCCAAGGCCCGCAGCAGTAGGAATGTTGTGTGCCAGCGCCGGAGGAGATCGCGGCGACGCGGTTTACGTCGGCGGCGAACTGGGAAATGGAACGGTGCCACGCCCGGCCCCACCGGGACAGACCGAACGCGATTTGGGAAATATCGATCCCGGCGATCCCATGGTCAACCCCGTGAATTTCCCCGAAGTTCTCTCAAAATTTCCGCCGTCGCTGTTGATCACAGGGACACGTTCAATCGATTTCAGCACCGGGGCCTACACGCATGAAGCCCTGTACAGAGTCGGCGTCGAATCCGAATTCCATGTCTTCGAAGGTGGCAGGCATTCGTTCTGGTACGATCCCGCGCCGCCGGAGTCCAAACAGGTTTACGACATCATCGTTCGATTCTTCGACAGTCACCTGGGGAAATGAACCGAAGGGTTCTGGGTTGAAGATAGTGCACTAGTGGGGGAGGGTTTTTCCTTTGACCTTGGCTGATGGGCAGGCTGAGTGGGGCTGAACTCTTGCTTTGACTCAAAATTAAACCAAAAGCACACACACTGAAGTGTGTGCCACTGGTGGCGTACACTTTAGTGTGCGTGGGGCTGGGTTTAGATCTGCGTGGGCGCTTTCGATTACGTGTTTGCCTCCGCCAACACTTCCGGGCGATAAAATCGCGCATAGAAATCCGAGTCCAGGCGATGCGCCTGATAGGCCAGCACTGTTCGAAACGGCCCGCACGCGGCGGGGAATCGTCCGTACCGATTATAAACGTACTCGCAATATGCGATCGTCGCGTCGATTGCCGTGGCTGAATATTCCGGGATGCCTGCTTGAACCCGGGGCGCGTCTAGCCACGATGTAGCTTCACCCCCGTCGCGGAACGAGCCGGTTGACTTCGAATACTTCGTATCGAGGAATGCGAGCACAGCCTCCTTCATATTGGCGTAATAGGGAGGGCAGTAGGGCTTGATCAGGACCTGCTCGTCCCGTTCCAAACCGACTGCTGTTGGAATCACGATATCCTTCCCCAATAGCTTCAGCGCAGTCTTCATCACCCGACCGGCAGCCGTGACGCGCGACAATCGCGGATTTTCCATTCGAAAGCCCAGCGCCTGTGTCCAGCCATAGGGATGCGCCGCAAAATGAGGAAAGCCGCCGAGTCCCAGAGCCTGGTTCATTAGGCCCAGGTTCTGAACGATGGCTCCTTGCTCGACCGCGGCCAGTTCGAACAGCCAGGATTCCAGGAACGTCACGGTCATGAATCGCCCTTCACTCGGATCGTCGTGAAGCGGCCCGCCTTTCGAACGCGCAAATCGCCCTACCCCCGCCGGCCGGAATCCATTGCGATCGTCCACCAGGAAGTAGTTGAAATCGCCATTGAACGCCGAGAGCAAAATGTTGATATACAACGCCGTCAATTCATTGACGGGGACGAAGTACGTGCTGCCGGGCACATTCGCCGACCATTTGTTGAAAGGCGGGACAAAGGGCAATTCGCGCGGCACATCCAGTCTTTTATCTGCAATTCGTACTCTGCTCTGTTCGTAGAGATCGACCAGCTTACCGTCGCGCGCCGATTGAACCAGTCCTGCAACGTCTGCGCGGGGGAAATCCTGTGGCCTGCGTAGCATCCAAGTGCCTGTGTCGTTGATCACGAAGACGGTCACTGCGTGCAGAGCGTCAGCGCTCGGCGCTGTGCGGCTCACAAACTGCTTCATGATGTTGCCGCCGCCGGCTTGCGGCACGTTACCGGTCTCGTATGGCAATTCCGCAAGGGCGTAGCCAGTCACGCCACAGGCAGCAAACGCCAAGGCCGCTTCTTCTTCGATGGTCAGCGGCTGAGAAGCACGCGCGCTTTCGAACGCCAGAGGACCGCCATTCAACTTCATCCCCGCCGCAAAGCGTCGCGACCTGCGATGCGTTAGTGCTTCCAGCAGCGGGTACGTACGGACACGGTCGCCAGTCATGCGGACTCTCCCATTTCAAATCTAAGCCGCAACTATCACCACAGGCTCGTGCGGTACGGGGATTGTATCAAGGCCTACGCTTGACACAATGCACTGGCTGGACTAAAAATCTACCGGAATTTATTTTCAATCGCGCAGTCAATCCACGGACTGAAGACCGAGACAAAATCCATGACGCCAAACGACGAATCCACGGGTACAGCCAAAGCTCAGGAGCGAGAGTCGATGCCTTTCCACGGAATCATTGAGAACGAAGGGCGAACGTTCAATAACTGGGGGCTAAGCCGCGCCACCAAGCCCGCCGTCTATGTCGAGCCGATCAGCTACGCGGACGTCCAGGCGGTGGTCAGGGACACGGACCGCTTTCCGTCGCCGGTGAATCCGGTAGGCTCGCTGCTTTCGGTAACGTCCACGGTGGTCAACGACAACGGCACGATGCTGTGCACGCGCAAGCTCGATGACGTGATTGGCCTCGAAACGGATGGCATAGGACGTCAGGTGGTTCGCGTGCAGGCGGGATGCCGTCTCAAGAAACTCCATATGTGGCTTCAGGCGCGTGGAGTGGAGGTCCCATTTCAGGCTGAAATTGGAGAAGCAAGCGTAGGCTCCGTCTCCGTTGGTGACACCAAAGAATCTTCGCTCGATGCGCCCGGCTATTTTTCCGCGCACGTTGTCGGAGTGACGTATGTGGATGAGAGCGGGGAACTGCGCACCCTTTCTGATCTTAAAGACGGGAGTGCATTTTATGAATTTAAGTGTTCTTTTGGACTATCAGGCATAGTCGTGGAGTGTCTGATTGAGGTGCGCCCGGCAATGCTGTGCAAGTCAGACACCTTGATCGTGGCCTTCGATGCGCCGGAAAAACTAGCGGCGGAACTGCTGCGTCAGCGAAGCGAGTGCGACGCCCTGCTGGGGATCGTGTTCCTGCATCAACTCGCCAGCTTTTGCGATCAACGCTATAAAGCGGGCCTCGGATCGACCACGCCCGCCTCTTCTCAGCCTGCCTGCGAAGAATTTCGCGTCGCCAAACGCCTCGCGATCCAGCACGGTTTCGATGGTATTCCCGTCCCACAGCCGAAGGGAATCATCTACTCACGCCACGATTTCGTGAACGAATACTGGCGACCTTCCCCAAATGAAAAACGTCTCGATTTTCAATATTATGAGCACGACCTTCCGCAATTTGAGCGGGTCTTCGTCGAATCCTACCGGTTCACGAAAGCCTTCGAGGAAAAAACGGGCTTCGCTCCCAAAGGTTGGGCCACCTATTTCGTCAATCGTCCGGAGAAAGAGAAGAAACCCTTCGGGCTGTATTCCGGTGGGCCGGGAACATCCTTCTCCTTCGATCCATTCAATTCCGATCCGACCGATCCCAAGTGGCAGCAGTTTTCCAGGGAATACAATAAACTCGCAATTCACACCCTCGGCGGGAACGCGTCGCCGATCCAGACACAATGGTTGCAGCCGGGAGATGTGAAGATTCCCCGGAAGCTGGCGCGTCCTCGTTTCGCCACGGAGTATTACGACCAGTTCCTGGACTAAGTCCTAGATTCGATTTATTTGAAATGTCATCGAGTGTTTTTGCGGCCGTGAATGAATCCTAATATTTTGCAACTCAATTTGCACGAAAGCCCCCCCTGTAAGTATTCGTAACGGAAACCCGTGCGGTCGCGTCGTTCCTCTATAGAGTTCCGCACAGTTCAGGGGTTAGACATCATTGAATTGCCAGACTCCTTGTATGGCGTTAGGATGCGTGCGCTTGGCTCGGGGAATTGCTATTCGTTGACTTAAGCGGCTTAACCATCACGCATTCGAAAGAGGACAACTCGGAAAGGTCGGTAAATTCATGCAGACCGTTGAGAATAAGATGTTGCGGAAGCATTTGGCAAAAGCGCTCTCGGCCGCCGGACTTGCATTGTGCTGGAGTGTCATGTCTTACGCACAGGCTCCCATGCGCGGCTCGATTGCCGGAACGGTTACGGCCGACAGGGGACAGGTGATTGGATTCCGCGTCAGCGCGCACAACCTGGATCGGCGGCTCTGGTACACGGTCTTCACCAGCAAGGGACACTATACGGTGCCACAGGCCTTGCCCGGGAGATATGAGGTGATGGTTTACGAGCCGGACTACGACTCTCCGAAGACTCCCGTGCAGCTTGGCGCAGGCGAGAGCAAGTCAGCCGACATTGCGATCAAGAAGCGCAGCGAGAGCGGGGAATCGGGTTCGAGCGGTGCCGATGAAGGTATGACTGCCCGCCGCGTGACTGGGAAAGTCGTATATGTGGACACCATGGCCGACATATTTCCCGCGGGCCCCGGGAAGGACTTGGTCCGGGAAAACTGTACCGGCTGCCACAATGACGGAAACGCGTGGCGAAACATGAAGACCAAGGAAGATTTCGTCCACGGCATCGAGCGAATGACGGAAACCGGTCCCTCTTCCTTCCCGAACGTCCTGGCGCTGGGACGGACTCCATTGAGCGCCAAACAAAAAGACATCATGGCGGACTATCTGGCGAAAAATTTCGGCGCAGGAGCCCCGGTTCGACGGCTGCGGGTCGATCCCCTCGTCGTCAATGAAGACGTCGCTTCCAAACAGATTTACGTATCCTATGACGTCCCGGAAGACCTGCCGCGTGAACCCAGCCAAGGCGATAAGGTTGGCGCACCGATGATCGATGGAGTGATTGAACAGGCTCCGGCCCCCAAACTGCACCACTTGCAAGCCTGCGCGATTTCTCCGGTCGATGGCAGCATCTGGTTTACCTCCCGCGTTTCGAACTCCCTACTTCGTCTCGACCCGAAAGAAACTGACCCGGCTAAGCGTTGGAGGGATTATCCGGTTAAGGGAGACCATTGGGTCGCCGTCAGCGGCATCACGATCGATAGCAAAGGCAAAGTCTATTGGAGCGAGTTGATGGGCGGGATGCTGGGCGAACTCGACCCCGCTACCGGCAAGCAGATTCGGTACGTGATTCCGCAGAAGGGCGTCGATGTGGGCGTCATTGCCGATAAGGATGACAACATTGGATTTGCCCTGATTTGGGGCGCGCTATTCGGTCGCTTGGACGCGAAGACGCGCATGATTCACACCTATCCCACGCCTACAACCGATAATGGCATCTACGGCCTGGCAGTCGATCAACAGGGCAACCTCTGGGGTGCCGGCTGGCAGAAGGGCACGATCAGCGGTTGGGATGCGGAAACGCAGTTGGTGAAGGAATACAAGGTGCCTAACGCATGGGGCCAGGTGCGCCGCATCGGAGTGGATTCGAAAGGTATCGTCTGGGGTTCGGAGTACAACTCAGGATTACTGGCTCGGCTGGACCCTAAGACAGGGAAGCTCACCGAATACAAAATACCCGTGGGCAACGGCTCGCATCCGTATGAGGCGTGGCCCGACAAGTCTGACAACGTGTGGAGCGCCGACGAAGTCCACAGCACCATGGTGAAGCTCGATCCGAACAGCGGCAAGTTCACGCTCTATCCCATGCCGCAGCCGCACCAGAGCGTTCCGAAGATCGAAGTCGAGGCAAACAACACGATCTGGTTCGGCACTCGCGGCGAACCTATCGTCACAGGGGTGCATTTCTATCCGAATGGCTATTCGGCTGACGCTCCGCCTTTGCCGTGAGATTTACAGGGGATCGGGATGGCGTTCGAAAGCGCCGGAAGTGGGTCGGATTGGCGCTAACAGCCTTGTTGACAGGGGCGCATGGAACCATACATGTTAATATTTTGCGCCCGACTTAAGGGCGTTGCGACTTGGAGGGATCTCCATTGACCGCGACAAAATACTTCTTGTTAGCGTTCTTGTTTCTGGGCGCTGGAGACGTGTTTGCGCAGATGGATGACAAGGAGCCTGCCGCAGTCGTGGAGCTTGGGGGGGCTGCTAGCTGGAGTGTCACAAACGGCGGATCGAGCTTTGGTCCAACTGTAGCGGTTGAATTGACTCCGATAGAAAACTGGCTGGAACTTGAGTTAGGAGTTACGCCGCTTTTTACGCGTCACTCGACAGAATGGGACACCGACCTTTTGTTCAAGAAGCCTTGGACGCTATCGAAGAAAGTGGAGTTCATGTTGGGCGTGGGTCCCGAATGGGTTCATACAACGGAGTACGGCGTGACAACGAACTCTGTCAGCGGTGAAGCTGTGTTGGATTTCATGTTTTGGCCTTCCAGAAAGCATAGATTCGGTTGGTATCTCGAACCTGGCTACGAGTACAACTTTGGGTGGGGGCATGAACAATCGCTTGGCATAAATGGTGGCATATTGATAGCGATCCCTTGAGGCTTTGTTTGCTCTTGGCTGCGATGTCCTCACCATGGATGAGCAGCTTTTCAAACTGACCCACTACCGAAGCGCCGCGGCAATTTTGAATAATCCGGTATGCGGTTAGAATAGTGCTACTGTGCTCTGCTTTATTGGGTCGGCATTCAAAAAACTTGGGACAGGTGGGAACGAATGAAAACGAAATTCATATTTATTGCAATGATTCTCGCGGGCGTGCTGGCAGTTTCCGCTCCGCTTTTTGCGCATCACGGCTATGCCGCATATGACATGATCAATTCGCGTTCGCTCAAGGGAACGATTACCAGCTACGCGCTGGCGAATCCCCACACACAAATTAGTTTCGACGTGAAGGACGCGACAGGAACCGTGGAACATTGGGCCGTGGAAACCGGGCTCCCTGTCCGCGGCATGAGGGCGATTGGATTTACTTCCGATTCGCTCAAACCCGGAGACGAAGTCACGATCAATTTTCATCCGGCAAAAGATGCGATTCACGCCGGGGTGCTGATCAATGTGGTCTGGCCGGATGGACATGTGCTGCCCGCGCCTGAAAAACCAGCAGGAGATCAGCCTAAGTAATCAGTTTGCAGTTGTGCGCCCACGTAACCAATTTAGGCGTTACAAGCCGGAGGAGAAATGAGAAAGAGAAACCTGGGTTTAGCCGTAGCTCTGCTTGGCGCGCTGGCGATCTCGCCATGTCTTCACGCGCAATCGTCGAACCCGCCGAAACCGGACTTTCATGACTTGAACGGCACTTGGCGCGGCGCAAGCCCCAGCAAAGGCATCACCAACTTTGCCAGCATGGATCAAAAGATGCCGGAGCCTCCCCTGACCGAGTGGGGAAAACAGCATCTGCTCTACAAATCGATTTCGCATGACGCCATGGCCGGCACGCATATCCCCGGTTGGGACAGGCCCGGTCACCGCTGCCCCAACAACCAGGACCCGTGCTTCTCGGTCGATCAAAACGGCGTCCCCCTGAACGACCCCAACGGCGAGTATCCCGCCAAGGATTGCGAACCGCTTTCCACTCCCGCGATGTACGACTATCCCGGTTTGGGCTCGATGGAGCTGCTGTTTACACGGGAAGGGGATCGCGTCTTCCAGCTATTCGAATACCATCGCGAGTGGCGCACCTTCTGGCTCAACCGCGAGCATCCCAAGGACCTCGACCCGACCTACGAGGGAGATTCCACGGCCCGCTGGGACGGCAACGATTTGATCGTCGACACCATCGGCTACAACGATAAGACGATGATCACCCAAAACGTCGCCCATCGCAAAAGCGAAGTCTTCCGGCTTGTGGAGCGATTCCATCTGACCGACCACGACCACATGGTGATCGAGATGGACTACCACGATCCGAAAGCGTGGGGAGACAAGGCCTGGACCGGGTTCAAGAAATACTACAAGCGTGTGCCGAAGGAAGATTTCCAGGAATTCATTTGCAGCCCGCGCGAATACCAGGCTTATGATAAGGTCGTCACCGACCCGGTAAATAAGACCCTGGGCAAGTAACTGGCCCGCCCGCGGTTTCGCGGGCCGACTCAAACAACTGCTGAAATCCGAATCCAATTAAACCAAAATTTCATACAGTGAATTGGCTGGACGTGTAGGAGAATTGCGCCATGCCAATTCTCGATCTGTTGTTGGGCCGCCCCCTGGCCTCGGACGAAGCGCGCGCGGAGGAGATCGGCGCGTCCGCCGGAATACCGATCTTCGGCCTGGACGCTTTAAGTTCCGCCGCATACGGTCCCGAAGCCGCCCTGACGCTGCTGATTCCTCTGGGTGCTGCAGGAGTCGCCTACATCCTTCCCATCAGCGTGAGCATTATCGTTCTGCTTACGATCATTTATTTCTCCTACCGGCAAACCATTGCGGCCTATCCGGGAGGAGGCGGATCCTACACCGTTGCGCGGCACAATCTGGGCGCGTCGGCGGGCTTGCTTGCCGCCGCCGCTCTGCTGATTGACTACGTCCTCGTGGTCGCGGTGGGAATTTCCGCCGGGGTTGGCGCGTTGGTTTCGGCTGTGCCCAGCCTCCAGCCGCACACGCTCCTCATTTGCCTGGGAATCCTCGCCGTCATTACAGTTATAAATTTGCGAGGCGTTCGCGAGGCGGGATTATTCTTCATGGCCCCCACGTATTTATTTCTGGGATCGCTATTTATTGCCATCGCCATCGGCGTGTTCAAGACAGTGCAGGCGGGTGGTCATCCAATGCCGGTGATGCCGCTTCCCGCCATTCCGGCGGCAGTTGCCGCGCCAAGTGTTTGGCTTTTGCTGCAAGCGTTCGCAAGCGGATGCACAGCAATGACGGGAGTCGAAGCGGTCAGCAACGGCGTGAAGGCCTTTCGTGAACCGGTCGTGCCCACGGCCCGCCGCACGCTAACCATCATCATCGCGTTGCTGATTGTCCTTCTCGCCGGAATCGCCTATTTGATCCGCGCTTACGGTATCGCCGCCACCGATCCGGGCAAACCCGGATACCAGAGCGTTCTCTCGCTGCTTCTTTCCGCAGTCGCGGGCAAGGGAATTTTCTATTACGTTTCGATCGGTTCGATCTTGCTGGTCCTGGCTCTTTCCGCAAACACATCGTTCGCCGATTTCCCGCGGCTCTGCCGCGCCATTTCGGCAAATGGCTATCTTCCGCACTCGTTTGCCATCCAGGGCAGAAGGCTCGTCTATTCGCAGGGAGTCTATGCCCTCGTATTCTTGTCCGGCCTGCTCCTGATTATTTTTAACGGAGTCACCGACCGCCTGATTCCTCTTTTCGCCGTCGGAGCCTTTCTGGCATTCACGCTTTCCCAGGCGGGAATGGTTGCCCACTGGAAGCGTGTTGGGGGGCCGGGCTCCACACGCAGCATGATTGTGAACGGCATAGGTGCGTTTGCCACAGGCGTGACGGTGATCGTGGTCCTGGCCGCAAAATTTCTCGAAGGAGCGTGGATCACGGTCCTTCTCATTCCGGGACTATTCTTCCTGATGAGCGCAGTCCGCCGGCACTATCACAAGGTTATCCTCGAGACGCGCTGCCCCACGCCGCTCCGCCTGCATGATGTTTCCCCGCCGCTAGTCATTATTCCCGTTCAGGAATGGGACAATATCGCCGAGGGTGCGCTGCGCTTCGCACTCAAGATTTCAACCGACATACGCGCCGTCCACGTGGATACCGGCGAAGGCACCCTGAATCTTCGCGAGGAATGGAAGCAGTTTGTCGAGGGTCCCACCGGCAAAGCTGGGCTGGCAGTGCCGCAACTGATCGTTCTCCCATCGCCGTATCGAATGATCGCTCGACCCATCCTGGACTATGTGTTGGAACTGGAGAAAACCTGTTCGAATAGTTTCGTGGCGGTCGTTGTCCCGGAAATGGTCGAGCGCCGCTGGTACCACCACATGTTGCACAACAAACGAGCGGCGATCTTGAAGTATCTGCTGCTGCTGAAAGGCAACCGGAGAATTGTTATCATTGACGTTCCATGGTACCTGGAGCCCGAGAAACGCAAATGATTAGCCTTCAGTGATCCTAGATGCATCTAAGACGGCAGGGAAGGAAGCAGAAAGCGAGTATTAGAGTAAAAGGGGAAGTCACAATGAAAAAGCTTCAAGGGTTTGCGTTAGTGCTCTTTCTGTCATCGATACCCGCGATGGCGCAAAACAATCGAGGCGGCCACGCGCCCGGCGTTGGCGGAGGTCACATTCCTTCTCGCGGTCCAGCCCCAGCCCGCAACCCGGCTCCTGCCCCGTCGCAAAATCAAACGCGGCAAGCGCCTGAACAACGTGGCAGCTTCAGCGATAAGACTGGACATCCCGAAGCCCCTCACGTCCATGCCAAGGGCGACAAATGGATTGGGCACGACTCAGGTCCAAACGATCCGCACTATCATCTCGATCATCCCTTCGAACATGGCAAATTCACCGGCGGCTTTGGCAAGGGGCACGTGTTCCGTATCGAAGGCGGCGGGCCGTCTCGCTTCTGGTTTGGCGGCTTCTACTTTTCCGTGGCTCCCTACGATCTCGGCTATTGCAGTGACTGGCTCTGGGACACCGATCAGGTTGTAATTTATGAAGACCCGGACCATATCGGCTGGTATTTGGCTTACAACGTCAGAGTGGGGACGTACTGCCACGTAGAATATCTGGGCGGAAGTTAAGAGTAGTTCAACGAGGAGGAAGGCCCACCTTTGGCGCGGATCGCAGTCGGCCTTCTTCTCTTAGCGTTTCACGGTGACTAGCGCAACAACGTTTTCACCGCTTTCCGTAAGGACCAGGTTCCCGTCCTTAGTGTGCATAATGTTCCGCACGACTCCTCCGCCGGCTGGAATCGCCCACGTTTGAAACTTCTCTGTCTTTGGGTCAAAGCGGACCAGCGTATTCGGTCTGACTCCCGATTCGCTATACCAGAGAATACCGTCGATCGAGGTGATGCCGTAGGGCTTGGATTGAGCCCCGCCGGGAGACGGCCATTCAGTAACGAATTTATTGGTCTTCGTATCGAATTTGCCAAGATAGCCGCGCCCGTAGTCGGCATAATACAAAACGTCGTCGGCAGTAATCGCCACTCGCCGGGGACGCGCATTTTCGTTTGGCAGAATGTATTCGTGAATCGCCATCGTTTCCGGATCGACGCTGGCGATCTTGTTGGAGCCGAATTCAACGAAGTAGGGAATGCCCTTCGAGGTCACGACCATTCCGTACGGATTCGCCTTGGCCGTAGGCACCGGCACCGTTTTCGCCTTTCCAGTTTCCGGGTCCAACCGTCCGATCATGTCTGCCCCTTGCACAGTGAACCAGAGCGTCCCTTTCTGATCGAAAACCGGCGTGTGCGGATCGTGCGCTTCAGGCGCCAAAGGATATTCGGTGAATTTCCCCGTCCTGGTATCGAACTTGCCGATGTAGCCCTTGAAGTTTGCCGCAAACCAGATATTGCCCGCCTTATCCATCACTAGGCCGTGCGGTCCCAATCCAGGAGTGTCAGGGCGATATTCCTTGATCTCGCCAGTCTTTGGATTGACCTGTCCCAAAACATTCGCCATTTGTCCGGAATACCAGATCGTGCCGTCCGGCGCAGCAAGCGGATCGTGAGGCCGTGACCCTGGCGTAGGTAATTTCCACTCCTGAAAAGAGACGTCCGTTTTTCCTGGAACGATTACCGCTGGCGGAGCAGGCTTCTCAGGGAAATTCTTGATCAGGTAGTTTGTCACCACCTCGACTTTGTCAGCAGGGACGTTCGCTCCTGCATTCAGCATCATCGCGACGGTCGTCTTCCATTCTTCCGGTGAATGCCCGGAGTTGGTAATGTTGCCCAGGCTGTGGCACGCCGCGCAGGCCGTCTGCACGATTTCCTTGCCGTCGCCGTCGGGCAATTGCGCTGAGGCGCGGCCCGGCGGCGTATTCTGTCCCCACAAGGGAAGTGAAACGAACAAGCAGACTGGCCCAATCCATTTGAAAATTAGTCTTGTCGTCATGGCTCCTCGGCGTAAACAGGGACCGTCTTTCTCTTAGAAGCCGCACTCCCCGTTGCGGTTTCATCAGCTGTCCTGCGGGCGGCATTATGCCTCGAGATTTGCCGGGGAGAAATAATTCTGCGCTGTTGATTTGGGACGACAGGGGTAAACTGCGGTGTAACAGGGGCGGTTGGGTTAGTCTCCAGATTTTGTCATGGGTGCCGCCCCTGTAATTTAGCATTAGAGTTATACCACGTTTATAGATAAAGCATATAGTGTAAATATAAAAGCCATTCGACTGGACTGCGCCCCCGCACTTGTCGATCGTTGTGATTCCGGTCATAGGCTCGCCCGCCCCGCTGAAGTGGTATGCTTTGTGTTCCGTTACGGCAGCGCCAGGAAACGTAGAAATTAGCTCGCGGGAGAAGACATCATGGCGGACAAGAAGATCATTGCAGTATTGGGAGCAACCGGAGGCCAGGGCGGCGGCTTGGTACGCGCGATTCTGAACGACCCCAGCCACGAGTTCACCGCGCGAGCGCTCACCAGAAACGTCAATTCCGATAAGGCGAAAGAATTGGCGAGACGGGGCGCCGAAGTGATGGGGGTGGATGTGGACAACGCGGACAGCCTGAAGCAGGCGTTCACCGGAGCTTACGGCGCGTATTGCGTCACATTCTTTTGGGACCATTTCTCTCCCGAAAAGGAAATGGCCGAGGCGCAATCCATGGCCGAAGCCGCAAAGGCCACCGGGGTGCAACACGCGATCTGGTCCTCGCTGGAAGATGCGCGCCAGTGGGTGCCACTGAGCGATAACCGTATGCCCACGCTGAACGGCAAGTACAAAGTCCCGCACTTTGACGGCAAGGGCGAGTCCGATCGTTTTTTTGCCGACCTCGGAGTTCCTGCAACGATTCTGCTCACTTCTTTCTACTGGGACAATTTCATCCACTTCGGCATGGGTCCAAAGCGCGGCCCGGATGGCAAGCTGGCCATCACGTTCCCCATGGGAGACAAAAATCTGCCGGGCATCGCCGTCGAGGACATCGGCAAATGCGCCTACGGAATTTTCAAGCGAGGCGGGGAATTCATCGGCAAGAAAGTCGGCATCGCCGGCGAGCATCTGACCGGCGCGCAAATGGCCTCCGGCTTTACGCAAGCCCTGGGCCAGGAAGTCCGCTACAACAGCGTCACACCAGAGGCCTACCGCGCATTCGGCTTTCCCGGCGCGGAGGATTTGGGCAACATGTTCCAATTCAAGCGCGATTTCGAGGAGTATTTCTGCGGCGCGCGCAGCGTTGCATTCTCCCAGTCTCTGAATCCCGAGTTGCAGGATTTCAAAACCTGGCTCATGCGGAATAAGAGCGCCATTTCAATCGAGCCGAGCGCTGCCAGCGCGTAGTGAAATTCACGCGCGACGATTCTTCTAAAAAATAATTGTTCGTCTTCCCATCCAATTTCACCCTCGCCCCGTATTACCAGATGCAGGGCAATTCAAACACTGAGGAGAGCGAAATGAACATAAAGAAGATTGCGCAGTTGTGTGTCCTTTCATTGCTTGCGTCGGCGGCCATTTTTGCAGCAACCGATCCGATGGTCGGCGGGCATGAAATGTTCCCGACGAAAAACATCATCCAGAATGCGGTGAATTCGGACGATCACACCACGCTGGTGGCTGCGGTAAAGGCAGCAGGCTTGGTGGATACTCTGGAAGGCCCCGGCCCGTTCACCGTATTTGCTCCCACCAACGAAGCGTTCGCAAAACTCCCCGCAGGCACAGTCGACAACCTACTGATGGCAGACAGCAAGCCGACTTTGACGAAAATTCTCACCTACCATGTGGTTCCAGGACGGCTCGGCGCGAAGGAACTATCAAAGGCCATCAAAGACGGTCACGGCAAGGCTGAACTCAATACCGTAAGCGGCGGCAAACTCTGGGCCAGCATGATGGGCAAAGACATTGTCCTGACCGACGAAAAGGGCGACACCGCGAAGGTCACAATTTCAAACGTCTTCCAATCCAACGGAGTAATCCACGTAATCGATACAGTCCTGCTCCCGAACTAAGCGGAATAATTAGCCACAGAGGCACAGAGAAACAGAGAAAGGCAAAGTAGTGCCGCTTGCTTCCTCTGTGCTCTCTGTGCCCTCTGTGTTAAAAGCTCTTAATTCTCACAAAAGTGCGACACAATCCCCCGGCCAGGCTCCTGAGCGACGCCCCTAAGAATCTCAAATCTCAAATTTGAAATCCTCCCAATATGTACCCCGTGTAAATTTTGGAAATCACCTTCACATCGGGTATCGCTCCCGGAAACTTTTCGTCTATGATTTGGACATGGCTACTGAGAAAAACATATCCAATAAGATCGCCTACTTTTCGATGGAAATTGCGCTGGACACCTCGATTCCTTCCTATGGCGGCGGCCTGGGAATTCTGGCCGGAGACATGCTGAGGTCGGCAGCGGATCTGGAATTGCCGATGGTGGCCGTAACACTGGCCCATCGCAAGGGATATTTCCGCCAACACCTGGACGCCGATGGGAATCAGACCGAGGAAGCTGACCCTTGGACGCCTGAAGACGTACTGCCACAGGTGAACGGCACCTTCACCGTTCGCATTGAAAACCGCGATGTGACCGTCCGCGCGTGGCGCTACAACATTCACGGCATGTCCGGTTTTATCCTCCCGGTCTATATGTTGGATACAGACCTGCCGGAAAATTCGGAGTATGACCGCACCCTGACCGACACTCTCTACGGAGGTGACCAACGCTACCGGATTTGCCAGGAAGTCCTGCTGGGAATCGGCGGCGTCAGCCTGTTGCGCATGGTGGGGATCAAGAACGCCAATAGCTACCACATGAATGAAGGGCACGCTGCATTTCTCACCCTCGCACTGCTTGAGGAGCAACTCAAGCTTCGCAAGTACACAGTTCCGGTGGAAGCTGACGTTGAGGTGGTCAGGCGTCGCTGCGTCTTTACAACGCACACTCCGGTTGAGGCGGGACACGACCGGTTCTCCTGGGACCTGGTCAGGCAGGTTCTTGGCGACAAACGGACCGAGCTGCTCCAGCAGTCGGGTTTCGGTGGCGAGGAAATGTTGAACGTCACGAATGTTGCGTTGCACTTTTCTCGATACGTGAACGGGGTAGCCATGCGGCACGGGGAAGTCTCGCAGCACATGTTCCCTCAGTTCCCGATTCACGCAATCACCAATGGAGTTCACGCGGCCACATGGGCATCCACTTCATTTCATGAATTATTCGACCGCGAAATCCCCGAATGGCGCCGCGACAACGCCTACATGCGCTATGCCGTCGGAATCCCGCTCGAAGAGATCAGAAAAGCGCATTGTCTTGCCAAGGCCGCGCTGATCAAGGAAGTCCATCGGCGCACCGGCGTCTCACTGGACGAAACCGTGTTTACGATAGGTTTCGCTCGGCGCGCGGCAACCTATAAACGCGCGGACCTGCTCTTTAAAGACACCGAGCGCCTGAAACACATTGCCGAATCGGCGGGACCGATTCAGATAGTTTACGGTGGGAAAGCCCATCCGCATGACGGCGGCGGAAAAGCCCTGATTCATCGCGTAATCCAGTCCGCCATCGGATTGAAAAATGAAATCAAAATCGTGTACCTCGAAAACTACAACATGGCGCTGGCAAAGTTCATCACCTCCGGCGTGGACATTTGGTTGAACACCCCGCAGCGCCCCCAGGAAGCTTCGGGCACCAGCGGCATGAAAGCCGCTCTCAACGGAGTTCCCAGCCTGAGCGTGCTGGACGGCTGGTGGGTGGAAGGCTGCGTCGAGGGCGTCACGGGATGGGCCATCGGCTACGACAACAATATCAGCGGAGATGATTCCGCGGCGGAAAGTGTCTCGCTCTACGATCAACTCGAACGCAAAATTATTCCGATGTTCTACCGCGCGCCGGAAGCATATGCCGAAATTATGAGATTCTCGATTGCCTTGAACGCGAGCTTCTTCAATACGCATCGCATGTTGAGCCAGTACAAAGCGAACGCGTATTCTCCGAAAACTTTAATCCAGAAAGCACAAGACGTTCTGTAAACGCGGTATCGAACGCGCGAAGGCAATCACAGATTTAAATATGTCTTAAGAAATGTCAGCGACAAATTCCATGACTGTCTGGCTGCGGTCTCCTTATACGCCTCTCGCACATCGCAGAAAAATCCATGCCCCGCATCTGAGATTTCTACGTTCACAAATGTCTTTTTCGCCTGCGTCAACGTGTCAGTAATTGCGCGGATCTGCTCGGGAGGGATGTGCGCATCGAGGCCGCCCCAGAAAAAGAGCATGGGGGCGCGAAGGTCCTGAGCCCGCGGCAAAAGGTCCGGGGCGATTCGTCCCCCGTAAAATGAGATTGCAGCCTTGAGCGGTAGCGCCGAGTTGGCCACAAACGCGACGCGGCCTCCCAGGCAAAATCCGACGCAGGCAATGGAATCCGACAGCACGCGCGGATTTGTCCGGAGCCAGTCGAACGCAGCCCGGGCGTCGTCGATCATGCGTTCCGGTGTTAATGCCTGAGTGTGCGGCATGCCCAGCGGGCCGTGGTCGTATGTCTCCTCGAATCCCGGCGCGGTGCGATGAAATAATTCCGGAGCGATGGCCACATACCCTTGCGCGGCGAATCGCTCGGTGACATCCCGAATGTGCCGGTTCACGCCAAAAATTTCCTGAAACACGATTAGTCCAGGCAGCTTCCCGCCGTCGGCGGGAGTCGCCACATACGCATTCATCGCCGTGCCGTCCGCGACCTGCAATGTCACATTTTCTGTGTGAAGCGGGGCCATCGTTCACCTCACTAATCGTAGTTGTGAAAGCGCGAACATAATAGCCATTGTTCGGCAAAAACACGATAGGGTGACCTCGAGATTTATAGAATCCACGGATACGTGAAGGCAGCTTCCCTCTGGTACACTGGAATAGAAAAAACGAAACTCATGGAACCTTTCAAGCGTCAATTAAGACAGTCTTTCGTCGGAGAAATCGTATCTAAGTCCATGAGAATTGTGTGCGCATTCATCATCATTATGGGAGCGGTGCCGTGCGGAAAGTAGCGGCAATCGCATTGGGTGCAGTGGCCCTTCTCGCAGCAGGATGTGGGAAGCAGGAGGTAGACGCGGGCCCAGCGAAGGCGCGCCCGGTTCCGGTCGTCGTGGCGAAAGCCACACAAAAGACCGTGCCCGTGCAAATGGATGCCATAGGGAACGTCGAGGCATACAAGACCGTTTCCATTAAGCCGCAGGTATCCGGGCCCCTGATGAAGGTCTATTTTAAGGAAGGCGACGACGTGAAAGCGGGGCAATTACTGTTCACGGTTGACCCTCGTCCCTTCGATGCCGCCCTTGCTCAAGCCAACGCTGCTCTCGCCAAAGATAAAGCCGTCGCCGAAAATAACCATATTTCCGCCAAACGGTACCTCGATCTGTTTCAGCAAGGCGTAACCGCGCGCCAGCAGTCGGACGACTATGCATCTGCCGCCGCGGCGCAGGATGCGCAGGTCCAAGCGGATCAGGCCGCGATCGACACCGCGAAGCTAAATCTCGAATACTGCTCTATCTACTCTCCCATCGACGGCCGTACCGGCAGCCTAATGGTGCACGAAGGAAATCTGGTAAAGGGCAACGATGTTCCAGTCCTCGTCATCATCAATCAGATTCAACCCATCTACGTCAATTTTGCGATTCCCGAAGACCAGCTTGCCGAAGTAAAACGCTTGCACGAAACCGGGCAATTGCGCGTCGAAGCGATGATTCCCAACGATGCGGGCGGCCCCGAACAGGGGACCTTGAGCTTCATCGACAACGCTGTGGACCCCGCGACAGGCACAATCCACCTGAAGGCGGCATTTGCGAATCCCCGGCGTCGCCTCTGGCCCGGACAATTCGTCAACATCGTCCTGACGTTGTCGGCCACTCCAAACACCGTCGTAGTTCCCGCGCTCGCAATTGCCTCCGGGCAAAACGGCAACTACGTTTTCATCGTGAAGAGCGACAACACGGTGGATTCAAGACCGGTTGTGACCGGCAAGACCATCCAGGGCGAAACCATCGTGCAGAAGGGGCTTCAGCCGGGAGAGACCGTTGTCGTTGACGGGCAGATCCGTCTTGCGCCAGGCATGTCGATTACGATCAAGTAGGCAGTGGGGCGAAGCCCGGTTTTCCGGCGTCAACCGGATCGTGTTCCGGCGGCTTATAAAATAATTGGACGAAACACCGCAAGACGCAGGCTCTGAGCAATGAATATAACGGAAGTCTTCATCAAACGTCCGATCGCCACTTGCCTGGTGATGCTTGCCATTCTGCTGTTCGGAGCTGCCTCCTACCGGTATCTGGCAGTCAGCGATCTTCCCAACGTGGATTTTCCAACGATTTCGGTCTCGGCGTCGTTGCCCGGCGCCAGCCCGGAAACAATGGCGTCTTCGGTGGCCACGCCATTGGAGCAGCAGTTTTCCACCATCGCCGGTCTGGATTCGATGTCCTCGTCGAATACATTGAGTTCGACTTCCATCACGCTGCAATTCAATCTGAACCGCGATCTGGATGGAGCAGCTCTTGACGTTCAGGCCATGATCACGCAAGCGCAAGGGCGGCTGCCGCAAAATATGCCCAGCCCGCCTTCGTTTCGCAAAGTCAATCCCGCCGACCAGCCCATCTTATTTCTCTCTCTGAGTTCCGACACCGTACCGCTTTCCACAGTGGATGAGTTTGCTGAAACACTCATGTCCCAGCGTATCTCGATGGTCAGCGGTGTTGCGCAGGTTCAAGTCAACGGCCCCCAGAAATACGCCGTGCGCGTCCAGGTGGATCCGAAAGCGCTCGCCACTCGCCAGATTGGCATCGACGAAGTTCTTGCCGCCGTCCAGAACGCAAACGTAAATTTGCCAACCGGAACTTTGTGGGGCCACGACAAAGCCGTGACTGTGCAGTCCAACGGCCAGTTGTTGAATGCAGCGGCGTTCAATTCCATGATCGTCACCTACCGTAACGGTTCGCCGGTGCGGCTGGGTGAAATCGGTCGCGCTGTCGATTCCGTGGAAAACGACAAGGTCGCCAGCTGGTTTACCGGAAAAAAACGCGGCGTCATTCTGGCGATTTTGCGGCAGCCCGGCACCAACGTGGTCGAGGTCGTGGACCGCATAAAAGATCTGCTGCCGACGTTTCGCCAGCAACTCCCGCCCTCGATCGACCTGTTAGTTTTGTACGACCGTTCCATCGCCGTTCGCGATTCCGTCAGGGACGTAAAGTTCACCCTCGTGCTGGCCCTGTGCCTGGTCATTCTTGTAATTTTTCTCTTCCTGCGCAACGTTTCGGCTACGGTCATCCCCAGCCTGGCCCTTCCGATGTCGCTGGTAGGCACGTTCGCCGTGATGTATCTGTTCAACTATTCGCTCGACAATTTATCGCTGATGGCGCTGACGCTCTCGGTCGGATTCGTGGTCGATGACGCCATCGTGGTCCTCGAAAACATCATTCGCCATATGGAGCTTGGCGAAGGCGTGTATGAGGCCGCGGTCAATGGTTCCACCGAAATCGGCTTCACCATTTTTTCGATGACGCTTTCACTGGCCGCGGTGTTCATTCCCGTCCTGTTCATGGGCGGCATCCTGGGCCGCCTCCTTCACGAATTTTCCGTGACCATTATTTCCGCCATTCTGATTTCCGGTTTCGTTTCGCTCTCACTTACGCCGATGTTATGCAGCCGATTCCTGCGTCCTCCAAAGGAGGAGAAGCACGGGTTCGTGTTCAACGTTTTTGAGAACATCCAGGACTGGATGCTGAAGATATACGATCGCTCACTTCAGGTCGTCCTGCGGCACAAGTTTGCCACCATGTGCGTTTCACTTGCGATTCTAATTGCCACCGGTTATCTCTTCGTTCTCATTCCCAAAGGCTTCCTGCCTACGGTGGACACCGGCCAATTCTTCGCCTTCACCGAAGCCGCGCAGGGCACCTCTTTTGACGCGATGTCCGAGCATCAGGAGCAGGTCGCTGACATCCTTTTCAACGATCCCTACATTTCCGGGGGTATGTCCAGCATCGGGTTGGGAGGCCCCGGCGTCAGTGGCGGGAATCAAGGCCGCCTTTTCGCGAACATGAAACCGCGCTCCCAGCGCCCCTCGGTTGACGAAGTGATCGCCGAGCTGCGTCCGAAGCTCTCCGTCATCCCCGGAATGATCGTGTACCTGCAGAATAATCCCGCCATCCGGATCGGCGGCTTGCTCACCAAGAGCACCTACCAGTTCACCATGCAGGGACCGAACATCGACGAACTGTACTCTGCTTCCAACGATCTCCTGGAAAAGATGCACAAGCTGCCCGGCCTGCTCGACGTCAACAGCGACCTGCTCGTCAAGAATCCGCAGGTCAACGTGGTCGTGGACCGTGACAAAGCCTCCGTTCTCGGAGTCACTCCTTCGCAAGTCGAGGACGCGCTTTACTCTGCCTATGGAACCCGGCAGGTCTCCACCATTTATACGCCCACAAACCAGTATCGAGTCATCCTCGAACTACAAACCAAATACCAGATCGATCCGGGCCAGTTGCCGCTGCTTTACATCCGGTCCTCGAAAGGCCAATTGGTTCCGCTAAACGCAGTGTCGCGGCTCGATTCGACCGTTGGGCCGCTTGTGGTGAACCATTTGGGCCAGCTTCCATGTGTCACGATTTCATTTAACCTGGCTCCTGGCATGGCCCTGAGCGACGGCATCAGGGAAGTATCCGAATTGGCGCGCACGACGCTTCCCGGCACCATTACCACCAGCTTCCAGGGCGCCGCGCAAGCGTTCGAATCCTCATTTGCAGGTTTGGGATTGCTGCTGGTGATGGCCATCCTGGTGATCTACATCGTGTTGGGAATTCTCTACGAAAGTTTTATTCATCCCATCACAATTCTGTCCGGTTTGCCTTCAGCGGGCTTCGGCGCGCTGCTTACGCTGTTGTTTTTTCACTGGGCGACGGTCACCAAGCATTGGTTTAATCCCACCTATGACATGACGCTGGACCTGTACGCCTTTGTCGGCATCATCATGCTCATCGGGATCGTCAAGAAAAACGCCATCATGATGATCGACTTCGCCCTCGACGCGCAGCGCAACGAAGGGAAGTCCGCCGAGGAAGCAATCTATCAAGGCTGTATCGTCAGGTTTCGTCCGATCACCATGACCACCATGGCTGCTCTGATGGGCACTCTTCCGATTGCCTTGGGACTCGGCGCGGGAGGGGAATCGCGCCGCCCGCTGGGCATGGGAGTAGTCGGGGGCCTGCTGTTTTCTCAATTGGTGACACTCTTCCTGACGCCGGTTTTCTACATCTATATGGAAAGGTTGAAGAATTGGAGCTCGCGCACTTTTGGAAAGAGCCGCCGCGGGCAGGAATCCAACAGTAAGACCCCCGCCTCCGGCCACGACCCGCTTGGCGCTCCTGCGGCACGCATCTCTTCCGCTACATCACCTGTCCTTCCGGACTCCTCCGCCAACTGACCCTGCGTACCATTGACCCATTCCAGACACCGCCTTAGCATTGTTTAAAGAGTGGGGAGGTATTTATTCTAATCAACAACTGCCCCGCCAAGGTTCTTACCGAGGGTTATGCCAACGTTTCCAACGAAGGAAGGAATACCTCATCCACTTGTTGCCCGGAATTCTAGGGCCAAGAGCGGATTGATTTCTGGCCCGGAGAAGCGTCGCGGCGTGCGTGTCAATTCGCGCGTTCCTATTGCCGTCGAATGGAGTGCTGAAGGTGAACTTTGCCGTGGGGATGCTCAAACGCGTGTCGTGGGGCCTTACGGCTGCATGGCGGTCCTTGCCCATGACTTGAAAGTCGAGCAGCGCATTCAGGTCGTCAATCTTGTGACCAGCAAGGCCAATCCCGCCGTTGTAGTCTGGCGGGGCCATCAAGGGGCCGAGGGGTGGGAGTTAGGTATTGAATTAATTAATCCGGAAATGAATTTTTGGGGACTCGACCTATGACGACAACCAAAGGGCAAACCGAACGAGGAATGGGACTATTGCCGGGTGAAGAACGGCGACGAAGTCAGCGAGTTGTAATTCGCGTCCCGGTAAGGCTGGAAACTAGAATAGCCGAGGAAAAGTTACTTGTGTCGGCAACTACGGTTGCGGTAAATATTCATGGCGCGATGGTCCTTTGTGCGCGGTCGTTCGAAGCCGATACCAAACTCGTCATTTTCAACGAGCGAACGCGTGAGCGCGCCAGCGCGCGGGTTACCCGAACTCCTCGCGAAAGCTCGGAGGGGTTTCTGATCCCGCTGGAATTCGACAAACCCTTGCCCATGTTTTGGCAGATTTCCTTCCCCCCTGAAAACTGGAAGCCTACCGACATCTAGTAGTTGCAATCGCTTCCCACCAAGAATCCAAACGTTACAGTCCAGGGAGCTGCACGCCCATTTCCGGTTGAACCTGCCGCCATGTGGACCTACGCTCAAGCAAGTTGATTTGAGCGCTAGTCTATTATGGCGGGAAAACCTGGAACTAAATCTCGCATCCAACGGTATTGTTAGTGGGGGCATCTTAGTCTCGGTTGGGCTGTAACTGGGATTGGCTTTCTTAAATCCATGGATCCGAGGAAATCGTGAATCTACCCTTCGTTGGTAATAGCTATTCGTGCGGTCAAAAACACAACTTTCCCGGTCACTACAGAGTATCGGAGCGTTCGCGCCGGGTCAGGGAAACCGTGCAACGCAAGCACGCCTTCTTGATTGCGCTCCTGACAGTCGCGCTCCTCGCAGCCATTCCGAAGCATGTTGCCGCACAAGCTAGCACCGCGCTGGCTCGCATTACCACCCGCGTGGACGATAGCGTTGTGACGACCCTTCACGGCAACACGCACCCCTTGGCGCGCCCGGCCAATGATCGGGGCGCGGTTGCGGACAGCCTCCCCATGCACCGCATGCTCCTGCTCTTGCAGCGCGGACCCGACCAGGAGTCGGCGCTCAGGACCTTGATCGACCAGCAGCAGAGCAGCACCTCTCCGAACTACCGTCAGTGGCTCACCCCGCAACAATTCGGCCAGCAGTTCGGACCTTCCGATGCTGACATCCAGACCGTCACCAGTTGGCTCTCCTCACACGGCTTCCAGGTCGCCAAAGTTTCGACGGGCCGCACCGTGATCGAGTTCTCAGGAACCGCAGGGCAGGTGAACAGCGCGTTTCATACTCAGATTCACTCGTATACGGTGAATGGCAAGCAGTACTACGCCAACAATGCCGATCCACAAATCCCCACTGCATTAACTCCGGTCGTAGCAGGTGCCGTCTCCCTGCATAATTTCCCAAGGAAAGCGCAGAGCCATGTGGTCGGAACCTTCAGGAAGACAACCACTACTGGGCAGGTGACGCCTCTCAATCCGCACGCCGCCCCGCTTTACACGTTCGGATGCACGAGTAGCGCCGGAAATGTTTCGACGTGTAACGCTCTGGGCCCGGGCGATTTCGCTACCATCTACAACATAGAGAAGCTATGGAATCCAGGTGTCAGCGCGACCAAGATCGATGGAACCGGACAAACCATTGCCATCGTCGGCGATTCCGAGATTTGCACGCAGAACTCTCCCGATTGGAATACCAGTTACATCGGCCCCAATAATACGACTGTGACCTGCAATTCGGACGATGTGGCGACGTTTCGCACCCTATTCGGACTGCCAGCGAAAGCCCCGAACGTGATTCTTGACGGTCCCGATCCCGGTTTCAATAGTGACGAAATTGAAGGAGACCTGGACGTCCAGTGGTCAGGTGCAGTCGCCAAGAACGCCACCATTGATTTCGTGATTGCGGAAAACACCGAGGCCACCGCCGGCACTGATCTTGCCGCGGAATACGTTGTGGACAACAATCTGGCTCCGATATTGAGCGAAAGTTTCGGCACTTGCGAACAGAGTCTCGGACCCTCTGGAAACGAATTTGAGGCGACACTTTGGGAACAGGCGGCGGCACAGGGGATTACCGTCATCGTTTCCGCCGGCGATAGCGGCTCCGCAGGGTGCGACGATCCCAACACGCAGGGTGCCGCTCAAAACGGCCCAGCGGTCAATGGAATTGCATCTACGCCTTTCAACGTTGCACTTGGCGGCACTGACTTCGATACCGCTGTGCCGGGTTATCCGTCCTCCTACTGGGGGAGCAATACCACAGACGCGATTGGAACTAACGATGTCTCGGCCACTTCCTATATTCCTGAAACTACTTGGAACGACTCCTGCGCGCAGAATTTCACAGGCTTACTTACCGGATGCAATACTCTCACGAACGGAGGAATCGTTGGCGGCGGCGGAGGTCAGAGTAACTGCTCTTACGAGGACAACACGGGGTGCTATTACTATCCCAAACCCTCATGGCAAACGGTCGCTTCGGGCTCTGGCCTGAGCGTGGCGAATGACATAACACGCGATCTCCCCGACGTCTCTCTATTCGCTGCCGACGGCTACGTCAGCAACAGCTTCTATGTCGTCTGCGAGGCCGATTTCAATTTACCCCCGGCTCCATGCAGTCTGTCCACGAACAATTTCTTCGATTTTATCGGTGTAGGGGGAACTTCCTCTGCTGCGCCCACCTTTGCCGGAATGATGGCGCTGGTCAATCAGAATATGGCGGTGAATCATCCGTCTCTTAGCAATACGACTCTGGGTGCCCGGCAGGGCAATGCGAATTATGTCCTCTACAATCTGGCCAAGAGCCAAAGCCCTTCGAACTGCAATTCTTCGGCGGGTCCGATCGCCTCCTGCACATTTAACGATATAACGAAAGGGAATAACTCGGTCCCTTGTTTTGGCGGGAGCTTCAGTTGCAGCAATACCTCGATAGCGTCAGGCGCTTACGGCGTCGTGGAACCTTTTAGTTTCACCACCGGCGCCATAACCAACAATCTTGCGTGGAGCGCCGCGTCTGGTCTTGACCTGGCCACGGGCCTCGGTTCCGTAAATGCCTATAATCTGGTCACCAATTGGCCCACCTCGGTCGGAGCTTTCATCCCAACAACTCCAACGCTTTGCCTGTCGACGACCGCAACGACGCTGGCGTCGTGCAGCGGCCCAATCAACATCACGCATGGCCAAACGGTTTACGTGAATGTCACGGTGAATGGTCCCGGCAGCACTCCGATTCCCGTGACCGAAAATTTCAACGTGGTCCCGCAAATTGTCGAGGACGTTGCCCTGGTCGGCACATTCCCGGGTGGCAATCCAGGTTGCAATGTGGCGGGTTGCAATACCGGGGGCGTTGACCATTTCACATCGAATAACTATGTGATTGCTAACGCCAATATCTACCCGTTAACGAGTGGCACTACTGTTGGACTGAACTATTCCACGAACGCCTTGGTTGGAGGCACATACAACGTAATCGCGCACTATGCCGGTGACGGCACGTACGGCGCGAGCGATTCGACCAGCCCTATTTCTGTAACTGTGGCTCCGGAAGCCAGCACGGCATCGGTAAGCGTTGGGACCGTCAATCCCACGACGGGAAATATATTTGTGGCGTCCTCCGTTCCATACGGGGACATAAATCTCGTTCGTGTCGATGTTGTTGGTACCTCTGGCCAGCAATCGGCGACTGGGACAGTAACCTTGACCGACAATGGCATCGCGATTGTGAATCCTACGGGCTCGACATCTCCCAGCTTCTCCTTGAATACAGAAGGATATTTGGAGGATCAAACCACATTCCTGGCAGTGGGATCGCATAGCTTCGTGGCAAAGTACAATGGCGACGCAAGCTACACGGCGAGCTCGAATTCCGGAGCGGCTGCACTGACCGTCACACAAGCCGCCACGACCACCACGCTCACGACAAGCGCCACAAGCGTCGCATCCACTGCGAACATCATTCTGACTGCTTTTGTGGACACCCTAAGCCAGGGCGCGAACCCCACCGGCACGGTCTCGTTCTTTAACAACGGCACCCTCATTAGCACCGTCCCCAACAGCCAGCTTGTCGCCATGTTCGATTCAAACGGGTTCGACGGCGTCCAAGCGGTCCTGACGACAAAGCTTTCTGCCTCCGGGAGTATTACGGCCACCTATAGCGGCGACACGAATTACATGACGTCCACGACGGCCACCGGAGTTTCCGTCACTGTCACAGGGCCGGCCGCACTTACTGTAACCTCAACCACAGCATCGCTGCCGATTGGAGTCGTAAATGTCACATATCCCTCGACGCAATTGACTGCGGGTGGCGGTACACCGCCGTACACCTGGACCGTAACCACTGGAAGTCTCCCTAACGGCTTCAATCCATTGTCATCGTCAGGTCTGATTACTGGCGCGCCGGCGGCGGTAGCGGTCGGAACTACCAATTTCACGGTTCAAGTGAAGGACTCTGCCGCCACTCCGGCCACAAGCACCGCCAATCTGAGCATTACAGTCAATCCGGTGTTTGTAATCACAACTTCGTCACGCCAACTCGCGATCGGAGCTGTTGGGTCGGTCTATCCCTCGACCACCCTGGTCGCGACCGGCGGCGTTCCGGCCAGCGGTAATGTTCCTTACATTTGGACTCTGATTTCGGGAAGTCTCCCCACTGGTTTTAACCCCTTATCTACCGCAGGGGTGATCAGCGGGACGCCCTCCGCGACTGGCACCTTCAATTTCACCGTCCAGGCGCAGGACTCAGAGGGCAATACAACCACCCAAGCCTTGACCATCACTGTTAATCCTAAGGTCCAGATTACAACCACCTCCGCCGCGTTCACCACCGGCGTGGTTAACGTGCCATATCCCTCCGTCACATTAGCTGCAACAGGAGGCGTACCGCCTTACGCGACATGGAGTATTACCACGGGTGCTTTGCCAACCGGGTTGACCTTGAACGCTGCCTCGGGCCTGATCTCCGGAACCCCCACGGCCAGCGGAACGTTCAATTTCACCGTTCAAGTGAAAGATACGCAAGGGTATACGGCCACAGCGAACCTCAGCATTATTGTCGACCCTGCGCTCGGTGTGACGACTACAACGGCATCACTGCCGACCGGGGTCGTGAACAAGCCGTACCCCTCGACGCAATTAACTGCGGTTGGCGGCGTTTCGCCCTATACCTGGACAATCACAGCCGGAAGCCTGCCCACTGGCTTTGGGGCCTTACCCATGACAGGCCTAATCAGCGGAACACCCACAGCGACTGGAGCTTTCCCCTTCACAATTCAAGTGAAGGACTCGCTGGGTAACACAAGCACTGCAAGTCTGACCATTACGATCAATGCGTCACTGCAGATTACGACATCTGGACAGCTTGCGGCTGCTCAAGCCGGTGTGTCTTACTCTGCAGCATTGGCAGCAACTGGCGGTGTTTTACCATACACTTGGGCACCGAGCACAGGTAGCACCCTTCCTCCTGGCCTGAGCCTGAATCCCAGCACAGGGGCGATTACCGGGACGCCGACAGCGGCAGCGGTCCAGAGTGCACCTTACACCTTCACTGTAAAGGTAACTGATTCGGAGTCACCGGGGATCACGGCCACCTCGGGGACGCTAAGCATTACGGTAAATGGCCTATCTTTCACAACCTCAGCAAGCCCGATCAATCTCTCTATTCCAGGTCAGTCGGGTTCTCAGCTCATTACCTTGGGTGGGACTGGGATTACAAGCTCGGTCACAGTTACGCTGAGTTGCGCCGTGACGGGTTCTCCAGCGGGAGCGGTTGACCTGCCGACTTGCAGTTTCTCGACCCCCGGTACAAATTTCTCTGCTCCGAACATAATCACATTGAGCAATACAGCAACAACAGGTACCGCAACCCTAAACATCGCCTCGACGGCAGTGACGAGCGCTCTGTACCGGTTGCCCAGCAACGGGCCTTCGGGCCGCAACTGGCCTTTGGCGTATGGAGCAATATCGATCGTCTGCTTCCTATTGATGCTGTGCGTTCCAAAGCAGAGGCGCTGGGCATTCGCTCCACTTGCGGTTCTTCTCGTTATGGTAGTGGTTGCGGGAGTCGGATGCGGCGGCGGAGGCACCAGTAGCGGTGGCGGCGGGAGCACAGGAAATCCCGGCACAACGCAGGGCGCCTATACGATTACCATAACGGCCACTCCGTCAACCGGCGCCGCCCAGATGACGACAGTGACGGTCAACGTGCAGTAGGGGAAAGTGACTCGTGATCCGTAACTGGTGAAAACCTTGCCGCGCTCCGAATGGCGTTTCCTGGGAACGCCATTCTCCTGAATGGCGTGTTCTATGCTGCCAATCGGGAGATTGGCATTCCCGGCTTGCGGCTCCGCTACGTGATTGTAACGAACGTTCCTATTGGTCCGGGACGACCTCAGGATCCAGATTCCCCCCCGAAAGAATCACTCCGATCTTGAGGTCCTCGGCGGCAAGCTGACGGTGCAGGGCAGGCGACGCCCCAACCGCTCCGGACGGTTCAATCAAGCATTTCAGATGTTCGGTGAGCAGGTGCATCGACCGGATGATCTCGTCATCGGTGCAGAGCGCGATGCGGTCCACGCGCTCACGCAGAATGGCGAAAGTGCGCGGACACAGCGTAGCGCGAAGCCCGTCGGCGATCGTCACTGCTTTCGAGGCGGGTTCAATCTTGCCGGATTCGAGCGACCGCTCCGCGTCGTCCGCATTCGCAGGTTCGCAGCCGACCACCGCAATCGCAGGCCGCAGCGATTTTGCCGCAATCGCTGTGCCGGAGAGCAGTCCGCCGCCGGAGATCGGCGCGCAGATCATATCAAGCTCCGGAATTTCCTCCAGTAGTTCGAGTGCGGCCGTCCCTTGTCCCGCGATGATGCGGTCGTCGTCGTAGGGATGAATCAGAACGCCCCCGGTCTGCAGCAAGAGCTCCGCCGCCATTGCCTCGCGCGCCGCGAGAGTCGGTTCGCAAAACGAAATGTCCCCACCGTACGCTTCCACCGCGCGGATTTTCACTTTCGATGCGTTGCGCGGCATCACGATCCATGCGCGAATCCCGCGCATCTTCGCGGCCAGCGCAAGCGCCGCACCATGATTCCCGGAAGAATGAGTCACAACGCCGCGGGCGGCCTCCGCCTCGCTGAGCGAGAAGACTGCATTCGCCGCACCGCGAATCTTGAACGACCCGGACAGTTGCAGGTTTTCGCACTTGAAGAAAATCATCGCCCCAGCAAGATTGTCGAGCGCGTCTGAAATCATTACCGGCGTCCGCTCGATATCCGAAGAGATGCGTTGATAAGCGTCGCGAATATCCTGGAGACTTGGCCCGGAAAAAGTCGAATTTGTGAGATCACTCAATTAGAAACCCCTCAGATTGGGTGCATTATGGCACAGGTTGTTCCGCCTCGGACCACTGTCCATAAAAAACGCGGTATTCTCTTGCGCCAACCGCGCACAGCGCTATGATCGGCTTCCCCCTTCCTAATCTTAAATAACCGCACGCGCATTCCTGCGGGCGGAGAGGAAACCATGACAACTAGAGAACGTCGTATCGATACGCGCATCAATATCCGAGTCCCGCTACGCTTTCGGGTACTCAACAATCCGGGGGCGCAAGAACAGACAGCCGAGTCGGAAAATATCTCGCAGCGGGGACTTTGCTTCGCAACGGCGATTCCTCTGAAGGTCGGTACGCCTCTGGAGGTGTCTCTGCGAATGCCGCAAGAACTCGTCGGTCAATCCACCAGCGAGGTGAGATGCGTTGCGCGAGTTGTGCATGTCCAGCCGAACGCATTCTACGGAGGCAAGACGGGGATAGGTTTGCACATCGAGCGTTTCGAAGCAAAAGCGACGGCAGGCGCAGCCAAAGAGCGGTGGACAAGCTAAGTAGCACAGGTTTCAACCTGTGCGCTTTTGGTTTAGATATTCAAACTTCACAAAACAAAATTGGACAGCCTGGACCCGTCCGACCTATTAATTCCCAGCCAAACGCACAACAACTTTCGCACTAGCCAAATTATCGAACTGATCGTAAACGCGCACGGTAACCGTATGTTCGCCCGGCGCAACTTTGGTCAGCAGAAAATCAAATTTCTCGCTCAGCGAATCGCTAAGGCCGCCGGCAGGGAACACCAGTACCCAGTCCTCCGCATCCAGGCTGTACTGCGCGCGCGCAACGGAACTCGCCGAATCGCTGGCCTGAAATCGTACGCGAATTGTCCCGCTACCCGCGTCAGCAGTAAGCTGCGTGACAGTCGGCGGCGTGTTATCGACCTCGAACCGGTCAGACTCGCGCTCGGAACTTAGTCCATCGCCCGATGGATTTCCAGGTGCGTCGCTGGCCACAATCTTCAGGTAATAAGCGCCGTCCGGCATTGTTGTCGTGTCCCACGAATAGAAATGCGTATCCAGCTTATCCTTCAGCAGCTTCCAGGCTGTTTCATTTTCACCGCGAAAATAAACGGCAAATTCCAGCGGATCGTCATTCGCGTCTTCCGCGGTCCACACCACCGATTCGTATCCCTTCTGCGCATTTCCCTGCGGCGGCGTTTCAAACTTTTGTGGATTCGAACCCGATCCCGCATTCGAAATACCAGCGCTGGCGAAAATGGAGGCGGAAGTGGAGGAGGAAGAAGATGCCTGCGGCTGCGGCATTCGAATCTGCACCGATGCCTGTGACGGCGAGCCCATCATTGGAATCGACGAGCCTTGAACGCGCGTTCCGGGATTCTGAATCGCTATCCCGGTAATTTCCGGCGCAATATTTTTCGGCAGGTAAGCGATGTTCACCCAATCCAGCTCTGGAGGTGTCGCGCTACCCCCGCCATGCAGCACTGCTTTCCACTGCACAAAGCGCGCTGAAGGTGAATCGATTTTGCTGCCTGCAACATCGGTGTAAGGACCGCCCCAGGGACTCCAATTGTTCTCGGGGTCCGAGGTGTTCCCCGAGCGCGCGTAAAATTCGATACGCGCTCCACCTCCGGTTTTCGTGGAGGCTGCGCTTTGTCCCCACCACTCCATGCGTCCCCAGCGCGAAAAAATGTGCGCGTCAAATGGCTGCGACTCGTACGACCCTTCCGGCTCGCTGTCGGGCCCAAGCGTGAAAATCTTCCCCGGATTCGCCGCCCCAAGAAATAATTTTCCGCCCGGTCCCGATGCAACGGACGTCACTTGCCCGGCCGCCGTTCGAACCAGACGCGAAAAAACGTGCTTGCCCTCAAGCTCCAGCACCGCGCCCTGACTGTCGGTTCCCAGCAGCAATTTTCCATTCGAAAGCAGTCCGAGGGAGTACACCACGTCATCCCGGGAACTCCACAACTCTTCCGGAGACCCGTCCGCCGCGATGCGATATACAGAACTCGAACTGACGGTAAGCACTGGCGAAAAAGGCACGACTTGTGGCTGCTGGCCGGGCTGCTGTCCCGGCGCGCCGAAGGTTGCCGTAAATCTGGCAGCTACAGAGGATTCGATAGTCTGCGGTCGAGAGGGCGCAGGGGTTGGCGGAGTCTTTTCTCCAACTGCCGCGACGTACAAGTTGCCACTCGCGTCTTGCGTCAAAGCAGTAATTTCCTTCTTCGCGGTTTGATACAGCACGAAGGCGCGGTGCGTCCCTGCCGGTGCGGATTTTTGAGCAGCGCTTTTGGCTGGGCTATCGGCCACCTTGGAAATGCGCAGCACCAGACCGCTGGGTTCTGTCCCGGCGATAATATTTTCAGCGCCATCGATCGCCAGCGCGCGAATGTGCGTTTCCTCACCGGAATAAAAAAGTTGCCCATTGCCATCCGGCGTCACCGCAAAAATCTTGCCCGTATCGCCCGTGGCGACATACACCGTGCCGTCCTTATCGACAGCCAGGTCCCAGATATATTTCGTTTTCGGATCGAAGAAGACCGAGGATTGTCCCGACGGCGTGACTTTATAGACTTTCCCGTCCGGCGAGGTCCCTACATACAGGTTTCCGGTGGTGTCGAACGCAATCGTCTGCGCTGCAAGTTCGGAGGATTCGAATACAGTTGTAGCTTTGCCGCTCGCATCGAAACGCAACACTTTCGCGTTCGAACCTCCCGCCGCGTAAATATTCCCCTTCGAATCCACACGCAACGCAAGCAGATATGCCAGATTCGCGTCGGCGAACTCCGCAAATCGCGGCGCAAGAAAGAGTTTCCCATCGCTGCGCAGAGCAACGCCTTTAGCCGTGCCCTTGTCAAAGTCTTCGAACGTCGATTGACGCCACCACCGGGTATGTTCGGCAAGAGCAGGCACGGCTGCCAACACGGTAAAAGCAATGGCAATCATCAGCGCTCGCAAGCAGAACGTTCGCGTCACGTCATGCAACCGTGTACGGGGTGGGGAAGCAATGGACATGAGACTCCTAAGGGCTGGCGCATCGCGCCTGCCGATCCGCTCACTTGATTCGAAGCGTAACGAATGTGGTTCCCTGAACGACCTGATCGAGCGGCAAAGACCACTCCCCGGCCGCCGACTGGCGAACGACCTGCGAACTGGCCGGACCGCCGCGCTGGTCGAGAAGATTTATCTGCGACGCCGGCACGTTCGGCATCACCTTGTCCTGCAGCACCAGCGTCGGCGTCGATTCGAGCAGCGTAATGTACAGGCGGTTGTTGCGCCGCTCGCGATTCAGCGCCGAAATCAACTGCTCCAGATTTTGCAGGCGTCCCTGCGAACCCGATATCACGCTCATCCTGTTCAGAGTTGCCGAATCGCTAACCAAAACCTGCATGGTGCTGCCGCGCTCGGCCTGTGGCGGCACCGTAATCTGCATGTCTCGGATTGCGGGAGAGCCCCGATATGGGCGCAATTGCACTTTCACGTTCACGGTGTCACCCGGAGCAGCCTCGGACCGGTCCAGCCAGGCGCCCTCGATCGATGTCTGCCGCCGCTCGGGAAGCGCTTCCATTCGAAGTGTCACGCGTTCGATCTTCGCCGTCTCGTACGGGTTGGAGAAGATTCTTTGGAACACACTCTGCACCGAGACCGCCACGGACGCTCCGTCTGGGCTGAACGAGTCCGTGGGAGCGAATAAGTTTTCGAACGACACGCTGGAGTGGCCGGCGATATCAATTCCGCCGGTCAAACGCAACGTGGTTCCTTCGCCGTACACGCTGTTCTGGATCAGGCCGTTCAACGCCGCGATGCCCATCAGAATCGGCGTGATTTTGGGGTTGGACATCATTCGAAACGCCAGATGATTGTCCCCCGACGGCGTCGTGACGCGCATATCGATAGGAATCATGTTCGGCGCGGCACCCAGATGGCCCATCACCGCTGTAACGCGGTCCTGATCGAAGGCTCCGATCTGCCCGCCCACATTCACTATTTTTGTCGATTCCAGGTCGGAGCTAAGCGTCGTCAGGACGCGCCCGCGCGCCATCGGCATCTGCACCGGGCCGAAGCCAAACAGAGGATGCCCGCAGACATAGACGCGCCCATCCACAATCGCCGTGACGGTGCACGATGCGTTCAGCGACAAATCTCCATCCATCAGGACGGCGCTAACCATGTCTCCCGGCTTGATGTCGCGGTCGTCCGGACGAGCGTCGGCGGTGCCGCCCTGCGTAGCCTCCATGCCATAGGCGGATAGCTCACCCGCATACCGCCGGATGGCCGCCGCGCTGAAGCCCGAAAAGACCAAAGGCGCGGCAATGGGCTTGAGGAAACTCCCCCCGGGAACTCCCAGCCTCGAAGCCCAATCCGAGGGAACTTCGATCTGCTGCGATGTCGATGTAGGCTCTGAACTTAGCGAAGGCTGGGAACCGTCGGCGGTCATCGTGCCCGGCAAGGTTCCTTTGGGCAGACTGAGTATATTTTCGATCGGTGTGACTCCAGCCAGCGGTTCCTTTGTGAAAGTTCCGAGCTTAAGGGAAAGCGCCCCCGCCAGTTTTCCTTCGAAATAGACCGGGCTGCCGCTCATCCCTGCGACTACTCCGGTGTGCTCCACCTTAGGACCGATAAGTTGCACGAGGATAATGGATTGCTTGGGGCCCAGGAAGTTTGGCATCACGCCGATAACAACCAGATCGAACTTCTCGATCTGGTCTCCCGCAAAAATTGTATAGGCTTCGCCCTTCATCCCCGGTTTTACCTGGGATAGCGGAAAAGTTTCAGGATCGGCGGCAAATAGTGAAGCAGAGATTCGCAAGAGTAGGATAACAAGGAACAGGCTGCGCCTGAACAGGGACCAGCCATCATCATAGCGCTTCTGAGACACTAGACACATTTGCAATGATGATACGCGGACCACAGACCGGAATCAATCATGCCCGGACGCGTATGAAAGGCAAGTGCGGAGTGCAAGCCCATATCCCGTCAAGCAGCGTTCTCAGGCAGCCGGATATTCCATCGGCAAGCTCAACGAGGATCAAAGATCGTGGAACTACGGCTCCAGCCCCAATACACGGGCGGGGTTGGTTTTCACCATGAGGTTGATATCGGCCACCGAGATACCTTCCTTGTGCAGCGCCTGCATGAATTCGAGCAGGGCTTGCGGGTGGAAGGGAAGAGGCGGATTCTTCACCGCGCCGAAGTCGGTGCCGAGCACGCAGTACTGCGGGCCGACCTGCTTGATTCCTTCGGCATACTCGCCGATGGGGTTCTGGGGCTTATTTCCAATCACGCTGTTATAGACAAATTCGAGATAGGCCCCCTCGGCGGCAGCCTGCTTCATTTGCGGGACGGTCATATGCACGAATAGGCCCATGGCGTTCTTGACCACGACGTGCTTCACGCCGCGCACGTGCGCTTCGTGTACCACCATCAATCCTTCTTCCGCGGTAACGTCTCCGGTTTCGAGAACCATATCAGGATGCTGCGCCATGAAGTCCAGCAACTCCAGCACGCTAGGGAGCAGATGACCGTCCTTTGAGACGGGAACCGTGGGCCCGGTCTGGTGCAGCGTCTTCACGAAGTTTTCAGAATCGAATTCGGGCAGAAACACCACGCGACCCCAGCCGCCCTTCAGCATGGTCATGCGCTTGACGGCTTCAAGGTTGATCCCGCCGAAGGGACGGTCCAGCACAATGCTGCCGAAAATTTCGATCCCCGGAACCTGCTTTCGAACCATATAGGCCACTGCAGCCGTCGAATCCCACTGATTGGTCAGCACCAGTGCGCGCATGCCGCTCTGCTTGGCCAGCCGCGCGAGGTCATCGGCGTCGATCGCGCGGTCCATGCTGTCGGGTCCGGCATGCACGCGGAGGTCGATCGCGCCGTTCAGGTTAAGTTCCGATTGTGCACCGGCAATCCGAGGTATGGCCAACAGCAAAAACACAATCCATACTTTGACAAGATCCGCCATCCGCACTCCCATACGTATTCGGGGCAATGCTTTGGTCCCTGCGCACTTGTGTTGCCTGAAGGTAATGCCACGGAATATGCGGATCATCATGATTCTCTCCGGCCGTCGGACTCCTAGTATCGTCAGGACTCGCGGATCATACGCCGCCCCTCGTCCCGACACAATATGGTTATTGCCGGAGAAGTGCGATGAGACGGAAGTTAAAGATAGGAAACGCCATAGCAAGCGCGACGCCGGAAATGAGCGCAAGCACCAGGCGAATCGGCGAGAGAAACCTAGGAACGCCAATCTCCCGATTGGCGTCTTGTGCTTTGCCACCGTCGCCAATCGGGAGATTGGCGTTCCCAGGCAGGGCAAACCCCGCACGTTGCTTCGGTTTCCGCTGGGATGGTAGATTGTTCGGGCCGGACATGCGCGGCTGAAAGACAGTTCGAACTCGACAAGAGGAAAAGGAACCAAACTCATGCGAACGAATGTGAAGCAATCCCTAATCGTGGCGGCATTTCTGTTGACCCTGGGAGCGGGACTCGCGTCTGCCCGGCAAGCCCCGGCGGCACAGACTCCGGCCCCGACGCCTTCTAAGTTTAAACTGACCACCCCTGCCTACCCCGAGGGCAGCATGATCCCCACGCAGTACACGTGCGCAGTCCCCAACCCGGTTTCACCCGCGCTGCAATGGAGCAATCCACCGGCGGCGACCGTAAGCATTGCTGTGATCCTGCATGACACCGAGGGCGCCCGCGCCAAAGGGACGATGGACACGACGCACTGGATCTTCTGGAACGTGCCGGCGAGTTCGGTTTCGCTCGCGGAAAATGTGAAGCCGGATTCCTCGCCCGACGGCATCGTTCAGGGCAAGAACGCCCCCGGCGTGAACGGTTACCTGCCGCCCTGCCCGCCTCCCGGCGCGACTCCGCATCACTACGTTTTCGAAATGTACGCGCTGGATACGAAGCTGGATATTCCGGCAGCATCGTCCCGCGCCGACCTGTTGAAGGCGATGGAGGGCCACATTGTCGGCAAAGCCGTCTACTTCGGGCTTTTTGGGCGGTAAATACGCGTGTGGATGGCTTCGGAACTTCAGCGTTTTACGATGGATTTAGAATGATTGGTTTCATCTTAGTCCGGGCATTGTTGAACGGTAATTCATTTGGCGCACGCGGAGAAACGGGCGCGTCGATTCATAATCTTGGAGAACTCGCCGTGATCCAACCTGAAGACCAGTCTGAGTCCGTCGATGCGAGCCCTCTTATTGGAAATTCGCCCCGTCTAGCACTATTACAGTTATTTGCCCGCCGGCACTTTGCGCCGTAGTTCGTCGAAGAAGTTCATTAGGAAGGTCACTTGGCTGCGCGGTTCCTGGGTTTCCGCTGTCTCGACCGGCATTACCGCAGCGATGCGTTTGCCGTCCGGCGCGAGATCGTAGTTAAGCAAGCTGCCCCCGAGCTGCTTCTCCGACCACAATCGCGGTTTGTCCGCTTCGAACGAATCGCCCTTCACCCCGTAGGCCGCCACCATGATGTGGTTATCCAGAGTCTCGAAGAATAGCTCACGTCCGGTGCGCGACCACGTCGGATACTCACCACCGCCGCTTGAGATCTGCCACTTGCCGCCTTTGTCCGGGAAGGCTCGAACGTAAATTTCGCCGGTACCCGACTCGTTGGAAGTATAGGCCATCCACCGCCCGTCCGGCGAAAAGGAACCTTGCCACTCGTTCGCCGTTGAGTGGAGGAACACTTCAGGCTTTCCAGCGTGTGGCCCCGCGCTATCGCTCGCCACAGGTACAGTCCATAGACTAATTCCCCCGGAACTTCCTTCGAAGAACGCCAGCCGGCTACCATCGGGCGTGAACGACCACGGCAACTGATTATTCTTGCTCTGGGTCAAGGGTTGAGGCTTGCCCGATCCGTCGGAGCGGATCACTGCCATGCCTTCTCCCCTTGAGTTGAACGCGATGTACCGGCTGTCTGGACTCCACAGAGGACGGCCTCCTTTTCCAGTGAATGTCAAACGCGTCATTCTGTCGCGTTGCCAGTCATAAACCCAGATGTCTGAATTCGATCCCTCCGATACACCAACGGCCAGCCGCTGGCCGTCCGGCGACACGCTGGGACTCACATAAGCACCCGGCTTGGTTAACAGCGGCTGCACTCTTCCCGCACCATCCAGCCACGCAACAGTGACGAGTACACCTCCTGTTGCTCCACCGCTGCGGTAAATCAGAGTTCCTGTTTGAGAGAAATCGAGCTGCGCCGAACCGTAGGTGACGTTGTAGCTGACCTGGTCGAGGACGGGAGCAGGCGTCCCGTGAACTTCCAGACGATCCGCGTCGAACGGCACGGCAAACAGCGTGCCACGGTTCACGTAAACCAGATGTCCGCTGGGCAAATAGCGCCCGAATGTGCCGCCGTGTATGAGGGTTTTCCTTCTGTGATCCGCCAAAGACATCGCTTCGATGTCGGCGGTGTCGAATCCGGTCGACTCCTTTTCAACCGTGAACAGGATTGCCTTGCCACCCGGCAGGATTTGCGGCCAGCGGTGGGTGAATTCCCCGCTCAGCACATCGGTCAATGTTGTGGGAGAGCCCCCGGCGGAAGAAACGCGGGACAAGCGGCTAAACGTGTTGAAAATGATGTCGCCGTCTTCGCCCCAGCTGCCGCCCATGCCAGCTGACGCGTCACACACGGTAATTGCCGGGCCACCCTCCACCGAAATCTTTTGTAGCTTCCCCTGTGCTGAAAATGCGACCCACAGTCCGTCGGGGGAGAAGAAAGGAGCGCTTGCTCCTTGAGTTCCGGCAAGCTCAGTAGCGTTGGGCTGATCGAGTCGCCGGGTAAAGAGCCGATTCTTCGACAAATAAACGATTCGCGTGCCATCGGGCGAAATGATTTCGTCTATCCCGACCGCCGAGCCGAGCGAAACGTCAGGTCCGAGGTCAACATCGAGCCGCACCAGCGGTCGATCGACTGGCCGCGTCGATTGCCACCAGGACCACGAGGCGATGACCGCGATCATTGCCAGTGCCGCGGCCACCGCCAACAGCAGCTTAAAGTTACGCCCCCAATCCGGAGCAGCCAGCGTGGCACCCAAATCTTCCGGCGCCGCAATTGCATCTTCAATCTCAATCCGAACGTCACTTGCGTCGGAGATGCGCTGACGATTGTCCTTCCGCAGGCAACGACGCAACAGTGTGCGGATCGTCGGCGGTGTGGCTTCCGGCAGCCGGCTCCAATCCGGTTCGGACTTCACCACTGCCGCAAGAATTTCTGTAATATCTTCCCCGGCAAAGGCTCGCTTTCCCGTTAGAAGCTCATACGTCACTGCGCCGAAGGCCCAGATGTCCGTACGCTTGTCCACCGACTTCCCTCGCGCCTGCTCGGGGGACATGTAGGCAGCTGTACCAAGGATCACTCCCGGCATCGTGGCAGCTCGGCTTAACGTTGGTGAATTGCTAGGGTCATCATTTGCGCCTTCAACCGCGATTTCCTTTGCCAAACCAAAATCCAGAACTTTTACTTTTCCTTCCGGCGTCAACTTCACGTTCGCTGGCTTCAGGTCGCGGTGAATGATGCCTTTTTCGTGAGCGGCTTCGAGGGCTTCCGAAATCTGTTTGGAGACGGTGAGAGCCTCTTCCACCGGAACCGCTCCGGTTCGCCTGATGCGTTGGGCCAGCGTTTCGCCGGGAACCAGCTCCATGACGAGATAGCTTGTGCCGTTTGAATCTTCCAGGCCGTGAATCGTGGCGATGTTCGGGTGGTTCAACGAGGCCAGCATCCGGGCTTCGCGCTGAAATCGGGACAATCGACCGGGATCGTGCATGAATTCCGGCGGGAGGATTTTAATGGCTACCTCGCGTCTGAGCTTGCTGTCATGTGCCTGGTACACTTCCCCCATGCCGCCCGAACCAAGCAACGAGATAACCTGGTAGGAACCGAGATTGCGTCCAATCATGGATATGCCTGAGTTTTCGCCGGTCATCTTTGCAGCAACCTCCATTGCGGGAGCATCCAGAAATCTCCCTGCTTTCTTTTCATTGCGGAGCAGCGATTCCACTTCGCGGCGCAGAGCGTCGTCCCCTCCGCACGCGTCTCTCAGATAGGCCTCTCGCTAGGCCTCATCTCGCTCCAGCGCGTCGTTGTAAAGCTGCTCGACCTTCTGCCAGCGATCATTCATCGGATTCCGTCGGCCCCGGTTGGTTGGTTTCTGCTTTGCCCATTTCCCGCGTCAACCATGCTTTGGCCAGTCTCCAATCGCGGTGAACGGTTTCTTGAGAAACTTTTAGCACTTCGGCGGTTTCCTCCACACTCAGCCCGCCGAAGAAGCGCAGTTCCACCACCTGCGCCTTGCGCGAATCGCTCCGTCCGAGCACGTTCGTTGCGTCATCTGCTCAACCCACCTCAAAACAGGGCTGTTATTGAAGAATCGCAAGAGCTGGACGCGATTACAATCATTTGCCCACCGGAACTTTGCGTCGCACTTCGTCGAAGAAGTTTTCGAGGAAGATCACGTGGTTCTGCGCCTGCTGGTCTTCCGACGTGTCGACTGGCATTAACGCGACGATGTGCTTGCCGTCGTGCACGAGATCGAAGTTAAGCAAGCCAGCGATGGCGGTCCCGAGTTGCTTCTCGGACCACGTCCGCGATTTGTCGGCCATGAAGGAATCGCCTTTTACGGTATAGGCCGCCACCATAATGTGGTTATCCGAAGTCTCGAAAAATATTTCGCGTCCGTTGCGCGACCACATCGGCCACTTGCCACTACTGTCGGAGATTTGCCATTGGCCGCCTTTGTCCGGAAAGGCTCGAACGTAAACCTGGTATGTCCCCGACTCGTCGGACGAATAAGCTATCCACCGACCGTCGGGAGAAAAAGATGGCCACCGCTCATCCGCCGGTGTTTGCAAGAAAACCTCAGGCTTTCCGGCGCGTAGTCCCGCGTTATCGCTCTCCAGTGGTACGGTCCATAGATCAAATCCGGTACCGGAACCTGTTTCGAAAAACGACAGATGCTTTCCATCGGGCGTGAAGGACCACGGAACCGGAGTTCTCTTGCTTTGAATCAAGGGCTGAGGCTTGCCCGACCCGTCGGAACGGATCACAGAAATGCCCTCTCGCGCTTCCCGGAATACGATGTACCGGCCATCCGGACTCCATACTGGATGGTTGACCGATCCAGTGAAGGTCAACCGCGTCATCGTGTCGCGGTGCCAGTCGTAGACCCAGATGTCCGCGGCCGATCCCTCCCATACCTCCACGGCCAGTCGCTGACCGTCCGGCGACAGGCTAAGATTCGAATGAGCTCCCGGCTTGGCTAACAGTGGCTGCGCTTTCCCCGCGCCGTCCAGCCACGCAACTGTGGAGAGTCCGACTCCCGCTCCTCCGCTGCGGTAAATAAAGGTTCCAGTTTGGGAGAAATCGAGCTGTGCCGATCCGTTTTCTGCGATGTGACCGATTTGGCCGAGTACCGGAGCAGGCGTCCCGTGAACTTCCAGCCGATCTACGTCGAAGGGTACAGCAAAAAGTGTGCCCCGGTTCACGTAGACGAGATGGCCACTGGGCAAATAGCGCCCGAACGTGCCGCCTCGCACGAGGGTTTTCCTGCGGCGATCCACTAGAGACATCACTTCGATGTTGGCCGCGTCGAATCCTAGCGTGGCCGTGTCAACCGTGAACAGCACGGCTTTGCCTCCCGGCAGGATTTGTGGCCAGCGGTGGGTGATTTCTCCGTCCCGCAAATCGGTCACTGGCGTTGGCAGACCTCCGCCGGAAGGAATCCGCGATAAGCCGCCAGAGGAGTTGAGCGCAGCAATGATGTTGTCATCCTCACCCCAACTGCCGCTACTACTGTTGTTAGTGGCCCCGTCACACAAGGCGATTGCCGAGCCGCCGTCGACGGAAATTTTTTGTAGCTTTCCCTGCGCGAAAAATCCCACCCACTGCCCGTCCGGAGAGAAGAAAGGCGCATTTGCCCCTTGAGTTCCTGCAAGCTCGGTGGCGTTGGGCTGATCGAGCCGGCGGGTAAAGAGACGCCCCTGCGACACGTACACCATCCGTGCGCCATCAGGCGAAATGATAATGCCGGTCCCAAACCGGGAGCCAAGCGACACATCGGGTCCGAGGTCGACGTCCAACCGCACCAGTGGTCGATCGACAGGCCGCGTCGCCCGCCACCAGCCAAACCCCATCACTGCTGCACCGATCACCAGTCCTGCGGCCACTACCGCGAACAGCCTGCTCATGGAAGCTGGAGCGGCCGCAGTTGGCTTTGCGTCTGGAGCAGCGAGAGCGTCCTCGATTTCGATCCTCGCATCGCCGATGTCCCGCAGACGGCGTTGTGGATCTTTCCGGATGCAGCGCCGCAAGAGTTCGAGGACCTTCGCAGGCGTGGAATCGGGCAACGCCTGCCAGTCGGGTTCTTTCTCCAGGACGGCAGCAATCGTGTCGCCCAGCGTCTCGCCTCGAAACGCCATTTTCCCGGTGAGCAGTTCATACAGCACGCAACCGAAAGCCCAGATATCGGTTCGCTTGTCTACTGCCTTACCCCGCGCCTGCTCCGGACTCATGTACGCTGGCGTGCCGAGTATTCTTCCTTCCTCGCTCGCCATCCCGGTCAGAGTGGGCGCGATGGAAAGATCCGGTCCGCCATCGTTGGCAAATGCCTTTGCCAAACCGAAATCCAGCACTTTTACGTGACCCTCCGGCGTCACTTTCACGTTGGCTGGTTTCAGATCGCGATGGATCACGCCTTTTTCGTGCGCGGCTTCGAGCGCCACAGCGATTTGCGTGGCGATTTTCAGCGCCTCGTCCACGGGCAAGCCGGTTTTGGCGACGCGCTCGGCGAGCGTCTTTCCTGGAACCAACTCCATCACCAAGTAGCGCACGCCACCGGATTGCTCGAGGCCATGGATCGTGGCGATGTTGGGATGGTTCAGCGAAGCGAGCAGGCGCGCTTCGCGCTGAAAACGCGACAGCCGCTCTGGATCATGCAGAAACGCTGATGGGAGAACCTTGATAGCGACATCGCGCCCGAGCTTGGTGTCGCGCGCCTCGTAGACTTCTCCCATGCCGCCCAGGCCAATTAACGAGACAACATCATATGTACCAAGCCTGCGCCCGATCATGGATTGGCCTGAGTTTTGGTCGAATATTTTCGCAGCAACCTCCACTGCGGGAGCATCCAGAAAACTCCCTGCTTTCTTTTCATTGCGGAGCAGCGATTCCACTTCGCTGCGCAGAGCGTCGTCCCCTCCGCACACCTCTCTCAGATAGGCCTCTCGCTCTGCCTCATCTCGCTCCAGCGCATCGTTGTAAAGCTGCTCGACCTTCAGCCAGCGATCATTCATCGGATTCCATCGGCCCCGGTTGGTTGGTTTCCGCTTTGCCCATTTCACGCGTCAACCAGGCTTTGGCCAGCCTCCAATCGCGGTGAACGGTTTCTTGAGAAACTTTTAGCACTTCGGCGGTTTCCTCCACGCTCAAGCCCCCGAAGAAGCGCAATTCGACGACTCGGCCTTTCCTCGCATCGACTTGTTCCAGAGCATTCAAAACATCGTCGAGAAGCACCAGGTCGCGACCTCGTTTTGGAGATGGGATCAAGGCTTCATCGAAGGTAACTTTCTGCCCGCCACCTCCGCGTTTGAGATACCGCCGCGAGCGGGCGAAATCGACCAGAATTCTTCGCATCAACTGAGCGGACATGGCGAAAAAATGAACGCGGTTTTGCCAGCGGACCTGGCGGACGTCAATGAGACGCAGATACACCTCATTCACCAACGCAGTGGCTTGCAAGGTATGGCCGGGACGTTCCCGGCCCATATGACGGCGAGCCAGGCGTTTTAATTCCGCGTGGACAAGAGGGACTAACCGATCGAGGGCCGCCTGCTCCCCCTGCCCCCAGGCCACCAGGAGCTGCGTTACCACTTGGGATGGTGGTTTTTCCATCGCGCCACGCCGTACTTTGCAATTCAGGAAATGACTCTGTGCCCGGGCCAAGAAGACGACACTGACCGCCCGTTGGTTCTCGCCTGGGGCTAAATCATTTCGGTAATGAGGGCAGAGTATATCGCCTGAGCTGCCGCCAAAGAAGCCCAAATAAATTATCGAGTGGTTACAGTTTTCGGCCTCCGTTCCCGCCTTTCTCTTTGAGGGAGGGACCGCCATGAGGGGATTTCATAGATCGCATCTTGCACAGGGACTACTACGGGGACTATTAATGATCGTCGGGTTCTGCGGAATGACTGAGAAGGTGAGCGCACAGAACATCGGGTTGATTTTCACGGTTCACGTCTCCAATTATGCGGGGGTCAATTCGAAGACACTTGCGGACGCGGAGAAGTTTGCGACAGCCGTCTTCCGCAACTCTGGGGTCGAAGCCCGATGGGTTGCCGCTCCGGTGCCTGTGGCGCAAAGGCAATCCGGTCCGAATCTAGTGCCACTCACCGAAATTCGGGTCAGTATCCTGCCGAAGAAGATCGCCGAGCAGTTCGGCTTCCCCGGCGGCGCGGTAGGCTATGCCCCCGGCACAGGCGCCGACCGCCAGCAAACTTACGTCCTCTACGACAAGATGGAAGCGCTTGCGCAGAATCCAGCATACATAGCAGTCAAGGGACCTCAATTTTACCATGTGACCAAACCTGTGATTCTAGGAATGGCGCTGGCGCATGAAATCGGTCACCTGCTGCTGAATCTCGAATCGCACTCCCCAACAGGCATCATGCTAGCAAATTGGAGCATGAACGACCTGCTGGAGGCGTCCTACGGAAATCTCGCATTCACAACGCAGCAGGCTGAGTCCATACGGGGCGATGTGGCCCGGAGGATGGGTCAGTAAAAATTCTACAAACAACCCGAGTTTGCTGCCGACAGAAGGCTAGAGAAGAAAGGCTATAACGTCCCGCGCCGACCTGCGCCGTTTGAATCTCTATCCTCAGCGTCGTCAGGGGGTGGTCATCATGCGATTTAGTGTGCGGAGACCTTTGAGACTCGTGGCGCTCGCCGGCGGGTACGGCCAGCTTTGCGATGATCCTGCATGACACCGAGGGCGCCCACGCCAAAGGGACGATGGACACGACGCACTGGATCTTCTGGAACGTGCCGGCAAGCTCGGTTTCGCTCGCGGAAAATGTGAAGCCGGATTCCTCGCCCGACGGCATCGTTCAGGGCAAGAACGCCCCCGGCGTGAACGGTTACCTGCCGCCCTGCCCGCCTCCCGGCGCGACTCCGCATCACTACGTTTTCGAAATGTACGCGCTGGATACGAAGCTGGATATTCCGGCAGCATCGTCCCGCGCCGACCTGTTGAAGGCGATGGAAGGACATATTGTCGGCAAGGCTGTTTACTTTGGGATTTTTGGGCGGTAGGGGTGCGTTTAAGTCAGAGCGGAAATTTGGCGTTTTATGTTGGGTTTAATTCTTTGGTTTAGGGATCGTTATCCCAACGCTGTACAATGGGAATCCATTTGACGCACTCCTAGAAATATTTGGATATGATTGTTGTCCTAACAAGCTGAAAACAAGTTAGTTATAAGCCACGGCTCACGTTTTTAAATGAGATTTAATTTCTTCAAGCCTATATGAAGTCAATGTGTCCTTTTTTTCATATAAGGTTGCAAGATGTCCTCGATCACATGTGGAGAAATCGCCCAAATCGTCGCCTCCGCCTTGTTTCCAGGCGCTTTCCCAAAGCAAAGCTAGCAATTTGCAGCCATCGGCCATGACCTCCACCGTTTTGGGGCCGAATTTTTTCCATAGCATATTCAAGAGATCACCCTTCGCCATCCCGCTTTTAAGTGCGTCGTCGTAAGCATTAACTATCTCGATCGGTTTGATTTTGTCGAACGTGCTCTGCATACCAGCGACGGTTGCGATTGCGGCTTCCCGTCCACTCTTGATAAGTTTTCCCGGTCGGAAATTCTTCACTGCCAAAGCCAGTTGCGTTTTCACCTCTACACCCGTGTCGTTACGGAACATAGTTTGCTCGTAGTCCTCATGGACCCCCGAGCTCAAATTGACAGGGTCTGTAGTCCCCGCCTTCTTGCCTGTGGTATGGGTCTGCATCTTGGTGACGAAATGTATGGGGTCTCCATGATGGAGGTAGGAGATATGTAGGGGCTGACAGCTGTCGCCAATGTAATGCGCTAATGTGCCCGCGGCACATAAAAATAACTCGCGATTCTTTTCCTTCTTAATGGCATTGACCATGGCGTCGTAGAGTTGCCATACACGGAAAGGAAGAAGCCCCATATTGTCTGCCGCAGTTTTCTCGCCGGGCTTTGGAGGAAATTTCTTTGCGTATTTAATCCAGATCTCAGGGGCAATATTTGATTCTTCTTTACAAAGGGTCAGGAGGTTCGGAGACCCATCGGGCGGCGTCTGATCCATATCGGCGAAGTGGTTCGGCGCTTCAGGATTGTGGCCTCGCGGACCCCGGCTACCTGGGCCCGACGGCATTTTCCAGACGAGATCGGGCACATCGGCTAGCGGCACGAAGTCCCCTTTACTCAGGCCTTTGGTTCCGGCAACCGAGATATCACCAATCTGAAAGGTTATGTTCAATAGGTTGTTTTTGAAGAACTCGCGCACCTTTGAATTCTCTTCTCCGGTAATGGTGCAAGCGATGTTCGCGATCGTGAAGTGTCCGAATGTTCCCCAATATTCTGGAACCTCAAATGCCCATGATCTAACGGGGGTAACTTCGAGCTTATGGCAGACCGTACTTAGCAATGTACCGAGCGCGAATGACTTTTGCTGTTTTCCTCCGCCGTCTGTGAAAACCTGCCCGCCCCATTGCACTGCCAGCGGCCGGAACATACTCTGCGGCCCCGATGTAACGCCGGGCAGAGGATCAAGAACCCAAAGCGTTCCGGAATCACCATGATGGGTCGGTAGAGACTTCCCCTTTTGCGGCCCTATCAGAATATCGGAGACATACTCAAAACCGCCCATGGCGCCGTACCGGTAAAACAGAGCAAATATTGTTCCAGCCATCTCGTGGGACGGTGCACCATAAGCGCGTACATTCGAATTAATCAAATCAAGTGAAATATTTTCGGTCGAAAGATCGGCGACGGGTCCAAGCGTGCCAATACCGTAGACTTGAGGAACCCATTTTGTAATATCGGCAATTTCGATTAGCCCAATGTCCATGTTAAGGAATACGTTCTTGGCAGACCATCCTTCATAGACTGATTGGAATGCCAACCGCCCAAGTTGTTTGGACGAGCTTCTTCCAATCGATTGCCGCGTCCCCTCAAAAAGTGCATAGATGGTTTCGCCAGGTTTGCCGGCAACATGGCGGTTGGTCAAGGCATACACCAGGTGTCCATCGGTTACCAGACAGCCGACCGACGCAAAATGCTCTTGCCCCTGGACTTCGCAGAGTATGGGGTATCCGCCACCGATGAAATTACCAGGCATCACAGGGTAGACATTGCTCTCGCAAAAAAACTCGGACTTGGGGGCCTCGATCACGCAAACCGGCACTCGCTTTGTATCGGGCATCACGAGTCGATCCGGGACTAAATTCCGGGGGTTTGTCTTGCCATGACCAAAGTCTTTTTCATCAATCCAAGATTCGACGAAGACAAGCACACAGGGCCAGGAATAAGAACGAACACTCGCAGTTTCGAATGTTTTCGGCCCGGTTCCTTTAATCTTCGTGATCGCTCCGGGAAGAGAGTCTTCATTCCTAATAAAGTAACGGCCAATGGCAGTTCCAATTACACCCTGTCGGCTGGTAAGGTCCGAGTGATAGAGATTTCGCGCGGCCAGAATGTCCATCAGGGATAGTGAGTGGTAGTCCATAATTGGGTTAGTAGGATCTGTCGCGGCGGTGGAATCTGGGTGCACAGAATTTGTATCGAGCGATTTGTTATAGTCGTTCATAATTGTACGTATATAACATAACCTGAGCTTTTATATACCAATATTCGATAACATTTTCAAGGACTGAACGGATCTTGATCGGTATTCGCCTGTGATATTTTTGTGCTCCAACGTCCCGCTTGACCCGCGCCGCATAAATCTCTATCCTCAGCGATCATCAGGAGGACATCGTCATGGGATCAGGTGTGCGGAAATCTTTGCGAATTGTGGCGCTCGTCGGCGGGCTGGCGGCTACGCTCGCGGGGGCGGCGTTTGCGCAGTACAGCATGACCGTCAACAAGGACCGGCTGCTCAACGCGCAGAATGAGCCGCAGAACTGGTTGATGATGAATGGGGATTACGGCGCGAACCGTTACTCCAAGCTTTCGCAGATCAACCGGGAGAACGTGAAGGGCCTGCGGATGGTGTGGGCGCTGGCGCTGGGCGGGATGCAGGACATCGGGCAGAACGGCCCGGAGAACGAGCTGAATCCGTTGATCGACAACGGGTTCATGTACACCTCCGACGGCTGGGGCACCACTTATAAAATAGACGTGCGCGATCCGGCCCGCGGGCAGTTTGTGTGGGTTACCGATCCCGGCGTGAAGCATCAGGGCAATATGTCGAAGACGCGCGGCCTGGCGCTCTGGCAAGACCTGGTGATCAATGACCTGCCCGACGGGCGCGTGATCGCGATGAAGCGCGATACCGGCGAAATTGTGTGGGACAAGATGATGACCGTTACCAACGAGTTCGGCTCGAAGGAAAAATTCGCCACCGCGCCGATGGTCGCGGCGGACAAAGTCTTCGTTGCCAACGGGGCGGGCGACGCGGGAACGCGCGGTTGGGTGGCGGCTCTCGATGCGCGAACGGGCAAGGAATTGTGGCGCTGGTATGTGATCCCCAAACCCGGCGATCCGGGCAGCGAAACGTGGAAGGATACGAACAACGCGTGGAAAACCGGCGGCGGCGGCATCTGGCAGACCGGTTCCTACGATCCGGCCACCAACCTCACCATCTGGGGCACGGGGAATCCGGTACCGCAATTCGATCCGCAGTCGCGCCCTGGCGACAATCTTTATACCGATTCGGTGGTGGCCCTCAACGCCGATACCGGCAAGCTCGCGTGGTATTTCCAGTACACGCCTAACGATGCTTGGGATTACGACGAAGTCGGCGTTCACATGCTGTACGACACGCTGATCGGCGGGCAGATGCGCAAGGTGGTCGGGCACTTCGGGCGCAACGGGTTCTTCTACACTCTGGATCGCACCAATGGAAAGTTCATCAAGGGCGCGCAGTATGTGAACGATCTGAACTGGACCAAGGGCCTGAATCCCGAAACCGGCAAGCCGCTGGATTACGATCCGAAGCTGGATGTGCAGATTTACAATCCAGTGGCGCGCGCGCTACGCGGCGATCCGGAGAAGCGGACTTGCCCGACCTGGCACGGCGGCGTCGCGCACCAGCCCACTGCGTATAATCCCATCAAGCATATCGCCTACGGCGTGGGCGTCGAAGGATGCTACTCGCAAAATGGCGCGGAAATGAAGTTCCTGTCTCCGAATGGCGGCCTGGACCGCAAGAACAGCGCGAAATATATTTACAACAGCGACCTCTACTACGGCTCGGTGACGGCGTTCGACACGATCAACCACAAGGTGATCGCCAAAGCCGTGACCGACATCGAAGTGCGATCAGGCGCAACGGACACGGCAGGCGGACTGGTCTTCACGGCGCTGCAGGACGGCTGGATCGTGGCGTACAACGACGATACGCTCGAGCAACTCTGGCGGTTCAACGTGGGCACGGCGATGAAAGGCGCGCCGGTGACGTATTCGATCGGAACAAAACAGTACATAGCGGTGCAATCCAGCGGACGGCACCTGCATCCTGTGAAGTACGACAATTTTCAGGATTCCAGCTACCTGTTCGTCTTTGCGTTGGAGTGATTTTCTAATGCACCGATGGCTAAGAACAATGGGCGAGCGAATGCGGTAGCCCGGACTAGAGGTTGGAGTTCGGAGACGCCAGGACTCAAACTGGCGTCTCCTGTTCAAATATCTACTTAGTGTCTTTGGCTTGAATCGACAGCAGTTCCACTTCAAAGATGAGCATGGCGTTCGGTTCGATGCCCGGACGTCCGCGCGTCCCATACGCGAGGTCGGAGGGAACATAGAGCTCCCACTTCGACCCTACGGGCATGAGCTGGAGAGCTTCGGTCCACCCGTGGATCACTTGTCCTACTCCGAATGTGGCGGGCTCGCCGCGCTTGTAGGAACTGTCGAACTCGGTGCCGTCAACCAACGTGCCTCGATAGTTGCAGAGGACGGTATCGGATGCGGTAGGCTTCGGTCCAGTGCCTGCCTTCAGAATCTTGTATTGCAAACCGCTGGGCAGCGTTACAACGCCCTCTTTGGTCTTATTGGCGACCAAAAACGCTTCGCCTGCCTTCTTGTCGGACTCGATTTTCAATTGCTGCTTTTGCTGGACTTCGGTCTGGAGAGTGGTCAATGCAGCCTTCATATCGTCATCTGACATTTGCGGTTTGGCGCCGGACATGCCATCTTTCAAACCCTGCGCGAGGATGTTGGGATCGACATCCACCGAATCCCGATGTAGTCCGGCGCCAATATTCATCCCGATGGCGTAACTGGCCTTCTCTTTTTGCGTTGTGAGTGTCATGGCGCCCCCGGTCTTTGCCGCCGGTGTTTGGGGTGTCTTCGGTTTTGCTGGCGCCGGAGCCTTTGGGGGACTCGCCGGGGCTGCTGGGGTTGCCGGCGTTGCCGGCGTTTGCTGAGCACGGGCGTTGCCCTGGGCAATCAAACCGACGGCTACTATCATTGCTACTGCTGAAATAGTTTTAATTGGTTTGCGCATTTATGCATTCTCGCATTCGACTGAATTTTCTGCAAATCAGTGCTTGGATCAAATAGTCACAATCGTGCCCGAAACGGGTTTTTTCGAGCTTTGGGGCGTCTTCAGATTCCTATCCTAAGACCTTCTCCGCAAGAACGGAGAAGGCAGCAATTGTCGAAACGAAGCCTAGACGCTCGCAACGACCTACTTACTTCGCCGGCTTGGGATCGTCCAGGCCCAGCAGATGAGCGGGGTTTTTCTTGGCCATTATGTCGATTTGCTCGTCCGTGACGCCCAGCTTCTTGAGCACATTGATCGCCATGGGCCAGCCGGGAAGGAAATTGATGAAGTCGGGCCGTCCGAAATCTCCCGAGAGAATGAGGTGTTCGGCACCCACGCCTTTAATAATCCCGATGTACTCCTCCGGCATATGCCCGGGTGGGTTGGGCAGGATCGTGTCTGTGCCATCCTGCATTCCGGGGATGATCTGGTTGGCGGTGATTTCCAAATACGCCCCAGTGGCAGCCTCTTCCTGCATTTGAGGAATCGTGGTCCCCTGATTGGCGGGGTGAGTGACGACGACTCTTTTCAGGCCAAACTTTTGCGCCTCATGCACCAGTAGCAAAGCATCTTTGGGAACTACGTGGCCAGTGCAAAACACGAGATCGTATTGCTTGACCAGCTTCATCACCTCGTAAACTTCCGGCAGCAGCGCGCCATCCTTGGACACCGCAACGTACGGCAAATTCTTGGCATGCTTTTCGGGATTCTCCGCGTCGTTGGTGGGCATGAAGACGAGCTTCAGGTAGTGGCCCGCGATCTGCGCCTGCACTTCTACGACGCGCGGATTGATTCCGCCGACCGAACGATTCAGGACTACCGTTCCAAACGATGGAAAGTCCGGTTCCAGCTTGCGGATCAGAGCCACCATCTGCGTGGTGGGAACTTCGTGGCTCTTGAGCACGGCTGCGCGCATTCCCGCGGTTTTTGCACGACGGACAAAATCCAACTCATCGTATCGTCGCGGGATAAAGTCCGGGCCGCCGTGGGCATGGATATCGACAATTCCATCCAAGGGTCCCTTTTTTTGCGCGTTGAATGTTCCTGAAAGAAACACAGAGATCAAAGCAAGAAAAGCCAGCCGCATCCACACTCGATATCTCATCTCATCCTTCTCCATTGAACAAAAATCTCGATTTGAACATTCCGGTGGGTACACTTATACACCCAAGTTAAAGCACTCCCCAAATGTTTCTGTGTGTCGAGACCAAATAGAACGCCCCCTCACTATTCTCGATCAGGGATGTCTTCGATCTCGTGGATATTGGAATCTGTAAGTTGAAATTGGACTTCGTAGTGGTAGACTTCGCCTTAGGCGGTCACACACATGAAAAAGAAAAAGACAAAATCGGCGAAGGCAAAATCCAAGAAAGTAACCGCGACGAAAAAAGCTGCGCAAAAGAAGGCGGCGAAAAAGAAACCTATTCCGAAAAAGAAATTGGCGAAGAAGAAGCCTGCCCCGAAAAAGACAGCTCCGAAAAAAGCGGCTACGAAAAAGCCGGTAGCCCGGGGCAAAAGCCAGAGCGTACAGACCGTACCATTCGAAACCGCCGGAAAGCGCGCGAGGTCGGGCGGGCAGTCCGGCGATTTGGAGGGCCTTCCCGACCGCGCGACTGCGGACTCCGAGAGCGTGGATGAATTGATCGAGGAAGGAAACGCGTTCGAAGCCGAGGTAATCATTGGAGTCGAAGACGCACTCGATCCGGATCAAGGGGAAGTTCATACGCACGAAGTCCCGGAGGATGATGTGCCGGAAGAGTATGGCGGGAGTGAGTAGCATTTAGTTCTGAGGGCGGCCCTGTGCAGAACCAATGCAGAGGGACTCATCGCTAAGCCTCAGCACGAGAGCCCTGCCTGAATGATGGCCGTCTCTTATTACTGACCCCAGATCTTTTCGCGCGAATTTTCGAAAGGGTACACGTGAACCATCCAGCCGAATATGACCGGATAGAACGTGCCACCGGCTTCATCGCATGTCTCTTTCGTAATAATTGAACCCTGCAAACCGAATTTTGTCAGGTCGGCGTGGCCACGCTGTTCCTTGGGTGGCATGCAGAGCTTGGTGTGCAGATGCCATTGCGCGATGCTGAGCGGGACCCGTTCGTTTAGCTGCGCTTCCGAGACGCGCTTGGGCATGGTGTACATCGCGCCGATCAGGTCGTAGCCGGTTTTGGTCTTTTTGTAGAGCAGGGAAGTAGGCCGCGCCGGATCGAAGGTAAACGACTCCAGAAACGCGTTCCGGTAACTGGTGAAGTGATATTCCGGCTGCGGCAAGTTCGGCATGAAGATTCGAAAGCCTTCGTTAAGCGCGACGTGGTAGTCCTTGTACTTCTTGATGGCTTCGCGGAGTTGCTGCACGATCTTGTCGGCCTTATCCCAATCCTGTGGGGAAGATGGCCGCAGGGCGGTCATATACATGTGCGGACCCATCTGGTGATGATGCATCTGGCTCATGGCGTGGACAGCGCCGCTTTCCGCCTGATTATCTTTGTCCGCCGTTCCTTGTCCCACATCCATTCCGGGCATGCCATGGTCCATATCCATGCCCGGCATATCGCCATCCATGCCTGGCTTGTTCTGACCCTGCGCGGAGAGATCTGCGCCGTTTCCGGTCAATAGGAATGAAGCGAGACTTAAAAGTGCTGCGGGAAAGATCCTGTGCCTATTCATTGTTTTGTCCTTCCACCTTATTATACGCGCGAACTAACCTGCGGGATTGCTTGCGCCCCGGTGATATTGTCCTAAGTTTATAGAGTTTGGGTGCTGCGAATTCGGGGCTTAGCCTGGGAACGCCAATCTCCCGATTGGCGACTGCAAGGAAGCAAGAAACGCCAATCGGGAGATTGGCGTTCCCAGGGGACCAACTGCGATTAGGCGGACCAGCATGCTAGAATTCTGTGGTGCCAAAACAAACCATACGTCCTGCTCGCACGATCTCCGGCTCGCTCGAAGTTCCCGGCGACAAGTCCATCTCGCATCGTTACGCAATGATCGCGGCGCTGGCTGAGGGCGCCAGCGACATCACCCATTTTTCGGCGGCGGCGGATTGCCGCAGCACGCTCGATTGCCTGTCGCGCCTTGGCGTCAAGGCGGAAATCAAGGGGGATCGCGTTCGAATCGTGGGAGCGGGCCTGGATGGGCTAAAAAAATCGCGCCGCGCGCTCGACGCCGGAAATTCCGGCACCACGATGCGCCTGCTCGCGGGGATTCTCTCCGGCCAGGAGTTTCGAACGACGATCGACGGCGATAACTCGTTGCGTCGCCGACCGATGCGGCGCGTAATCGATCCGCTTACAAAAATGGGCGCTCGAATTACCTCACGCGATGGCGGTTGCGCCCCGTTGGTAATCGAAGGCGCGCGCCTGTCGCCAATCGAGTACACGCTGCCTGTCCCTAGTGCGCAGGTGAAGTCGGCAGTGCTGCTGGCGGGATTGTTTGCCGAAGGCGTTACGTCGGTGATCGAGCCAGTCCGCACCCGCGATCATACCGAACTTGCACTTGCCGAGTTCGGAGCGCGCGTGGACCGCGAAGGCCGCGCTATTCGAATTCACGGCAAGCCTCGGTTGAAGGGGAGGGCGCTGGCGGTGCCGGGTGATCTTTCTTCGGCAGTATTTTTTCTGGCGGCGGCGATGGTCCTGCCGGAGTCCAATCTGGTGATTCATAATGTGGGACTTAATCCCACACGCTCGGCGGTGCTTGACGTCTTGGGCTCGATGGGCGCGGCCTTCAATCTGGTGTCGGTTCGCAGTGAAAACGGGGAGTTGGTCGGAGACCTGTCGGTCCGTCACGAGGCGCTCAAGGGCGGCGTGATCGAGGGGGATGTGATCGCGGAACTGATCGATGAGCTTCCTGCGATTGCCACCCTCGGCCCCTATACCGAGCAGGGAATCGAAATTCGCAACGCGGCGGAGCTGCGCATCAAGGAAAGCGATCGCATCGCAGCGCTGGTGGAGAACCTTCGAAGCATGGGAGCAGAGGTCGAGGAGCGCCCGGACGGCCTGCGGGTCGCCGGACGATCGGCTGGACGCCTGCACGGGGCCGAGATCGATCCCCGGGGAGATCACCGGATGGCGATGGCCTTTGCGGTGGCAGGGCTGGGGGCGGAAGGCGATACCGTTATCTGCGATTCAGAGTGCGCCGGGGTGTCGTATCCCGAGTTTTTTGCCACCTTGGAGAGGCTGGTGGAGAGGGCGTGATTCGTGAATCGTGATTTGTGACTTGTGATTCGTGAAACCCTCAAATCCTAAGTCACTGGAACCGTGCTTCACCTGCCAGCCGCGCCCTCTGCTCTGGCGCAGTCTTCGCTGGAATTTCGAACGTCTTGCCACCTCCTTTCTTGACACTCCCTTGCAACAACGGTTACGCTCCCCTGCGAATGCGTGGAACAGTTCGAAGGTTCATTGTCGCTTTGGTGGTTCTGGCTGCCCTTGGGGCCCTTGCCTACCAATCCCGCCACAAGATTCACCTCGCCGATTTCACCTGGAGGAAGTTCATTCAGAGTGTCGGTCAGGCGAACATCTGGTTGCTGCTGCTGGCAATCATAGGGATTTATGGGTGTTATGCCATCCGGGCGGTGCGGTGGCAGAGGTTCTGCCGTTACGTTGGTCCTACGACCTTTGTAAACACGTTCGCCGGGACCGTAATGGGCTTTGCAGCGATCTTTGTCCTCGGAAGGGCGGGAGAGCCTGTCCGGCCATTGTTGCTGGCCAAGAAGGATAAACTTCCCGTCGCCAGTATGTTTGGCATCTTCTTTTTGGAGCGGTTCAGCGACTTTGCCGCTGCCGCCGTACTTGCTTGCTTGAGCCTGCTGGTGTTTCCCAACAAGCTCTCTGACGCCGGGGCGGACATGACCTGGGTGGCTGGCGCGCGGAGCGGCGCCTGGCTATTGCTGGGCATGCTGAGCGCTCTTGTTGCTCTTCTACTTTACTACCGATTGCATGGCGCAGCGGTAGTAGATCGGGGGCTGGAGCGGTGGCGCGGCATTGGGGGGATCAGGAGCCGCTTTGCGTCGGCAATCACGGGCATCAGCGAAGGGTTGCAAGCCATTCGAACGCTGCCTGACCTCTGGGCAGCTATTTTTTATACGGCGCTGCACTGGGTCCTCGCGGTTATGGTCTACCAGGCAGTTACGAACGCGTTCGGTGAGTCATTCCCAACGGTCGATATGAATTTCTCCAGCTGTATGTTGTTGCTGGCCGTGACGCTCGTGGGGTCGGTGCTGCAGCTTCCCGGAGTTGGGGGAGGAGCGCAAATCGCCAGTTTTATTGGACTAACGAAAATCTTTGGAGTGGACCAGGAACCTGCAGCCGCCATCGCCGTCGTACTTTGGCTAATTACCTTTGCGAGTTGCACTTTGGCCGGGATTCCGCTGCTGATTCACGAAGGGATGTCCATGGGCGAATTGCGCAAGCTGGCCAAGGCCGAGGATGCTGCGGAGGAAGTTGGCCAACACATCGTGAATGCCGATGTGATCGGCAGGAAAGAACAGAAAGTCAGCAAGCCGGGAGAATCCTCCAAGTGAAGTGCCCCTTCTGCTCGTTCACCGACGATAAAGTGATCGACTCGCGCGGCGACCGCATCGGCGAACTGATCCGCCGCCGCAGAGAATGCCTGAAGTGCAAGCGGCGCTTCACGACGTACGAACGCATCGACGAAATCCCCTACATGGTGATCAAGAAGGACGGTCGCAGAGAGCGCTTCGACCGACAGAAGATTTTGCAGGGGCTGCTAAAATCGTGCGAGAAGAGACCCGTTGCCACTGCGAAGCTCGAAGCGTTGGTGGACGAAGTCGAGCGATTTGTCCATGAAGCTCCCGAGCGGGAACGCAGAACCAGCGAAATCGGCGAACTCTTGATGAATCGGATCAAGAAACTCGACAAGGTCGCCTACGTGCGGTTCGCATCTGTTTATCTGGATTTCAAGGATGTGAAGGAATTCATGTCCGAACTCAAGGGTTTGTTGAAGGACCGCTCGAAGAAGTAACGCTGGCGCGGATTTCGGGAACTTCAAGGATACGGATGCCCTTCGGGGGATTTTCAACTGCATGCGCGAGCGCGGCGACCATTTGTTCTAAAGTGACCAGCCCCAGCCTCTGCGCGGATTCCCGTGTCGCGGGAATCTGCTCCATCAACCAATAGATTGGTTTCAAAATCAGCGGCCAGCGGCGGCCGGGGCCTAGCACGTACCACGGCCGCAGGATCGTGGCGTTCATGCCGCTTTCGCGGACCATTTTTTCGGACTCGGCGCGGACCTCAATGTAGAACTTCATGATGGGCGCGGGCTGCGCCACACTGACGTACACGAAGTTTTTGCTGCCCGCTTCTCGCGCGGCTTCGATGGCTGCCTTGGCCGAACCGAGGTCGATCGCGCGAAATTCGTCTTTCTTGGCGGGGTTGGGATGCGTGACTCCTACCAGTTGAACGAAAGTTTCGGCAGGAGCGATCTGCAACGCAAAAGAATTTTTGTCGAGGGCGTTGCCAATTATCACGGTACAACCGGGTGGCAACTTGCGTTCCGAGCCTTGACGGACCAACGCACGGATTTCATGCTTACGGCGCAGCAGTTCCGCAATCAAGTTGCGCCCCATGAAGCCTGTCGCGCCGGTGACAAACACGATTCCCATTGCACGCTCCCGCTGGTCGAGCGAAAAATCCAGGTTACATCATACGGAACATCAAGCAGGGTGGGGTCTCGATGGTGGACCAGATTCGCGATAAGGCGAACCGCAAGGTCAACACCAGGACGAAGCCCCCGGCCTACGGTTCGAGCCCTAAGATGCGCGCTGGATTAGTCTTCGCCATAATGTTGATATCCGCCATGGAGATGCCCTCCTTGTGCAGCGCTTCCATGAACTCGAGCAGGGCTTGCGGATGGAACGGAAGATTCGGAACCTCCGTCGCGCCGAAATCCGTTCCCAGGATGGAGTGCTGCGGACCGGCCTGCTTGATTCCCTCGGCGTATTCGTGAATGTTGTTCTGCGGCTTGTCTCCTATCACGCTGTTGTAGACAAACTCAAGATACGCACCGTCGGCGATTGCCTGCCGCATTTGCGCGACGGTCATGCGGGCGAAGATGCCCAACGGGTTGTTGACGACGATGTTCTTGACTCCGCGCATGTGGGCTTCATGAACCACCAGTAAAATTTCTTCGGCCGAAATGTGCCCGGTGGCCAGCACCAGTTGAGGATTCTTGGCAATCAGGTCAATCATTTCCACCGCAGCTGGGACCAGATGGCCATCCCGGGACACAGGCACGCCCTGACCTTTCAGCTTCAGAATGGAATAAAAATGCTCCGCGTCACTGGTGGGAAACCATACGACTCTGCCGTAGCCGCCCTTCATCAGAAGCATGCGCTGCACGGCGTCGATATTGAGACCGCCCACCGACCGGTTGAGCATGATGCCGCCGAACACGTCGATGCCGGGAACCTGCTTTCGAACGATGTAGGCCAGAGCCGCTGTCGATTCCGAGTGACTGCACAGCACCAGCGCGCGCATGCCATTTTCCTTGGCCAGCCGCGCCACGTCGTCAGCGTCAATCGAGCGGGGAACGGCTTCGGGATTACTATGCACACGGAAGTCGATTGTTCCTTTCAAGTTGAGGTCCGATTGCGCGTACGCAATTCCTGTCCCGGCCAGCAGGAGCAAGCCGATCCATAGCGTGATCCGCGATGCCATCCGAACTTTATGCCGCGCGCGGGGCTGCGTGTCGGTCGACGCACATCTGAAAAGTTTGCTAAGAATACTGCGGAAATTGGGAATCATCGTAATTCTCTCCAGTCGTCTGCTTCTCGGTACGCCAGGACTGGCGGATCATACGCCGGGTTTCCCTCTGAAACAATACAGTTATCACCTTGTCAGGCAGTCTGGGGCGTGCCAGAGTTTGGGTCACTCCTTTTTGGTGTGAAATTTTGGCGCAGGTGTTGGAAGTGCTCCAGCCCAAAAGGAACGGCGGCGATGTTGCATTCGGACGGCGTCGAGTGTACGTTATCGATCATTTCGAAAGCTGAGATGGAAACTTCGACTGAATGAACAAAATGGCGCCACCATAGCGGCGCCAATAGTCAGTCGTAAGTTCAACCCGGCTGAGCACTAGATTCCATAACGTAGTACACGGTTAATTTTATGCGATCGCGACGAGAAATCCTGGTAGGAGCGGGTATGGCGGGAGTCGCCGCGCTCGCTCGGCCAATCAAGTCTGCACTTGCCGGTGCCGCACAGCCGCTCACCCCGGTGAATTTTGCTGTGCCCGCCGGTGCGTGCGACTGCCACGTGCATATTTACGGAGACCCTCAGAGATACCCATTTGTGGCATCGCGCGGTTACACGCCAGCAACTGTCACTCTGGCGGAGCTACGCTCGGTTCACAAGGCCTTGCACATCGATCGCGTTGTAATTGTGCAAACCACTGTTTATGGCACAGATCACTCCTGCATGACGGATGCGATCAAAGAGCTGGGGGCTGGGGCGCGCGGGGTCGCAATAATCGACGAAAAGACTTCCGACTCGGAACTCGACCGGTTGCATCGCGCTGGGATTCGGGGAGTGGTGATTCACAAGATCGGGGATTTTAAGTTCAATGTTGAGCGAATTATGGGTCGCGGCTGGCACATTGGACTGTATGCGAAGTTGTCGGAACTTGAGGCCATTAAGGATCAAGTGATCGCATCTCCCGTGCCTGTGTTGCTTTATGTTTTCGGGGGAGCGCAGGCCGCTGCGGGAGTCCATCAGCCGGGCTTCGACACGCTTCTGAATTTAGTGCGCACCGGCAAGGTCTATGTCTCTTTGTCGGTGCCGTATCGTATCTCGAATCAGGCGCCGGACTTTCCGGACGTCGCGCCTATCGCCAGGGCGCTCATCGCTGCGAATCCGCAAAGAATTGTTTGGGCATCCGATTGGCCGCATTTGAGCGGGGTAGCGCGCAAGCTGCCGGAAGTCACGCCTATGGACTCGATCGATGACGGCAGCAACCTCAATCAGCTCGCTGCCTGGGCATCCGACCCCGCGCATCTCAAACTTATTCTGGTTGAAAATCCTGCACGGCTTTATGGTTTTTGAAGTTACGCGCGCAGAGATTTGGGATTACCAGCCGCAGTGTTAAATGGTTGCTTTACTAACAGAGTCGCATTCTTCTGTGGCCGCCCTGCCGCAAATCACTGCGTTCCATAGCCATGCTGAGGGTTGTCCGAGGGCGGTTGGGGCCTGGGAAGTACGCGACCATCGGGAAATGCGACCCTAATTAAAAGTCCTGCATGTCCCTCACCCCTGACGGGGTGATAATAAAGTGTGATTTCGTCGCCGGGATGAAGGGTATCCCAGCCGCGCTCTCGCATACCGCGCGCGCCGCCGATGTCCTCCACAACCCAATGTTCCACATTTCCGTCGGCATTTTTTACGTCCAGGGTCATTTGGCTGTGAGGGTTCATGATCAGCCAGTTCGTTACCGTTCCCTTGAGAGATCGCAGCGACTGCATATCGTACGCCGCATACCCATGGTGTGCGAATAGTGGAACGGAAAGTGCCAGAGGACTCGCGATCACGATAAAAAGGAAGACTACTTTAAGTTTCGTGGTTTTCACTTTTCGATCTTCTCCTTTTGGATCCCAGCGCCAGATGGGATGTGAAGATTCCAAGCAGTCTTTTCGAATAGTGACGAAAAAATGGTCCGTTAATGCTTTCGCCGCAGTTGCGATTCGGGTTCTGATTTTCGCATCGTACGCCTCTCCTGCCATGGACACAACGGATTTGGCGTCGGAGCGAATTATAACGTGCAGGCTCTGGCGGCCAGTGTCCGGTATGTATTGCCATAACAGGGGTTATCCCCAGGTTTTCGCCTAAGGCATGCGTTCTTGATTACGGGGTTCGCTTCGAGTACCCTTGTAAAGACTGGCTTTGAACGAAGTCGGAGGTTTGGACTCCATCAGCTGGCTGTTTTGGGAATGCCGGCCAGCTGAATCATACATGCGACGCACCGTACAAATTGCCGGCGGGGTGGAATCCCTGTTCGGCACCCTCGATGAGAACGTCAAGCTGCTGGAAACTTCGCTGCGCGTTACCACCCAATTGCAGGACGACTACCTCTCTATAGAAGGCGATGCCGCTCAGGTGGACCGGGCCATTCGAATTGTCGATGAATATAACCAATTGGTGCGCGAAGGCCGCCGGATGAATCATGGCGAGGTGAAGGCCATGATCCGCGTCGCGACCGAGGATTCGAAAACGACCCTGCGGCAGGTGCTGGAGCCTGGCGCGCCCGCACGACCGCGCATTTTTGGCAAGAAGACGGTTACGCCGAAGAGTTCGAACCAGAAATCGTACATGGAAGCGATCGAGAAGCACGACATGACCTTTGGCATCGGTCCCGGCGGCTGCGGGAAGACGTACTTGGCCGTGGCCATGGCCGTTTCCGCGCTGCTCACCAAGCAGGTGGACCGCATCATTCTGGCGCGACCCGCAGTGGAGGCTGGGGAGCGGCTGGGCTTTCTTCCCGGCACCTTGCAACAGAAAATCGATCCCTACATGCGACCGCTGTACGATGCGCTGTATGACATGCTGGATGCCGACAAGCTGGAACGCTTTCTGGAGAAGGGAATTGTCGAAGTTGCGCCACTGGCGTTTATGCGCGGGCGCACGCTGAACGATTCTTTTGTGATTCTGGATGAGGCGCAGAACACGACCAGCGAACAGATGAAAATGTTTCTCACGCGGCTGGGATTCAACTCCAAGGCCGTCATCACCGGAGACATCACGCAGATCGATTTGCCTGCCGGGCGCCGCTCGGGGCTGGTCGAGGCGCTCGATGTTGTGGGGCGCATTGACGGAATCTCATTCATTAATTTCAATGAGCGCGACGTGGTTCGTCATAACCTTGTGCAACAGATCATCAAAGCCTACGAAGAGTTCAAAGGCGGCAACGGTAAGCGTGCAGCCTCGCCGGCGACCGGCAGGACGGAACCTGCGAAGTAGGTTTTTCCGCGTCGATGATTGTCAACCGCCAGCGCCGTGTCCCTGTGGCAGTGAAACCACTTGAGGATTTTTTTGAACGCGCACGTCGGGAATTGCGATTCGCTTCCGAATCCGTGACTGTCCAATTGATTAGCGACGCCGCCATGGCTCGTTTGAACAAAACTTATCGTCATAAGCACGGCCCCACCGATGTGCTCTCGTTTCCTGCGAATGGCTCAAAACCAAATCAAAATACAGAATACGTGGGAGACATCGCCATTTCCCCGGAAACCGCGCGGCGCAATGCGCGACGATTTTCGCGGACGCTTCCGGCTGAAATGCGCATCCTGATTCTGCATGGCATGATTCATCTGGCCGGGTTCGATCATGAAACCGATAATGGCGAAATGGAGCGTTTGGAGCGGAAGCTCCGCCAGCGTTTGGGTGTCGTCTGATTATGATGACCTTCCTTTATTTTCTTGCCGTCGCGGCGCTCGGCGTAGGCCTGGTGATTTTTTCCTACATCGACCGGATCTATCGTGAATTGGGGCGCGTCACGACCGGGCGCGTGCACGAGCACCTGGAAATATTCGAAGAGGAAATCGAGCCGCACTTTCATCTGGATCGCGCACGGGCAATTCTGGGATTCCGCCTGCTGGCCAATCTCTGGCTGGTGATCGTTACGGCCGAAACGGCACGAGGAGTAATTGTGTTTGTGCCAGGGACGTGGGACGCACTGGCGCAAGCTCTGGTATATGTGCTGGTGGAAGTGCTGCTACTGTCGCAGTTCATTCCCGATTTTCTGCTGGTGCGTACGAGCAGCCGTTGGCTGCTGCAATTGGCGCTGGTGATTCGCGGATTTCTTTGGTTGGTTTGGCCTTTCCGCGTGCTTCTTGAGCTGGCCATTTCCATCGCGCACATTTCCGACGAAACCCCTGCGGACGGTTCGACCGTGCAGCAAGAGGGGATTGAGGCTCTGGTTGACGCGGCCGAGCAGGAAGGCATTCTGGAACCGGACGAAGCAGACATGATCGAGCAGGTGGTGGAGTTCAGCGATAAGCGCGTGCTGGAATTCATGACGCCGCGTCCGGATGTGGTGGCCATTACCGCCGATTCCAGTCTCGAACAGCTTCGCAAGATGCTGATCGAGTCTCGGTTTTCACGTCTTCCTGTATACGAACAATCTCTCGACGATGTGATTGGCGTAGCGCTGGCGCGGGATTTGCTTCAGGTCCCAGAGGGCGATGGCGCGAAACGCACCGTGCGCGAGTTGGCGCGCCCGGCGATGTTCGTTCCTGAGACGAAACGCGGATCGGACTTGCTAAAGGAGATGCAGCGCCGGAATCAGCAAATGGCCATCGTGGTGGATGAGCATGGGTCGGTGGCGGGCATCGTCACAGCGGAAGATCTGGTGGAGGAAATCATCGGGGAAATCGGGGAGGATGGGCATGTCCCCGCGCCTGACGCTGTTCGCGAGCCTGACGGCAGCATCGTGCTTCGCGGCAGCGTGTCGCTGGAAACGGTGCAGGAGTTGTTTGGCGTCGAATGGAAGGTAACCGGAGATGAATCGGCGACAACGATTGCCGGGCTGCTCAATCATGTGGCGGGGCATGTTCCCACGCAGGGAGAGCACTTGGAGTATGGCGGGCTGCAATTTGAAATTCTGGAGGCGAATCAGAGGAAAGTTCTTCGGCTGCGCGCGCGGCGTCCTGCTGCTTCCGGCACAGCTAGTTGAGGGAATTCGAATCCGTGCAACGCCGGTGACGATTTTGCCGTCTTATATGCAGAGATCGTGCACCACATAAATGAACTTAAGCCCCATGCGGATCTCGTTTTGCGTTCGTGATGTCCGTCACATGGGTGTGTGCTGTTACGCACTGAGGTTTGTTGGTATAGTGGATGAAAATACGAGCGCAGGTAAGCTCAGAAGCGAAATCCGGAGGAAATCATGAAAGCAAGAACGTTGGCTTTGTTTGCCATGCTTGGCGCGTGTCTGACCGTGGCCGCTCCCATGTTCGCGCATCACGGCTATGCTGCGTACGACATGACGACGACCAAGACGTTTAAGGGAACGATCACGAGCTACACCATGGCGAACCCGCACACGCAAATTACGTTCGACGTGAAAGACGCCAGCGGCAACGTGGAGCACTGGGCTGTGGAGACTGGCGCGCCGGTGCGCGGCATGAAGGCTGGCGGATTCGACGCTGAAACGCTCAAGCCGGGCGATCAGGTCACGATAAACCTGCACCCTGGAAAGAATGGCGGCAACGTCGGCGTGTTCATCAATGTGACGCTAGCGGACGGGCGCGTGCTTCCGAAGGTCCAGGCGGGTGGGGACACCGCAGCGCCAGCAAATTAGATTTTTTACGTTTCGAATTGGCTGGGTGGCTAAGGGTCAGGGGAGGGTGTTATTCTTCATTTTAAATCGGTGAAACGTAAAGGAGGCGGCAATCGGCTGAACCGGAGTTCTGTTGCTGCCGCTGTTTTTTTGTTGGCGTGTTTCGTGGCACTTATGTTCGCGGTTCCCCGTACGCGCACTCTAGCTGCCCCGGATGCCGCATTCACTGTGGAGCCACTGACTTCACCCGCAGGCGCGAATAGTTCGGAGCCGCAGATTACCGTTCAGGGAGACCGCCTGATTCTGAGCTGGCTGGAAGTCGGCACCGAGAAGACAACCCTGAAATATGCCGAACGCACGGCCTCCGGCTGGACCGCTCCTCAATCCGTATATTCCGGCGATACTTTCTTTGTGAATGCCTACGACGTGCCATCGGTTCGCGCGTTGAGCGACGGAACGATGGCGGCGCATTGGACCGAAAGCCTCGGCGGCGAATCGGACGCGAGTCGGGTACGAGTGTCGTGGTCCAAAGATAAGGGGCACACTTGGTCGCGGCCTGTGAGTCCGCACCACGATGGGACCAAGTCCGAACATGGATTCGTTTCGCTATTCCAGACGCCGGGAACTACGGCTGCGAGCGCAGGCTTTGGGCTGGTGTGGATCGATGGACGATTGACCGATCCCGAAAAAGAAACTGGCGACATGAGTTTGCGTGCGACCACTTACGATGCTTCCGGCAAGCAAGGCCTTGAAAAAATTGTCGACCCACGAATCTGCGAGTGTTGCGCGACGGCGTCGGCGGACACTTCGGAGGGCGTAATTGTCGCTTTCCGAAACCGGACGAAAGACGAGATTCGTGACATCTATGTGGCGCGTCTGGTGGCCGGAAAATGGACCGCGCCTACTGTGGTACACGATGACGGTTGGAAGATTACGGCATGTCCGATCAACGGCCCTGCTATCAGCGCAAATGGTAAAGAAGTTGCCGTGGCGTGGTACATGGCCAAGGACGATCAAGGGAAGGCGTTCGTGGCGTTCTCCCACGATGCCGGGCGCACGTTCGGCGCGCCGATTCGAGTGGATGACTCGACTTCTTTGGGGCGGCTCGGCGTTCAAATGCTGCCTGATGGTTCCGCTGCCGTGACGTACAACGAGTTTGCTAACAAGCATTCGCAATTCCGCGTTCGAAGAATATCACCGGACGGGGTGCGCTCGCCGGCGGTCACTGTGGCCGATACTTCCAGCGGCAGATATCCGCGCGTGGCGCGCGTTCGCAATGAGCTTTTGTTTTCGTGGACCGATGGGGAAGGTTCATCGACGAAGGTTTTAACGGCGCGGGCGAGCCTGGACAGCAAGTAACGGCTAGCTAATCAGTTTTGCAATCAGGAATGCCACACCCGCCGCCAAGCCTCCGGTGACGACCGTCTGCAGGCTGCCCTTGAGCGGGTTGATGCCGGTGAAGTGGCCCTTGACCCAGCCGAAGAATGCCAGCGCAAGCAGCGTCACTCCCACTGAATACAAAAGTCCCGTACTCACGTTCGAAATAAGAATGTAAGGCGTGAGCGGAATCAATCCTCCCACGATGTACGACACCGCGATGGTTAGCGCGCTGATTCGCGCGCGCTGGGGGTGCGGTTCCTCCAGGCCGAGTTCGAAGCGCATCATGAAATCGACCCAGTTCTCCTGATTGCTGATGATTGCGTTTACGATGGGGGCCATTTCTGCGTCGGACAAACCGTAGTGGCGGAAAACTTTGGCCACTTCCTCGGTTTCCACGTCGGGCAGTTCGACCGTCTCCTGAACTTCGCGTTTTCGCTCGGAAGCGTAATGTTCGAAATCGGTTTTCGCGGCGAGGTAAGCGCCCAGTCCCATGGCGATCGAGCCGGCCGCAATTTCCGCGAAGCCTGCGGTAACTACGAGAGTGGATGCGTGAGGATTGGTCGCCACGGCGCCGGAGATGCCTGCGGCGAGGGCAAACGGAACGGTGAGCCCGTCCGCCATACCGATGACGATGTCGCGAACAGTATCCGTCGCAGTGAAATGCTTTTCAGCGTGCGGTGTTGCCGGCATTCTTGCTTCTCCGATTGAGCGGTCTTCAATGTAAATGCGAGACCTCTATATTGCGCAAATAACGTTAGAGTGTAACACGTCCAACGATTGTGTCTGCTTCGCAGGATCGTTTGCCGGTGGGATTCGCTTCGGATCGTGCGATTCATTCTCGCGCGGGGTATGATGATTGCGCACGATTTGTGACTGACGGTTATTGCCTCTATGTTTGCTGGAGATTCGACATAATTTTATGCCCGAAGAATTCAAGTCCGGATTTGTAGCTGTGGTGGGGAGACCGAACGCCGGGAAATCGACGCTGGTGAACAGGCTGGTGGGGCAAAAAGTTGCGATTGTTACGTCCAAGCCCCAAACGACTAGAAACCGGATACAGGGAATTGTGAATCGTCCCGACGCGCAGATTGTGCTGATCGATACGCCGGGGTTGCACCGTCCGGATTCTGCGCTGGGACGGCAAATGATGGGTGAGGTGAACGCCGCTCTGGATGGCGTCGATGTGCTGGCGCTCATTCTGGATGCGAGCGAGGAAATCGGAAAGGGAGATCTGAAAGCGATTGAGCGCGCGGCTCGGTTTGAAGGCACGCGGATTTTGCTCCTGAATAAAGTGGATCGCATTCCGAAAGACAGCCTGCTTCCGATTATCGAAAAAGTCGGGAAATTGGCGGAGTTCGCCGAGATCATTCCCATTTCCGCGCTGACTGGGGATGGCGTCGAGCGCGTGCTCGAAAAATTCATCGAATTTCTGCCGGAGGGAGAACCGAATTTTCCTCCGGATCAATACACCGATCAGCCGGAACGGTTCCTTGCTGCGGAGTTGATTCGAGAGAAGGCTATGGCCGGGACGTTTCATGAGGTTCCACATGCCGTGGCGGTGCTGGTGGATTCGTTCGAGGAAACACCTAAGGTGATTCGCATTCGCGCGACTATTTACGTCGAGCGCGAAGGACAGAAGGGAATCCTGATTGGGAAGGGCGGCGCATCTCTGAAAAAGATCGGGACGGACGCGCGCAAGGAGCTTGAGGAAATCCTCGGCACTAAGATTTTTCTGGAGCTGTTTGTGAAAGTTCTGCGGGATTGGCGAGATAATTCGCAATTGGTGCGCCAACTGGACTGGCATCAGCAGCTTGAAAACATGTCCACTGAGTAGTCCGCCGTTAAGAATTAGTTTTCGGTGGATAGCTCAGCGGGAAGTGATGAA
>CAZUNI010000005.1:0-143756 GCA_964622265.1 uncultured Acidobacteriaceae bacterium | reverse complement strand
TTCCGCCGCACCGAAATGTGCATCATTCCGTACGCCACGCAGCAGGGTGAAATTTCCTTCTGCGCGTACAACACTGGCATCGGCTGGCGCAAGATCATCGAAAACATGTACAAGAACGCGACGGTCGCGCAGTGGTACAAGGAACACGGCAAGCACGATATCTATGCCAAGGGCAAAGCCGTGGGCCTCGATACCTACGAGCACTCGCTGGTGATTAACGAAGAGGACGCAGCGCGCGTCCGAACCGTGGATCACGATGTGCCCATAACCGCCGCCGAAGAGAATCGCGCACGGCGCCGCGTCGAATTCCTGAAGGAAGAAGCGCGCGTCCGCAAGATCTACGAAGAACTGGTGCTGAAGCAGGCGCCGCAGGAAGTCGTGCAGATCGGCACCCTCACCGACATCAAGAGGGCCACTCCCAGCACGGCTCCGGTAACCATCAGCAACGCGCAGCTTGGCAACGGAAACGGCAACGGGGCTGCAAAGCCTCAGGTTGCCGAACAAGTTGCCGGCGACTAGGGCGATGGATTAGATTCGGTCTTTCCAATGGCCCCGCGCGCTGCGGGGCCATTCTTTTTTTGCGAAGAATAGAACCAATATCATTGCCACGGCATCGAAATCGGGGGAGTTCATCCGAATCGCCTGGCGCATAACGAACGGAAAATCGATGGACCACGAAGAAAACGAACATAAACTTTTTAGCCTCACAGAAGCCGAGCGCGCGCGACGCGAACTCGAGCCGGTGCTGATCGAGGCGATGGAAAATCGCCGCAGGGTTGCGGACCTCGATGAGACGCTGAGTGGCATAGCCAATCGCATTCTGATGATGGGCGGAATCACCGTTGACTACGAAGGTGTCGCGCGGCTGCGCTCCGAGCACAACCAGTTGATTAAGCAAATCAATGAAGCGCTGGACCGCATTCACGCTACCGGCTGCGTGGTGAAGGATCTCGACACCGGACTGCTCGATTTTCCGTCGATCCTCAGGAACGAAGAAGTTTACCTCTGCTGGCGCCTGGGAGAAGATCGCATCCGTTTCTATCATCGCCAGGACGAAGGCTTTTCCGGGCGCAAGCCGATCGACCCCGAAGACACCGGTCCCAAACATCCCATTCAATAATCCAGCGTCAACGCTATCGCCAGTATCGCACGGCCACATTCCCAGCATCGCGGAAGGATTCACGTGAACGAAAAATCCGAACATCGTCTGGCCAATTCCGCGAGTCCTTACCTGCGGTCTGCCGTACATCAACCCGTCGATTGGTATGAGTGGGGCGCGGAAGCCTTTGCGCGCGCAAAGGTGGAAGACAAGCCCATCCTGCTCGACATTGGCGCGGTGTGGTGCCACTGGTGCCACGTGATCGACCGCGAGAGCTACGAAAATCCGCAGCTCGCCTCGATGATCAATAAGCTTTTTATTGCCGTGAAAGTGGATCGCGACGAACGCCCGGACGTGGACGCACGTTACCAGGCTGCAATCAGCACGATCTCAGGTCAGGGCGGCTGGCCGCTCACAGGGTTTCTGTTGCCCGATGGACGTCCATTTTATGGCGGCACGTATTTCCCTCCGGAAGACGCCATGGGCCGGCCCGGATTTCGCCGCGTCCTCGAAGCCGTCGCGACAGGATTCCGGGACAAGCGCGCCGATGTGGAGGAAGCCGCAACCCGATTAGCAGAAGCCGTGGCGAAGGCCGAAACATTCACCGGCGCGCGCGACAAATTCGATTCGCGCGTTGCCGACGATCAGATTGAATCCATCGTGAATATGTTCGACGCGCGCAACGGTGGCTTCGGACGTTCGCCGAAATTTCCGCACCCGTCCGCGCTCGACCTCCTGCTGGAGCGGCATCAATCCGGCGGCGGCGCGCGGCTGCTGGAAGTGGCCGCGACGACGCTGGAAAAAATGGGCGCCGGCGGCGTGTACGACCAGATTGCCGGCGGCTTTCACCGCTATTCGGTGGACGAGCGCTGGTGCGTCCCGCACTTCGAAAAAATGTCCTACGACAATTCGGAGCTGCTGAAGAATTTTCTACACGGCTATCAGGTCACGCGCAATCCATTTCTGCGCGAAGTAGCCGAGGGCATTATCGATTGGACTGATGCCGTGCTTTCGGATCAGGCGCTCGGCGGTTTTTATGCCAGTCAGGACGCGGATCAGACGCTCGATGACGATGGCGACTACTTTACTTGGACGCTGAACGAAGTTCGCGCAACGATGACGCCCGAGGAATCGCGCGTCATCGAGATGACATATGACGTGGAAGCGCACGGCGAGATGCATCACAATCCGGCGAAAAATGTCCTATGGATCGCAAAGCGTCCCAGCGAGATTGCTGCGGCGCTTGGCATCGATGAAACTACGGTGCGTTTGACGCTGGCTCGCGCTAAAGGAAAATTGCTGGCGGCGCGCACGGCCCGCCCAACGCCATTCATCGATACGACGTTCTACATTTCCTGGAACGCGATGTTCGTTTCGGCATACCTCGACGCCGCTGCAGTGCTGGGCGGAGAAAAGGGCGCAGCCTGCCGCCAATTTGCGCTGAAAACTCTCGACCGGATGCTGGCGGAAGCCTGGAGCGACGCGCGTGGATTCGCCCATCGTATGGGCGGAGCGCGCCTCGACGGTTCGCTGGACGACCAGATTTTTTCCGGCATCGCACTGCTAGACGCCTACGAAACAACTCTCGACCGGAAATACTTCGACGCTGCGCGCCGCATCACAGATTTCGCCCTCGCCGAATATTTTGACATCGAAGGCGGAGGATTCTTCGACCGCGCCTCAGGCGCGCCGCCGATGGGCGGCCTGGAAGTCCGCCGCAAGCCGCTGCAGGATTCCCCGACGGCGGGAGCGAATTCCTCCGCTGCAATTTTGCTGAATCGAATCTTTGGTTACACGGCAGAATCTATCTACCGCCAGCGCGCCGAACAGACGCTGGAGGCCTTCGCGGGCATTGCGCCGCAATTTGGAATTCACGCGGCCAGTTACGGCCTCGCCGCGCTATTGCACGCCCGCCAGCCGATCGAAATTGTCATCACGGGAAAAAGTGACGATGCGCAGGCAGTTGCGCTCGAACAGGCTGCAAATTCCATTTACCGCTTCGGCAAAGCGGTGTTGCGAGTCACGCCGAAGCGCATGGCGTCAGGCAACGCACTCGCACCCGCACTTTGCGAAACGCTCCCGCACCTCGATGCAACGGTTTCGCAAGCCCTGGTTTGTGCAGGAACGACGTGCCGCCCACCGGTCACCGATCCCGGAGTGCTCATTTCCATGTTGAGGGAAGTTCCCGCAGGAGCATCCGCGGATTGAACGAGGGACGATTTCACCGCGACGCCGGCGGCACCAAGTTATTCGCCCTGTAGTACACCACAAGTTGCCCGTAGTGCTCTCCCGTTTCTTCGAGCAGGGTCCACCAGAGCGTCGATGTGCGAACAGGATCGGCGGTAAAGGGTGAAAGTACGGGTTTGTTGAGCCCAGCGTCCCCCTGCGCTTGAATTACAGCAGCTCCTGCTCCAACGGCATCCTTTATGAACTTGACCACTTCAGCCTTCGTCTTGTAGTCCGAGCGCGAAGGCCCCTTCATTTCATCGAAGGTGGGACCGACCTGCGATCCCTTCACCGCGCTGGCGGCCTGAAACATGCCTCCTGCCACATGCAGTATCGTTTCCGCAAACGTTCGCTGGTCCTTCTGCACTTTGAAATCGTACTTGTCTTCGGGGAAATCCTGGGCCATATCGACCAGCTTGCCGGCAACGTCATTCCAAGCGCGCAAAACGTCTTCCGAAGGCGGCAGCAGGAGATCGGTCGAATCTTTTGGAGGCGCGTTTTTCTGCGCATGCATCGGTGCTGCCGCTAGAAGAAAGCAAAGCACAAAAAGGAATCGAACTCCGATTCGCATAGAAAAGACTCCTATAATAAATATCCGCGTCCGTTCGTCGATTTATTTCGATTTCTCCATCGCATAACCATCCGCATAAAACGTTACGGTCAGCTCATAAAAATTCTTGTTCATGCCCTCGAGCGCCCATTTCACCGTCGCCGCTGGATGCGCGTTGTCAGGGCCGATGTGTGTCTGCTCTCCCGCTGGCTCAGTTGTGGTCACTGTCCACGTAATCCAGGAGGATGGGGCGGCATCACGGAGCGCCTTGATATATTTCTTGTATTGGGCCACAAGAACAGCGCGCTTTTTCGTCTCAACTACGTCGCAGCTATCCGTAAATCCGGTCTTCTCATTTTTCGAAATGTAGCATTCTGTCGTCCCCGGCAATGAAATCGTGGAGGTATACATCGTGTCATCCCCGGACCCGCGCGGGTCTTTTCGTATCGACGAAAAAGCGCCGGTTCGGTGTTCGAGGATCTGCTTCATCGCACCGGAAAGGTCGCCAGCGGCAAGAAGATTAGGCCCAACAACTAGAATCGCTACGATTACACCCAAGAGCAGTTTTGACGTTCGCATTTGGCCTCCTTACCAAGGCAATCTAGTTTCAAACCTGCGCGCTAGCGGCATTGTACACCGCGCAACCAAGCGAGGGCACCTTACGAAGGATTCAAAGCCCGGTTGACACACTGTCATCCGAACGGCAGAATCCGTGTAAACTAAAATGAATATGATTCACATGGAGAAGTTATCCAAAGAGTACGAGGCGGCGTCCAAGAAGGACTGGCACGTCGTAGCTGCGGACCGGCTCACACTTGAGATTCCGGCCGGCGAAATCTTTGGACTGGTGGGACCGAACGGTGCGGGCAAGACCACGACGCTGAAGATGATCTGCGGTTTGTCCGTACCCACCGCCGGGCGCGTGTTGGTGAATGGAATCGACGTGGAGAGGCAGCCCGAGGAAGCGCAGCGTCACATGGGCTACCTCGCCGACTTCTTTTCCCTATATGACGAATTGAAAGTGTGGGAATACTTCGATTATTTCGCTCACGCCTACAAGCTGGATCCCGGGGCGATTCCCGCGCGAATCGAGGAGGTCATCCGTGCGGTGGGATTGGAATCGAAACGCGAAGCCGCCATCGGCGGATTGTCGCGCGGCATGAAGCAGCGTATGGGAATCGGGCGCGCGATTATTCACGACCCTCCGCTGATCGTGCTCGATGAACCCGCCGCGGGGCTCGACCCCAGGGCGCGCGTCGAACTCAAGGACCTCCTGCGCAAATTGCATCGCGGCGGAAAGACCATTTTCATCACCTCACACATTCTTTCCGATTTGCAGGAAATCTGCACGTCGGTGGCCATTATCGAAAAGGGGCGGCTACTGCGCGTGGGGCGCCTGGAAGACGTGATGGGCGAAGGCAAAATTCTGCGCCGCATTCGCATTCGCCTGGCCTCGGCTGAATTCGCCCTGGAGGCCTGGCTAGCGGCGCGCCCCGGCGTCAGCGGCATTGCCCAAGCTGAAGCTGCCGTACAAATCGATTTTGAGGGAGACAACCCGGCGCTTGCCGCGCTGGTTCGCGCTTTGATCGAGGCGGGCGCGCCGGTGTGCGGCGTCGAGGAACTCACCGAAACTCTCGAGCAGCTCTATTCGCGGATCTCGACCGGAGAGCCCACGTGAACGTGTCGGAATTAAATCCGGAACTGGTCCGCAACGCGCGCATCCAGTTGCGGCGCGGGCGAATGCTCGCGGCAGCGGTCATCTGCGTGGCCGTCTCACTGTCCTGCGCTGCTTATTATCTTGACAAATCTCCCTCAGGCAGCTTTTCCGCGATTGAGGATGGACGGAATCTTTTTCAGTTAGTACTCGGGTTGCAGATTGTGGCGCTCCTGATCGGAGGGGGACTCTACTGCCTGCAGTCCGTGCACCGCGAAAAGGACTTGAACACGTTCGATTACCAGCGGATCACGCGGATGACGCCGCTCGAACTCACCACAGGAAAACTGCTGGGCGCCCCGGTTATGACGTATTTCATTTTCCTCTGCCTGATGCCGATCGCCTGCTGGGCCGCCATTCTGGGACAGATACCGGTCTCCGCCTTGCTGGGAATTTACGTGGTGGCGATCCTGGGGTCGGTCACGTATCACGCTCTGGCTGTCCTGATCTCGCTACTTCTGGAACGGGGCGCTTCGGCTGGCGGAGTCCTATTTTTTCTCTTCATGGTGGGTATCAGCTCGATCGATTTCAGCCAAGGTGAGAGTGTGTTTGCCATCCACTCAATCAGTCCATTTTATGCGTTCAAACTCGTGCCTTCTCGCATCGCCGATGCAGCGCTTCGCTATCAGCCATGGGTGGATCTCGGGCTGAAGCCGGACTCCTTTTTCGGCTTGCAGGTTCCCCATTTCTGGGTTCTCGTGGCCCTCTATGCGACTCTTACTGCCTGGTTTCTGCTCGCCTGCGCCAGAAATATCAAGCGCGACCCCACTGCCTACGAGGTGTATTCGCCGGGGCAGGGATTCGCTTTTGTGCTGTATCTGAACATTCTCTTGCTTGGCTTTTTCCGGTGGGTCATCCCGCACATTGAATATATGCAGTCCGCGGACGGGAGACCGTCTCCTGCCGTTCAATACCGGCCAATCTATCCCTCGATAGCTGAGGAGGTGTTTCTAGGGATCAGCCTTTGGTTCTTCGTCATCCTCGGGTTGGTCCTATTGCGCAATCGCGACCGCGTCCGGCGCCGCATCCGCGAATTCGGCGCCGCGGCAGCCGGTTGGGGAGCTGCCCTGTGGCCCGCTCCGTACCTCTTGGCGGGAGCGGTCCTGGCGGGACTCGGGATTGTTGACATGATCCGGCTAAGACTCGATCGGCGAGCCGATTGGAACCCTGGCGTGGGGCTTCTCGAAGCAGGATTCTTCGCCATGTGGATCGTGCGAGACCTTCTCTACCTGCAATGGATGAACTTGCGCCGCGCCCGCAGACCGCTGGTCACCGGGATTCTGTATTTGGTCGTATTTTATATCTGCGCCAGAACCTTCTTTTACCCTCTGAAATGGTATGGCCCAAGCGGAGCGCCGTACGCCGCCATTTTCGTCCCGTTCCAGGCCTTTGGGTTGAATGCTGCTTTGTTCCTTTCGGCAACGAACGCGTGGATATTTGCCTTGATTTTGTTGCCCTGCGAGGCCCTGTTCTTCGTGTTCCTGCAGCGGCGAGAGCTGCAAAAGCTCCTGGCTGCCTCGTCGCAACCCTAGCAAGATCGACCCTGTTCCGTTTTGGCTCACAGGTGTACTTTTCATCCGCAGGCCCTGCTGCGGCACTGTGCAACCGAGCCCCCCACGCGGTACTCTAACTATTGAGGATGTTGGTTTCATGTTTCATAATTTGATTACTTTAGTGGGCATTTTGGCGGTCCTTGCGGGATTTACCCTGGCATTTCTTTCGCAGCGATACTGGTTTGCGCGGGCCTGGAGGTTTGCAGGACGCATTCATCATCCCGGATGGCGGAAGGGACTGCGCGGCGGCCTGCTTTGGATATTGGCGATCATGGCTGGTCTTGCGATGCTCGCGATTGTCCGCAACTGGCGCGGCACGATCTCGCGGGGGACATGGTGGGCGCCGTTTCTCGGTCTCTGGCTGTCGAGTTCGATCTTTTCTTACCTGTTCATCAAGATTATTGTCGGCGCGGACTGGCTGTGGCGACGCATGCGTTCCTCGTTGCCGACCGCCTCCCACACCCAGGCAGCCCCTTCGAGTTCGACCGATCCGGTCAACCATTCCAGGCGCCATTTCTTTCATGCCGCGGGAGTTCTGGCAGGCGCAGTTCCTTTTGTCAGCGCGATTTACGGCTTTGCGGCGGAGCGCCTGCGATTCCAGGTGCGCGAAATTGAAATTCCCATCGCCAACCTTCCGCCCGCGCTCGATGGCTTGCGTATCACCCAACTGAGTGACATTCACATCGGCTCGTACATGCCGATTGCGCAGGTGCGCCGCGCCGTGGGGATGGCCAACGAACTGGGCGGCGACATTGTGGTGGTCACCGGAGATTTTCTGACTGGGCGGACCGACCCTCTCGAGGATTGCATTGCTGAGCTTTCCCACCTGCGGTCACCGCTGGGCATTTGGGGATGCAACGGCAACCACGAAATCTATGCCCACGCCGAAACCGAAGCCGGCAGATTGTTCGATCGCTTTGGGATGAAGCTGCTTCGCCAGGAAAGGACCGAAGTGAAATGGCATGGCGGCGCCTTTAATCTGATTGGCGTGGATTATCAACGTCAGCATCCTGCGGACGAAAGTTGGCCGCCCATGCTCACCAGGATCGAATCGCTGGTGCGGCGCGATGTTCCCAATATTTTACTTTCGCATAATCCGAACTCCTTTCCGCGTGCCGCCGAACTGGGTATCGAGCTGTCACTGGCAGGCCACACGCACGGAGGACAAGTGCAGGTTGAAATCCTCAATCACAGCTGGAGTCCCGCAAAGTTCCTCACGCCTTACGTCGCCGGGCTATACCGCCGGCCGCTGCATACTTCCGCGCTTCTTCCCGAGGCGGAAGTCGCCGCGATCACTCCCGCCTCCAGTTTTATCTACGTAAATCGCGGCCTTGGCACGATTGGCGCGCCGGTTCGATTGGGCGTTCCCCCGGAAATTACGCTGCTGACTCTGCGCCGCGCGTAATTTTGGTAGAGCAGACTTTTCACCCTGAACGCCGTGAAGGGCAGTCTGTTCGGTTTTGGTTTTTCTTCAGACTCCAAACTTGAACCCAATGCCAAACCCGGACAGACTGAAGTCTGTCCTACTGGTTGCCGTGCGCTCGGCACGGTGCGATAATTTGGCTTCGCAAGAGAGCACTCTTCAGGGGGAAGCATGGGAGTTCGAGACGCTTGGATTGAGCAGCGATTGGTGAAGGCCGCAGCCGCGAACGGTTCGCGTAACGTGTCGCAGATGCACTACGCGCGCAAGGGCGTGATTACCGAAGAGATGGCCTACGTCGCGCGCCGCGAAAAGATTGAGCCGGAACTGGTGCGCAGCGAAGTCGCACGAGGACGCGCCATCATCCCCGCGAACATCCACCACAAATCGCTCGAGCCCATGGGCATTGGCATTGCGTTCAATTGCAAGATCAACTCGAACATCGGCAATTCTGCGACGACCTCCGACATTGCTGAAGAATTGAAGAAGCTGCACCACTCCGTGCACTACGGCGCCGATACGGTGATGGACCTTTCCACCGGCGGCGACATTCCCACGATTCGCAAAGCAATTATCGATGCCTCGCCCGTGCCCATCGGCACCGTGCCGATCTACGAAGCATTGTCGCGCGTGAAGCGCAACGAGGATTTGAGTATCGGCCTGATGCTGGAAGTGATCGAAGAGCAAGCCGAGCAGGGCGTGGACTACATGACCATCCATGCCGGCGTCCTGCGCGAATTTCTGCCGCTGGTGCGCAACCGCATCACCGGCATCGTCAGCCGCGGTGGCGCATTGCTGGCTCACTGGATGAACACGCACAAAAAGGAAAATTTCCTGTACGAGAATTTCGACGACATCTGCAAGATATTCAAAAAGCACGACGTGAGCTTTTCCCTGGGCGACGGGCTGCGTCCCGGATGCCTGGCCGACGCGAGCGATGCCGCGCAGTTCGCCGAACTGAAAGTGCTCGGCGAATTGACCACCAAGGCCTGGGAGCACGACGTACAGGTGATGATCGAAGGACCAGGCCACGTTCCGCTGGACCAGATCGAGCTACAGGTGAAGAAGGAAATGGAGTTGTGCCACGAAGCGCCGTTCTACACGCTCGGTCCTCTGGTGACCGACATCGCGCCTGGCTACGACCACATCACCAGCGCCATCGGCGCGGCGATGATCGGATGGCACGGCGCATCGATGCTGTGTTACGTGACGCCGAAGGAGCATCTCGGCCTGCCCAACGCGGAAGACGTAAAGCAGGGCGTGATCGCCTACAAAATCGCGGCGCACGCTGCCGACGTGGCGCGGCACCGCCCGGGTGCCCGCGATCGCGACGACGCTCTCTCCTACGCGCGATTTCTGTTCGATTGGAACAAGCAGTTCGACCTGTCGCTCGACCCGGAAACCGCCCGTGCCATGCACGACGAAACACTGCCGGACGATTTCTACAAGGACGCGAAATTCTGCTCGATGTGCGGCCCGAAATTCTGCTCGATGAACATGACGCAACAAGCGGAAGCGCTCGACGGCAAAGATCAGTCGCAGCGCCAGCAGAAATTCGTAGAATTGCTGGCGAAGATCGATTCGTAGTAAGTAGCACAGGTTTCAACCTGTGCGCTTTTGGTTTTGGTCTTGTCTTCCGGGCCTTTAGCACAACCAAAAACCAACCCCGCACAGGTTGAAACCTGTGCTACCAAAATCCCATGCAAGAATCCAACCCCAACGAAGCACTCCGTGAAGAATTCAACCGCTGGGCCGAAGCCGGCAAGGGCGAAGAGATGGAGGAAGACCATCTCCCCATCACTCTGCCAGTCTTGGACATAATGAAGCTCGCCCCACACGACAACGTTCTCGATGTAGGCTGCGGCGCGGGCTGGCTGTCGCGTCTGCTCTCCGAGCGCGTGCCGGAGGGCCGCGTGGTCGGCATGGACATTTCCGACGAAATGGTCCGCCGCGCGCGGAAGAAACACGTCGCGCTGGATAACACAATGTTTGTGATCGGCGGCGTGGACGAAATTCCGTGGGACGCAAATTTTTTCACGCACGCAATTTCGGTCGAGTCAGCCTACTACTGGCCCGACCCTGCTCGCGGTCTGCGCGAAATTCAACGCGTTCTACGCGAAGGCGGCTCGGCATGGATCCTGATCAACTACTATCGCGATAATCCCTATTGCCATCAATGGGCGCAGCAATTTGCGACCCCCGCTCATCTGTTGAGCGCCGAGGAGTGGGCCGTGCTGTTCCAAGATGCAGGATTTGCAGAAATCAAACACCTGCAAATTCCCGATCCCACTCCCGCACCTGCGTCATACACAGGCCGGTGGTTCCGCGATGCCGCCCAGCTTCGTGCATTTCGCGAAACGGGTGCGTTACTGGTCCAAGGTATTCGGGTTTGACTCGCCTTGCTGTAGGTAGATATACTCCCCCTTCCTAAAGAACCAGAGGAGGCACATGGGCGTTCTCGATCAGCGATTTGAAAAGAACTTCATGATTTCTTCGGTGGACTACGTCTTCAACTGGGCGCGCAAGTCCGCTATTTGGCCGCTGACGTTTGGCCTGGCTTGCTGCGCGATCGAAATGATCGCATCGACCACGTCGCGATTCGACCTCGCGCGGTTCGGTGCGGAAGTGTTTCGCCCTTCTCCGAGGCAATCCGACCTGATGATTGTGGCCGGCACGGTGACGCTGAAGATGGCACCAGTCCTGAAGCGCGTCTGGGACCAGATGCCCGATCCCAAGTGGTGCATTTCGATGGGGGCGTGCTCCAGTGTGGGCGGCCCGTTCAACGCCTACTCGGTGCTTCAGGGCGTGGATAGAATCGTTCCAGTGGATGTCTATGTGGTTGGGTGTCCGCCTAGGCCTGAGGGCTTGATCTACGCGCTGCTGAAATTGCAGGACAAGATCGACCAGATGTCCCTAGCCAAGCGTCCGACGGAAATCCGGCTTCATCCCGGAATGGCTGAGGATTTCAAGCGAAACGTAATGGTTGCGCAGACGCCATCGCCACGCTGAATTAGGCTAACCTAAACAGAATCATAGGATTCCAACTCAAGGAGTCAGAATATGGCTTTCGCACGCGTTGCCAGGAAAGATGAAATTGCCCCCGGTTCTATACGCGAATTCCAGGTCGATGGCTTGACGCTTGCCATCGCGAACGTCGGAAGTAAGTTTTATGCGATCAACAACACCTGCCTGCATCGCGGTGGGCCGCTCGGACAGGGGGAACTTCATGGAGTGGCTGTGACATGTCCCTGGCACGGCTGGCAATATGACGTCACGACGGGCAAGTTGACTATGAATCCGGCGGTTTCCGTCAAAACCTACACGATTGAAGTCCGTGGTGACGATCTTTGGGTGAATGCTGAGTAGTCGCTCTGCCAGCAAACTAGATAATTGGTCCCCGTCCTCAAATGAGCAGTTTTCCGAAACCAAACCTGTAATAAATACATCTCAAAGTGTGAACCTCCCGTGCAGATTCATTCTCTGGGGGAGGCAGTCAATCGATTCCTACTAAATAAGTGTATTTTTTTCAGTTATTTGGTCCAGGAATCAAAATATTGACCCGGATGCAGGAAATTCTTCACATCCGTCTAAGTCCCGTGTATAGTGTGCGCCCGGCCGAATCTGCGTAGGCCGCTTAGTTCCGGAGGAAGTGCAGTTTGACGACGACTCGTCCACCAGCAAAGCGAAACCACTGGCTGTTCTTGGTGAATCCGCATCATTATCATTGGGATACGCTCTTTGTGAAGGGCAAGGAGATGTGGCGGGGTGCAGGCACCCGGCCTGACGCGAACCGCGCCCTGAAACAGGTCCGCAAGGGCGACCGTGTTCTCTGTTATCACGCTGCGCCCGAACGCGCCGTCTATGCCATCGCCGAAGTCACTCGGGACCCCTATCCCGACCCGCACGGCTCGGACTCCAAGATGTACGTCGCCGACCTCCGCGCCATGGAGCGCCTGCCCCGGCAGGTCACTCTGGACGATCTGCGCGGCAACTCCCTGGTCCGGAAATTGAAGTTCCTGAAGAATGTCCGCCTGATTATTTCGCCCGTCACCGAGGAGGAGTATCAGGAAATACTGCGCATGGCTGGGATCGTGGCGTCACCGGGGCTGCCGCTGCCGTAGGTTTGTGACTGGTGACTTGCGATTAGTGATTCGTGAAAACCGCTTCCAGCGCGAAATTTGCCGGTCCTCCATCGATTGAGCAATTCTGATATGCCTGAGCTTCCAGAGGTCGAAACGGTTGTGCGCGGATTGAGTCTATCCCTGCCCGGGCGTGCCATCCTTGAAGTTCGCCTCGGCAAGACCGACTTTATCGACGATCCGGTAGCTCTCGCGGAGCAAATGAGTGGCGCGCGGGTTGTAAATGTGGCGCGTCGCGCCAAATTTATCTTCATTGAGATGATCTCCGAGGGGACGAATGTCCCTCCCGATCCGAGGTTCTACCTGGTTATTCATCTTGGGATGACCGGGCGGCTCACCATCTGCCATGCTGCCGACCCTATTCTGCCGCACACGCATGTCTTTTTCAGTTTGGACGATGGCCGGGAGTTGCGATTTACGGACAGCCGACGCTTTGGGCGCATGTTGGTCGTCGCGCAATCCAAGGCACCTGAGGTCTTCGGCCACTTGGGGGCAGAGCCGCTCGATATCACCCTGGAGGAATTTTGTGTCCGCTTCAGTGCGCGAGGCGGTCGAATCAAAGCACTGCTGCTCGATCAGAGCGTCCTGGGCGGCGTCGGAAATATTTACGCTGACGAAAGTTTATTTCGCGCGCGAATTCATCCGGCGCGCATTGCTTCCAGTCTGACGAAAACTCAACTGATTGTGCTTCATCGCTCGGTCCGCGAAATTCTTACCGCCGCGATTCAACTGCGTGGGTCTTCGATTGCGGACTACGTGGACTCGGAAGGGAATCGCGGGAAATTCCAGCAACGCCATCGAGTTTACAAGCGCACAGGGAAGCCGTGCGCGCGCTGCAAGGAACCGATTCGCCGAATCATCGTGTCCGGACGGAGCAGCCATTTCTGTCCGAAGTGCCAGCCGGCTCCGCGTGCCCGGAAAGTTCGACGCAAGCGGAGGAAATCCTGATGCTGGGGAACGATTCCAGATAGAGGACCTGATGCGCGCCGTCATTCAACGTGTGAGCCGAGCCCGTGTCACCGTCGATTCTCGCGTCGTCGGAGAAATTCAGGCAGGCCTATTGATCCTCCTGGGCGTAAGCCGCTCGGACAATCCCGAGGCCGCGCTCTATCTCGCGGAGAAAATCTCCAATTTGCGCATCTTTGCGGATGGCGAAGGCAGGATGAACCGTTCCGTCCTCGAAATTGCGGGTTCCGCGCTGGTGGTCTCGCAATTCACGCTATACGCGGATGCTCGCGGCGGGCGGCGTCCATCGTACACACAGGCTGCGCCTCCGGTGGAAGCGAATCGGCTTTACGAGGAATTTGTACGCTGCCCGCGGTCGTTCGGAGTTCCGGTGGAAACCGGGACGTTTCAGGCGCATATGGAAGTGGAGCTGGTCAACGACGGTCCGGTGACCATTCTGCTCGATTCCGAAAAAACATCCTGATTGCCGCGCAAATGCAATTGTCCTCATTGGCATATCTATCTTAGTACGATATAATTCCTTCCGATGCCTCGTCCCATGAGTTCGGCGGAATTCCGCGCGCTGGCTGAATTTCGATACCTTATCAGGCAATTTTTGAACGGCAGCGAACAGGCTGCCCGCAGCGCCGGCCTTGAGCCGCAGCAATATTCATTCCTCCTGGCGCTTCGAGGCTTGCCCGCGGGTCGCGCCGCCACGATTCGCGAACTTGCCGAACGCATGCAGCTGCGCCATCACAGCGCCGTGGAGTTAGTTGACCGTCTTGAACGACAGCAAATGTTGCGGAGGGAGCGATCGAATACCGATCGCCGGGAGGTCATTTTGCACCTGACGGCTCGCGGGGAAAGGATACTGTCGCGTCTCGCGCGCCAGCGCATCAAGGAACTGCGCACGGCAGCGCCCTCGCTTGTGCGATCCCTCACTGCGGTGATTCGCTCGACCGGAGCTAATCCCGCAAGTCAAACACGCAAGGCAGAACGCGCATCGTCCGCGAAATGAACTTAAAGATGGCCCAACCTGCGACGGTTGAACCTTGGAGGTTTTGCATTGGGATCTGGGCGCAATTTTAATTCTAAGGACGGTAACAGGCACACGGTCCCCGGTTTCCGGCTGGGTTTGATTTCTATTTTGGCTGCCGCGGTTGGCATCGTTGCCGGTGTAGTTGCATTCCTGCTCTATCACCTGATCGGCCTACTTACGAATCTCGCTTTCTACCACGTCTGGTCATTCCATTTCCGCAGTCCGGCGGACAATCAACTGGGTGCCTGGGTCATCCTCATTCCTGTTGTCGGAGGAATTATCGTCGGTTTTATGGCCAAGTACGGGTCGCCAAAAATCAAGGGCCACGGCATTCCGGAGGCCATGGAGGCGGTTGTCACTTCAAAGAGCCGGATCGAAGCGAAAGTCGCAATCCTGAAACCGATTTCAGCGGCCATCGCAATCGGGACGGGAGGTCCTTTCGGAGCCGAGGGGCCTATCATTCAGACCGGCGGAGCATTGGGCTCTGTGATTGGCCAAATTTTTTCCACTTCCGCGTCAGAGCGAAAAGTGCTGCTCGCATGCGGAGCGGGCGCGGGAATGGCGGCAACGTTCAATACGCCCATCGCCGGGGTGATCCTGGCGATCGAGCTCCTGCTGTTCGAGTTCCGTAGCCGGTCGTTCATTCCACTCGTCATCGCCACGACGCTGGCCACCAGCGTGCGCCAACTCTTGCTTGGGACTGGCGCGATGTTCCACGTGCTACCGATGGACTTTGGGATTCCCCGGGCTCTTCCGTATTACCTTGTGCTGGGCATTGTTTGTGGCGGAATCGCCATTGGATTTACCAAATCACTCTACTTCGTGGAAGACCACTTTGACCGTCTGCCGGTGCCTGAACTGTGGCATCCCGCAATCGGCGCGCTGGCATTGGGCATCATCGGATTTTTCGTTCCCCGTGTGCTGGGAGTCGGGTACGACACTTTGGGAGACATTCTCAACAATCAACTCGCCCTGAAACTTTTGCTCCTGGTGGCCGTTTGCAAGTCGCTAGCATTATTGCTTTCTCTCGGATCGGGAACGTCCGGCGGGCTGCTTGCTCCGATGTTCATGCCTTCGGCGGCAATGGGCGGCGTATTTGCGATTGGCGTGAATCACTGTGTTCCCAGTGCGCATTTGTCTCCCGGTGCGTGCGCTCTGGTCGCGATGGCTGCCGTGTTCGGTTCCGCTTCGCGGGCCACGTTTTCGTTCATCGTTTTTGCATTTGAGATTGTCCACGATTTCAACGCTGTCCTGCCGTTGATGCTCGTTTCGGTAATCGCCGACGCCATCGCCATGCGGTATCTGCCGAATTCGATCATGACGGAAAAACTCGCTCGTCGTGGGCTGGACATTCATCATGAATATGAAGCGAATGCTCTAAAACAACTAAAGGTCGCGGAAGTGATGGCCAGCGATGTTGCTACCGTAGAGCCGCAAGAGACGGTTCGCGCCGCAGCCGACCGCTTCGCCATCGGCGACCTGAAAACATCCCGTCATCATGCGCTTCCGATAGTCGATTCAGCAGGCCGCTTGCAAGGATTAGTCACGCAGGGCGATCTACTGCGCGCGTTGCAGGCCGACCCAGCGGGCGAAACTAGCGTGCAGGATGCGGGTTCGCGCTCGCTTGTGGTTGCATATCCCGACGAACGCATTTTCGATGCGGTGACAAAAATGCTGGAGAATAATATCGGCCGTTTGCCTGTCGTCGATCGTAACGATCCACAACGGATGGTGGGTTACATCAATCGCGCCAGTGTAATGGGCTCCTGGCGCAGGCACTTGCATGAAGACCTCGTGCGCGATCACGGTTGGCTCCGTAAGCTGAAGCCCGGCGCGGACAACGGAGATGTGGTGGGCCGCGTTGCAAGCTTAAATGCAGAGGAAATCGTAGTTTGTCACGACGGAAGCGCGGATGATCTTTCCGAAGAATTTGTGCTCAACACGCCTGCGCGGGGAATTTCCATTGGAGACGAGGTTCATATTCATTACCGGAATGAAAATGGGAAGAAGATCGTTCTGCGTGTCGATGAGCTTTCAAGGCGGCAGTAGCATACACGTGAATCTCTAAAATCCGCCGCCCCCACCGCCGCCAAACCCGCCGCCGGACGATCCTCCGCCCCCGAAGCCCGATCCGCCACTGCTTCTGGGAGCGGAAGCCATTACGGAACTTGCGCGAGCGGTCATTGTATCCAGACTACTGACGAACATCAGCGGATAAAATCCGCTTCCGTAGCTGCCGCCCTGATACCACGACGGCGGTTGCGAGTAGATATTCTTGAATGCGCCTGACCATTTCTTCTCGACGCCAAGAGCCATGGCAAACGGCAGGAATTTCTCAAAGGTTTCCGGCGTCTGATTGATGCGGTCCATGTGGTCGGCTTCGACGTGCGTTAGGAAATCCTCGAAGCCCAGAACGCTTCCGACAGCTTTCGCGCCATCGGCCGTCCGCGCGGGCATAAACCATCCGAATCCAATAATGATGGCGGCTGAAACAATCGCTGCAATCAGGAACGGCGCCTGCGCCATTCCCATTTTTTGCGAAAGCGAGTTTCCAATGACGAACAGCATCGCTCCGGCGATGCCTCCTCCCACCAGAAACGCGCTGCGCACATAGTCCGGGCGGTGCTGGAAGTAGCCGCGCTCCATCAGTTGGTCGAAGATGGCGCCTTGAATCCCGGGAAGTTTCCGGTAGAACTCATTTTGCAAGGAGGACAGCGGAACGTCCGGCAGCAATCCATTGCCGAAAATTCCGGCGAGCAGAAGCAGTTCGTGCGACTTCAGGCCCTTCCATTCGGCCGCCTGCTTTTTCATGTGGAAGACATATTCTTTGTTGGAGATCAGCCCCATCAGGTGCTGGCTCTCTTTTTCTTCGATGGTCAGGTAGCCGCGCACGGCCATGTCTACGATGGTCGCGGTAATGTCGCGCATGGCCGCAGCATCGTCCACCAGTGCGCCGGCTTCAGCGGGAGTCATCCCGTCGGGCGGTGCGTACTGCACGGCAATCGGACCGACGCGCGGATCGCGCCCGCGCGTGTACCACAGCCAGAACATGAAGATGAAGACGGGAATCGGGAAAAATAGCGGCCAGTTGCTTTCTAGGAATTGGTTGACCAGATCGCTCGTGGTAGGCGGCGTCACGAAGCCCTTATCCCATCCGATCACTGCGGTCAGGCCTTCATGAAACCCGAGCGGCCGCAGCATCGAAACTTCCACGCTGTTCTCGGAGGTCGTCACATCGGCATTCTGAGCGCGAGAACCGTGTGATCCGGTGAACTCGGTAGCGCGAATACCTGTTGTGTGCGGCGGCAGCAAGATCTGCGCGCTGGCGTTTTCGATGGGAACGTCCCACTCGTCGCCGGTCACGTTCCAGTAGAGCTCGTCGTGATCTTCGAAATATTTCAATCCGTCGGTGACGCGGTAGTGGAGAACGATGGTGCGGACGGCGTCGTTCGCGTCGTCCACAAAGATTTTCCATTTCAGGTAGTGGCGCTCGCGGGAGGACTCCACTTTGAGCGTATGCCCATCCCCGTCGGTTGCGCCTTCAAATTTTACAAACAGAGAATAGTTGAATCCCTGCGGCGTTACGTATTCTACGGGAATCGAGCGATAGAGGCCGTGCCAGGAGCCGATGAAATTCGCTTCGATGGTTTCCGTGACATTTATCGTGGAATCGGGCTGGATGAAGATTTCCGCTGAGAATTTCTGGATTTTCAGCTGCCGCGCGGAGACAGGCGTTGCCAGGGCAATCGCCACCAAGACGAGTGTAATCAGACTGCGAAGCGCATAACCGCGCATCAAGCGGTGAAGACTCTCTGCTGCGCTCGTCCGGGGGATTCCCATTAAGCCTACGCGCCGGTCGTGCCGAAGCTGACTTTTGGCACTTCGCGTTCGGCGGGAGCGCTGATCTGGAAAAATTCGCGTTCCTTGAAATGGCCCATGCCGGCGACGATGTTGGAAGGGAACTGCTCGATCATGGTGTTGAAATCGCGGACCACGGCATTGTAGTAGCGCCGCGCGTTTTGCAGCGTGTCTTCAATCTGGTTCAGAGTGTTCTGCAGTTGCGTGAAACTTTCGACCGCCCGCAATTGCGGATAGGCTTCGGCGAGCGCGAAGACTTGCCGCAGCGCTCCGGCCAGCATTCCTTCGGCCTCGCCTTTGGCGGCGGGACCTTGCGCGCTCATAGCCGAATTCCGCGCTGCCACGACAGCTTCGAGCGTGCCCTTCTCATGCGCCGCGTAACCTTTTACAGTTTCGACTATGTTGGGAATTAGGTCGTACCGCCGCTTGAGCTGCACATCGATGTCCGACCACGCGTTGTTGCACTGCACCTTCAGCCGCACCAGGCCGTTGTAAGCCGACATCAGGTACAGGACCAGGCCAACCACAATTACAATAAGGGCAATCAGCATGAAGGAATCCTCTTTCCGCAAAGTGTGAAGCCGTCTGAATGAGACCCGAATTCCACTATAGGAGCGAATGGCGCGGACTGTAAAGCTCCCCGGCATTGGTGTGTGTTGGAAGAGTCCCGATACAACGGGACAGAACGAACGCTGAAGTCTAATTCTTGCTTTTCGTTTTCCCAAACTTCTTGAACGCTTTTTCCAGGTCCCTCTGCACGATCCCGGGAGGACCGGCATCGACATACAGAATTGCGCCGGATTGCGAGTCCACCAATGCGATGCGCATTTGCACCGCCGCGCTGGGCACGTAAACGCCGGCGAGCGCGCCCAGGAGTTTCTTGCCGCCGGTAAAAACCTGTTCCTGTCCGCGAACGAATACCAGCGCATCGGCGGCGGCTCCGGGGCTGAAATTCGCCACGTCGTCGCCCATCGTGAATCGGCCCTTTTTCATATCTTTCGGTTTCTTCATCATTTCAGCCCAGGCTTTGTCGAACCGGGTCTGCAAATCCGAGAGCGCATACTTGAGGTCCGGATTCTGGTTCAGATTCTCCTCGGTGAGCTTGTTAGGCAACATGGTGCAGCCCGCGACTGCAAGGTCACCTGCCGCCCATACGGCTAGATCAGACTCCAGCGCGCGCGATTCCTCGACCAGTGACTCATTTCCCTTCACTCCCGATTTCACCACATTGCCCTGAGCAGGCAGGATCAGCACGGTGTTGACCATCTTCTTCCCACTCTGCAGGTCGGGGTGAGTTTGTTGGCATAGTCACGTACTTGGCCGTTTCGCGGTCGTTGTACACCAGGCCTTTTTCCTGAAACTGACTGTCCATTTGATTGCACTTTTCGAGAAGTTCCGTATCGACCTTGGTGAAAGTGAAGGGCGGTCTTTCCGGAGCGGGCTGTTCCTGCTGCGCCCTTGGCGAAAGTGGGAAAAATAAAGTAGCCCCGAGCGCCAGGAGAATGTACCGAGCTTTCACAGCGCGCCTCGTTGCAGAAAGAAATCCAGAATCCAGGCATCGTAGGTTGCCCAGAGTGACATGTCAACATTTACAGGTGGCTGGCGTGCGTTTCACTCATACACTGGCATGTAAGTTGCATTTGGGTTACTCTGGCGCCCACCGGAAGTTGTCACTTCCGATGACACAATGCACTTCAAAGCCTTCAGCGCCGCGGTCTTCGGCATCGACGCCTATCTGGTCGAGGTGGAGGTGGACGTTGGCTCGAGCAAACCCGGCGATTTCAACGTCGTCGGCCTGCCGGACATTGCGGTGAAGGAAAGCCGCGAGCGCATTAAGGCCGCGCTCAAGAATTGCGGCCACGATTTCCCTTTTGAGGGCGTCACCGTCAATCTTGCGCCCGCCGATATTCGCAAAGAAGGCTCAGCGTTCGATTTGCCGATGGCGCTTTCGATTTTGGGGTGCCAGGGAGCGTTCTTCGGCAAGCGGCTCGACCAATTTATTTTCCTCGGCGAACTATCGCTCGATGGACACGTCCGCTCGGTGCGCGGAGCGCTTTCGGCTGCACTTGCGGCGCGCGAGCACAAGATCCGCGCGGTCGTCGTGCCGGAAGCGAATGCGCGCGAGGCCGCAGTTGTGGAGGGGATCGACGTGTTCGCCGTGCGCAACCTTCCCCAGGCCGTGGACCTGATCAACGCGCCGGAATCGTTCGCGCCCGTGCGCGTGGACGCATGCACGATGCTGGCCGACGCCGCGCAGTATGCCGTGGATATGCGCGACGTGCGCGGGCAGCAGGCCGCCAAGCGCGCGCTGGAAGTCTCCTGCGCGGGAGGGCATAACATCATTTTCATCGGTCCGCCCGGCGCGGGGAAGACCATGCTTGCCAAGCGCATTCCCACAATTCTGCCCCCGATGTCACTGGAAGAGGCCATCGAGACCACGCGTATTCACAGCGTCGCGGGCGTGCTCGACGATTCGCGCGGGCTGGTGGGCACGCGCCCGTTTCGTTCGCCCCACCGTGACGCAGGACTGATCGGAGGCGGAGCCGTGCCGCGCCCAGGAGAAGTTTCCCTCGGGCATCACGGTGTTCTGTTTCTCGATGAATTACCGGAGTTTCAGCGTAACGTTTTGGAAGTGATGCGCCAACCGCTCGAGGACGGCGCGGTGACCATTTCCCGCGCGGTAACTTCCGTCACGTTCCCTGCGCGTTTCATGCTCGCGGCCGCAATGAATCCGTGTCCATGCGGATTTTTCGGGGACTCGACGCGGCAGTGCCACTGCTCGCCGCCACAGATTCAGCGCTACGTCTCGAAAATTTCCGGTCCGCTGATCGACCGCATCGATATTCATATTGAAGTTCCGGCAGTGAAGTACAAGGAATTGCGCGGAGCGACCGCGACGGAGGATTCCGCCACGGTCCGCGATCGCGTGATTCGAGCGCGGGCTGTCCAAACCGAGCGATTCGCCGGAGAGAAGAAAGTTTTTGCCAACGCGCAGATGCCGCCGAAGCTAATCCGAAAACACTGCGCCATCACCGACGAGGGCGAAAAAATGCTGGAGAACGCCATCTCGCGCATGGGGCTTTCCGCGCGCGCGCATGACCGCATCCTGAAAGTCGCACGCACGATTGCGGATTTGGATGAGTCCGCCAACCTGGAGACGCGCCATCTAGGCGAGGCGATCCAGTACCGAACTCTTGACCGGACGTATTGGGCCTAGGAATTATTCAGGTGGCGCCGGTGCCACCAAATTCTTCTTACCAACCACTTCTTATCAAACCATTCTTCAATCGTTCAATGAATTGGCGCTACTGCGCGTCCTCATTCCACCCCTTGGGAATTGGCAGAGCTTGCAGCGGCCACAGAGGCCGGCATGGAGTTGGATCCCACTTGGACCCATCAGGTTCGCGTTTGTATTGCCCGCTGGTGATGAACGATTCCTTCAAATACTTGGGATCGTCCACGACCGAGGTCACAATCAGATAGCCGACGCCCTGCGGACCGTGGGGATAGAAGACATTGTAATACTCGGTGAGGACGGCATTCTCGCTGTAGGGCACGCCGTTCTTGCGCAAGTATCCGGCGCGCAAGTGCGTGGTGGTCACGTGCAGGGCCCCACCCTTGCCGGGTCTGGGTCCGCCGAAGGAAGCGAAGCCGCCTTCGAATTGGGCCTGCTTTTCCCATTTGGCCACGGAGTCGCCCTGCCATTGCGGCTGGCCGCCCTGCCACTTCGAACTGTCGAAGTGAAACACGCGCTTCTGCATCCCTGCGTCTATATCCATCTGCATGGTGTTATCGTCAACCCACGTAATGTGCAGCCGTTCCGGCATGCGCATGATGTTGCCCGCGCCGTAGGACTTGCATTCGTTCCCTTCGGCTTTGTCTTTTGCAGGGTCCCAGGTCATCGCTACGCGCTTGGCCTCGTCGTTAATGGGGAGGCTTGCGAAATCGCCCTTGGCCGGCGTCACCATTCGCCAGCGCCAGTCTTCATCGACGATGGCTACCCAGTAGCCCGTCATGTCGATGACCGCGCCTGCCTTTGGGGGCAGGACAGGGTCCACGGGCCGGGACGACCGGATCTGCGCGTGGCCTTCGCGCGGAGCGCCCAGCAAGATGCAGAGAAAGCCGATCGCGCCAAGCCAAAGGGCAGTGCGATTTTGAAAACCACGATGCGTAAGCATGCTCATTCCGCTCCTCAATGCTTTTCCCCTTGCATCGGTTTATCTTTGCTGAGGTTTCGATAGACGGCCTCGACGAACATATCCGTGGTCCATGGGCCGGTCTTCGCGCCGTAGAGCGGGTCATAGTCGAACGTCGGCTTCACGGCTTTCACCTGCTCCAGGGTCATGCCTTTCTTGATCATGTATTGAATCCGCCCGCGAATGATGGTGACCATGTCGCGATAGTCCACCACATCGTTGCGGTCGCAGAGGTGGCCGTGGCCGGGTATCACATACGTGCCCCCTTCCTCGCTTTCGTGGGGGACGGTGATGTTAATGATGGCGTTCAGAGCATCGATGAACCCATCGATGGTGCCGCCTCGTTCGGATTCGATTACCGGATAGCTTATCGTAGAAAGCAGGCCGCCGACGCTGATGACATCCGAGCTGCGAAAAAAGACCAGGGTGTCTCCGTCGGAGTGCGCCGCAGGCAAATATTGGAAGATCACAGGTTCATTGTTATAGAGCTTAAATCCTTCATGCCCATAAGTGATTGCGGACGTAGCCAGCTTCCCCATCATCTCGTTCATTCGATTGATCGTATTGGCGTGCCCCATGACGGTCGCCCCGGGTGCCAGACTGACGTGGTTCACCACTGCATCCGCTACATCCGGGGTCAGGCCGGTGTCTCCCGCATTCGGCAGAGCCCATCCGGCTTGCGAAAGTATAAGGTCAGCTTCGACATGGTCTTTGTCGGAGCTGGTATTTGGGATGAACATGATGGGCAGGCTGGACAGGGAACGGATAAGGGAAACAAGCTCATCGCCAAGAGCAGCCACCCCAGGGTCCACGACAATGACGTACTGCTCCCCGATCTGCACTGTTACGTTTGTAGTAGGCTCCACCAGCATGTACACGTTGCCGCGCACGTGCAGCACGTGGATGTTCTTGCTGTCTAGGGTCGATACGTGTGTGGGCAGTTCCTGCGCTGCTGCGGCGCCCCAGTTGACACAAAAAATCGCCACCAGCGCGAGCATCACCTGCAAATGGGCGGAACGCATTCCGGGTATTCCCCTCATTGTCCCGCCTTGCTCGGTGATGGCGCTGGTTTGGTTGCGGACATGGTGGCAATCTTCTTTTGATATTCCGGATACATGGTTTCCGCGCCGCCACGCGATGCTTCATACGGAATGCCAAGTTTGTCCGAGTATTCCGTCAGCCACTCGTTCTGTCCCGGCAGGTGATATGCGACCCAGCCTGGATCGTGCTCGATCTCAACCCCATAAACACAAAGATTAGGAAAAGTCTCGTTGGCATTCGCCTGGACCCAATCCGATGTGCGGATAAACGGCTCGGTCAGATAGAGCGGGTCCTCGACGACGGTGACCATGGTGAGGAAGCGGTCGTGGCGCACAAGATATTCGATCATCGTGCCCTTTTCGCTGCGCGCCAGGCCGTTGCGCCGGACCCAGCCCTCTTTCAGATGTGTGGTCGTAATTTTTAGAGCGTCCCCGTCCCACTCGCCGGTGGAAAATCCCTGCCACGTGTGCGGGGCATAGTCGGGCGGGTGCGGGCGGCCATCCATATAGATGACGCGATGCGGCAGCATCCAGGCGGTTGTAAAATGCCACGCCCTTATCCCCTGCGTTAAGCGGTCCACTTCGGGCCAGATGCGTAGGCTCGCCGGCCCGCGTGGAGCGTAGTCCGCGGGGTGCGGCTGGCACTGGTGCTCGACCATCACCCATTTCTCGGCATCCCACGTATCGCCTCGAACGCGGTCTTCCTCATTGATGGGCATGCCGGTGTAGTCGCCGATGTGCGGACCGGGACCGCGTTCCGGGCGGTCTTCGAATTCCTTCTGCTTCCATTGCCCGGAAAGCTCCATCTGCGCCAGCACAGGCCGGGATATGAATGTCGCGATCGACAGAACGACGACGGTCAGAAAACGATGGTTGCGTGGCATGGCGAATTTCCCTCTCTGTAGAGGCAATGTCTCGTTTGGATCGTGGGCTCGGACGCAAAGTTAAAATTATTCATAACCGAATGCCCTCTCGCTTCGGGAAACGACAAGAGAAAATTTCCAATTATGTTTGTGCACAGCTTACATAAGGAAACGCCTATTTGCAATTCGGCGGCCAAGAAAACACCAGAAATTCTCGCATTTGCCTTGTCGGCCGGAGCAGGCATCCTTGGACTATCTGGGACTTATTTTGCGAAAAATCGAAAAAGCAATTGACATTGCCAAGCAATCTGCGCTATAGCCAGACCCACTGGGTGCCTGTCGAATCGGAAAAATCAACCCACATCGAGAATTGCAGGTGAAATCGGCCCCGCAACACAAGGAGATTTGGCACCGATAAAATCGACCTTTAGGGGGAAACAAAAATGGTCAGGACAGCTTTTTGGGCCTCCCGCCCGCGTACAGTTGCCACGATTTGTTTTGCTCTGGTTTGTCTCTCCGTGATTTTCCTGCCTGCTGCCTTTGCGCAAACTTCTGGAACCGGCGCGCTCGCCGGAACGATTAGAGATGCTTCGGGCGGAGTAATCCCGAACGCCACCGTCACTGCCACTGACGTCGACACCAATCAATCTCGTACGGCCACGACGGGCGCGGATGGCACGTATCGGTTCGGTTTCATGATTCCAGGCCATTACAGCCTCCAGATTGAGGCGCCGGGATTTAGGGTGTCGATGATCCCAACTGTCGATGTGACCGTGACGGAGACAGCAAATGTCGACGGGACTTTGCAAATCGGCTCGCAATCGCAACAGGTGGAAGTCAGCGCGGAGGCGGAGGCGATCCAGACCACGGGGGCAGCGCAAGGCACGGTGATTGGCGGTTCGACCATCGCGGAAATTCCCCTGACCGTGCGCAATTACACGGCGTTGCTCGGCCTTTCCGCCGGCGCGAATGCCTCGGTGGGCAACGCCGGCGCATTGGGCCGCGGTACTGGGGAGATCGCCACCAACGGCCTTGCCGTCTCCCAGAACAATTACTCGATGGACGGAGCCTCGGTGGTCAACCCCAGCGGAAGCGGGACATCCGCCGATGCCGGCGGCGCCACCGGGATGGGCATCGTGAACCCGGATGCCATTCAGGAGTTCAAGATTCAGACCTCCCTGTTCGACGCGGGCTACGGACGCAATCCGGGCGCCAGCGTCAACGTGGTGACGAAATCAGGCACGAACTCATTCCACGGTTCGGCGTTTGAGTTTTTCCGAAACACCGTCCTCAACGCCAACGATTTCTTTCGCCTGCAGAACGCTGCGCCGAACAATTCAGAGCCGATATTGAACCAGAACCAATACGGAGGAGCCTTCGGCGGGCCGATCAAGAAGGACAAGCTGTTCGTTTTCGTTGCCTATCAGGAAACCTACCAGAAGAATGGATTCACCATCCTGGCATCCGGCAATCCGACGGTCCCGCCTCTGAATATGCCCGGGGCCGTTCAACGTTCGAACGATGCGACCTACCGGGCTTTCCTGGGAGGTCTGTTTTGCCCAACGGCCAGTGGGTGTCCCGCTGCAACGGCCGGCAGCACGAACGGCGGCGGTTTGCAGGTCGATCCCGCGGGGGCGAATATCAGTCAGGTAGCCATGAACCTGCTGAATTTGAAGAACCCCGACGGCAGCTGGTTCATTCCGAGTTCGCCCACCTCCGGGTATACCTCGTCCACCCTCACCAGTCCTGCAAAATATGAAGAGCATCAGGCGGTGGGAAATCTCGATTACGTGATCAACGCCAAGAACACTCTGTCGGCCCGGTGGTTCATATCGTTAATCCCCCAATCCGTGACGTTCGGTTGCGGGGTTACCGGAACGGTAGGCACAGTAATCCTCCCCTGCTTGCCGGATGACCCCGGTACGACCTATTACAAGAACCAGTATGAAAATTTAAAGCTGACGACGCTCGTCTCCAACAATCTGGTGAATGAGGCTCGCCTTTCTGTACAGCAAGCCAACGCGGATCTGACCAATGCGGGCCCCTTCTCGGACGGCGGACCGAAAGGAGTGGGCATCACTTCCATGTACCCTGGATTTCTCTATACCCCCGGAAACGATCCCTTGGGCACGATCATCGTCAAGGGAAGTGCAAATTTCCAATTTGGCGCTGTCCTCTCCCTATCCAACAGTAAACACACATCCGCATGGGAAGCGGCCGACCAAATCTCATGGTCGCACGGAAAACACACGATCCGTGCCGGCTTTGAAATCGAGCGCGATAGGATCAATTGGAACCAGGCAGGAGTAAATATCATCAACCTAACGTTCCAGACCTTCCAGGACTTCCTGATTGGCCGTGCCGGATGCCCGTCAGGAACCGCTGGCGTCGGCGCCGGTCAATGTAACGTGGCCAACATCAACGCCTTCGTCGACCCGTACGGACAGCTAACGAATGGCTCTTCCAGCAGCAACATTTTCAGCACGGGCACCACTCCGGGCGCCACAAATCCGGGCGGCTTGATTCATCAATTCCGAAGCCCGGAGGGCGATGCGTTCATTCAGGACGATTTAAAGTTCAACAGCAATCTGACGGTCAGTTTTGGACTGCGATGGGAGTACGACAGCTTAGTCCAGGACGCCCAAGGGCAGGAGGTCAATTTCTGGCCCAGCCTGGCCCAAACAGTGCCAGTACCGGGAAATTCAGCGACCTGCCCCAACGCCGCGCTCCCTGCGGGGACTACCTGCACTTCCGGGACTCTAGCCGGATGGGTGACCCCATCAAACTATAATCCGTCCATTAACCCGGCGCCACCGGCTGGCGTTGGCGGCGTTTTCCAAAACAACACAAAGACGCCCGTAGGCCATAACACTCCGCTCGATAACCTTGCTCCGCGTCTTGGAGTTGCCTGGAGGCCGTTCTCATCCGACCGCTTTGTCGTGCGCAGCGGAGCCGGATATTTCTACGACCGTGTCGGCGGCCTGGCCTATGCAACGGCAATTGTGCAGTCCACTCCCTACGCGCTAACGCTTGGGGCGCAGGGCAACGGAACGTTGAATTCCAGCTTTTCCCATCCCTACCCGCCTACACCGCCGTCCTGGACGCCTCGCTTCGTGAACATCTCAGGTCAGGGAACTACTGCCGCCTCTACTAGTTCCAACCTGGCGACAATCTTCATCGATCCAGCATTCACAACGCCGACCACCTACGAATGGAATCTGGATACACAGTATGAAATTGCATCTCATTGGGTCCTGGAAGTGGCCTATGTCGGTTCGCGCAGTATTCGCCAATGGGCGGGAGGGACTTTCGCCTACAACCAAGCGCTGCTCACTAGCGGCACCAGTCCATACAACGGTATCACCACGAATTCAAAGTCGAATATCTCCTATCGTGTGCCTTACCTGGGCTTTGCCGCTACGGGCGTGACGGGCTCCTGCTCCTGCATGGACACCAAGTTCCACAGTCTGCAGGCCACGGTGCGCAAGCAGCTTTCGCACGGCTTTCAATTTCAGGCGGCGTACACATGGAGCCGCGACCTTACCGATACTAGCTATGCCGCATACAACAGTCCGGGTCCCGGGAACTGGGGACCGTCAATCCAGTATCGTCCGCAACGCTTGACCCTAAATTACAGCTACCAGTTGCCTTTCGGTAAGCACACCGGTCTGATGGACAAGCTGGCCAGCGGCTGGAGCGTTGCAGGCGTTACCGTGATTCAGGATGGAGCTCCCCTGACTCCCATAGACACTCGCGCAGGCGTCATCTATGGGCAACCGGCAGCGTCCTACACGGCCCAGTTTTCCGCAACAGGAGGGCCGGCGAATGCCGCCAATCCGAGAGGCGGAAATGACCAGAACCGTCTCGGATGCGCGGACACTGTCGACAATACTGCCACCAGTTGTCCGGGCGGTGGCTGGTTTAACAGGGCGGCATTTGTACTTCCGAATGCTAACGGAGGGGTTTTCCCCGCTTCCCCGGCCGCATCCGACGGCACGACCGGTTACGGGAACGCAGGGTTCGGCTATATTCTTGGCCCCGGCCAGTTTAACTTCGATACGGTGATCGTGAAGAATACCAGAGTGGGTGGAATCCACGAAGATGCGACTCTGGAGTTCCGCACCGAGCTGTTCAATACGTTCAACCACCCGCAGTTCAACCCCCCAAGCGGATCTCAATTGGACGCGTCCAAGCCAACCTTCGGGCAGATCAACAGCGAATCGGTGAACCCACGGTTGATTCAATTTGCGCTGAGGTACGTGTTCTAGTAAAAAAGAAAAGAACGACGACCGCACCGGGTAGCCGATCGACTACGGCAAACCCGGTGCGTCAAGTTGGCTTGCTTGAATCGACATAAGGGGAGCCTGGGGCCATGAGTTCGAACCGCAAACTGGGACTGGCAGTGCTGTTGGGCGTTGTGATTGGCGTCGCGGGGTCCGCCGCAATTCACGCCCAGCAAGCGACACCGCCGTCAGGCTACCTTTTTGCGGAAGTTGAAGTCACCGACCCCGCCACGTTTCAGAAGTACGCCCAGCAGGTCGCAGCGACTCTTACGCCATTCGGCGGGCACTACCTGGTTCGCAACGGGAAAATAACGGCTCTCGAAGGCGAGCCACCGAAGGCATTCACGGTGATCGCCTTCGACAGCGCCCAAAAAGTGAAAGACTGGTACGACTCACCATCTTACGTTGCAATCAAGCCGTTGCGAACGTCATCCACCAAAAGCCGCCTGTTCATAGACGAAGGCGTCCCGAAATAAAGTAGCACAGGTTTCAACCTGTGGGCCTTTGGTTTCTTCATGCCAACCGACAAAGTGGCGTGTAGCCTTGCCCCTAAATAACACCCATCTCCAAAGACATTCTCTCAGCTTCTTCAATCAACGCCCCCAAACTTGCGGCAATGCCCTCATTCCAGAACGTACCGCTCCGCGCATCCAGCCCAAACGGCGCAAGCAATTCCACCACATCCTTCGTCGATCCCGAACGCAGCAGGTCCAGGTATAGCGGTTCGAAATTCTCCCCCAGTCGCGTCCGCTGCGCAAAAAGACTTTGCGTCAAAAGTTCTCCAAACGCGTATCCATACACGTAAAATGGGCTGTGAAAATGCGGAATATACGCCCAGAGATGCGAAGTATTTTCGTAAGTGAAAATTTCGCCTTCTTTCCCGTACAACTCCTGCGCAGTTTTCAGCCAGATGGCGTCCAGCTCTTCGACCGACCGCTTCTTCGGCTCGCTCCATGTGGAATAAGTTTCGTCCATGCCGTGAAGCCGCCGCTCGAAATTCGAAAAGCCGATCTGGCGAACCACGGTGTTAATCATGCTGTCGATCTTGTACATGATCAGCGCGAGCAAGGAATTCCTGTCTCCCGACTTGATGAGACGGTCTTTCAGCAGCGTAAAGGTCGTCATCTCGCCGAACACCGAAGCCGTTTCGCAGTACGCAATCGGGGCGTGGTACATCAACGGCCCCTGCGCTTCGCCGGCAAGAATGCCGTGTACGCCGTGGCCGAGCTCGTGCGCCAGAGTCATTACATCTTTGTTTGAGCCGAGATAATTCATCAGTGTGTAGGAAACCGCTTTTCCGCCGGGCAAAACGTGCGAGGAATTGAAAGCGCCGTGCCGCTTTTCTTTCACCACAGGAGCATCGATGCGGCGGTCGGCAAAAAATGTTTTCACAATCCCGGTCAGCGTGGGGCTGAAGCTTTCATACGAAGTGGTGACGATATCCGCCGCCTCGTCGAAAGGAATTTCGGTGGTATCGGCAAACGGCATCGGCGCGTTGCGATCGCTCCAGCGCATCAAGCCCAGCCCCAGGTGGCGCGCCTTCAGTTTGTAATACCGCCGTGACAGCGAGCCGCCGAGGTTGGTCACAGAATTGTGCAGCACGTTGACGACTGAGTCCGGAATGCGGCTGGCCTTGTTGCGGAAATCCATCGGGTGGACGTAGCCGCGTTCTTTGTCTTCCACTGCCTTCGAGCCGGCGACCATGTACAGCGTCTGCGCGGAATACTTAGCAAACGCGCCGCCGAGGCCGTCATTCACGGATTTCATCGCCTCGGCGCGTTCGTCGGAGTCCTTGGATTCAGTGAGCAGGTGGAGCAACTCGGTGAGGTTCATCGTTGCGCCGCGAAACTTGAATTCCAGGTCCGCTTCCACTTCGTCGAAAAAATCGCCCCACGAACTGGAATCGAACGGCGAGCGCTTGGTCAGCGCCGACTCCACAGGCTCGCTCAAGAAGTGGCGTTTGAAAACGCGCACATGCTCGATCCACGGGCGATGCTTGCTTATGAAGGCGTCACTGCCATACCACTTCGCCAGAGTCTCATCGCTCAGCTGCACAAGTTCCAATTCAAAAAAGGTCAGATGCTCGCCGCGCAGCGCGCTCACTTCGCGATTGAATTCCGCATGCTTCGCCTTGATCGCGGCGTTGGTCAGGTCCGTGCTCTCGCGTAAGAATAAGTAGGAATGAATCTTTCCGCTGAGCATCTCGATATCCGAATAGTCCTTGAGCGCCCCACCCAGCCGTTCGGCCAGATTGCCTTTGTACGTTTCGGAAAAATGCGTGGCCATGCCCGTGAGTTCGCGCAGGTCGGAATCGAGTCGCGGGTCCGCAATGTCGGAATACAGAATGCTGAGGTCCCATCGGACCTGGTTGACGCTTTCGATTGTGCTGGCCATGGCGGGTATTTATCTCCAGAGATCGGATATCGGATTTCGTTTCCACAATAGTTTACCCTCTCCACGCGCACAGCCAAAAAAATCCCGCAGCGAAGTTGCGCGACTAATGCTTGACAGTGGGAGTAGGTTGCACTATGTTTTGCCGCAAGGACAGGCCGGAAATCGAAAATCCTATGCGCGTCCAGTGAGGTCCAGCGATGCCCGATACCGTATTCAGTAATTTAAGCGCCTGCACAAGCCCTTACAGGAAATTTGCAATTCTTGCCGTGACGATATTCTTGGCGGGTGCCGCGCTGGCACAGGCTCCCTCTAAAGTCACAGCCGTTGATCCCGCAAGCGGCAAGGTGAGCGATAGCGTCACAGTCACCGGACAGAGCCTGGGAAAGGAATCCGTGTCTGGTGTATTTCTTTCCGATGACAGCATGGATTACAAAGCGGCCATGACCGAGCAATCCGCGGAAAAAATTGTCATGAAAGTTCCCAAGGTGAAATCGGGCAGCTACAACGTTTCCATCCAAGTGGGCGATAGAATCCTGATCGAGCCGGTAAAGTTCAAAGTGGAAGAATAAAAAACGCCAGCTAAATATTACTTCTTCAGTCCGAAGGCGTACACTTTTCCGTCCCAGCAGGAAACGAACACTTTTCCTCCCGCCACCACCGGTTCGCTAAAGTGCGTCCAACTGGGAATTGCGTTCTTGCTGGAGTACAGCTCCTTGCCGGTTGCACCGTCGAACGCGTAGAGCGTCGCGTTGGTGATGGGCGTCGACCTCACTTTCGGCGCGCCACCCTGCACGGTATTTTCTCCCGTCTGCAGCGCGTACACCACGCCGTTGGCCACCACCGGCGGATCGGGCACGTGCATGTCGCGCGACCTCCAGACCGGAATCAGGCTGGGCTTGTCGCCATCGAGCACCACTTGAAACGCCATCACGCTGCCTTCCGGCGCTTCGCCGTTGGTAAATTTGAATGCCGGCGCATCCTTTGACGGCGGTCCCCACACCGGCATCAGAATCCAGCGATTGTTCTGCGCATCCTCCCACGTGGCCATCGCGCCCCAAAGTCCCCGGGTGGATGGTTTCATTTCGTCATTAGCCCAGCGCGGCGAATCGTACAAAGAAGTATGGTGATCCGCTCCGCCAAGATTGTCCGCGTCCAGCAAATGGATTAGCGTTTGCTTCCCGGAGGACGCCACAAGGGTCCACTTCTGGAACGGAAAGATCAGCGGGCCGGCGGACCCAAGATCGAGGTCCTTCGCGTTCAGCAGTTGCCAGTCTGCCGGAGTATAGGAGTCCTGCAGCCGCAAATCTTTCAGGCTGAAGGCCAGAACTGATTCTCCGAATTTACTTGCCGCCGGATCGTACGCGCCGTCGGCAGTCTGCGCATAGATGCCCTTCGGCCCGCGCACCACGCCGCCGCGCCCCCAGGCTCCGGCGATGCGCGCCTGACCGGTATAGAAGGTCGCCACGCGCCGGTTGGGATCGCTCAAATCGATCGCGTCGATCTGCGCCGTCGCCCCGTTGCAGCCGCGCCCCAGCGACGTATAGATGACGTTGTCAATCAGATTAAAACTCCAGTTTCGCGCAAACTCCGGAATGTAGCCGGTCGCCGGGATGCGTTCCTCCCCGTCCAGCAGGCTCAACCCGCGCAGCTTCCCGTCGGTGGTATTGAAATAGACGATCCCCGCCGCCTTGTCGATCACCGGCGTGGCGTTTTGCGTATTCGAACACATCGTGTCCGCCGCTTTTTTCGGAGTCAAGCCGTTGGGGAAACTGCGCTGCCATGAAATTTTCCCGGTATCGGCATTGATGGCATAGATAGAATCGTTGCTGCCCGCGACAATCACATAGGTCCTGCCGCCTTGCGGCGTGGCGACGTTCACCACCAGTGGCGCGGTCAGCGTGGAGAGAACCACATAGTCGGATGGCGTATTCAGCTGCGCCGCCCATTTAAGTTCGAGCTTCGAGACGTTGTCCTTGCTGAGCGTCGTCTCGGCCTTGTTCCAGCCGGAGCGAGCCTGATCATAGCCCCACGTCGTCCATTCGCTGCCCGCGCCGGATTGGCTCCAGGCAGGCGAATAGCAGCCAGCCACAAGGATAAATATCGCAGCGAAATACAAGGCTCGATTCTTCATGTTTACCTTCTTAATTAAAATTGATGATTCGCGACCACGCGCCTGAACTGGCGGGAGAATATCACAGGTGAACACAATAGTTAAATTGGTTCGCCGGAAAGTCTTCGTAATTGGAGAAGTACGGTGCCTGCGGAAGGAGCATCCCATTAACTGGGAAATTGCAACATTAGGGGCTAGGGCCACATCTCGGAACGCCGACCTCGCAAGAGTTAGTCATTTCACGCAGCGCCGCAATGAGTTCTTGCCAAACGTCCATGCGACCTTCGCCGATGGCGAAGTCAGGCTCGAATTGCCACTCCACACCATTCGCCTGCTGCACATTTGGTGGGTAAGTACTAGAACCCGAGTCCCGACAAAGATGGGTCCGTCAGCTTATTGAACTTCACACTTCCGCTTGAGAAAGTTGGGTTCCGACAACTGGGCATTCAAAGAGGAGAAGCGACGATGAAAAAGGCGAGTCTGTGGCAAGTCACGTCCTTCGTGGCTGTTTTGTTTTTGATCTCTCCCGGCATTATTCTGGCAGATGTTTCCAAACAGACCAAGGATTCCCTGGATAAATTGTTATTGGGCAAAGAAGTGAAGCCTCTGGTCGAACTGCCTGCCACCAAAGAAGGTGTGGATGTCTATTTTCTGCCTCCGCACGGCAAGCGTGTTGACGAACGAGGCTTGGATCTCGGCGCAATGAGCAAGGAGCTAAAAGCAAAAGGAGTCGGTGTAGAAACTCAACAGTGGGAGACGATTACAGACGTGAAGTTGGATAGCGACCGGGTCGAAATTCATCTGGGAGGTGGCGGGGAGGGACGCCGTGGCAGCAACCACGCCAACAAAGTGGGTGCAAGCTACCTGCGCGCCGGAGGTTCCCGCGTGAATTTTCGGTACTCGGCGAATCTGACGGACCGCGATCTTCAGCCGGAGGCAATTCTCAATTTCATGTCTCGCATCCTTGACGTAAGTAAGCTTCAATCAGAAGTAACAGCAAAAGCCTTCCCCTTGGAAATCAGGAACGCGATCGCAGCGAAGACGGTTATTGAAGGAATGACGTACCAGATGGTGCAGGTGAGTTTTGGTGACCCGGAGCAGAAAAAGATCAATGACACAACAGATGGTACGTTTTCCGAAACCTGGTTCTATTTGAGAAACGGTCATCGCTGGGTGATCATTTTCGCGAACGGCAACGTGAGTAAGGTCCAAGTCTATTGAGACAAGCACGGGAATCCGCTCGTTGACGGCATATGCCAAGCTTCTTCGAATCTAGTGTCGCCAAGTCCCGGTAAACGGAGCGTTCCCGGAAACAGACTCAATTTCCGACGCTCACCACAATTGACGCCCGCAATCGGGTGATGCTACCCTTGGCAAGACGCAATCCTATTTATTTTCAGGAGTGAACGCCAATGCCATTCAAGCTGACGGTGAACGGGAAGCCCACCACGGTGGACGTGCCTGCGGACATGCCGATGCTGTGGGTGATCCGCGATGTCCTCAACCTTCGCGGCACCAAGTTCGGATGCGGCGCGGGCCTTTGCGGCGCCTGCACGATTCATTTGAATGGCCGCGCGGTGCGCTCCTGCCAGACGCCGGTTTCCACTGCGGCCAACGGCCAGATCACCACACTTGAGGGATTGTCGGCCAACGGTACCCACGCCGTGCAGCAGGCATGGCTGGAGCTCGACGTTCCTCAGTGCGGCTATTGCCAGGCGGGACAGATGATGTCCGCTTCAGCACTGCTCGCGCACACTCCCAGCCCCACCGATCAGGAAATCGACGACGGAATGAACGGCAACATCTGCCGCTGCGGCACCTACATGCGCATTCGCCCGGCAATTCATAGGGCCGCCGTGATTGCCCAGAATCGAACGCATCTACCCTCAGAGTCTGCCTAGAACCCGAAAAAAATTGCCACAGAGACACAGAGAAACAAGAAGATGATTTCTCCTTCTTTCTCTGTGCCTCTGTGGCAAAACTGTTCTTAGGGTCGTAGTGTCCCAACTTGGAAATTGCCGGGAAGTTCCTAAATTTTAGGAGGTCCGAGCTTTAGCTCGGACATAGACTTTTTTCTAACTGGGCTTTAGCCCCTGAAGCTTCAGGGGCTAAAGCCCAGTGTTAAACGATTTCAACGTCCGACCTAAAGGTCGGACCTCCGAAGGCGTAGACTCGATGCGGCGCTAGAACACTACCCTTAGGGTGTGCGCGACGACAGGTACGCAGTAATCGCGATCAGATCGTCCTGGCTCAGATGAGCGAGCGGCGCCTTCATCAGTTCCGTCCAAGTCCCGTGCCGCGTTCCGTGCTGGATGTCGTACAGCTGCCGGAAAATATAGCTCGGCGAACGTCCTGCAAGCGGCGGCACAGGCCCAAGGCCTTTCAGGTCTGGGCCGTGGCAGACTCCGCACTGCGTTGTCTTTCCACCGCCACCCGTCGTGACCAGCGCTTCCCCTTTTTTGATGCTCCCGACAGGAACGTACGCCACGAATCCGGAGCTCGCATCGCGCAGTTCGGTTCGCGGCAAATCCTCAGGCAACTCGATGATGCGATTCCCGATCGGCTCCATCTCGCCGCCCGCGTCCGGCACCAGCATGCTTCCCTGCACGCGTGTCTTCGGCACGGTCGTCGCTTCGACAACTCTGATCCAGGGCTTCAATTTCAGCGAGGAGAAATACTCCGCGGCCTGCCGCACATCCTCGTCGGTAGCGGCGTTCGCAATTCCAACCATCGCCAGTGGCGGCCCCATTTTCGGCTCGGAACTTTTCCTGGCTCCGCTTCGGAAATCCGCCACCTGCTGCATGATGTAGGACGCAGGAAGACCCGCAACACTGGCGTTTTCAGGACGCCCCAATCCGTTCGGCAAATGGCAATACCCGCACCCGCGCAAGTCCGGTTTCCGGCCATGCTCCACGACAGCAGGCATCGGAGGATGCCCATCGGGACGCCAGTCCGGCACGTTGTAGCCGTCCAGCGTCTGCGACAGCGTCATGGACTTCGGACTGCCCGGAACCGTCTTCAGCGAGCCATCGTCCTTCGCGGGCGGAAGGCCCGGAGGATTCACCGGATACGCCCACGGCGGCGCGGTGGAAGTTTCTGAACTTTGTTGCTGAGGCGCAGCAAAGGCCGCTGGCACAAGCAAACAAGTCAACGCCAGAGCCCGGATAAGATTTCTCATAAGATTCTCCTCAAGTGGCACCAATCTAAATCGGAACCGCAAGTGAGTCAAAGAAATTCGATGCAGGGGGTTGAAACCTGGGAACGCCAATTTCCCGATTGGCGTTTTGCGCCACATTGCCACCGCCAATCGGGAGATTGGCGTTCCCAGGCGACACTCCGAAGCCGGCACGCCACATTCGGTTATTTCGCAATCACCTTTTCAATCCGCCGGTCAGGGATAAACCACATCAGCGCGACCAACACGTAAATCCATATGGAAATTCTCGAATCCTTGAAAGACAGGACGATGGCAACAATGTAGAGCATCAACGAAGCGATCCCCTTGTAGTCCTTGCCTAAAGCGACCGCCAGGGCGGAATCCTTCCCATGATGAGAAATCAACAATCGCGAAAGCACGAAGTACGCCACACCCGCCATTAGCATAATTGAGCCATAAACCGCGACAGGCACGCCTGCAAAGTGATTTCCCCCCATCCAATCCGTCGCAAACGGCACCAGCGACAACCAGAACAGCAAATGAAGATTGGCCCAAAGGATCGCTCCGTTTACCGTGTGCGCCGCATGCATCATATGATGATGATTGTTCCAATAAATCCCAACGTAAACGAAGCTGAGAACATAGCTGAGAAGCGTGGGGATCACCTGCCGCAGCGCGCCCAGATCCGATCCGCGAGGCACCTTCAATTCCAGGACCATGATCGTGATGATGACAGCGATCACTCCATCGCTGAATGCTTCCAGGCGCCCCTTGTCCATTCACAGATCTCCCTGTTCGGCGAAAAGTTTAACCGACTGCGAGACGCAACGAGCGCGGTTTCTGATAAAATGGCAATCAGAATTGGAAACCATCCCATAAACGCTCGCAAGCGCGAAAAATAAGAGCATTCAAAGTCATAGGTGCACCCTTCAGGTGTCCACCAAAATTAATATATTGAGGCGCTGAAAGCGCCGTCGGACACCAGCCCAGGGCAACGCCCTGGGTTTCGGCACGAATCGATTGGGGTGCGCCCTGAAGGGGCGCAGGGAGTCCTTCCGCCCTTTCAGTGCGGACGATTACAACCGGGACGATACCCGGGGCGTTGCCCCGGGCTGGTATCCTCCGCGCCGTTGGCGCGACAGGATGGCCGACTTTTCATGCTGGGAAAACAGCTACAAAGCGCTTTACGACATAATCTCTAGCAATAAGTGTGGACAGCAATACCTCTGGCCGATAATTCGCCCAACAGCTGCGCCACGCCGGGAGTAATCTCCCCGTCGCCGGGCACAATCACCGCCCACACCAGGTTCTCGCGAAACTCTCGCGTGCTGATGCTCCACTCTTGCAGATCTACCGGCGTGGTCCGCCCGATTTGTATAATGGACCAGTGCCAGGCAAGCGCCAGCGCGGTCTCGCGTTCAGGCAGCGGGCCGTGCACGATGAAGTGGTTGTCCCCGTGAACCAGGATTCCTACAGGCCCGCTCACGCCCTACTTGCCTCGCAACAGCAAGATGACATCGAGCAGCACGAGGATCGCCACGAACACTTCCACAGCAAACATGCGGCGCTCATTGAACTGCGAGACCATGAATTCGTATAGCTCTCCGGCCGTTTTCAATTTTTCGTCCACTAGCGCCTGATAATCGGTGACCCCGATTCGCGCCGAGCTGACGCGGTACACGCGGGCGTAGTACGTGTCGCTAATATATTTCACCGCATACTCGGTTCTTTCCGCCAGGTCCATGATGTCCAGGCGAATTCGATTCACCCGCCCCGCCCGCCGCGCCAATCGCCAGCGCGACCAGAAACTCTCATGCCCCTCCAAGGAGCTGTAAACATTCGTTAGCAGATTGGTGAGCAGTTCGTCGTAATAGCGAAATTCCAGAAGCTGCGTGTTCGCGTATTCCAGCAGATCGATTACGGCTCCGGTGACTTCAGGCTTGTCATACACCAGTGCCGCCGCCCAGCCAACGACAACCAAGTCCCCGGGATAGTAGGACATCGCGGAGCATACGACTTCCTCACGCTCAGCCACCGAAAGCGTAACGAGTTCGCCGCGTATCGCTTGCGTGATCTGATCGGCATGCAAGTCCAGCATCTCAGCGGCAGTGGCGGATCGTCCATCCGGGAATTGCGCCGATTGAATATCGATCACCAGGTAGTCTTCATCCAGCCACTTTTTCGAAGGCCGGGTCAGCACCGGGCGAATCCGATCGATGCGACCCCGCAGCACCGACTCAGAGGCCTCTTCGACTTCCGGAGCGTTCATCCAGCGATAGGATTGATGAAACAGGGATTCGAAGTCACATTCGAATACTACGGAAAGCTCCACACTCACGACGCCAAACCAATAGTATTTGATCCGGGCATCGAGTTTGTCGCCGGTGGGGAGATCCAGCGGCCCTGCGGCTTCCACGATGGGTGCATGCTGGGGTTGCGCATATTCGGGAGTACGGTGAGTGAACGCCGGAGACCGCCGAGCCGCAGCGGGGCCGAGAATGGCCAGCAACTTCTGCACGTCAATGGAATCGGCAATATCGTAGAAGCTGAGGATCCGGAAGTAGCCCTTCACAATCATCGGCGCAGCGGGCATCTCCTAAGAAGCGTTCGAATCTGTGAGCTTCATCCTACACTAAGGCAAAGGGTTACAGAACATTGACGCCCCAAGCGTCGATTGCCCTCAACCCAGCATGCACATTCAGCGTTTTCAAGATATAATCGAAAACGATGCTTTCAGTGAACAACATCACAATGCGTTTTGGCGGCAGAATCCTGTTCGAGGACGTCACCTGTTCCTTCATGGCGGGACGCCGCTACGCCATCACCGGGCCCAATGGCGCCGGCAAGTCAACATTGATGAAGATTTTGGCAGGCGATTTCGAACCGACCAAAGGTTCAATTACGCGACCCAAGAAACTCGGTATGTTGCGCCAGGACCAGTTCGCCTTTGACGAATTCCGTGTAATCGATACCGTGATTATGGGCAACGCTCCTCTGTGGAAGGCCCTGCAGGAGCGCGACGAGCTGTACGCCAAGCCCCACGACAAGCTCACCGACAAGGACGGCATGCGCCTCGGCGAGCTCGAAGGAATCGTGGGCGAAGAGGGTGGCTATACGGCAGAAGCCGATGCGGCGGTCCTGCTCGACGGGTTGGGAATCGAAGCCTCCTTGCACGAACGCAAGATGAGCGAATTGCAGGGCGGCCAGAAAGTCCGCGTGCTGCTTTCCCAGGCGTTGTTCGGCAACCCTCCGGCGCTGCTGCTGGACGAGCCCACCAACCACTTGGACCTCGATTCGGTGCATTGGCTTCAGGAGTATCTGCACGAATACGAAGGCGTGCTGATCGTAATTTCGCACGACCGCCATTTCCTCAACAGCATCTGCACGCACATTGCCGACATCGACTATCAGACCGTGATCATGTACAACGGCGGCTATGACGATATGGTCCTCGCCAAGACGCAGATTCGCTCCCGTATCGAAGCGGACAATGCTGTGCGCGAAAAGAAAATCGCCCAGTTGAACGAGTTCATCGCGCGCTTCTCGGCCGGTACCCGCTCCTCGCAAGTGACGTCGCGCAAGAAGGAAGTCGAGCGTATCCAGGCCACGGAATTGGCTAGATCCAATATCGCCCGACCCTACATCCGTTTTGACATGAAGGTTCCGTCAGGACGACACCCGCTCGATTTCAAAGGCGTGACCAAATCCTACGATGGTGTGAAGGTAATCCATCCATTCACCGCAAGTGTCGAGCGCGGAGAAAAAATCGCCCTGATGGGCCGCAACGGCGCGGGTAAGACCACGCTCTTAAAATCGCTGCTGCGCAATGCGACCGGCTATGTGGACGATGCTGACAAGAAATTTGAAATCGATGGCGGTACCGTAAAGTGGGGCCATGAAGTGGCCGTAGGCTACTTCTCCCAGGATCACACGGACTCCATCACCAAAGGCACCACCAACATCGAGTGGCTGCACCAGTTCGATCTGCAAGCCTCGCAGGAGGAACTGCGAGGTCTGCTCGGACAGATGCTGTTCAGCGGCGAGGACGCCTTGAAGTCCACCAATGCACTTTCCGGCGGTGAGTCCGCGCGCCTGATTTTCTGCAAGCTCATGCTGCAGAAACCGAATGTTCTGGTCCTCGACGAACCCACAAACCACCTGGATCTGGAATCTATCAATGCGCTAAACATCGCCCTGCAAAAGTACCCAGGCACCGTGTTACTGGTGACGCACGACCACGACGTAATCGACGAGGTAGCCACCCGCATCTGGCATTTCAGCGGCGGCCACATCGAAGACTTCAAAGGCCCCTACGAGGAATACCAGGTTTATGCGCAGGAAAAAGCGTCCTAGGTAGAACAGACTTCAGTCTGTTCGCTTTTGGTTTTCAAAAGTGTGAGCAAAGCGGACAGACTGAAGTCTGTCCCACTAAAACCTAACCACGCCGCAAAAAGAACGCAATAGTAATCCCCGCGCTAATCACTGAAACGGCGATGCGAATATAACGAGGATTAGTCCGCTTCGCAGATCGCGCCCCCACATAACTCCCAATCACTCCGGCAACCAGCATCACCAACGTCTGATGCCACCAAATTTTTCGCGCGATAATGAACAAGACGACCGCGACCGCGTTCATCGCCCCGCCCAGCAGCGTCTTGTTCGCATTCATTACATGGATATCCTTCATGCCAAACAAGGACCACGCCGCGAGCATCACAATCCCGATCGCCCCTCCAAAGTAACCCCCGTATATGGCCACGACGGCCTGAATACAAATCAGCGTTACGGGGCCGATGTGAAACAGGCGATCGAGGATCGGTGAAATCTTCGGGCCAAACGTGAACAAAAGCGTTGACGCAAGCATCAACCACGGAATCATCCCGTCGAAGGTTCTCTGCGGCGTATGGAGCAACAGCAGCGCCCCGGCAATTCCGCCGGCCAGACTTACCAGCAGCATCGGACGGAACGGGAAATCTCCGGATTTCTTAAAATCGTCCCGATACTCCCAGGCGCTGGTGAAACTCCCCGGAAACAAAGCCATGGTGCTCGACGCGTTGGCAATAATCGACGGCACTCCGGTGAAAACCAGCGCGGGAAACGTGAAGAACGAGCCTCCGCCCGCCACAGAATTGATCATCCCGGCAGCGAATGCACTCACGGCGAGAAGTAAGTAGGAACCCATAAAATGCGAGCCTTAGAACTTAACATTTTTGCGCCACGGAGACGGAATAAACCACGCGCGAATATCAACCGGCGCGGCGGTCAGGATGCCTCCCGGCAGTTGCAGTCGCGGAACCTCTAAATTCTGCTAGAATCGACGCGGGATTTGCTAGTCTAAAGGCGTTATGTTACCTATATCGGTCGTTTAGCCGGGGTCCATACTGCTGGATGTCCTCAAAATCAAAGCGGATTGAAGTCGTACTGGAGACACTGATCGAAAGTATCGCCCTCGCTGAGGAAATGGGTGTGCGCCTTGCTGCCTCGGCGGGCTTTAGCGAAGACGATCAGTACAAAATCGGTCTGGCCGTCCATGAAGGCGTGATGAACGCGTTCCAATACGGCAATGAACAGCAGCGCGAAAAGAAAATCCACATCACGTTCGAATTGACAGAGGAAAAGCTCGTCATTCGCGTTATGGATCAGGGTGCTGGATACTGCGTCGATGACGTCCCCGATCCCCGGCATGACGACAATATGCTGGGCGATTCCGGCCGAGGCGTCCTGTTGATGAGGGCGTTTATGGACGAATTTGAGGTCCAGACCGGGAAGACCGGCGGCGCCGAAGTGATTATGGCCAAGCGATACCGCCTCTAAAGTCGCCGCAAGGTAAGTTCGATGTTAGGTCAGGAAGGGTTTTGCGATGTCTTTGAAAGCATCCAGCCGCGAAATCGATGGCATAACTGTAATCGATCTGGATGGGCGCATCGCGCTAGGCGACGGCAGCGTAGTCCTGCACAACCTGATTCGCGACAACCTCGACAAGGGGAACCTTAAACTCTTACTCAATTTTTCCGCCGTGAATTATCTCGACAGCACGGGCCTCGGAGAACTCGTGAGCGGATACCGCCAGGTGAAAAGCAAGAACGGCGAATTGAAGCTCCTGAACGTAAATAAGAAAATCAGCGACCTTCTTCAGATCACCAAGTTGTACGCCGTCTTCGATATCCACAACAACGAAGGCCAGGCGCTCGCCAGCTTTTAGTTATTCGGTATTAACTCAGATGAAATGATTCGAGTTAGGCTGATTGTTATCAGTGAGTTGCACGAAATGCCCGAAACGGGAATTCCTCTGGACAGGCTCTTTTTTTTGGTGTATTCATGGCCCGCTTTTGTGGGTCCAGTAATTCCGTGAGGTGCTCGAAGACCCGCGGCGCGGGCTTTATTCTGCCACCGACTGGTGTTACTCCCGGCAAACAGCGACCGCTCAAGAACGAGGAGCTAATAAGTTGAGCAGAGAACAAGGTGTAGTGAAATGGTTTAATGCATCGAAGGGGTACGGGTTCGTCCAACGCCAGTCGGGAGAAGACGTGTTCGTTCACTTCTCCGCCATCCAGATGGACGGATACAAGACGCTGAACGAAGGCCAGATGGTTGAGTTCGAGGTCAAGCAAGGACCGAAGGGCTATCAGGCCGAAAACGTTACCGCTGTGTAATTGGGCCCCCATCCTGACGGCCCTGTCCGGCTCCATCGGGCAGGGCCTTTTTTATGTCTGGGACGGCAACCCAGCCCCAGGCCCCGACCTGTGGTACGATTACACATTCAAAAATCATTGGAGGACTGAATCTGTGGCGCAGCATATTTCGCGCAAGGACCTGAAGAAGGACGAAATCCGTGAAACATTCGTTCACGGCGTCGAGTCGGTTGCTTCGCACCAACAACTATTGTGGATAGTCCTGGGTGTCGCGCTAGTCGTAGCGCTTGCGGTCTTTGGCTGGAGCAGCTATTCGAATCGCCAGACCGCAAAAGCAAATGCGGCGCTCGACGACGCCATGAAGATCTTTCAGGCCCGCGTCCGTGCAGCGGGAGAACCAACCGAGCCCGGCGAACTGACCTACGTCGATGAAAAAAACAAATACACCGACGCTGAAAAGAAGTTCACGGAAGTAACGAATCTGTATGGGCGAACCCAGCCGGGCCAACTGGCGCGATATTACGCAGCCCTGTCTGAGGAGCATCTGAATCGCTATGACGAAGCCGAAAAGAATCTGAAGCAATTGGATTCAATCAAGGATGAGACCCTGTCCGGCCTGGCGCGTTTTCAACTGGCGGCCGTATATGTCCAGAATGGAAAGGGTTCCGAGGCTGTGGCGCTTTACAAGCAGCTCGAGGATAAGCCGACGATCTTTGTGCCAAAAGCCATGGTCATGCTTACCCTCGCGGATTACTATCGCAAGGCGGATCCAGCCCAAGCCGTCAAGCTTTACAATCAGTTGAAACAAGACTTTCCCGATACCCCGGCAGCCGAGAAAGCCGATGAGGGCCTCCAACTCTTGAACTCCAAGACCTAGCGGCGTTTTCAACAGAAGGAACTGATTTGCCAGAGAATCACCCGATTGTCATACGGTGTTGCAGTTTTCTGTTGTTTGTTCATTTTATTGGACTTAGCTAAATATTGGGCCATTTTCCTGCATAGACTCCGCTGCCGTACAGGTATGCGCCCTACAGGGGTCTTTTTTTTTGCCGATAACACAAAAACATGAGATACTGCGGCTCGCGATTGTTAGTGGTTTCTTAGGGATGTTAGGAACTAATCGAACGCAAACCATTTTTCAGGTGTTCCGTCGAAGGATTATAGATGCTCCTAAAGACATAGGGAGCGATGGCTTAGGGGTTCGTCCCCATTTTATCTAATAGAAAAATAAGCTAGATAATCAAAATTGGGGACAAAAGCATGTCACCAAAAGCCTTCGAATTGACTCTAATAATCAGGTAGTAGTGATTTCCCCTGGTCCGGTCGCGAGTACCTGAGCTTGATCTGCGCGTGCGCCTGAATCGACTGCAGGGGTTGACCAGTTTTTTCATAAGGGGGAGAATTACTTGTCACTGACAACCGAAGAGATGCGCGAACAAGTCCGCAGCTTGATTGCTGTTGGCAAAGAGCGTGGATATTTGCTTGCTGAGGAAGTGGAACAAGTGCTTCCCGCGGAGCTGCATTCCACCGAAGAAATCGACGATCTACTCTCGACGTTCGAACGCATCGGAATCCAGATCTATGATGACTTGGCTGCCGCCAAGGCCGGCCACGCTGCGGCAGACCCCATTGTTTCCGCACCTACTGTTCAGGACTGGCCCGAGGGCGCCGTAGTCGCCGAAGAAGGCGAACTCGACCTTACGCCGGGGATGCTCGATAAGAACAACGATCCGGTTCGCCTCTATCTGCGGGAAATGGGTTCGGTTCCCCTGCTCAAGCGCCAGGATGAAGTCGCCATTGCCAAGCGCATGGAGCGTGGGCATCTAATGGTGCTCAAAACGATTTCTCGCTCCCCTATCGTTCTCAAGGAACTGATCTCCGTAGCCGAGGAGCTTCGCGCCGGGACTCTGTCGATCAAGAAAATCATTCAATTCGACCAGGAAGAGCTGACTGAAGAGGAAACCGAAAACAAGACCCGTGAAGTTCTGAAGATTATCTCGAAAATTGAACATCTGTACCCCATTGCCCTAAAGCAGGCCGCGCAGCTGGAGAAAATTCCGAAAGCGAAGAAGAAAGTTTACCTGCGGCACCGGAATCACCTGGCCCGGACGCGAATCGAGATGTCCCAGCTGGTGCGTTCGATCGATTTCCATCCCATTGAGAAAAAGCGGCTGATCAGCAAGATTCGCAGCACGGTCGAGCGCCTGCAATCTTTGGAACGCGAAATCGTCAAGCTCGAGCGCCGCGCCGAGGCCTCCAAGGGCGATCACGCTGCCGAGGCGCGCAAGGAATTGCGCGCGCGCCGCGCCGAGTTATACGAAATCGAAGTTTCCAGCGAGACAGGGCTGACCACTCTGAAGCGCATGCTCCAGGTGGTTCTGCGGGGAGAAGCGGAAGCGGATCAGGCCAAGAAGGAAATGGTCGAGGCCAACCTGCGCCTCGTCGTTTCCATCGCCAAGAAATATACCAACCGCGGATTGCAGTTCCTGGACCTAATTCAGGAGGGCAACATCGGCTTAATGAAGGGCGCCGACAAGTTCGAATGGCGGCGCGGCTACAAGTTCTCGACCTATGCAACGTGGTGGATTCGACAGGCCGTAACGCGCGCTATTGCGGACCAAGCCCGCACCATCCGCGTGCCCGTGCACATGATTGAAACGATCAACAAGCAGATTCGAACCAGCCGCCAGTTGGTTCAGGAACTTGGTCGCGAACCTAGTGCCGAGGAAATCGCCAAGCGCCTCGGAGTTCCGACCGACAAGGTCCGCAAGACCAAGCAGATTGCGCAGCAACCCATCTCGCTGGAAACTCCCATCGGCGAAGAAGAGGATTCGCACCTGGGGGAATTCATCGAGGACAAGTCTTCTGTGTCTCCCTCCGATGCGGTAATCAGCATCAGCCTGCAGGAGCAGACCGCGTCACTGCTAAAGACGCTCACGCCGCGCGAAGAAAAAGTCATCAAGATGCGCTTCGGCCTGGAAGACGGCTCCGAGCACACGCTGGAAGAAGTGGGCCATTCGTTCGCAGTCACTCGCGAACGCATCCGCCAGATCGAAGCCAAGGCGCTGCGCAAGCTGCGCCATCCCTCGCGTTCCAGGAATCTCCGCACCTTCCTGGAAGGAACGATGTAAGAGTTTTACTTCGGAAATTTGAAGGATAGAGGAGCGGATTTTGCGCTCCTCTATTTTTTTGGCCGGCTAAAAGTTGCTCGCCCCTTGTTGCAGCACTTCTTCGCTTACCACACTGAAGCTCGTCAAATTGGCGGTTCCAAACGAAGTGGTAATTGCAACGTCCGAGGCGTCGCGGCCAGTGGCCATCAGGACGCGGCCATAGCGTGGGTAGTTATGACGCGCGTCGAATGTCCACCAGCGATGGTCCAGGTACGCTTCAAACCATGCGCTGAAGTCCATGGGGGACGTCACCGGAGGAATCCTGATATCCCCAAGGTAGCCGGTCGCATAGCGCGCGGGAATATGCAGGGCGCGGCACAAAGTGACCGCCAGATGCTGAAAATCCCGGCACACCCCGAGCCCTTCGGAGAATACATCCCAGGCCGTTTTGGTAGGTCGCGCGTACTGATATCCGAAGCTAACCCTGGAATGCACCCAGTCGCAGATCGCCTGCACCCTTCCCCATCCGCGGGGAATCCCGCCGAACATCTCCACCGCAATATTCGAAAACCTGTCTACCTCACAATAGCGGCTGTTCAACAGGTAGCGCAGGATTTCGCTGGGCAATTCCTGCACCGGAATTTCCTGCGCGTCGGTTTTCACTGGATCGGTGTAGCCCGCATCGTATATCAGAGTGGAGTTGCTCAGGCGCAGCGTGCCCGGCTGGGCGACGAACCGCGTGCAGCGATTCCCGAACGAGTCGAGGAAGCAATCCACACTCGTCCAGGGCTCGATACGCAATTCATCGGAGGCGCGCAGGTCCGCAACACGCGAGGGATGCACATTGAGCATTGCCACAATGGGGACCGGAGACGGAATCTCAAACTGGATGTCGTATCCGACGCGCAGCATCATAGGGTGAACTCCAACTGCTGTCGCGTCTTGGCGGATTTCCAGTATAGAACATCGGATTCTGTTTTAGTAGGTTTCCGCTTTCTTCCCAAAATGGTTTTAAGACCATCGCCCAATCGCCTCAACGTGATCACAACTCATATAAAGAAAAGGCATCCGATGATCCTGGATTAGTCCCATTACTTGCGTACCCATTAAAATGGTTCCCCAAGCCCATTGAGCGGATTGTCGATAATTGAGAACATTATGCTCGTAACAGAAGTACAGGTTTCCTGAGGGAGGGCCCGAAAATGACAATAAGAATGGTGTACCCGGGAGGTGACAAGCAGAATACCCTGGCCGCAACTTCGCCGGCAGTAGCCCAGAACGATAAGAAGGAAGTCTCTGGCCGACAAGGCAAGTTGAACGCAAGCGCGGCTCCAAATGGCCAGGAACGCCGAAAACGCACGCGCACGCGCATGAGCCTGTCCGCGCGGCTACGTCCGGTTGATCCGAAAGACGGGAATTTCGAGCAGTTTGTTCGGACATTGAATTCGTCCCGCGACGGCCTCTATTTTTCAGTCCCGAAGGCGCAGTTATTCGCACAGATGCGCCTGCGCGTCATATTCCCATATACCTCAGCGCATGATTCGGTGCTGGTACTGGAAGAGTACGGCCAAATCACGCGTGTGGACCATTTACCCGACGGCAGTTTGGGTATAGCAATTGTCCTCCAGGGGAGTGGAGATCCGGAGCGTCTGAGTGTCGAGGCTACAGCAGATTGCAGGCCCGAAGAAAATGAAGAGCGACGTGTCATTGCGCGTCACTCGTTTTCGGCGACGGCAACGGTGCGCCATGCACAATCAGGCGCACGTGTGACGGCACGTTGCTCCGATTTGAGTCTTTCGGGCTGTTACGTTGACACAATAAATCCCTTTTCCGAGAAAGCGCGCGTTCAACTTCGGTTGTCTTTGGGTAATGAAAACATTGAAACGGCGGCTCGTGTTGTTTTCAGGCAGGTGAATATTGGTATGGGTCTTGTTTTTTGCGACTTAACCCCCGATCAGGAGTTGATTTTGATGCAATGGTTGGATGGCGGCACAGGCGAAGCAGAGCCTGGACCCATTCAGGGTTCTCATAAGACGGCGGCTCCGGAGGCTCCGGCTTTGACGGACCAGGCGTTGGCCTTGAGGCTCATTCACCTGTTGCGTTCCAAGGGGAACTTGAGGGAAGCTGACGTTTCGATCCTGCTTTCCAAGTATCTGGCGACCGATGACGAAGTAGCCAGCCGCCCTTGCAGCGATCGTCTGTGAAATAGCCTCTCACGGCGTTTGGCGTGGCGACCGCTCTGGCATAGAATTCAGATATGTCGTTGGTTTCTTATGCCATGGAGGCGTCAAACTCGCGGGGAAGGCGTTATCCCGAGGCGGCGCATGCTTACCGCAATGACTATGTAAGAGACCGCGACCGTGTGATTCACTCGCGGGCATTTCGGCGCCTGGAAGCGAAAACCCAAGTCTTCACCACGAGGTTTTCCGATCACTTCCGCAATCGCCTCACCCATACGATCGAGGTTACGCAAATTGCCCGCACTGTGGCGGGAACGCTCGGCCTCAATGCCGATTTGGCCGAAACGCTGGCACTGGTGCATGACATCGGGCATCCGCCGTTCGGCCATGCCGGCGAACGCAAACTGGACTCGCTATTGCGTTCGCTCGGCGGCCGTTTCGACCACAATCTTCATGCCCTTCATATTGTGGATCAGTTCGAACTCAGCTACCTGGATTTTGCGGGGCTCAACCTGACGTTCGAAGTCCGCGAGGGCATCGTCAAGCATTCTCGCGACTATGACGAAGCGAAGTATCCTGAACTGGCCGAATTTCTGCTCGACCGGCGTCCGCCCCTGGAAGCTCAGTTGATTAATTTTGTCGATGAGATTGCCTATAACACGGCGGACCTGGATGACGGCTACGAATCCAAGCTGCTGAATATCGAAGCGATTTGTTCCGATGTCCCGATGTTCGCGGAAATCTACGAAGAGGTGCAACGCAGCTACCCGCGCGGTCTGGAGAAATTAAAATTCAATGCCGCGATCCGCGGGATTCTGAATCGCCTGGCAACCGACCTGATTGAGAATACGCGGGCGCAGGCGGTTGCGTCCGGAGTCAGCAGTGTTGAGGACGTGCGGCGGTGGCCGCACCGCCTGGCGGGATTCAGTTCGCAGGTCGGCTCACAAAATGCGGCGCTGAAGAGATTCCTGCTGCAGCGCCTCTACAATCATCCAGCCATTGTGATGGACCGCGAGCGTTCGGTGGAAGCGCTCGGGCAATTGTTCGAATACTACCTGGCCCATCCGGAAGCCATGCCGAAGTCTTACGCCGAACGGGCGATCAAGGGGGAGGCCAATCGCGTCGTCTCCGATTACATCGCCGGGATGACCGATCATTTCCTCCTGCGCCAGCACCAGGATCTGCTGGGGGCGAACTCGGCTACGGCGACCCATTAGCCCCCCCGATCCCCCGGCAGGAAGACGTAGCACGCTCACTTTCGGGCTTATCTGTTTCGAACAAACTCTGCGTAACCGTCCGGTAGCTTCCTTGACATCACTGGGTTGGGACATATAATGGATTTTAGTGGGAGTGTCGGGGACTCCCGGGAATCAAGGCAAAACGAATGTTCCTGGACGTCAAAGAGCTAGCCGCCCGTAAGATTCGCATACGAAAGAGTTATGCGCCCGGTACGGTTGATTACCACACTGGCGATTTCCGGCAGTCGGAGCCTCTTGAGGTCCGCGCGACGGCCGAGTTGCTCGAAGGCCAGATACGCGTTACCGGTGAGTTGCACACGCGGCTGGAAATGAACTGTGCGCGGTGCCTGGAGCCCGTGAGCGAAGACGTTAGCCGGGAGTTTGACCTGTTTTACCGGCCCGTCTCCACCATGACCAAGGAAGAAGAAGAGCGGCTGAAGCTGGACGATACGGAAATTGCGTTTTTCGAAGGGGAAGGGCTATTCCTGGCCGACGTTCTGGCCGAGCAAGTCCTGCTGGCGCTACCCATGAAAGCCATCTGTCGCAGCGACTGCAGGGGGCTATGCCCGCAGTGCGGCGTCAACCTGAATAACGAGGAATGCCGCTGCGAAGTCCACGTCACCGACCCGCGAATGGCGCCCTTGGCGCGTCTGAAGCAGGACTGGCTCAAAAAGCAATAGTAGAAATCAGGGAAACACACTAGAATGCCCCATTCGATCCGGGGTCAAGAGAAGGAGTTTGCATGCCCAATCCAAAACGACGCCACTCACACGCTCGTAAGAACAAGCGGCGCGCGCACGATTTCCTGACTGCGCCCGCGCTGGCGAAGTGCCCGAACTGCCATGAAATGAAGCAGCCTCACCAGGTTTGCCCTCATTGCGGCGTATATAAGGGCCGGGAAGCTGTGGACATCAAGGCCTGACGCCGAAAAGCTCGCGGCGCCCTGTATAGGGTTCCGCTGGAGATCTGGATGATCACCATCGCAGTGGATGCCATGGGGGGAGATCACGCACCGCGACCCGAGGTAGAGGGAGCGGTTGCAGCGGCGCGCGAATTTGGCGTCCGCATCCTGCTGGTAGGCCTTGCTCCGGAAATCAAGCGCGAGCTTGCGAGGCATCCCCATCGCGGGTTGCCCATCGAAATCGTTCCTGCGAGCGAAGTCATCACGATGACCGACTCGCCTTCGCACGCGTTTCGAAAGAAAAAGGACAGCTCGGCGCACGTGGCCACGAAGCTGGTCCGCAATGGTCAGGCTGAAGGCTTGGTGAGCGCAGGCAATACGGGAGCAGTGATGGCCGTCGCCCGCTTTGGCCTGGGCACGCTTCCTTCGGTGGATAAGCCGGCGCTGGCCGCTCCGTTTCCCACTTCGCGTGGCGGGACAGCGGTCCTGCTGGACGTCGGCGCCAACGTCGACTCCAAAGCCGCGCACCTGTTGCAGTTTGCGGTGATGGGAGAGATATACTACCGGGCGATCTTTGGAACCGCGCGACCGAAGGTGGCGTTGCTGTCGATCGGCGAAGAGGAAATGAAGGGTAATGAATTGACGCGTGAGGCGCATGCGCGCCTGAAACAATCCGCGCTGAACTTTGTGGGAAATGTCGAGGGCCGCGAAATCTTCGGCGGCACGGTGGATGTCATCGTTTGCGACGGATTTATCGGGAACATCGCCCTGAAAATCAGCGAGGGGGTCGCGCAGCATATCGTCGCCTTGCTGAAAGACGCCCTGCAGAGTACTTTGAGCTCGCAGGTGGGCTATGTCCTGTCTCGCAAGGCGTACAAGAACTTTCGAAAGAAAATTGACTACTCGGAATACGGTGGCGCGCCTTTGCTGGGCGTACGCGGCGTAACGATCATCGGGCATGGAAGTTCGAATGCCCACGCCATCAAGAATGCCATCCGGGTGGCGATGGAATTGGTTCGCGGCGGGGTCAACGAAAGAATCGAGCAGGAGCTTTCCTCGCTTCCAGTCGCTGTGGAAGCCTAAGCAACGAAACGGCGGTTCATTCAATGGGAAAATTAGCATTTTTATTTCCGGGACAGGCTTCTCAGTACCCGGGCATGGGCAAAGACCTGGCCGATAAGTTCCCGGCGGCTCGGCGTGTGTTTGATGAAGCGGACAAGGCCCTTGGGTTTTCCATATCGGAGGTGTGCTTCACGGGCACCGAAGAAGCCCTGAAGCAGACCGCAAATACTCAGCCGGCCATTTTGACGGTTTCGGTGGCCGCTTGCCGCGTGCTGGAAGAGAATGGCGTGCGTCTCGATTTTGTCGCCGGACATAGCATGGGCGAATTTTCCGCGCTGGTAGCCGCAGGCGGATTGGAATTTGCCGATGCCGTGCGCCTGGTGCGGAATCGTGGCGCCTACATGCAGACCGCAGTGCCGGACGGAATCGGCGCGATGGCGGCCATCATGGGACTGGCGCCTGCGCAAGTTGCGGATATTTGCCGTAAGGCCGCCAGTGGTCAGGTGGTCGCGCCAGCGAATCTAAATTCCCCAGAGCAGACCGTGATTTCGGGGCATGCGGAAGCAGTGAAGCGGGCCGTGGAGATGGCTTCCGCGGGAGGCGCCAAGCGCGCCGTGATGCTTGCTGTGTCCGCGCCGTTTCATAGTCCCCTGATGCTGCCGGCGCAGCAGAAACTAGAAGCTGACCTCCGCGCCGTGACATTCCATCCCTTGCGCGTGCCGCTGGTGAACAACGTGGATGCGGAAGTCATCACCGACGGCGACGAGGCTCGCGAATCGCTGATTCGTCTGGTGACTCTGCCAGTACGATGGGAAGAGTCGGTTCGAGAACTTATCGATCAGGGAGTGAATACGTTTGTCGAAGTGGGACCGGGACGCGTGCTTACAGGGCTTTTGCGGCAGATCGATCGCTCGGTTCATGTGTTCAATGTTGAGGATGAAAAGTCACTTCGCGCGACACTGGAGAAGTTGGCGCAGGCGCAAAGCGAGGCGGCCGAGGTGTAACGTGGCACAGGTTTCAACCTGTGCGGGTTTGGGTTTCTCTAAAGTACTGAAACCAAATGAGCACAGACTGAAGTCTGTGCTACTGAATACCATCCATGTTCAGCCTAAAAGATAGAGTTGCGCTGGTAACTGGCGCTTCCCAGGGGATCGGGCGCGCTACGGCGCTTGCACTCGCGCAGGCGGGCGCGCGCGTGGTGGTTGCCGCGCGGAATGCCGACAAATTGGCCGCCGTTGTCGCGGAAATTTCCGGTGCCGGCGGCGAAGCGCTGGCGATTCCCATGGACGTGGCCGACGCTCAACAGATCAAAGACGGGTTTCGCAAGGCGATTGAAAAATTTGGGAAGCTGGACATTCTCGTGAACAATGCGGCGATTACGCGCGATGGGTTGGCAGTTCGCATGAAGGCCGATGATTGGGACGCGGTGCTGCGGACTAATTTAACCGGGGCGCATTGGTGCGCACAGCAGGCCATGTCTGTGATGATGCGCGCACGGTACGGCCGGATTATCAACGTGACTTCCGTCGTAGCCGAAACTGGAAACGCGGGACAGGTGAATTACGTGGCGGCAAAAGCGGGATTGATCGGTTTGACACGGGCCCTCGCCACGGAAATCGCTTCGCGCAATATCACAGTGAATGCGGTTGCGCCGGGCTTCGTCGTTTCTCCTATGACCGACCCGTTGCCACAAAATGTGAAGGATGCCTTGCTCGCAAAAATTCCACTGGGTCGCATGGGAACTGACGCGGAGATTGCCGCAGCGATCGTATTCCTTGCCAGCGAAGAGGCGGGATACATTACTGGCGCTGTTCTCGATGTGAACGGCGGCTTGCGCATGGGATAGATGAGTCGCCGCGATTCACGCGCAATCGGCACAGTTGTTGCGGAAAAGCTTCGAAAGAAGTGAGAGTTAAGTTGACCTTGGGCAAAGCGATACATAGAATATGCGGGGCCTAAATTTCAATACACGAAGCGGTTTGAACTACGTCACACGAAGCCGCGCATAGCGAACAGCGGAGGCAAAACAGAATGGCAAGTGTAGATGAGCGGGTAAAGCAGATTATCGTCGAGCAACTGGGAGTGGATGAGGGCGAAGTGACGCCCACCGCTTCCTTTGTGGACGATCTGGGCGCGGATTCCCTGGACACGGTTGAACTCGTCATGGCCTTTGAAGAGGCCTTCGGGATCGAAATTCCCGACGAGGATGCCGAGAAAATAGCTACGGTAAAAGACGCTGTCGAGTACATCACCAAGCACGGCCCCAAGAAGTAGTTTGCCGGCCGCCGAATTGCCATCGGGAGAATTTCTGATTTGAGCCGTCGGGTCGTAGTAACGGGTGTCGGTTTAGTCTGCGGTCTGGGGATCGGCACCGATGAAGTGTGGAAGAACCTCCTGGCGGGGAAGAGCGGCGTTCGCTCCATTACTCATTTCGACACCACAGGCTTCGACTGCACCATCGCCGGCGAAGTCCGCGATTTTGAGCCTTTGCACTGGGTCGAGAAAAAAGAGCTCAAGAAGATGGGGCGGTTCATCCAGGTCGCGCTGGCGGCGACCGACTTCGCAGTGCGCATGGCGGATATGAAGGTTACGCCGGATACGGCCGAATCGACCGGCGTGTACGTGGCCAGCGGCATCGGCGGATTCGACGTCATCGAACGCGAGCATTCGAAACTGCTTCAGGGCGGCCCCGGACGCATCTCCCCATTTTTCATTCCCGCGGCAATTATCAATCTGGCCTCCGGGCATATTTCCATCCGCTACGGCGCAAAAGGCCCGAATTCGGCGACGGCGACGGCTTGTTCGGCATCGGCGCATGCAGTCGGGGATTCCTTTCGTCTGATCCAGCACGGCGACGCCGAAGTGATGATCTGCGGCGGCGCGGAAGCGGCCATCACCCCGATGGGTGTGGGCGGATTCGCCGCGATGAAGGCGCTCTCCACGCGGAACAGCGAACCCGAACGGGCGAGCCGTCCGTTCGATGCCGAGCGCGACGGATTCGTGATCGGCGAAGGCGCGGGAATTCTCGTGCTCGAATCGCTGGAATACGCGCAACGGCGCGGCGCTAACATTCTGGCTGAGATTTCCGGTTACGGAATGTCGGGTGATGCACACCACATCACCGCTCCCGCGGAAGATGGCGACGGCGCATACCGCGTGATGCGCGCGGCCATTCGCAACGCCCAAATCGAGCCGGAACAGATCGGCTACGTCAACGCCCATGGCACTTCGACGCCGCTGGGCGACGCCATCGAAACTCGTGCCATGAAGCGGGTCTTTGGCGAGCACACAAAAAAAATTGCCGTTAGCTCGACCAAGTCCATGACCGGACACCTGCTCGGCGGCGCGGGTGGCCTCGAAGCCGGCATTAGCGTGCTGGCCCTGCGCGATCAGGCGTTGCCTCCCACGATCAATCAGGAAAATCCAGACCCGGAATGCGATCTCGACTATGTGCCGAATCACATGCGAAAAGCCGATGTCGAATACGCGCTTTCGAACTCATTTGGGTTTGGTGGAACCAACGCCGCTTTGTTATTCAAGCATTGGGCATCCCGCTAAGTTAAGCGCGACGTAAAAGGGGGCAGCGTGAAGATTGTAGTCTGCATCAAGCAAGTTCCCGCCAAGGATGCTCCCCTCGCGATTGTCGATGGCGGCTGGATCCGTGAAACCGACATCGGATTTGAAATGAACGAGCCGGACAGCTTCGCGCTCGAGGAAGCCCTGCGCCTGAAGGAAAAACATTCCGGCGAAGTCATCGCCGTGTCGATGGGCCCGGACCGCGTGAAGCAGACGATCAAAGAAGCGCTCGCCAAAGGGGCCGACCGCGCAATTCATATCGCCGACGATAAGGCGTACACGCTCGATCCTTTGGGCGCGGCAAAATTGCTGGCCGCTGCGATCGAGCGCGAGAAGCCGGACCTGGTCCTCACCGGATTGCAGAGCGATGACAACGGCTTTGGGCAGACAGGCGTGTTGCTCGCAGAATTGCTTAAGCTGCCCCACGCGACGCTCATTATGCAGATCGATGTGCAGGGCGATCGCCTGCGCTTGAAGCGCGAGCTCGAGGCCGGCTGGTTCCAGTGGGTCGAGCTTCCGCTTCCTGCACTGCTCACAATTCAATCCGGCATAAACAAGGTTCGCTACGCAACGCTGAAGGGCATCATGGCGGCCAAGAAAAAAGAAATCGCAACGATTACGCGCGAGTCGCTGGGCATTCCGAATGAGCCCACGCAGCGCATCGAGCGGATTTACGTGCCGTCCAAAACCAAGAAGACGGAATTCTTGACCGGCACGCCGAAGGAAGCCGCCACAAAGCTGCTGGAAAAACTGAAGCACGAAGCGCGAGTGCTGTAATCCGGACATGCCGACGATGAACATCCTCCTGATTACCGAACAGCGCGACGGGAAGTGGAACAGCGCGGCGTTTGAAACATTGGCCGCTGCGCAGTTGATTGCCGAAGAAACGAAAGGCCGCCTCACTGTAATTGTCATCGGTAAGAATGTCGCGACGTTGGCCGATGAGCTTGCCGCAAAAAAGCTCGATGAAGTGCTGCTCATCGAACATGATCTGCTCGCAGCCTATACTCCGGACGGATTTACTTTGGCGCTGCAGCAGGCGATCGCGCAGGTGAAACCGGATTTAGTTTTACTGCCGCACACGTATCAGGTGCGCGATTTCGCGCCGCAACTTGCGGCATCGCTCGGCAAGGGAATGATCGGCGATTGCGTTGCGTGCCGATACGAAAATGGAAAACTGATTTTTGTCCGCCAGATGTTTCAGGGCAAGACCGTGGCGGACGTGGTATTCGAAGGCGCGTCGCCGTGGTTCGCGACATTTCAGGCCGGAGCGTTTCGCGCGGATTTGGTTGCGCAAGGCGCATCCAAGGCGACGGTTACTGCATTGCAAGTCGAACTGAAGCCGGCACAGATTCGCACCAAGCCGCTGGAGATTTTCCGCGAAGCCAAGCAGGCCGTGGACCTGACGCAAGCGCCGATTATCGTCTCGGTCGGACGCGGTATCAAAGCGCCGGAAAATATCCCCATGGCGGAGAAACTTGCGAAACTTCTGGGCGGCGAACTCGCGGCCTCGCGCCCCATCTGCGACGAAGGTTGGCTGCCGATGGACCGCCAGGTCGGAAGCTCCGGGCAAACGGTTGCCCCTAAACTTTATCTGGCGCTGGGAATCAGCGGCGCCATCCAGCACGTGGTGGGAATGAAGGGATCGCGCGTCATCGCCGCAATCAACAAAGACCAAAATGCGCCGATTTTCGAAGTCGCCGACTATGGCATCGTCGGCGACATTTTCGAAATTGTTCCCGCGCTTACCGAAGAACTCGAGAAGAATAAATCCACTTGAACTGCTGGTCATAAACGGCAGGAAGTACCATGTCGCTCGAAAATTATAAAATTGTGGTCTATCGGCAATGCGAAAGTTCCTGGGTGGCGGAAATTCCTGCCATTTCCGGATGCTACGCGTTGATGCCGACTCGCGAGCAGGCATTGTCGGAGCTGAACATTGTTTTCGAAATGATTTCCACGGAGTACAAGGAAAAGGGCCTCGCGCTCCCAGTCGATACAACGGAAATCTTAGATGCCTAGCTGCGCAGTGCGCGCGGGCCTCATCGGTTTCGGCCTGGCCGGACAGGTATTTCACGCTCCACTTATCCGTGCTGTGCCTGAATTTGAACTGGCCTGCATCCTGGAACGCCACGGCACGCTCGCAGCGCAGAAGTATCCCGGCGTTCGCGTTATGCGGACCATCGACGAACTTCTGGAAGACGAGCAGATTCGCTTGTGCGTGATCGCCACGCCAAATCTCTCTCATTTCGATCTGGCGCAGCGCTGCCTGCTGGCCGGTCGCGATGTGGTCATCGACAAGCCCTTCACGACGACCTCCGAGGAAGCCAGAACGCTGATTCAGCTGGCGGAGGAGCGCGGGCGGCTGCTGACCGTTTTCCAGAATCGCCGCTGGGACGGAGATTTTCTTACTGTTCGAAAGCTGATTGCCTCCTGTTCGCTCGGGCGCATCGTGTCCTTCGAATCGCATTACGACCGTTTCAGGCCTGTGCCGAAAGTCGGTACGTGGCGCGAACGCGGCGAACCGGGCGGCGGCGTCCTGTACGATCTCGGCTCTCACATCATCGATCAGGTCTTGCTGCTGTTCGGCACGCCCAGGGCCGTCAATGCGGATGTTTTCGCCGAGCGGGAAGGCTCTCTAGTGGACGATGCGTTTCTGGTTCGGTTCGAATATGGCGATATGAGGGCGATTATGCGCTCCACCATGCTTGCCGCTGCGCCCGGTCCCCGGTTCATTATTCACGGGACAAGAGGATCCTTTGTCAAGTACGGTTCTGACGTGCAGGAGCAGGCGCTTCGCCAATGGAAAAATCCGTCCGCGCTGGATTGGGGCGAGAATCCTGAATCGGAATGGGGCACGCTTTATTTGCCGAATAGCGAAACTACTCTGGCGCAGAAGGTTAAGACGGAGGCGGGTGACTATCGCTGTTTCTATGAGAATGTGCGCGATGCTCTACTGAGGGGCGCGCCGCTCGCCGTTCCGGCTCGGGAGTCGTTGCTGACGATGCGGGCTATTGAGCTGGCTTTGCGGAGTAGCCGGGAGAGGCGGAGTGTGGATTGGGTGGATTGATAGTTTCCAATGCTGCTTGGGTTTGTCGCTTGGACTAAAACCAAAGGCGCACAGACTGAAGTCTGTGCTACTTGTTCGCGGTCACCTGATCCGCGCGGCGTAGTTCCGGGAAGCACCACGCCCACAGACCGGTCACAAGCAGAGTTCCGATTCCTCCGAAGACGACTGCCGGTACTGTGCCGAACCATTGCGCCGTCAGGCCGGATTCGAATTGGCCGAATTCGTTCGATGCTCCTATAAAAATCATTTCTACTGCGTTTACGCGGCCGCGCATCTCGTCCGGGGTGGAGAGTTGCACCAGCGACGCGCGAATCACTACGCTTACCATGTCCAGCGCGCCGACGATTACCAGCGCCAGCATGGAGAGAATCAAACTTTTCGAGATGCCGAAGAGAATGGTGAACACTCCGAATCCTGCCACGCAGCACAGCATCGTCGCGCCGACGTGGCCGCGCAACGGGCGGTGAGCTAGCAGGACCGCCATGCTGACCGCGCCGATGGCCGGAGCGCTGCGCAGAAGGCCTAGTCCCCACGGCCCGGTCAGGAGAATTTCGCGCGCATAGACTGGAAGCAGCGCGATGGCTCCACCCAGCAGCACGGCGAATAAATCGAGTGAGATGGAGCCCAGCACAACTTTTTTCTTTCGAATGTAGTGGAGACCCGCCAGGACGGTCTTTATGCTGAATTGCTCGCGTGGCCTGGCCTTGGCGCGCAGCCGAATTCGAAACGTGGAAACAATCGCACTGATTGCAGCGAGCATCGCGAGCGCGTACACCGCGCTGGGCCCTTTCGAAAGTGCATAGACCACGCCTCCCATGGAAGGTCCCAGAATGATCGCGGTTTGAAACACTGAGCCGTTCCATGCCACAGCATTCGGGAAATCCTCGCTGGGCACGATTTGCGGCAACAGCGCCCTGCTCACCGGGCCGTTCAGCGAGCGAACGATGCCGATCAGCACCACAACGGCGTAGATGGGATAAATCGCGTGTGTTGCGCGCAAAGAGGTAAATAGCAACAGGCCGGAGCAAACAGCAAATCCCACGTAGCAAACAATCAGCAGATTGCGGCGATCGTAGCGGTCGGCCGCGTGGCCGGAGACGAGAAACAGCAGTATTCCCGGCAGAAACTGCGCCAGCCCGACCAATCCCAAATCCAAGGGGCGCTTGGTGATTTCATAAATTTGCCAGCCGACAGCGACCGATTGCATTTCCAGCCCCGCAACGATGAAAAAGCGCGCCAATTGATACCGCGCGAAGTCGGGATATTTGAATGCGGCGCGGCCGGCGCGGGAGGGACTGCTCGAATCGGACATCGCCGATTACTTTGCCACAGTTCTCGGGATTCCACGAGAGTCCGGGAGGGGGTCATGGGACATCTAATATCGGTGACTGGTGGTTCGCTTGCCCTGAGCTTGGCGAAGGGTGAATCGTGACCGGATGGCGCAAAAACTGGAGGACACGTATTATTATAATTTGCGGGTGAGTCGCAGTCCGGTTCAGTGTGACAAATCGAGAGAGGAAATCATCGCACATGGCGAATGCTTTTATCTGTGAGGGTATCAGAACTCCTATCGGGCGTTATGGCGGCGCGCTTTCGCAGGTCCGCACCGACGATTTGGCTGTGCTCCCGCTGAAGAATCTGAAGGAACAATTCGCGAAGAGCGACTGGGAAACGATTGATGAAGTCATCTTCGGCTGCGCGAACCAGGCGGGCGAAGACAACCGGAACGTCGCGCGTATGGCCTTGCTGCTCGCGGGCATTCCATTCAGCGTGCCAGGCGTGACTGTGAATCGCCTTTGCGGCTCCGGCATGGAAGCCGTCGCGGTGGCGTCGCGCGCGATCGTCGCGGGAGAGATTTCTCTGGCGATTGCGGGCGGCGTGGAAAGTATGAGTCGCGCGCCTTTTGTGATGCCGAAGGCGACTTCGGCTTTCTCGCGCACCGCCGAAATTTACGACACCACCATCGGCTGGCGTTTCGCCAATCCATTGATGGTGAAAATGTACGGCACCGCGTCCATGCCGGAGACCGGGGAAAACGTCGCCGAAAAATATAAAGTGGATCGCGCTTCGCAGGACCTGTTCGCTTTCCGCTCGCAACAAAAAGCTTCGGCGGCGCAGATGACGGGAATCCTCGCTGAAGAAATCGTGCCCGTGAATATTCCCGGCCCCAAGGGCAGCGTCAAGACCGTATCCGACGATGAGCATATTCGGCCGGACACCACGCTCGAGGCGCTGGCAAAATTGCCAACGCCATTTCGCCAGGGTGGCACCGTGACTGCAGGAAATGCCTCCGGAGTGAACGACGGAGCCGCTGCGATGTTTGTGGCTTCGGAAGAAGCTGCAGCGCGATTCGGATTGAAACCCATTGCGCGAATTCTCGGTTCGGCTACGGCGGGCGTGGAGCCGGATTACATGGGCATCGGTCCGATCTATGCCGTTCGAAAGCTGCTGGCGCGATTAAAAATGTCGATGGCGGATGTGGATGTGTTTGAATTGAACGAAGCGTTCGCTTCGCAGTCGCTGGCGGTTACGCGCGAGCTTGGTTTGCCGGATGACAGTGAGAAGGTGAATCCTAACGGCGGCGCTATTGCTATTGGGCATCCGCTGGGGATGAGTGGGGCGCGGCTGGTGTTGACTGCGTCCCGGCAGATTCAGCGTGTGAAGGGCCGGTATGCTTTGGCTTCTATGTGCATTGGGGTGGGGCAGGGGATTGCTATTATGCTGGAACGGGTCTAGGGAATAAAACCAAAGGCGCACAGACTGAAGTCTGTGCTACTTAAGGCTCATTGCCCTTTCATCCTTGCTACGCACGTTTCAAGATGCTTGTGCATTTCTTCTGCTGTGTCGTGGTGGATTCGGCCGTGGCCTGGCAGGACCCATTCGAATCGGTATGCTAGCAGTTTTTCCATTGAGCGCGTTTGTTCCGGCCACGAGTTCCAGCAGGCATCGCGGAATGCCGTCAAGGTCTTGCGCTCAGGCGACCACGCCAGATGGTCGCCTGTAAATAGCACTTTGTTGCGATAGAGGAGCACCTGATGCCCGCGTGTGTGGCCCGGCGTGGGGATTGACAACAGATCGTCGTCGATACGGAGTGGATCGATTCCTGTGGTTACTCGCTCGATGCCTAGCGCTGCGGCGCCGTCCGCCTGGTGCATCATGCGCGGGCAATGAAAGTACGCGGCAAATTTGGCATGGTCGGCGATGTCGTCGACATGTGAGAGGTACATGAGGCTCACGCCGCCCATCTGCTCGATGCGCTTCACAAAGGGAGCCGTAAATCGCGGCGAATCGACCAGGACGTTCCCACCTTGCTCCGGCGGACGGACGATCAGATAAGCCCACGCGCCGAAGCTCGATTCCGACGTGAACCCACAGAAGTAAACTTCATCCACAACGTGGATGGGAAACGCCTGGACTCCCTGGAGCGCGCTGCGGCGGGAAACTGTTCCGATGGAAGCGGTCGGGCAGGCAACGAGTGCCATGAAGGCTCGATGCTGCTCGCCGGGATTTTGCGGCTGATGGTAAACGCTGGACTGGCCCCCGTGATCGCGGAAGCTTGCGGGCGCGATCTGACGGCACGCATCGCAATCGATGCATGTGGAGTCCACGAAGAAATCGCCGGCAACATTTTCTGTCAGGCGTTTGTCAATTTGCGCCATGAGGGATTAGATTCCGTTTGGCCATGCAAAGTCGCGGGTAACTGCTATTTCATCACGACGGCATGACTAAATACGAAAATACCTTATAATCCCTACTCTTCCTAAGGAATGAAGTCAGCGACCGTATCGGGGCCGAAAATAGGTCCCTCACCCGAGGTGATGCAGTGGCGGCGAAATCGAAGAAATTGAAAACTAAAACCAGCAGCAAGACAAAGCCCGTGAAGGTGAAGCCGGGGCCAAAAAAACTAAAAATTGTACTGGCGGGCTTTGGCACTGTTGGGCGCTCGGTTGTGAAGCTGCTGATCGACGACGCGAATAGTCCTTTTGAGCTGACCCATATTTTCAATCGCAATGTCGAGCGGAAGAAGGTCGATTGGGTGCCGTACAGCGTGCGCTGGACCGAAGACATCGACGACTTGCTTTCCTCCGATGCGGATATTTTTATCGAGCTCACCGGTGGCATCGACCCCGCCGGTGACTGGATTCGCAAGGCGTTGTGCGCGGGCAAGTCGGTGGTTACGGCAAACAAACAATTGATTGCCGAAAGCATGGCGGAGTTGCAGAAGCTGGCCCGCGAGTCCGGAAAGCGGCTTGAATTCGGAGCCTCGGTGGCGGGGGGGATTCCTGCGATCATCGGCATTCAAGAGGGCCTTTCCGGGGATCGCCTGAACAGAATCGCCGGCGTGTTCAATGGCACCTGCAACTTCATCCTGACCAAAATGGAAGCGACCGGCGCGAGTTTCGAATCCGCCTTGAAGGAAGCGCAGGAATTGGGCTTTGCGGAAGCCGATCCAACCAACGATGTGGAGGGCTACGACGCGCGCGCCAAACTGGTGATCCTCGCGCAAGCCGGTTTGCGCGTACAAGTGCGCAGCGAACAAATCCCGTGCTGGCCGATCTCCTCTGTCGAGGCCGTGGACTTTGCCTACGCGCGTGAACTGGGCTGCACGATTCGGCAGATTTCGCTGGCCAAGAAAGAAATCGAAGACGACGCCATGAGCATTCGCGCTTTCGTGCGCCCCGCGCTGGTTCCCACTTCTTCCTTGGTCGCGCACGTCGAGGGCAGCAAAAATCTGGTGATGGCGACAGGCCAATATGCCGGACAGATGGTCTTCTCTGGATTCGGAGCAGGCGGAGATCCGACGGCCGTAGCGGTGATCTCCGATCTATATTCCATCCTGCGCAATGGGCCGCCGTCGCCAAATAGTGTGTCCGTCCCTGTGGACACCCCGAAGGAAGTAAACGGGGCGTTCACTGCGCCATATTACCTGCGTTTCGTCGTGAAAGATCGTCCCGGAATTCTGGCGGGAGTGGCGACCGTGCTGACCAGGTATGGAATCAGCATCGACGCCGTTCTGCAGCGCCCCGGATATCCTCATTCCGCGCTGCCGTTCATCATTACACTGGAGACATGCACCAGCGCGAACCTGGGCCGCTCACTGCAGGAAATTAATCGGCTTGAATTCCACGTCGAACCGGTCCTTTGCATGCCCATTCTCATGGATTAGGTTTGATCATTCGACAGCGCCCGCGCCGCCAAACACCCGTGCAAAATTCTTGTGCTGAAACGCACCTCTTCGCATCTAATCATGAACATGCGCACATTGGGGAGTGGCGGCATGCGGGACAAATACCCTAAGATGGGCAATCAATGAGAATGGCGGGCGGATTCGGAGGCATGGGGTCGCCGCGAGGCATGTCTGCTCGCGCGGAGAAAGGGCATAGCGCAAAGGCGGGCCGGGAGACGGCCACGCTTTCGGGCAAGAAAAAAGTTTCACGCCTCCTGGATCAACTGCCGGAGGTGTGGGCCCTGATACGTCCGCGCCGCGGCTTGCTCACCGTGGGCATGGTCCTGATGGCCATCAATCGTGTTTCCGGCCTGGTGCTCCCCGCCTCGACGAAATATCTGTTCGACAACGTTTTTATTCATCACCAAACCGGACTGTTGAAGTGGCTGGTGGGAGCGGTCCTGCTGGCCACGCTGGTTCAAGGGGTTACCTCCTACACGCTCACGCAGACGCTTTCGAAAGCCGCGCAAAGGATGATCACAGACCTGCGGCGCAAAGTGCAGGAGCACGTCGGGCGGCTGCCGGTGGCCTACTACGATTCGAACAAGACCGGTGCGCTGGTCTCGCGCATCATGAGCGACGTGGAAGGCGTTCGAAACCTGATCGGCACGGGCCTGGTGGAGTTTTTGGGCGGCTTGCTGACCGCAGCGGTCGCGTTGTTCATGTTGCTGCGCATCAGTCCGTTGATGACCGGTTTGGCGTTCGCGCTGCTTGTGGCGAGCATGCTTGGATTGCGGAAAGCGTTCGGCGTGCTGCGGCCGATCTTCCGCGAGCGTTCGAAAATCAATGCCGAGGTCAGCGGACGGCTGACGGAATCGCTCTCCGGCGTGCGCGTGGTGAAGGGCTATCACGCGGAGGAGCGCGAGCACGATGTGTTCACCAAAGGCGTGCAGCGCTTACTCGACAATGTGCTGAAGTCGCTGACAACGATGTCAGTGATGAGCCTCTCAACGACGGTTCTGGGCGGAGTCGTCAGTGCGGTGGTCATGTTCGTTGGCGGACATCAGGTGCTTACGGGCAGGATCACACCGGGCGACTTCATCAGCTATACCGCGTTCCTGGCATTCATGATCGCGCCCGTGTTTCAAGTTGTGGGCATTGGCACCCAATTGACCGAAGCGGTTGCGGGCCTGGATCGCACGCGCGAAGTCCTGGACGAGCGGCCCGAGGATGAAGACCCGCGTCGCAAGTTCACACTGCCCGATATTGCAGGGGAAGTGATTTTCGATAATGTCAGTTTCGCTTACGAAGTCGGCAAGCCCGTCTTGAAGCAGATCAGCTTCCGCGCCGAGCCCGGCACGGTCACCGCGCTCGTGGGATCGTCCGGATCGGGGAAGTCCACGATTATCGGGCTTGTGGCGGCATTCCATGTGCCGGACGAGGGCCGGATCCTGGTGGACGGTGTGGACCTCGCCACGGTGCGCCTGGATTCCTATCGCACACGGCTGGGCGTGGTGTTGCAGGAGTCTTTTCTGTTTGACGGCAACATCCGCGAAAATGTGGCCTTTTCGCGGCCCTATGCGAGCGAAGAAGAAATCCTGGCCGCCTGCCGGATCGCGCGCGTGGACGAATTCGCCGAGCGCTTCCCGGATAAGTACGAGACGATCATCGGCGAGCGAGGAGTGAAACTAAGCGGAGGCCAGCGTCAGCGCGTCTCCATCGCCCGCGCCATACTCGCCGACCCGCGTATTCTGATTCTTGACGAAGCCACATCGAGCCTCGACTCCGAATCCGAGATGCTCATCCAGGAAGGTCTCTCTCAACTCATGCGCGGGCGCACCACCTTCGTCATCGCGCACCGCCTCTCGACGATTCGCCGCGCCGACCAGATTTTGGTTGTGGAGGCTGGACAAATTGTCGAGCGAGGAACGCACCAGTCGCTCTATGCGGCGAGCGGACGCTATCGCGACCTCTATGACAAGCAACATGGGTTGGAGAGCAATCTGTTTCTACCATCGGGCGAGGGCGAATCTCCCGAAACCGGAGAAACAGATGCGACGGCGGCAACGGATTCAGATCCGGACATGATGCGATTGCTGCGCGACCGCCCCGCATAGGGGAGGAACAAATCGTAAAGCTTCCAGAGATAAATCAGAATGCCTATCGGGAGTTAACGATTTCGAGGTCGGGATTCTCGGCGGCCCGCTGTCGGAGCAATGAGATGAAGGCAGCGCACGAGCGTGGAAGCGTACGGTCGCGGCGATAGACCAGGCCTAATTCGCGCCAGAGTTCCACGTCCGCGATTGGGATCAACTTGACTTCACCAGCGCGAACTTCGGCGCGTGCGAAGCTGGCGCTGATCAGCGAGACACCCAAGCCAGCCGCCACGAAGCACTTGATCATGCCTACGCTGGTTAATTCCATTGTGATTTGCAGTTGCGGCTTGTATGGACGGAAGTGCTTGTCGAGCAACTGGCGCGTGTAGCCGGTTCGTGGAAAAATCAGCGGCTGCTCGGCAATATCTTTCATTCGAACGCTCTTGAGCTTGGCCAAGGGATTGCGCGGATTGACCATCAGCATCACGCGGTCCCGGAAGATCGAATGGATTTTCAGGCTGGGCGACTTGGCAGGCAGCGTGACAATGCCCACGTCGATTGAACCGTCTTCCACCTTTTGCAGCACCTTGTGGCTGAAGTTGCGATAAATGCTGATCTGGACGGCTGGATACATCTGATGGTACTCGGCAAAGATGTCCGGAAGCACGTACAGGCAGGTCGCTTCGTTGGCTCCCAGAGCCAGGACGCCGCGCGGGGTGGTTGCTTTGTCAGCCACGGCGCGCAGGGATTCGCCGCGCATGTTGACCAGACGCACCGCGTATTCGAACAGCGTTTCACCTGCAGAAGTCAGCCGGACGGATTTTCGTCCACGATCGAACAGCTTTTCGCCGTACTCCTGCTCCAGTTGGCGGACCTGGGCGCTAACAGCCGGTTGAGAGCGGAACAGTTTCTGGCCCGCTCGTGAAAAACTGCCAAGTTTCGCAATTTCAATAAATGTTGTAAGTTGATCGAAATCCATAGTTGAAGCGGAGATTATAGCAGAATCAGGTCGCCGGACCGCAAGCAATTCAAAATTTAGATCGGTTCGATAAAAAATGAGGGGGTTCAGGCCAGGGGACAAAAAAGCCAGACCAGTGATAATATAGACACATTCTGCCGGTGCGCGGGAAGCTGGCGGGAGTGTCTAGACTACTGCTTTCATACGGCAGCTACTTTTGCGTTGCGCATATTGCGTGTATAAACTTCGTCGTTGAACAAGTGTCTCTAATGAAGGAGGCCGGGACGCCTGGCAAAGGGATGTTACAGAGTAGTCGGAAGGCAGAAGCGACGACGCCTCCGGACTTTCACCCAGGGGTGCCCGAACGGAATTTTCGGCTAACATGAAGGAAATCTACCCATTTACCGGCTTACCAGCGGCCCAGGGTTTATACCGTCCTGAGCACGAGCATGACGCCTGCGGCATCGGATTCGTAGCCAATATCGAGGGCCGTAAGACACACGATATCGTCCTCAAGGGCGTCCAGATTCTGATTAATCTGGCCCATCGCGGGGCGTGCGGCTGCGATCCGCAGACCGGCGATGGCGCGGGCATTCTGATCCAGATTCCGCACGCCTTCTTCGAGCGCGAAACCAAAAAGCTCGGATTTTCGCTGCCGTCACCCGGCGAGTACGGCGTGGGCATGGTGTTTCTTCCAGTGGATACACAGGATCGATTCCTGTGCGAAGGAATGCTCGAAAAGATTGCCCGGGAAGAGGGTCTCACTGTCCTCGGGTGGCGCGATACGCCGCTCAACGGAAATTTGATCGGGCGGCTGGCGCGCAATTCACAACCGTACATCGAGCAGGTGTTCCTCAAGGGTGCGCCGGGCATGGACCAGGACGCGCTCGAGCGCAAGCTGTACGTTGTGCGGAAGCGCTTGGAATTGACCGTGGCGGAATCGGACGTGAAGGAAAAGGAATTTTTCTACGTTCCGTCTCTTTCGACGCGCACCATCGTATACAAAGGACTGCTGCTCGCGGGGCAGATTACGGATTTTTACAAGGAGTTGCTCGATCCCGAGCTGATCAGCGGCTTGTGCCTGGTCCACCAGCGATTTTCCACCAATACGTTCCCGAGCTGGAAGCTGGCGCACCCCTACCGCTACATTTGCCACAACGGGGAAATCAACACGCTGCGCGGAAATATGAACTGGATGCACGCGCGCCAATCCGTTCTGGCATCGCCATTATTTGGCGACGACATTAAGAAGCTGTTGCCCATTATCACCGCGGGCGGCAGCGACTCCGCGATGCTCGACAATGCCGTCGAGCTGCTGACTCTATCCGGCAGGTCGCTTCCTCATGTGATGTCCATGCTGATTCCGGAAGCGTGGGACCACGATGAAACCATGCCCGAGGACATCAAGGCGTTCTACGAATATCACGCCTCGCTGATGGAGCCATGGGACGGTCCAGCTGCTGTTGCATTTACCGATGGCCGCGTCATCGGCGCCAAACTCGATCGCAACGGGCTCCGGCCCGGCCGATTCGCCGTAACATACGACGGCATGGTGGTTTTGGCCTCGGAAGCAGGTGTGCTGCCCATCAAGCCCGAAGATGTGCGCATGAAGGGAAGGCTTGCGCCCGGCCGCATGTTCCTGGTGGACACCGAAAAGAAGAGCCTGATCACCGATGAAGAGATCAAGAAGCAACTCTCTTCGCGCAAGCCCTACGCGCAATGGCTTAAGGACAACCAGATTACTCTGGATCATCTCCCGAGCCCCACTCACGTGCAGGCTACCGATCATGAAACGCTCCGGATGCGGCAGCGCGCCTTCGGATATACCGACGAGGATTTGAAGACGATTCTTTCGCCCTCCGCGCTGGAGGGGCAGGAACCGGTCGGCTCAATGGGCATCGACACGCCGCTGGCGTGTCTGTCCGACAAGCCGCAGTTGCTGTTCAATTATTTCAAGCAGACCTTCGCGCAAGTGACCAACCCTGCGATCGATTCCATTCGCGAAGGGCTGGTGATGTCGCTCAACACCTATATCGGGAGCGAAGGAAACATCCTCGACGAAACGCCCAAGAATTGCCACACGCTGAAACTTCGCCATCCGGTGATCTCCAACTGGCGGCTGGAAAAATTGCGCCGCGTCAGCTGGGGCGATTTCCTGGCCACCAGTTTGCCGATGCTGTTCCGCGTGAACGGCGGCGACGATAATCTGGAGCAGGCGATCGAGACCCTTTGCCGACGTGCTTCTCTGGCGATCAAGTCCGGTTACACGCTGCTGATTCTTTCCGATCGCGGCGTGGATAAAGAATATGCGCCGATTCCCAGCCTGCTGGCGCTTTCGGCGGTTCACAATCACCTGATTCGGGAAAAGACGCGCAACCAGGTGGCGCTGATCGTCGAATCCGGCGAGCCGCGCGAGGTCATGCACTTTGCCCTGCTGCTTGGCTATGGCGCCAGCGCCGTGAATCCCTATCTGGCGATCGAAACGCTCGAGGATCGTCACCGGGCTGGGGCGTTTCCCGCCGACTACACCTGGGAAAAAGTTTTCAGGAGTTACATGAAGTCGATCGACAAAGGGCTTTTGAAAACATTTTCCAAGATGGGAATCTCCACGCTGCAGAGTTATCAGGGCGCGCAGATCTTCGAAAGCATTGGACTCAATGATGACCTGATCGAGAAATATTTTACCGGCACGTCCTCGCGAATCCAGGGCATCGGGATCGATGTGCTTGCTCGCGAAGCGATGATGAAGCATGAATTTGCGATGGAGCCGCCGAACGAATCCGAAACCGAACTGCGGGTCGGCGGCGAATACCAGTATCGCGTTCGCGGCGAGAAGCACCTGCTGAATCCCACAACGATCAGCAAGCTCCAACACTCCGTCCGGGAGTCGAAATTTGAGACATTTCGCGAATTCGCGGACATCATCAACCAGCAGAACCGCGATCTGCAGATGCTTCGCGGAATGTTTGAGTTCAAGCCCGCCGGCGAAGCGGTGCCTCTCGATGAAGTCGAGCCTGCTTCCGAAATCGTGAAGCGTTTTGCGACCGGAGCCATGTCCTTCGGCTCGATCAGCAAGGAAGCGCACGAGACGCTGGCCATCGCGATGAACCGCATCGGCGGGAAATCCAACACCGGCGAAGGCGGCGAAGACGAAGCCCGTTTCGTGCCCGATGCCAATGGCGACCTGCGCCGCAGCGCGATCAAGCAGGTGGCTTCGGCGCGATTCGGCGTCACCACCAATTACCTGATTAACGCCGACGACTTGCAGATCAAGATTTCCCAGGGAGCTAAACCGGGAGAAGGCGGCCAATTGCCCGGCCACAAGGTGGACGATGTGATCGCCCGCGTGCGCCATTCGATTCCCGGCGTGGGACTAATTTCTCCGCCTCCGCACCATGATATTTACTCGATCGAGGATTTGGCGCAGCTCATCTACGATTTGAAAAGCGTCAATCCCCGCGCGCGCATTTCGGTGAAGCTTGTCGCCGAAGTGGGCGTGGGAACCGTGGCCGCCGGTGTGGCGAAGGCTCACGCCGACGTGATTCTCATCAGCGGTTACGACGGCGGAACCGGAGCCTCGCCGATCAGTTCGATCCGGCATGCGGGTGTGCCGTGGGAATTGGGGCTCGCGGAAACTCAGCAGGTGCTGGTGATGAACGATCTGCGCAGCCGCGTGCGTTTGCAGGTGGACGGCAAGCTGCAAACCGGCCGCGACGTCGCGGTCGCTGCGCTGCTTGGCGCGGAGGAATTTGGCTTTGCTACCACGCCGCTCATCGCCATGGGTTGCATCATGATGCGGAAATGCCACTTGAACACCTGCCCGGTGGGCGTGGCGACGCAGGATCCCGAGTTGCGCAAGAAATTCCAGGGCCAGCCGGAACACGTGATCAATTTCCTGTTCTATGTGGCTGAGGATCTCCGACTGGTGATGGCCAAGCTCGGCTTCCGCAAACTGGACGAAATGATCGGGCGAGTGGATTGCCTGGTCCAGCGGACGGATATCGATCACTGGAAGGCCAAGGGAATCGATCTCTCCTCGGTGCTTTACAATCCGCCGATGCCTCGGCACGTGGGACGCCGCTGCACGCAGGAGCAGGATCACGGCCTATCCGACGCGCTGGACGTGAAGCTGATTGAAAAAGCGAGCGAGGCCATTGAAAAGCTCACGCCCATTTCGCTGGAATTGCCGATTCGAAACGTGCATCGCACTGTCGGCGCACGGCTCAGCGGGGAAATCGCGCGGCGGCACGGCGAGGCAGGGCTGCCGGACGACACCATTCGCATCCAGTTTCACGGCTGCGCCGGGCAGAGCTTTGGCGCGTTCCTTGCGAAAGGCGTGACGCTGACTCTCGAAGGCGAGGCCAACGACTACGTGGGCAAAGGGCTCTCCGGCGGAACCATCATTATTTACCCCCCGCGCAATTCGAAGTTCGTGCCGGAGGAAAACATTCTCATTGGGAACGTCTGCCTCTATGGCGCGACCAGCGGGGAAGCGTACTTCAACGGAATGGCCGGCGAGCGCTTTGCCGTCCGCAACTCCGGCGGTACGGCGGTCGTCGAAGGGGTCGGCGATCATGGATGCGAATACATGACGCGCGGCATGGTCGTCGTGCTTGGCAAAGCCGGACGCAACTTCGCCGCTGGAATGACGGGCGGAATTGCGTACGTCCTCGATCAGTCCGGAGAATTCGCTGCTGAATCCTGCAACCGCACCGATGTGGACCTGGAATCGGTGACCGAGCAGAAGGACATCGACATTTTGCACCGGCTCATTTCCCGTCACGCGGAATTTACCGGCAGCCCGCAGGCCCAGTGGATTTTGAAGCATTGGGAAGCCACGCTGCCGAAGTTCATCAAAATATTCCCGCACGAATACAAGCGCGTCCTGGGGATTCCCCGGATTCCTACCGGGGCGATGATCACCGAAGCCAAGAAACAGGCGCAGGTTCTCGGGCAGGTGACTCGTGGGTAAGGTCACGGGGTTTAAAGAATACTCGCGAGAAACCCCCACGCGCCGCCCGGTCGCCGAGCGCGTTCACGATTATCTGGAAGTCTACGAGCCGTTCCCGGAAGAAAAGGTGCGCGTGCAAGCCGCGCGCTGCATGGATTGCGGCATTCCGTTCTGCCACACAGGGTGCCCCGTCACCAACATCATTCCGGATTGGAACGATTTGGTGTATCGCGATCACTGGAAGGAAGCGATTCGCGTGCTCCACTCAACCAATAATTTTCCGGAGTTTACCGGACGCATCTGCCCCGCGCCGTGCGAAGCGGCATGCGTGCTCGGCATCAATGAGCCGCCAGTCACCATCAAACTGATCGAAAAAACAATCGTCGAGCGCGGCTGGGACGAGGGCTGGATCAAGCCCGAGCTTCCCGAAAAACGCACTGGCAAGCGGATCGCGGTCGTTGGCTCAGGCCCGGCTGGGCTCGCGGCCGCGCAACAACTGAATCGCGCTGGACATGCCGTCGTGGTTTTCGAGAAAGCCGATCGCATCGGCGGATTGCTGCGTTACGGCATTCCCGATTTCAAATTGGAAAAGAAAGTTCTGGACCGCCGCCTGGAGCAGATGACCGCCGAAGGCGTTGAATTTCAAACGCGGGCGCACGTCGGAGGAAACGTTCCCGCGCAGGACCTCCGCAAGGAATTCGACGCCGTGTTGCTTTCCGGCGGCGCGGAAAATCCACGCGACCTGAAAGTGCCCGGCCGGGAACTAAAGGGCATTCATTTCGCGATGGAATTTCTGCCCCAGCAAAATAAGCGCGGAGCCGGAGACGTCATCCCCGATCAGATTCTCGCTACCGGAAAGCGTGTGGTAATTATCGGCGGAGGCGACACCGGCGCGGATTGCCTGGGCACCTGCCACCGGCACAATGCGAAGTCCATCCATCAGTTCGAAATTATGCCCATGCCTCCGGAAAATCGCGCGCCCAGCACGCCCTGGCCGCTCTGGCCGCTGCAATTGCGCACCGAGAGCGCGCATGAAGAGGGTGGAAAACGCGATTGGGCATTGAACACCGCCAAGTTCACCGGCGACGCCAACGGAAACGTCAAGCAGTTGCACGCCGTTCGCGTCGGCCCTCCGCCGAAATTCGAGGCCATGCCGGGCACTGAAATGACGATGGACGTGGACCTCGTGCTTTTGGCGCTGGGATTCACCGGCCCGGTAAAGCAGGGCCTGCTGGAGCAATTCGGCGTAAACCTCGATCCCCGCAGCAACGTCGCGACGAGCACCGACTACATGACTTCTGTGTCGAGCGTTTTTGCAGCGGGCGACATGCGCCGCGGACAATCGCTCGTCGTGTGGGCGATCTCCGAGGGCCGCAAAGCCGCAATCTCCATCGACAAGTACCTTATGGGAAGTTCAAATCTCGCGTAGTTGTTCGATTTCCTAAGGCGGGGCCGCGAAAATTCTGGACATCACGACGGGCCAGCCAACGTGAATTGTTGACTGGCCCGTTTCGCGATCCGATCCATCCGCAAGCAGCGACTTATGCGGACTGCGTTGCAACGCTAATGCGTTTCGTTGCTGCCGCCTTCGGCATCCGAACATCCAAAAAGCCCTCTTTCAGCGTCGCGGTGACTTTCATTACGTTCACTTCGCCGGGTAGTTCCAGAGTCCGATAAATCTCGTCCAGACATTCCTCGGAGTAAACGGCTTCACCCAGTTTGGAATCTTCTCTCGATTCCCGTTTGCCGGTAATCGTTACGCGACGCGGTTCCACGGTGACTTCGATGTCGTTTGCCGTGAAGCCGGGGAGCTCGGCACGGACCACGAATTCACTGTCGGTTTCTTCTATTTTCATGTGCACTGGGTGCAGGAGTTCGCGTTCGGCCTCCAGCCAGTTTCGCGTGTGATTGCCATCGATCCGGCCTTCTTGTTCGAATAACTCGTACGCACGGCGCGAAATGGCATCAAACACATCCATTCGTTCCACAAGGTCCTCAGTCTTGGCGGTTTTTACGGGTGGGCGGGAAGGGGCCGATTGTGTTGCTGCTGCGGATTTCTCAGGCATCGGATCACCTTTTTTGCGAGTAGGCTTTTGGGGGGCGGGGATTTTCTGGCCCATCCGGTGAGTGCGGGCAGAAAATCACCCTCCACACATCATCAAATACCATGAACAGTCTGCAAATGCACGCGAAACCGCAAAACGAATCTCCAGCCCGGGCGCAGCGGCTGTCCGCTTTTCTCCTTACACGGTAATCTCTCTATATGAAAAGTAACCTTATGTGTATAAAAGCGGGACGGCGAATAGAGTCCATCCCAGCAATGCGGCGTTGTTCCATGAATTCGGAAAAGCCGCGTCGAAGGGGCCGGTGTAGCCCTCGACGTTGCAAGGGTCGAGCAGAAAGAGGAGACCATGAACAAAAACACAGCAATAACCATCGCCACAACGCTGGCGGCGGCAACCTCTATGCCAACTTAGCCTACGTCAAGCTCAACACGAGCTAAGTGCCCATTACGGGGACATCGGCGACGCCGGTGCCCGGAAGCTGGCTCATTCAAATCTCCGTCGATACACCCGCGTCCGGAACCATCGGAGTTTTCGATCTCCCCACCGCAGGCTGCACTGGCTCGCCTTCGACCAACACAGTTGGCATCATCACAACGACGACTTCACCGGGGCAAACCGCGTCATTCAACGCCTCCGTTCAGAACGGCATCTGCGTAAAAGCGAGTGCCGCCATAGATTTAGCTGTCGTCTATCAATGAGAGCTGCGCCATCAGCAACATGTCCGGCTTCACTTAGGTTATTTCCACAAATTAGGACACCGCCAACGACTCCAAACATAGTCGTCATTGAGTTTAGCTGCAAATCCCGATAGTCTCGCGGTGGCACAGAAGCGATTCAAGGAATAGAGTAGTAAGGCATAGCAACTGCGGCACAGGGAACGAATCGTTGACCGACAAGCTTCTGCAAATATTTCCCCCGGAAGGCGTCAAGATTGTTCTGACGCTATTTCTGTGCTTTCTCATCGGTCTTGAGCGGGAAGAGCACCGCGCTTCACCTGAGGGCGGAAAACGATACGGCTTTGGCGGTGTGCGCGCGTTTCCGCTGATCGGGCTGATCGGCTATTCGATGGCCCTGCTTTCCGGGAGCGGAATTCTGCCGCTGACGGTTGGATTTGGCGTGATCGGCGCATTTCTTTGGCTCTCGTACCGGCACAAGTTGGAGACTTCTCAGGAACCCGGCGTCACGACGGAATTGTCGGGCCTGGCCACGTATGTGGTTGGAGCATTGGTGTCGCGCGATCAATTCTGGATTGCCACGACTCTCGCGATCCTGGCGATGCTGTTGCTCGAATTAAAGGATTTCTTGGAAAACCTTGCCACCAAAATTCCTGGCGAAGAGATTTTCACTTTCACGAAATTTCTGCTGCTCACGTGCGTCATCCTGCCTATCGTTCCGGATCGCGGCTACACGCCTTTCGACATCAACCCGTTCAAGACCTGGCTGATCGTTGTGGCCATTAGCGGCGTGTCTTACGGGAGTTATTTGCTGGAGAAAGCGTCGAAGGGCCGAGGCGGCGTGCGGCTGGCAGCACTGCTGGGCGGAGCGTATTCCTCCACGTTCACGACGCTCGTCATGGCCAGGCGCGCGAAGTCGGCGAACTCGCCGCACTCCTATGCCGGAGCGATTCTGATCGCATCCGGCGTGATGTATTTTCGATTTCTGGCGCTGATCGGCTTTTTCAATGTTGAACTCATGCGGCACCTTCTGATTCCATTTTTGGTCCTCGGAGTCATCGGTGTGGCGGGCGGGTGGATCTGGTCGGGGTTATCGGAGGGAACCGAAGCGCAAGGCGATGTGGGCTATTTGACAAAAAATCCCCTGGAGCTTGCATCCGCGTTTTTGCTGGCGATTGTGTTTGTCGCGATGGTCGTAGCGACGAATCTGGCGCTTGTGCATCTTGGCCAGGGGGGAATCTTCGGGATGGCTGTGCTCACCGGACTGGCGCCGGTGGACCCGTTCATCATGGATCTCACGCAAACCGCTGGCAAACTGACGTCGATGGGACTGGCCACGGCCGCCGTCGTCGTGGCGGCAGCAAGCAACAATTTTGCGAAGGCGATGATCGCGGTGATCTTCGCCGATTCAAAGACCGGAAAACAAAGTCTGATCTTGATGCTCGGCCTGACCGCGCTGGGTTTGTTACCATTGTTTTGGATCGTGCGATAGGTGCGCAACGCAGGTTCTCAGCAAACCGCATCCCGGCGACCTTCATTCATGGGCCAGATTGTTCGATTGATCGCAATTCTGATTTTAGCCGCAGCGCTGCTGATCCCCATCTGGAGCGCGGTCTTTCCTCCGCTGCTCGACTATCCAAATCATCTGGCGCGCTCGTTCGTCCTCTCCCATCTGAACAGCCCGGAATTCACCTTCGCCAAGTTTTATCGCGCGGACTGGGGAGCGTATCCCTATCTGGGGATGGACGCATCGCTCGCGGTCCTCGGCCGGTTGTTCCCCATCGAGACTGCCGGACGCGTTTTCCTCAGCCTTTGCGTTCTCGCATTGCCCCTCGCGGCAGGGTTTTTCTTGCGGCAGGTGAATCCGAATGAAGATGCGACGGCTCTATGGGCACTGCTGATCGCTTACAATGTATTTTTTCTGGAAGGATTTCTAAATTTTGATCTGAGCCTGGCGGTTGGCTTCGTTGCGCTCGGGCTTTGGCTGCGCTGGCTGGCTAAGAATAATTTCGCGCGATGGATCGCAACCCTCGCAGCCTTTACGTTGTTATATTTCACGCATTTGGTGGGCTTTGCGATTGCAGGGCTAATCGTGGCGGCGTATCTACTGCTCGACCGCAGGGCTCTTCGCGACTGGGTCTGGAGCGGCGCACTGGCGCTGCCGGGCATGGCGTTTTACTTGCATTCTTCACGCATTGGGTTGGGCACCACAAAGATCATCTTTCATGGATACCAGGAAAAGATCGAATCGCTGGGAATGACCATGCATGGCTATTCGCCGACGCTTGATTTGATTGTTCTATTTGCGTTGTGTGCATGGTTTCTCGCCGCATGGTGGCGCAACGCCGAATTTCGCTGGAATGCGAAATGGCTGGCCATTGCGGCATTTCTCTTCGTGCTATTCTGGGCCATTCCATGGATGTGGGGAGAAGGCTCCGACCTCGATATCCGCGTATTGCCGGTCTTGTTCGTCGTAATTCTTGCGACGGCGCGAGTGGGGAAACGCGCCAGATGGCTCGTAGCGGTTCCACTATTCCTCTTTGCGGCGCAGACTGTGAGTACAACAAGGCATTTCATCCGCGCGCAATCGGAACTCGCCGGTCTGGCGCGCTCTTTCGAAATCGTCCCGCGAGGCGCGCTGGTGCTGCCGATTGTCGAGGGAGATCAGGATCCCATCGAGCGCCCCTTCACGCATTTCTGGGCCTACGGAGTGATTCGCAGAGGCTGGTTCTCCCCGTACCTGATGGATGAGCCCGGCCAGACGCCCATGCGCATCATCTACGATTCGTACACGCCCGATGGATTTTGGAACCATGAATATGACGAGCCCATGGACTGGAAGCAGGTCCAAAGCGATTACGATTACGTCTGGGCCTACGACGTCTCAAAATTCTCCCAGGCACTCGAGGGGATCGGCGATAAGGTTTACTCCCACGGCTCCCTTGAGGTTTACAGAATTAAGAAATTGCCTGACGCCGGCACCGGCGAAGACAACCCCCGAGCGTTTGTGAAGTGATCCTCGTGCTGTGCCGCATTGCGTGGTTCTGATAGCATTCTTATGCAATCTTTAGTCCGTGGAGGAGAGAGATGGTGCGCAGACTATCATTTGCAGTTACGGTGGTGGCGCTCTCGATGCTTGCGGTCAGACCCGCACCCGCGCAGCAACCGGCCGATGGTGCATGGCGCTTCGTCGTATCCGGCGATTCCCGGAATTGCGGTGACGTGGTGATGCCGGGAATTGCGGAAACCGCGAAAAAGAATCAGGCCGCGTTTTATTGGCATTTGGGGGATTTTCGCGCAATCTCCGCAATCGATGAAGACATTCAGCACCAGCCGGAGCACCTTGCCAAGCCGCTCACCTCAGAGGAATACCTCAATATCGCGTGGCAGGACTTCATCGACAGTCAGGTTGCTCCCTTCGGCTCCATCCCGTTTTTCGTGGCCATCGGGAACCATGAACTCATACCACAGAGGAAAACGCGTGACGGCTACCTAATGCAATTCGCGGATTGGCTCGACACTCCGGAAATTCAGGCGCAACGCCTAAAGGACTATCCCGGCGATCACCTTTTGCGGACCTATTATCACTGGATCGACCGGGGCGTCGCGTTCTACACCATGGACAGCGCAAGCGCTGAGCAGTTTGATGCGGCGCAAATCGCCTGGTTTGAATATACCCTCCAGAGGGACTTGGCCGATAGTTCCGTCACTACGATCGTAGTGGGAATGCATAAAGCCCTCCCGGAAAGCATTTCCGCCGGGCACAGCATGAACGAATCGCCCACCGGAATCGATAGCGGCCACCGCGTTTACGGCGACCTGCTGAGCGCGCAGAACGACGCGCACAAGCGTGTGTACGTTCTCCAAAGCCATTCGCATTACTACATGGACGGAATCTTTAATACCGCCTACTGGAGAGCGCACGGCGGAGAGTTGCCGGGATGGATCGTGGGAACCGCGGGGGCGCAATTTTACGCCCTGCCGACGGGCTCCGCCGACGCTCATGGCGCGCTGTCCAGCACCTACGGATCGCTGGTAGCGACGGTGCAACCGGACGGCGACATCGATTTCAATTTCGAAAAGCTCGCCGAAACGGATATTCCCGCAGCAGTGAGGACGCGCTACGGCCAGAACTTCGTGCACTGGTGCTTCACACAGAATACGCAGATCAGGTAACCGGCAGGCTACGCCCGCAAATAATCCGCCTGCCAATCCTTCACCAATTGCTTGATGACCTTGCGGTCATTCAGCTTTTCATCGAGAACTTTCCGCGCCAGCGCAGGCATCTCCGCGTCGCTCGCGAAACGCAGCGCAATCAGTTGATCCAGCGTGAATTCAGGGATGCGCGAAGACAAGTCGGCAGGCAAAACTCCCGCCAGGCGCAGGCGCATTTCTAGCCGAATCAGCCGATTCTGCACGGCCAGGGTGGAATTTCGACCGAATACGATGAGCACGACCAACGCTGCTCCAACCAGGACATTCATCACCGACCCAAACGAAATCCCGTAGCGGAGATCGTAGAGCCTTCCTATCAGATTCACCATCAGCACCAGCATCCCAATCACGAATGCCGGCACCTGGCGCGTGTGATTTGCAAAGTTCTGCTGTGTTTCATTGGCCATGTTGTTTTTTCTCTTCCTCGCAGTAAGACTGCGGCTGGGACTTAACGCAGATGTGGGTACCACGCGAATTCAGTGGTTACACGAGCGGCATTCTATCAGAGTTGGAAGGGGCCTATCTCTTTTGAAACTCCGGCGAGCCTAAGACGAGGCCGGTCAGCAAGCCGACGTTGGCCTGCTTCGCCGGGTCATTGAGCTTTGTGCCAACAATCTGCGGATCGGCCGATTCGCGATCCAGCGTCGCGCGAGTCGCATCCGAAACTTGTCCGGCGAGGAATACCGATTCGACCTGATCCAGCGCCGATTTTGGATCTCCGCCGGCATTCGATCCGACAACAGATGCGACGTCCACCTTCGCCCCGGCGATCTTGTTGCCCGTGAAAGCCACCGCGAAGTTCATTCGGTTCAGCAGCGATCCGGTGCTCACCCACGACGCGGCTTTGTCGGAATATCCATTGGGTGTGAGGCACTGATACAGGGGCTCGCCGATGCGTTCGACCCACTGCGCCAGTTGCAGCGGCTGGGTCACGTCCGCGCCCAGCGCCCGCGCCGTGGACGTCACCAGTTCGAACGGCGTTTTCACCTTCGATCGAAACGCCGCGCGCGACCAGAATTCCGGCGAGTAAATCATGGTCGTCATTACGGCACGGATGTCGCCCTTGGATTTTTCAAACGTCTTCGCCATGCGCTTCACCAGCGCTTCGGGCGGCTCATCGCCGACAAAATGCTGTGCCAGTTGCAGGGAAATGTGGTGCGCGGTGTGCTTGTCTTTCGTCAAAAGGTCCAGCACCTGCTCGCCATCCTGGATTCCGCCGCCCTTAATTTTCTTTCCGAGCACGCGCTTGGGATCGGGGTCGTGAATCCGCTCGTCGAAGTAGAACTCCGGATAATTGCGGGGCGACTGAATCGTCCAGCCGGTGAATGCGCGGGCGACTTCGATGACGTCCTGCTGGGAGTATCCTCCATCGACACCGAGCGTGTGAAGCTCCATCAATTCGCGCCCGTAATTTTCGTTCAATCCGCGCTTGCCGCCGACTGAGGGCAATTTTGTTCCGGGCGGAGAGGGAACAGGATGCTTCCTCAGGCGATCGAACGCATTCGGGTCTGCGCTGGACGTACTGTCCAGATAAAAAAGCATCGCCGGACTCCTGGCTGTAGCTTCCAGCATGTCGCGGAATTTCCCGAGCACGTAAGGACGAATGTCGTCCCGCTCGTAGGGGATCAAGTACCATCGGTCCAGGTCCTTGTAAATAAAGACGTTGAAGTGATTAAACCAGAAATCCGCGAGCTGTTCGCTCAGTTGGTGTTCGCTGTAGATGGCGCGCAACACCTTCGCTTGCATCATCTCCCGGACGATGTCCTGCTGGTCCCTATAGGGCAGGGAAATCGTTCCCAGCGGCTGCTTCGCGGCGTCCTGCAGACTCTTCTGGTAATCCTCGACCGACAATCCCATCCACTTGGCCCCAACCTGGGGCTGCGGGTATTCATCCAGAAGGGCGGCCGCGGAAAGGCCGAGCGAAGCGTATCCGGCCAGGCGCGTTTCCACTTCAGCATCGGCGCTCTTTTCCGGGTGAAGCTGCGCCTGGACCCAATTCTCGAGTCCCATTTTCTCGATTCGTTCGACTTCGCCGGGGCGCGGGCCGAAACCGAGCCTGTTCAGCGCATGCAGGATGGCTTCCTGCTCGTTCAATTCCTTGATGGGAAGTTTGCCGGAGAAATGCGTGGACGAATTATCACTCTTGCCGGGATCGTGCGGCTTTGCCGTCGCCACGCTTGCAAAGACGATGACGCCCAATAGAATCGAAGCTGCGATTATGGCGAGGCGAATCATGGCTCGGTAGATTTCCGCAAACTGTGCGAATGCAGCGCCTAAAATTCCCTATTCATTAGATACGCCGAATCCGCACTAGATACAACCCCGCAAATGGACAAAAGTTATGGCAACACGGTACCTGAGCAGGCAATCTCGAAAGAGTAAGGAGACACAATGACAAGAGCCATCTGGGAAGGCACCGTCCTGGCGGAAAGCGATGCCTGCGTAATCGTGGAGGGCAATGCCTATTTCCCAGCCGAAGCCGTCAAACACGAGTATCTACGCCCCAGCGCGAAGACCACGGTGTGCCACTGGAAAGGCGTAGCCCACTACTGCGATGTGGAGGTGGAAGGCAAGCGAAATCCCGATGCCGCCTGGTATTATCCCGACCCGAAGGAGGGGGCGCAGCAGGTAAAAGGACGCATCGCGTTTTGGAAGGGGGTAAAAGTAGCCTAGACTTCAGTCTGTGCGCCTTTGGTTTTGACTTTAGTTGCGGCAAAGTCGATTGGGCAAAACCAAAACAGCACAGGTTGAAACCTGTGCTACCTACTACGCGCTACGCCTCGTTTTGCCACATACTCCCGCACGGCTTCGCTGAACGCGATTTCCAGCTTCTGTGCGATTGGACCCGGGCTGGCCATGTATTTGTAACCTGCAATTTCGCTCACTCCGAGCAGGCTTCGGTTAGTGGAGGTGATAAAAACCTCATCCGCGGCAAAGAGATCCTCTGGAGTAAGGGTTTTCTCGACCATCGGCACGCCGTTCAGAGGAGCGATTTCCAGCAGCACGCTGCGTGTAACCCCTTCGAGGCAACCCGAGGACAGTGGGGGCGTTGCTACCGTTCCGTCCTTCACTCTGAAGATATTTGCAGTGGTGCATTCGGCCACTTCACCGCGCTCGTTGAGCAATACCACTTCGCTCCAGCCCTGCCACTGCGTTTCGGCCAGATGCCAGACATTATTCAGCCAGGAGGTAACTTTCACTCCGGCGAGTGGAGATGCCGCATGGCGACCGTGTTCGGCGATGCTGAGTCGAGCGCTTTCCGGGTGGGCAGGTAGCCCGGCAGTGCAGAGAATTAAGTCCACCGGCGGCATGGGTTCCTCGCTCTGCCAGAAACCGGTTCGGTTGTTGATCATATAGATTCGCGCAGTTCCTTCGACAACTCGGTTGACTTCCAGCAACTCGCTCAATTGCCGCCTCACCAGCAGCGGGTCAAAAGCAAAGGGAAGCCGGATTCGAACGGCATCTTTTTCCAGGCGTCGCCAGTGTCGTTCATAAGCGAAAGCTTCGCCCTGGAAAATCCGCATCGTCGTAAACAATCCCCAGCCGTTCATCAGTCCGCCCTGGCCAGGGGAGAGGCGTGCCTGCTCGATGGGCACGACGCAACCATTGTGAAACACGTATCGATGGATCAATTGGACCTCGCGCGGTGCTCGGGCAAATCGCGCAAACATTCTATCCTAAAATTTTAGATCGGTGAGGCCAGACCCGGGTCTGGCTTCGAATCCAATTCTGTGGCTTCAATCGCTGCTTACCTACTGGAAACAAGACTCTTTTCTGCATTTGCACGTCCGAACTAAGGCTTCTAAAATTAGTACTTTAGTCCCGATTTCATAGTGCTCCGAAGGGGTGCACGTTACGCGACAAGTGCGAAAACTTAATTGACAGGTTTGCCCCATATACTTACTCTTGATGTCGTAGGCTTCTTGGAGGGTTTTGTGCGTAAATCATTTTTGGCGGGTCTGGCTCTCACCTTGGTAGCCAGCGTAATTGCGATTCCCGGACACGCTACACCTGCGAATCCTGCTTCGGCACCCCTCGGTGTAATCGTGCAGGCGGATCGCGCCCAAGTGGGCGCTGATATTACCTCTGGAGGCGCAACCATTTATGATGGTGACCGGCTTGAGACCCAGGAGACCGGCACGCTCCGTGCTCGAATGGGCGGATCGCAAATTTATCTCCGCCAGAGTTCTGCGGCGGATGTCCATGGGCTGCCGAATGGTTTTTCAGCCAACCTCGTATACGGCACAGTAGTCCTCTCCTCGCTCGAGGGGCAAACTTTTCAGTTGCTTGCAAACGGCGCGACCATCCGGCCATCTGGCAACCATTCAACCGTGGCTCAAGTGACCTATGTGAACCCCACCGCATTGCTGCTGACCAGCGAGCGGGGCACGATTGAAATCACCATGGGCGATGAAGTGAAAACGGTTGAAGCCGGCAGCTCTTATCGCATGGAAACTCAACCTGATGATTCAGGACCCGGCCCTCAGGGTGGACCCTATCACACGGCGAAAAATCATTTCGTCTTGATTGCCATCATCGCCGCCGCCGCTGCGACAGGCATTGTCGCATGGCGAGCATTGATGAGCCCCAGCGGTCTATAAGAGTTTAAAGGAAGGTTTTCTTGTCTGGGCGGCCAGAATTTGGCCGCCCTTTTTCTTTGCCCCGATTGTGTAATTCATCTTGCTGTCCAGGTTGAACCGCGCACAAATTAGATAGAATGAACGGCATGGAGACCATGCGCGAAGTCGGGAAAATGATGGTCATCGGCGGCGCAACTCTTGTTGCCATCGGGGCGCTGCTGTGGCTGGATCCAAGACCCAGAGGGCTTCCATGGCGATTGGGACGGCTCCCGGGGGACATCGCTTACCAGGGCAAGCACGGCTCATTCTATTTCCCCGTGGTGACGTGTATTCTTCTAAGTGTGGCCCTTACGGTTGTCCTGTGGCTGGTGCAATGGCTGAAAAAATAAAGCAATTCGAATTGAATCTCGCGCCCACGAGGCAAATTTGGAGCGTGGCGGAGCTGACGTCCCGGATCAGCAGCCTGCTGTCCACACAATTCTCGAATCTGTGGATCGAGGGCGAAGTCTCCAATTGCCACGCGGCGCAGTCTGGGCACATCTATTTCACTTTGAAGGATGCCAAGGCGCAGGTGAAGTGCGTGTGCTTTCGCAGCCAGGCGATGCGGCTGAAGTTCCGTCCGGAGGACGGGTTAAAGCTGATCGTACGCGGCTCGATCAGCGTGTACGAGCCGCGCGGCGAATATCAGATTTACGTGGAGCACATCGAGCCGTCCGGCGTCGGCGCGCTACAACTGGCATTCGAACAGCTCAAGAAGCGCCTCGAAGCCGAAGGCTTGTTCGAACAGGGGCGCAAGAAGCCGCTCCCCGTGCTGCCGGGCCGCATCGGCGTGGTGACGTCCCCAAAGGGCGCAGCGGTGCGGGACATTATTCGAATTCTGCGGCGGCGCTTTTCGAATCTGCACCTGATCGTGTACCCAGTACGCGTGCAGGGCGACGGCGCGGCGGAGGATATCGCCGCGGCGCTGAAGTATTTCGACCGCAAGCGCCTGGTGGACGTGATCCTGCTGGCGCGCGGGGGCGGGTCCATCGAGGATTTGTGGGCATTCAACGAGGAGGTTGTGGCCCGCGCGATTGCGGACTGCAGCATACCCATCGTGAGTGGCGTGGGGCACGAAAACGATTTCACGATTGCGGATTTTGTGGCGGACATCCGCGCGTCCACACCGTCGGCAGCCGCGGAAATCGTGGTGCGCTCGCGGCAGGAGTTCGAACGGCACTTGCAAGAGATAGAACACAAGATTTCGCAGCAGATGCGGTACTTGCTGCTCGAGTGGCGCCACCATTTGAAGGAACTTTCGACGCACATGGGCTTCCGCCGGCTGGAAGACCTGCTGCGTCGCCACCGGCAGCAAACCGACGAGCTGACTGCGCGGCTTGGCGAGGCGCTGCAAGGTCGCATCGAACGGCTACGCCACCGCTACACGATTGCCGGGACGCGTATCGCGTCGTTCGATCTTCGTGCGAGGATCAGAACGCTTGGACTGCGGCTTTTGCAGCGGTCCACGGAATTGGGCGTGCGGATGGAGCGCTTGCTGGTCGGCAAGATTCAGTTGCTGGAGAGATTGCAGTTGCAATTGGAAGAGCGCAGTCCTTTGCGCGTGTTGGAGCGGGGGTATTCGATTTGTACGGACGCTGAGGGGAATGTGCTGCGCTCCGCGGATCAGATAGCCATCGGCGGTGAAGTGAATGTGCAACTCGCGCGCGGGCGCATTGGGGCGGAGGTTCGACGTAAGGAACTTCCGCGGGAATAATCTAATCATCAGAATCGTCGAAGGGGAATGTCGGTGCCTAACGGTAGACATCGCTTCGGTGGCCTACGTGTAGCACGGTAACTCTGCGACCGGGGCCATCGATTTCGTAGATCACACGATAGTTTCCTACGCGAATTCGCCAGCCTTGTCTTCCCGTAAGTTTGCGGCATCCATGGGGTCTTGGATTTTCGGAGAGCATGAAAATTGCGGTTTTCAATTTTTCGTAAGCGTCTTTAGGCGAATCGGCGAGCTCATTCTGGGCCCTGCGTAGAATGAGGATGGAGTAATTCACTTGCGGGAGCGTTCAATTTCCTGCATAGCTTTGAGAAATGGAATTGCGTCATCGCCGGAAGCCTTCGCTGCATCGTAGGCGCGAATAGAATCCAACTCTTCAATGTCCGCCACAATTTTCTTGTAGTCGTTCATATCGAGCACAACGCCGACCTTTTGCCCGCGCCGATTTGTGACGTATTTCTTTGGTTTGAGTGAAGTTTTCATACGTTCGGTATAAAGTCTACGCCCTTTGGACACTACGAAACAAGAAGCCTTTTCTCTGTGTCCTCCGTGTTAAAAGCTTTTCAGGAATTAACACAGAGGAGAAGCACAGAGAAGGCAAACTATTCCTCTGTAGTGCTGGCGACTTTCAGGACGGCCAGGAATGCTTCCTGCGGGATATCCACACGGCCCACGCGTTTCATGCGTTTCTTGCCTTCCTTTTGCTTTTCCAGAAGTTTGCGTTTGCGCGAGATGTCGCCGCCGTAGCACTTGGCGATCACGTTCTTGCGTATCGCGGAGACAGTTTCGCGGGCGATCACGCGGCTGCCGATGGCGGCCTGGATGGGGACTTCGAACATCTGGCGCGGGATCAGTTTGCGTAGGCGCGCCACCAGGTCTTTGCCGCGTTCGTAGGAAAATTCGCGGTGGCAGACCAGCGCGAGCGCGTCCACCGGCTCGCCTCCCACCAGCACATCGAGCTTTACCAGATCGGCTTCCGCGTAGCCTGCCAGATGATAGTCGAGCGATGCATAGCCTCGCGACGCGCTCTTCAACCGATCGTAGAAATCGAGAACGATTTCGTTCAGCGGCAGTTCGTAGGTGAGCATCACGCGCTGCGGCGATAGATATTCGAAATTCTTCTGCACGCCGCGTTTTTCCTCGCACAGTTGCAGGATCGCGCCGACTGAATCTTCCGCCGTGATAATCATGGCGATGATGACCGGCTCTTCGATCTTCGCCATTTCGCTTGGCGGCGGAAATTTCGTGGGGCTGTCCACTTCGACGACCACGCCCGCCGTGGTGGTGATCCGGTAGCGCACGCTGGGCGCGGTGGTGATCAAGTTGATGCCGAACTCGCGTTCCAGGCGCTCCTGCGCGATCTCCATGTGCAGCAGGCCCAGAAATCCGCAGCGGAAACCGAACCCGAGGGCGACGGAATTTTCCGGCTCGTAAAAGAACGCGGCATCGTTCAGTTGCAGTTTTCCAAGAGCATCGCGCAGATTTTCGTAATCGGTGGCGAGCACCGGGAACAGCCCGGCGAAGACCATCGGCTTAATCGCTTCGAATCCGGGCAGCGCAGGCGCGGGCCGTGCAGCCTCGATGACGGTGTCACCGACACGCGCGTCGGCGACTTGCTTGATATTCGCGATGATGAAGCCGACGTCTCCGGCGACGAGCTCATCCAAAACGACAGGTTTCGGAGTCAGCGCGCCGAGCGCCTCGACTTCGTACACCTGATTGTTCGAGCAAAGCCGGATCTTCATTTCGCGCCGGATTCGTCCATTCATCATGCGCACCAGCACGACGGCGCCTCGGAAGGGATCGAACCAAGAATCGAAAATTAGCGCCTGTAGCGGCTCTTCGGCGGTGCCCGTTGGCGGAGGAACACGCGCTACGATCGCCTCCAACACCGAATCCACACCGATGCCGCTCTTGGCGCTGATCAGCAGGGCGTCGGACGCCGGAATCGCCAGCACGTTTTCAATCTGTTCCTTGGCTTGGTCGGGCTGCGCGGCGGGCAAATCGATTTTGTTGATAACGGGAATGATCGTCAGATTGTGCTGCGCCGCCAGAAACGTGTTAGCGACGGTCTGCGCTTCGACGCCCTGGCTCGCGTCCACCACCAGCAGCGCGCCCTCACAGGCGGACAGCGCGCGCGAAACTTCGTACGAGAAATCGACATGCCCGGGAGTATCGATCAGGTTGAGCTGGTAGTCGTTGCCGTCCTTCGCCTTGTAGAGAAGACGAATGCTCTTGGCCTTGATGGTGATGCCGCGCTCGCGCTCCAGGTCCATCGAGTCCAGCACCTGTGCGCTCATTTCGCGCTGGCTGAGCGCCCCGGTCAGCTCCAGCAGCCGGTCGGCCAGCGTGGACTTGCCATGATCGATGTGCGCGATGATGCAGAAATTACGAACGAAACGTGGATCCATCAGTTAGCCCGCCGGAGCAAACGTTTCGCGCCGGTGAAAGTTCTCCTCGATTTGGCGGCAGTGGCCCGCCGAGTCATCCCTCATTTATCACGGGGGTATTCAGTGTGCCACAAGTGGAGGCAGTCCGAAAGGCAGCGGACCTGGAGATACTGTCCTAATTTAAATTTGAGTTCGGTCGTCGACATGAGAAACCTGGGAACGCCAATCTCCCGATTGGCGTTGGTGCGGAAACACAAAACGCCAATCGGGAGATTGGCGTTCCCAGGTTAGACCCCGAAGTCGCAGCATTGCATTTCCCTGAACGCATTCCTCTCAGTTAGGACGCTACCGACCAGAAGGGTGTTGCTCTTCTTGCGTCGCCCCTGTCGGGGCTTGGCTTAAGCGGGAAATACAATTGCGCACTTTACCGGCTTCACTTCTTCCTCAAGGGAACTTTCTGCTTCAACTCTTTAAACCAGTTCAGCGCGACATGGTTTGGCCGATCATTTCGCTTGCGTTGCCGTGCGCCGCCGCAGTTCGTCGAAGAAGTTTTCGAGGAAGATCACGTGGCTCTGCGCCTTCTGTGCTTCCGCTGTCTGGGCTGGCATTAACGCGGCGATGCGCTTGCCGTCTGGCGCGATATCGAAGTTAACACGGCCGAGGTTGTCAATACCGAGTTGCTTCTCGGACCACATCCGCGGTTTGTCTGCCACGAAGGAATCGCCCTCTGCGGTGTACGCCGCCACCATGATGTGATTATCCGAAGTCTCGAAAAATAGTTCGCGTCCGTTGCGAGACCATATTGGCCACTTGCCACTGTCGTTCGAGATCTGCCATTTCCCGCCTTTGTCTGGAAAGGCTCGAACGTAAACTTGAAAAGTCCCCGACTCATCGGACGAATAGCTTATCCATCGGCCATCTGGAGAAAAAGAGGGCCACCGCTCGTCCGCCTGAGTTTGCAGGAAAACCTCTGGCTTTCCAGCACTTAGCCCCGCGTTACCGCTCTCCAGTGGCACGGTCCAAAGATCAAGTGAGGTCGCGGAACCTGATTCGAAGAATCCCAGCCGCTTGCCGTCGGGCGTGAAGGACCACGGAGTCTGACTGTTCTTGCTCTGAGTCAAAGGTTGCGGCTTGCCCGATCCATCGGAACGAATCGCAAACATACCCTCTCCAAGTGCCTGGAATACGATATACCGACCATCAGGACTCCACACAGCATGGTTGGCTGATCCAGTGAAGGTCACCCGCGTCATCGTGTCTCGTTGCCAGGCATAGACCCAGATGTCTGTGGCCGGTCCATCCGCTACATTCAAGGCCAACCGCTGGCCGTCCGGTGAGAGGCTAGGAAGCCCAAAAGTGCCCAGCTTGGCTAACAGTGGTTGCACTTTCCCCGCGCTGTCCAGCCACACAACAGTGGAAAGTGGGTTTTCCGCCCTGCCGCTACGGTAAATCAGTGTCCCTGTTTGAGAGGAATCGAGCTGTGCCGATCCATTTCCTGCGTTGTAACCGATTTGGTCGAGCACCGGGGCAGGTGTCCCGTGAACTTCCAGCCGATCCACGTCGAACGGTACTGCAAACAGGGTGCCCCGGTTCACGTAAACCAGATGGCCGCTGGCCAGGTAGCGACCGAACGTGCCCCCTCGCACGAGGGTTTTCCTGCGGTGATCTGCCAAAGACATCACGTCGATGTTGGCTCCATCGAACCCACCCAGCGACGTTTTGCTAGACGTGAACAACACAGCCTTGCCTCCCGGCAGGATTTGTGGCCATCTGTGGGTGTACTCACCGCTCTCTAGGTTGGTTACGGATGTTGGGGGGCCTCCGGCGGAAGGAATCCGCGACAAACCGCCCGTGAAGTTGAGCGTAGCGATGATATTGCCATCCTCGCCCCAACTGCCACTGTTACCGAAGTTACCAATTACATTCAAGAACGCGTCGCACAAGAAGATTGCGGAGCCGCCCTCTACCGAAATCTTTTGCAGCTTTCCCGACGCGAAAAAAGCAACCCACTGCCCATCCGGAGAGAAGAAAGGCGCATTTGCTCCCTGAGTTCCTGCAAGCTCAGTGGCGTTGGGCTGATCGAGCCGTCGGGTAAAGAGCCGCCCTTGCGACACATAAACTATTCGCGTGCCGTCGGGTGAAATGATTTCATCGATCCCGGAGGAAGAGCCAAGCGAAACGTCAGGTCCGAGGTCAACATCCAGCCGCACCAGTGGTCGTTCAATTGGACGTGTCGACCTCCACAATGCCCACGAGGTAACAACCGCGACGATTGCCAATCCTGTAGCCACCGCCAACAGTAACTTACTCGTGGAAGCCGGAGCAGCCTGCGCTGCACCGGAATCTTTCGGTGCAGCAATCGCTTCCTCAATCTCTATCCGAACGTCCGTTGCATCTGACATTCGCTGACGCCGATCTTTCCGGAGGCAGAGGCGCAGTAAAGTTCTGATAGGGGAGGGAGTGGCTTCCGGCAGTCCGCTCCAATCCGGTTCGGACTTCACTACTGACGCGAGAATGTCCGTAACATCTTCTCCGTGAAATGCTTTCTTGCCCGTGAGCAATTCGTACAGCACCGCGCCGAAGGCCCAAATATCTGTGCGTTTATCAACCAACTTGCCACGCGCCTGCTCCGGGGACATGTACGCAGCTGTGCCAAGGATTACGCCCTGCATCGTGGCGGCTTGGCTCAGCGTTGGTGAATTCCCAATGTCCTCGGTTGATGCGTCGCCCGAAAACGCCTTCGCCAGACCGAAATCGAGAACTTTGACTTTTCCCTCGGGCGTCAACTTCACATTGGCCGGTTTCAGGTCGCGGTGGATGATTCCTTTTTCGTGAGCGGCTTCAAGGGCTTCCGCAATCTGTTTGGCGATGGTGAGAGCCTCTTCCACCGGAATCGCACCATCCCGCTTGATGCGCTGGGCTAACGTCTCTCCGGGAACCAACTCCATCACGAGGTAGCTTGTGCCGCCTGAATCTTCGAGGCCGTGAATTGTGGCGATGTTGGTGTGATTCAGCGAGGCGAGCAGTTTTGCTTCGCGCTGGAATCGGGAGAGTCGATCGGAATCATGTGCGAACGCTTCAGGCAAAACTTTTATCGCCACATCGCGCCCGAGCCTGGTGTCATGCGATTGATACACCTCTCCCATGCCGCCTGCACCGATTGGTGCGGTGACTTGGTAGGAGCCCAGTTTTGTGCCTGCAGCGAGCGCCATTATTTTTTCCCTGTGGGAACTTTCTGCTTCAACTCTTCAAACCAGTTCAGCACGACGTTGATTTGCGTGACGGCCTGTTGCTGATCTATGGGTTTGACCATTAGGAAGCGCTGGCCATCGGGAGAGACATCGTAGTTGGAAATTGGGATTGGAGCCTTTTCGTACGGTCGTTCGAAGAGCATCCGGGGCGTGCCCGCAGCGAAACCAGGTTGAGTGCTTATCTCCACCGACATCATTTTGTCGCCGCTTCTATAGAACAGCTCCCGCCCGTTCCGGTTCCACATCGGCTCGTTGCCGCCGTCTGTCGAGATTTGCCACTTTCCGCCCGGTCCTGGATAGGGTTGCACATATATCTCATAACGCCCAGACTCGTCCGAGATATAGGCCAGCCAGTGCCCGTCGGGAGAAAACTGTGAGTCCGCTTCGTTGAATGGTGTTCGGAGGAACAACTGCGGCTTGCGGACCTGCCCTGAGCCAGGCGAAGGAGCTTGCCCTGATCCTGGCGAAGGGTCGCCCATTCGCAGCACCCAGATGTCCCGTTGCGTGGTGGGATTGATTTCCTGGAAAGACAGCAGGTTCCCGTCCGGCGACCAGGAAGTCGGAGCGTGAAGGTACTCGCTAGTCGTCAAGCGTTCCAGACCCCCACTGCCGTCGGCCAGCTGCCAGAAGATGTTGCTCGACCCCTCATTGTTCGATTGAAACGCAATCCGCTTGCCATCTGGCGACCAAACCGGGGTATTGTTCGCACTCCCCCCGAAGGTCAACCTAGTCAATGTATCCCTCGATAGATCGTAGAGCCATATTTGAGTTTCCTGGTCCTGGATGGACATGGCTACACGCCGACCGTCGGGGGAAATCCGCAAGTAGCGGTAGTCGTGTGCAGGGGCGGCCAATGGTTGCTCCATCCCTGCGCGACTGACCCACACCAGCCTGCCTTGTATTGACTGAAAGCTCCCCGGAACATAAACCAGCGATCCTGCGTTGGAAAAACTATACTGGGCAGACCCGGTGGTTGAAGATTCCACGACGCCCTCCACCACTGGGACTGCAGCTCCTGTAAGTGTTAGGCGCTGTGGATTAAATGGCACGGCCAATAGGCTTCCCGCTTGCGCATAAACCAAGTGCCCAGAGGCCGCATAGCGGGGGGCCGTCCCTCCTTGGACCAAGTTCCGCCGTTCGTCCGACCCAACAGCCTGGATGGCAACCTGTGCGTTAGTCCAATTATTATTTGTCGCCGCGAATGTAAACAGGACTGCCTTGCCGTCGGACAAGAAATCTGGCCAGCGATGGGCGACCTCCCCTTTCTCGAACCGTGTCAGCGGTCGTGGGGCGCTTCCTGCTTCCGGCACTTGCTGGATAGCTGAGACAGGTTCGGGTGCGAAAGCGATGACCCCTTGGCCGCTCCAGCTGGCCCCGAATGGATTCCCAGCATCGCCGAGGGTTAGCGCAGCTCCCCCGCTAACTGAAACCTTTTTCAGCTTTCCGCCCGCAAAAAAACCCACCCATTGGCTATCGGGGGAGAAGAAGGGATTGAAGCCTCCCTCCGTCCCGGGAATGACTTTGCAATCCAAGCTGTCCATCGCCCGGAGATAAATCTGCTGGATGCCACCTTGTCGTGCGACATAAGCGAGATGAGTGCCGTCGGGAGAAAGAGCCAGAGCTGGGCCGTGATCCACTGCTAATTGTTGGCCCGGCGGCAGCGTGATCGTGAAGCGCGAAACAGGCTGTGGCGGAGGCGAAGGCTTCAAATACCATGTGGCGATACACGCGGCGGCAACTAACAGCAATGCGCCTGCACCGAGAATTAATCCCCATCGACCGAGTGAGTGGATGCCTTTCGTTGGCGCGGCTGGCGCTAAGCCCATTTGTGAACTGCCTTCGGCGATCCACTTCAACTCCGCACAAAGATCACTGGCTGTCTGCCACCTTTGATCCGGTTCCTTAGCTAGACATTTCTTCACCACGCGATCCAGCGCCGGGGGAGTCATCGGCTGAAGTGAAGCCATCGGCGGCGGATCGGCTTCCAGGATTTTTGCCATCACACTGGCGGAAGTCTTGCCCTGGAACGCCTTCCTGCCGGTGGCCATTTCGTAGACCACAGCGCCAAACGCAAAGATGTCCGTGCGCGCATCCACTTCTTTGGCTTCCACTTGCTCGGGGGCCATGTATTGCAGCGTGCCCACGATCGTTCCTTCGCCAGTGATTTCAGCGCCGGCGGTCGGAAGGTCCGAAATCGAAGTGGCCGGTGAAGCCTCCTGTTTCAGCTTCGCCAGGCCGAAGTCGAGCAGCTTGGTGCCGGACTTGGTGAGCATGATGTTGCCGGGCTTCAGATCGCGATGCGTGATGCCCTTGCGATGCGCCTTGTCGAGGGCATCGGCAATCTCGATGGCGTACTGCAACACCTGCGCCAGCGGCAGCGAACCTTTCAGCAGCCGCTGGGCGAGCGTCTCGCCTTCCAGATATTCCATCACCAGGAAATCGGTTCCGTCCTGATGTCCGATGTCGAAGAGCGTGCAGATGTGGGGATGATTTAGGCTGGCGATGGTGCGAGCTTCGCGCTCGAACCGCTCGCGCAATTCGGGACGGTCGGCAAGATGCGTTGGCAGCACCTTGATCGCAACGATGCGATCCAGGCGCGTATCGCGGGCGCGATACACCTCACCCATCCCGCCCGCACCGATGGCGGCGAGGATTTCATAGGGCCCTAGACGTCTGCCGGGGAGAATCGCCATGGGCTCCCGCCGACTTAGGATCGGGAGAGTATAACCCTGTCGGGTATATATACACGTGTAAATTCTTGCTCGTGCCCACGCTCTGGTATGTTCACATTATCAGAATTCGGCCCACCGCCAACCATTCTGGCGATAGGTGACTTTATGGCTGCCATGCTGAAGCACAACGCGGCGAACGGTTTGGCGCGTTAAGGCGGGACAGTATATAGTGTTTTAGGTCGCAGCACGTCCGAATGGCATATCTCCGGTGGCAATTTCACAGAGGAATTCGCCCGAACCTTCATGAGCGTGGACATCATCAAGCAACTCGAACGCGCCAAGCGCTTTATCGAGAAGAATCAGTTTCAGGATGCGATAGACGCTTATCAATCGGTCCTCTCGGACGCTCCGAACCATATGGAGTCTATACAGGCGCTGGGCGATCTCTATACACGCCAGAACCAGTTCGACCGTGCTGCTTTCTATTACGGAATGCTTTTCGACCGGTTTACCGCTCCACGCGAAGAAGCCAAAGCGCTGGCCGTTTATACGCGCTTTCTGAAGGCTCACCGGCAGCCTCCCGACCGGGTGGCTCGATACGCGCTGCTGCTGCAAAAGGCGAACCGCAGCGAGGAAGCTATCGAGCAATTCATGTCCGCGGCGATGGCGTTCGATCTCAGTGACAAGGGGGAAGACGCACTCGCATGCTTCATACGGATCACGCAGCTGGATCCGGAGAACTTCGATAGACACATCACTGTGGCTGAACTCGCCGAGCGTTTGGGAAACACAGCGGCAGCGGCCAGGGCGTATTTGCGCGCCGGCCAGCTTAAGAACGGCGTTGATGCGGAAGCCCTAAAGCTGTTCGCCCGCGCTCACGAGTTACTGCCGGGAGACCGCAGTGCAGCCTTATTATATGCGCAATCCCTGCTCCGCAACGGGGATCCCGCAGCGGCGGCGGTTCTGCTGACGCCCTTGTCAGAAACCGAAACCGACACGCCGTTCCTCGAAACCTATGCAGAATCCCTGATGCGCGCTGGCCGGTTGGACGAGGCCCGAATCGTTCTGGAGCGCATGACAAATCAGGGTGCCGGCTCGGCGGAGAAGTTTTTTTCTCTTGGACATGAATACATGCGCGCCGGACAAGAGCAGGCAGCGGTTGATCTGCTTGGGAGGGTCAAGAAAAGCATGCTGGCGGCCCGTCGTGAATCTGAGTTTGCTTCGGCCGTAGATCAACTCGTGGAGGCGTACCCGAAATCACTGCCGTTGTCTGAATTCTGTGCCGCGATGTACGCTGAACTCAACCGGGAGGCAAAATATTTTGATGCCATGGTTCAGTTATTTGACCTGTATTTGGCAAGCAATCATGTTTCAGAGGCATGCCAGGCGCTCGAAAAACTCGTGGATATCGATCCTTACGATCCCCGCAACCAGCAACGAATGGACCTTCTCCGGGGACATGCTGATGATGCGTTTTTGGCCCAGTTGAAATCCAGATTGTCTAATGCAGCCACTCATGGCACTCAAACACCTGCACAGCAAGACAAGCAGACAGGAGCCTTTGAGCAGTCGCCGGCCCTGCTCGAAGAAGTTCGTGCGGACCAAACGTTAGAGGACCTTCTGGTTCAGGCTGAGATTTTTGTCCAGTACTCGCTACAGTCCAAAGCTGTTGAGCGCCTGCAAAGGATTGTGGAATTGTTTCCAAAGGAACAGGAACACAATGAGAGGTTGCAAGGCTTGTTCGAAGCGGCGCACTGGCGTCCCGAAAATGGCGGGAATCAGCAGAAGCTGGAAAGTTCATCCGTCGTTCCTGAAACCCCTGTAGATCGAGCAGTCGCGTATGCGCCGGAGACACTGCGTGATTTGACGAAGATTTCAGAAATCAACCAAAATGTTTTTCGGCAACCGACACCACGCGCCATGCTTTCAGTGGCCGTGAATGAAGTGGGGAATTACCTTCATGCTGCCAGATGCCTTGCTGTTGTCGGCTTGCCCGGACAGCCGCCGCAAATGGCCTCGGAGTTTTGTTCGTCTGGTGTCGAACCCTCCGCGGGGTCTAACATTGTGCGGCTGATTGGGCAAATTGAACGCGCCGCGCCGAACGCTCTGGGTGGATTGTCTCTGAACGCAGACGGCTCGCCTGCATTGAAGGAAATGGGATTGGAGTCGGTTCTCGCGGTTCAGCTTACCGATCCTGAAACTCAGACACCGTCGGGGATGTTGATTGTCTGCTTTGCAGCTCCCCATTCCTGGAGACCGAACGAAACATATTTCCTTCAGTCGATTGGGGATCAGCTGATGCTCTGCGTGCACCACACTCGAATTCGTTCTCTGGTCCGCACGATCGCCGTCGCGGACGAGAAAACCGGCCTGCTTGCGCGAACGTCATATATTGATTGCTTGTTGCACGAAGCCCAGCGGGCACGTAAGCAGAGCTTGCCGTTGACGCTGGCGTTATTGCAAATCGATGGAGGGCCAGAGCTGTTGCGCCACCAGGGCGAAGGGCCATTTGAACGCTATATGGAGCAACTTGGGCGCGCCGTGCAAGCAGCCATTCGGCAAACCGATTTGGCTGTGAAATATACTTCATGGGCTCTAGCCTTTATTCTTCCGGATACCCCGCTCGCAGGAGCACGGACCCTGGCTGAAAAATTAAAGAAGGCAGCTGCCAATCTCCACGCTCCGTGGGAGGGCGCGCCTGTGACGGTGAGTCTTTCCATCGCAGAAGCGGTTGCCCGGCAAGATTTCGATAATGAAGATATCATCACGGATTTGATCAATCGCGCAGAAGCTGGTCTGGAAGAAGCTCGGAAGCAGGGTGGCGACGGAATTATTTCACTGGAAATGGCCAAGGTGTAAAAGTCCGAGAGGAATTACATGTCCCGAAAACGCCCTTGCTGTGGGCGGGGGAAAGGGCAAACAGATGGCATACGAAAACCTGCTGTATGAGGAGCGGGACCGAATTGGCTTCATCACGTTTAACCGGCCAAAAGTGTTGAACGCTTTGAATCGTGCGACGATGGAAGAACTCGAACAGGTCCTGATTCAAGCCCAGGAAAACGAGAATGTACGTGCGCTGATTCTGACCGGAGCGGGAGAAAAGTCATTTGTTGCCGGTGCGGATATTTCCGAACTGGCGGTGCAGACTCCCGTGAGCGGGAAAGAGACCGCGCTGTTCGGGCAGAGCGTGTTGCAGCGCCTCGAAACATTGGGAAAACCTACGATCGCGGCGATCAACGGCTTTGCGCTCGGTGGCGGATGCGAAGTGGCGCTGGCGTGTACGATGCGTCTGGCCAGCAAAACGGCGAAGCTGGGACAGCCTGAAGTGAAGCTCGGAATAATGACCGGCTACGGCGGATCGCAGCGGCTGGCCCGGCTGTGCGGCAAAGGCGCCGCGCATGAATTGTGCCTGACGGGAGAAATGATATCCGCCGAAGAGGCGCTCCGGATCGGCCTGGTTAACCATGTGTATGAGCCCGCGGAACTATTGCCTGCGGCGGAAGCGCTGGCAAGGAAAATCATCGCGAATGCGCCGCTGGCTGTTAAATTCACCATGGAGGCGATCGAGCGTGGAACGGAAATGCCGCAGCGGGAAGGCCAGTTTTTGGAAGCAACTCTCTTCGCCATGTGCACGACAACCGAAGACATGCGGGAAGGCATGCGCGCGTTTCTCGAAAAGCGCGCTGCTGAGTTTCATGGTAAATAGCGGGTGCCGATGAAGGCGGAAACAAAGCAGATGAAGGAATCGTTCACTCCAAAGAAAATTCGCGCGGCGGCGAGCGCTGCGGGACTGCGTTTTGCCGTGGTGGTCAGCCGGTTCAATAGTTTTATTACCGAGCGGCTGCTGGCGGGCGCGCTCGATGCGCTGGAAGCGGCCGGAGCCGCCGAAGAAAGTGTAGAAGTGGTACGTGTGCCCGGATCGTTTGAGATTCCGCTGGCGGCCAAGAAGCTGGCCGAGGCCGATCGCGCCGACGCGATTATTGCGGTTGGCTGCATCCTTCGTGGTGAGACCGCGCACTTCGACTATGTTGCCAGCGAGGTTGCGCGCGGCGTTCAGCTGGCACAGCTGGACACCGGCGTGCCGGTCATCTTCTGTGTACTCACCTGCGACACCCTCGAACAAGCCATCGATCGCGCCGGACTCAAGAGCGGCAATAAGGGATACGACGCGGGTCTGGCCGCGGTGGAAATGGCAAACCTGTCAAAACAACTCAAATCGAAGAAGCTTCCCCCTGTGGCTTCATCCAGCGGCAAGAAGGCTCCCCGCGGGAAGCGCCAGTAGATGTCACTACGACATAAATCCCGTGAATACGCGCTACAGATGCTGTTCCAATGGGAAATGGGGAAGCAGGAGCCTGCAAAGATCGAGAACGGCTTCTGGGCCAACGCCCGCGCTCAGAAATCCACGCGCGAATTTGCAAATCAGCTATTTGAAAACGCGGCGGCGCGCACGGCAGAACTGGACCCGATTATTTCCACTCACGCGCAGAACTGGCGCATCGAGCGGATTTCGGCCATCGATCGCGCGATCCTGCGCCTGGCAATTTGCGAATTGCGCACATCGGGCACGCCGGCAAAGGTAGTCCTCAACGAAGCCGTGGAACTGGCGAAAAAGTTTTCTTCCGAGGAAGCGGCGGGATTTATCAACGGAATTCTAGACGCCGTGGTGAAAACGTTTGCAGAAAAGCCTTCCAGCTGATTAGAGGCCGCGAACAATCGAGCAGGTTTCGTTAAGAATCTTTCGAGTGTTTGCGGGACTGGTTGTTTCGGAATAGACGCGCAACATGGGCTCGGTTCCGGAGGCTCGCAGCATGATCCAGCCGATGTCTCCCAGATACAATTTAATTCCGTCGAGATCTTCGCGGCGGGCCACCGGCCAGTCGAGCAGGCGATTCATCTTCGGATCGCTGAAGCGCTCGATGGCGCGTTCCTTTTGCCCGGGCTTGAGTTCCAGATCGATGCGCCCGTAGTGATACTCGCCAAACTCTGCGTGAAGCATTGCAACCAGTTCACCAAGAGTTTTTCGGTGCCAGGCCATCACCTCAACCAGCAGCAGCGCCATCACTGTGGCATCGCGCTCAGGCAGATACAGTTTCGTCCCGATCCCCCCGGATTCCTCGCCGCCCAGCAGAATATCGCGCTCGAGCATTAATTCGCAGATGTACTTGAAGCCGACGGGGGTCTCGAATATTTTCCGCCCGAATTTCGCGGCGATCTTGTCGAGCATCTTTGTTGACGTAAACGTCTTGGCGACGTCGCCCGGAATATTGCGCGTCCCGGCCAGGTGCCAGAGCAGAATCGAGAAAATCTGATGCGGCGTGACGAATGTCCCGTCGCGGTCCATTGCGCCAATGCGGTCGCCGTCGCCATCCGCGCATAGCCCGGCATGGTAGCCGCCGGAAATCACGGCCTGCCGTAGCGCTTCGACGTGCGGTTCGATCGGTTCGGGATTGACGCCGCCGAACAGCGGGTCGCGATTGCCGCGAATTTCATCACAGTCGATGCCGTGCCGCTTCATCAGCGGCTGCAGCAGACCGCGCGCCGCGCCATGCATCGGATCGACGACAAAGCGGAAGTTCGCCGCCTGTATCTTGTCCCAGTCGACCAGTTTTTCGACGGCCGCGACGTAAGGAGTAAGAATGTCCAGCGGTTGAATGTTCTCGGGGCGAATGGGCAGCGGCGGAACTCCCTCGGCGAGCACGGTGGTGAGTTCCTTCTCTACCTGCGCGACGATCGAAGGCAGCGCCGAGCTTCCATAACTCGCCTTGAACTTCACGCCATTCCAACGGTAGGGGTTGTGGCTAGCCGTGATCATGATGCCGCCGGCCGCGCCACGTTCCCGCACCAGCAACGAAAGCGCCGGCGATGGGCAGGCTTTCTCCGCGATCCACACCGGCATCCCGGTCATGGAAACCACTTCGGCGGCGGCGTGCGCAAAGCGTTCCGAGCCGTAGCGCGTGTCATAGCCGACCAGAATGCCTGCGTTGGGTTTTTCCGCCCGCACCACGTAACGAGCGATGGCGTGGGCCACTTTGCGGACATTCGCGAACGTGTAGTCGTCCGCAATGACGCCGCGCCAGCCATCGGTGCCGAATTTAATTGTGTTCACGATTTAGCAGTATAGGGGAAGCGGAGAGTGTGAAAAGATTGTCTCTGGGGACATGAATCGTAAAAAGCACTAGACGCGGTGTAGCTCACCTGTTCTCAGGGTAAGAGGGGCGGGCTACAGCAATTTGGAAAGCTTTTCTGCCTCGATCCACTTGACGATCTTGCCGACGTCCTGCGCGCGTTCGCGCGGGCAGATCAGCAGGGCGTCTTCGGTTTCGACAACGACGAGGTCCTGAACTCCTACTGCGGCGACGAATTTCTTCGGGCTCCAGAAAAAATTGCCGTTGGCGTCGATGGTCTTAAATTTTCCGGCTGAAACATTTTCCCCGGGCTTGCTCGCCAGCAACTCGTACACGGCGGCCCAGGAGCCGATATCGCTCCATCCGACTTCGGCGGGGAGAACAAAGACGCTTGGCGTTGCCGAAGGGCGCGTCGCGGGTTCGAGAATCGCGTAGTCCACGGAGATGTTTTCCAGCTTCGGGTAAATCCGCGCCAGCATTTTCGCGTACCGGGGCGTTCCGATGGCGTCGGCCAAACGCAACAGATCGGAGTGAGTCTTCGGCAGGAACTTTTCGAGATTGCCCAGGAACGTGGAGACACGCCAGAAGAACATTCCGGCATTCCAATAGTAGCGCCCGGAGGTAACGTATTCCTGCGCGCGCTCCAGCGCCGGTTTTTCCGTGAATTGGCGGACGGCATAGACCGGAACGCCTTCCACATCGCGCGTTTGTTCCGGATCGCGCTCGATGTAGCCAAAGCCGGTCTCCGGCCGGGTGGGCGGAACGCCGAGTACGACGAGCGAACCGGCCGTCTCCGCGACATGCAGGGCGGCGCGAACAAGTTTTACATATTTCTCCGGCTGCGCAATATAGTGATCGGCGGGAAGCACGGCCATGAGCGCGTCATTTTGTTTTCCCGTGCCGCTATGCAGCAGGTGCGCGGCTGCAAGGCCGATTGCCGCAGCCGTGTTTCTCCCCAAAGGTTCGGCGAGGATATGCGATTTGGCGACACGGGGAAGCTGCTTCCGTACTGCCGTAGCCTGTTCGGTGTTGGTGACGACCCATTGGTTCGACGGGGGAAACAAAGGGCCGAGGCGCGACAGGGTCTGCTCGAGCATTGTTTCGCGGCCAACGATGTTCAGCAGTTGCTTGGGAGTGCGCGTGCGGCTGCGCGGCCAAAAACGCGTGCCGCGCCCTCCGGCCAGGATTACCGCATGTGCCGGCAACTCTGCGCTGCTCGCTTGTCTCTTCAAGGATGCACCACCCGTGACCACGCTGCTTCCTCGACGTGCTGATCCGAAAGGCGTCGGACGAAATCGTTCAGATCGGGCACGTACGCGCGTAAAAGCGTGGTTGGAGATTCCGGGACAAGCTGATAAGCGCCCAGAGCCGCAGGGAGCAGCCAGACTTCTGCCGGAGCGTAGGGTTGGGCGCCGTCTGCGAATTCGATTTGGCCCCGGCCATCCAGAAAAATTAGCAATTCGAAACGTTCCGGCGAAGTCACTGCGGCGACGCGTTCGCGAAGTTCCCATCGTTCCGTGGCAAAGTACCTGCAGGCGGCGTAAAATGTTTCCGTTACTGGACCGTGTGTAATTTGTAGCGGTTCGCAGCGCCCTCCGCTCTGTTCCCCGAAGTGTATTACCTCAAGCGCCTGACGGATGTGCAATGGTCGGGGCTTGCCATCAGTTCCCAAGCGATTGTAATCGAAGATGCGATAAGTAAGGTCCGAGTGCTGCTGGATCTCACACAGGACTACGCCGGGGCATATAGTATGAGCCGTGCCTGCAGGAACGAAAATAGCATCGCCTGTATGCACAGGCACCCGTTCGATGCAATCCTCAACTGTGCCATCCGCGATGGCGCGGCCAAACGATTCGCGCGTCACATCCGGACGCAATCCCACGCGCATCTCTGCGCCTTCACGCGCGGTGACGACGTACCACATTTCCGTCTTCCCAACGCCACCGGCAGCTGCTTCATGCTGCTCCGCGTATGCGTCATCCGGATGAACCTGTATGGAGAGTTTTTCCTCCGGAAAGATAAATTTTACCAATAGTGGAATGCGTTCCATGCCTCGCAGTTGGGTGCCGGTCCACTCCTCGGACAGGCTTGGCCAAACTTCGCCGATTGTGCGCCCGGCAAATTCACCACTCGCGAAACTGCATTCATTGCCTGTAAGCCACGCCTCTCCAATATTTTCTGGTTCTTGCGATTGCTCAGGAAATAATGGGGAAAGATCCCGCGTCCCCCAGACGCGAGGTACGAAGGTGGGCGCGAGCCGCACAGGAACTCTCCCGAATCGGGTGGAAGACGGATTCACTTCGCTGATTTCGCCTTGGTAAAGAATGCATCGAGGCGGCGCAAGCCTTCGTCGATACGGTCGATCGAAGTGGCGTAGGACAGCCGGATGTAACCGGGTGTCCCAAATGCGTCGCCAGGGACAGTGACCAGATGCTGCTTTTCGAGAAGTTGTTTGGCCAGCTCGGTTGTATCGGCAATGCCGTTGCCGAGATGCGCGGAAACGTTCGGATACGCATAAAACGCTCCGCCGGGCTCGACGCAAGTGACTCCCGGAATCGCGCGCAGCCCGGCGACGATGCGGTCGCGCCGCCGCGAATACTCGGCGAGCATTACGGCGACGGTATCCATCGGTCCAGTTAGCGCTTCCAGGGCCGCGTACTGCGCAACGGATGTGGGATTCGATGTGGACTGGCTCTGAACCTTCGTCATCGCCGAGATCAGCGGTTCTGGCGCTAGCGCGTATCCAATGCGCCAGCCAGTCATCGCAAATGTTTTCGAAAGCGAACCGGCAACGATGATATTCGGCTTGGTGCCCGGCAAACTCGCCAGCGAGTATGGCTTTTCGGTTCCATACACGAAGTGCGAGTAGCATTCGTCGGTCATCAGCCAGATGTTCTTTTCGCGGCAGACTTCGTAGATCTTCGCAAACTCGTCCGCAGGGACGACCGCTCCGCTCGGATTGCTCGGCGAATTGACGATCAATAATTTCGTTCGCGGCGTGATGGCGCGCGCCACCTGCTCGGCGCGCAGGCGGAACCCGTCGGAGGCGTCGGTCATCACCGGAACGGGAGTCGCGCCGGTGTATAGCACCATGTCCGGATAGCTGACCCAGTACGGCGCGGGAATCAGAACTTCATCGCCTTTGCTCAGCAGGCAGCAGAACGCGTTGAAGATGGCATGCTTGCCGCCCACCGACACGATGCACTCCGGCACCGTGTAGGACGAGCCCAGTTGCGCGGCGTGCCACTTAACGATGGCTTCCCGCAGCGGTCCGATTCCGGCCGTAGGAGTGTATTTCGTGCGGCCTTCCTTGAGCGCGCGAATGGCCGCTTGCTGAATATTGTCGGGCGTTGGGAAATCCGGTTCGCCGGGGCCGAAGTCGGCCAAATCCACTCCCTGGGCGCGGAGACGTTCCGCCGCTGCCAGCACGGCAGCAGTCGGGGAGATCGAAATGCGGTTTACTCGGTCGGCCAATTGCACGGTATAGGACTCCTTTTGGTTTAAAGAACTTTTGCCCGCAGACGCTGCTCGACGGCCGGCGGCACCAGGCCAGTCATCGGTCCGCCCAACTGCGCGATTTCCCGCACCAGCCGCGAACTCAGGTAGCTATACGCCACCGCCGGCATCATGAATACAGTTTCAACACCCGGATTCAGTTTGCGGTTCATCATGGCCATCTGCAACTCGTATTCGTAATCGGAAACCGCCCGGATGCCCCGCAGAATCACATGGGCCTCGCGCAACCGCGCGTACTCCACCAGCAGGCCGCTGAACACATCCACTTCCACATTGGGCCAGGGCTGCGTGACTTCGCGCAGCATTTCCACACGCTCTTCGAGACTGAAAAGAGGGTCCTTTTCCATGTTTCGTAGGATGCTGACGGTCAGGCGGTCGAATATCTTGGCGCCACGCTCGATCAGGTCGAGGTGGCCGTTGGTCACGGGATCGAACGATCCGGGATAAATCGCCAGGATATTTTTCATGGTTTCACCCAACTGCGTCCGCTCACTTCCAAACTATTGTAGCGAAGATTGGCGCGAATTACGCAAGGGAATTCACCTCGGGATTTTGGTTCCAAAACATTTTCCCGTCGTAGGAAGAACCATTCCATAAACCATGAGATATTGCCGTTTTGGATGGGATAGAATTCGGTGGAGCGCGCAAGGGATACAGCGTTCGCGGAAGGGGGATTAGGATATGAAAGATACAGTGGAAGCGAAACACGTTCGCGCCGGTAACGCCGCGATTGGGGCCGGGGCAATCGGTGCGCTGGCAATTGGCGCGATTGCGATCGGGGCCATAGCGATTGGCCGATTGGCGATTCGAAAAATCAAGGTGGACAAAGCCAAATTCAAATCCCTGGAGATCGAGGAGCTTACTGTTGCACGCCTTCGCGTCTCGGAACTCTCCGTGAAGGACTCGCTGAAGCTGCCCCCGGGGGCGCTCTTGAGTGAAGGGGAATTCGAGTGAAGTTGCGAGTCTCTGCTATGGGCGCGCGTTGCGGAACGAATCGAAAGCTATGAAAACGATACGGCGAAAATCAATCATCGGTCTCTTAGTCGTTTGCGGATTCATTTTCACTGTCGCACATGCGCAGACTGTCTCGAAAGCTTCAGCGCCATCCGCATTCGAACCGCTGGATCGCTGGAAGGCAGCCGTAGCCTCGGGAGATCGCGCGGCCCTCTCCTCTTTCTACTCGATTTCTCCCGCGGCCAGGGCGAAAACGCCCCAAGGCGTCACGCAGGACGCTTCCGAGGAGCCGACGTTCTGGTCTTCGCTGCGCCGCGCAGGGCTTGGCACCTTCAACCTGAAAGTTCTGGAAGTGAAGCCGATACAGCCGGGAGTCACAGCGATAGTTTTTCGGTTGGAAGGGAAGTTCCAAACCCCGTCCGGGGTGAAGTCCGGCGTAATTGGCGGGACCCAAGTATGGATGCAGCAGCGCGGCGAATGGCGAATCGTATCCACGGAGAGAAGCGATCCGGGCGTTGACGCCACCAGGCGCTTGCCCGAACCGGCAAGGCCCAACACGCAGCTTTATCCCGCTCCCGAGGAAGCTCCCGCGGAAATCTCCGCCGCCCTGGCTGCGGCTTCGAAAGACCACAAGCGCGTAATCCTCGTCTTCGGCGGGAACTGGTGTTATGACTGCCACGTTCTGGATGCGACGTTTCGGTCTCCGAAGTTTGCTCCCCTCGTGAACGCGAACTACCACGTGGTCCATATCAATGTCGGCGACTACGACAAAAATCTGGACAACGCCCGGAAATACGAAATCCCTCTGGAAAAAGGGGTCCCAAGCCTCGCCATCCTCGATCCCGACGGCAAGCTGGTGGTGAGCCAGAAAAAAGGCGAGTTCGAATCGACCACGCGCATCGGCCCGGAAGATGTAGTTCAATTTCTGGACAAGTGGAAACCGAAGCGCGGAAGCTGAAGTTTCCATTCGAAACTGCCCCGCCATTTAACCTCGTTTACGCCCACTTCGCACCCTCCTGAAGGCAGTTGCCTGTATCTGCTTTGACCAATACGACCCATTTGGTCCTAATTTAAGGTGTTGCACGGCTAGGAGTTGAGGGGAAGACCAGACTTGACATCGTAATCCCCTCAGGCGTACTATCCATATGCGACTAGGTTGGTCGTATATATGTTGAAGCTATCGAAGAAAGCCGATTACGCGTTGATAGCTGTCAGACATTTGGCGGCGCACAGTGAAGAGCAATCGCACAGCGCCTCTGACATCGCCGAGGCTTACGGAATTTCGGCAACTTTGCTCGCGAAGGTATTACAGCGCTTGGCCAGGCAAGGGGTTGTGACAGCGCGGCATGGCTCCAGCGGGGGATATCAGTTGGCGCGGCACCCCAGCGCGATTTCGGCTCTGGAAGTGATCAGCGCCGTGGATGGGCCGCTGATGATTACCTCGTGCACGACTAGCCACGGCTCCTGCGAGCAGAGCACCACATGCACCGTTCGCGGGCCGTTGCGTAAGGTAAATGAGAGCATCGCGCAGGTTTTGCGCGCGATCACGATTTCGCAAATGACTGAGGAAGCGCCCGAAGCAGAGTTGGTCGGGCTTTCGACCTAACAGATTAAGATAGAGACGGGGGACGCAAGCATGGCTATCAAGCTACCGATTTACATGGATTATCACGCGACCACTCCGGTGGACCAGCGCGTGGTGGATACGATGCTGCCGTACTTCCACGACAAGTTCGGCAACGCGGCCAGCCGCAACCACTCCTTCGGCTGGACTGCCGAGGAAGCGGTGGAGAACGCGCGCGCGCAGATTGCCCGGCTGATCAACGCAACGCCCAAAGAGATCATCTTCACCAGCGGTGCCACCGAATCGAATAACCTGGCCATCAAGGGCGCTGCGGAAATGTACCGCGAAAAGGGCAATCACATCATCACGCAGGTGATCGAGCACAAGGCTGTGCTGGATACCTGCAAGCGCCTGGAAAAATACGGCTATGAAGTCACGTATTTGCCCGTCGGCAAGGATGGCCGCATCGACCTGGACGACCTGCAGCGCGCCATTACGCCCAAGACGATCTTGATCTCGATCATGTACGCCAACAATGAAATCGGCGTGATTCAGCCGATCCAGGAAATCGGCAAGATTGCCAAGGAAAAGGGCATCCTGTTCCACAGCGACGCCGTGCAGGCGCTGGGAAAAATTCCGATCGACGTGCAACGCGATAACCTCGACATGATCTCCCTCACCGCGCACAAGCTCTATGGACCGAAGGGCGTCGGCGCGCTGTATGTGCGGCGTCGCAATCCGCGCGTGCAGCTTTCGGCGCAGATCGATGGCGGTGGCCACGAACGCGGTATGCGCTCGGGCACGCTGAACGTGCCGGGCATCGTGGGCTTCGGGAAAGCGGCGGAGATTTGCCAGAACGAAATGGCCGAGGAAAGCGTTCGCCTGCGCGGCATGCGGGACAGGCTGAAAGACGGCCTGTTCGCCAAGCTGGACGAGCTCTACATCAACGGTTCGATGACCCACCGGTTGCCGCACAACATCAATATCAGCTTCGCGTTCGTCGAAGGCGAATCGCTGCTGATGGGCATCAACGACATCGCTGTATCGAGCGGTTCGGCCTGCACCTCGGCAACGCTTGAGCCCAGCTACGTGCTGAAGGCGTTGGGCGTCGGCGAAGACCTGGCGCACACCTCAATCCGCTTCGGCTTGGGACGCTTCAATACCCTTGAGGAAGTGGATTACGTTACCAACCGCGTTATCGAAGTCGTGCAGCGGCTGCGCGAGCTGTCGCCGCTCTATGAAATGGCCAAGGAAGGCATCGATCTGAGCAAGATGAACTGGAAAGCGACCGCAGAGCACTGATATTCATCTGATTCTAAGAGATTCTTAGAGGGGGAATGAAATGGCGTATTCAGAAAAAGTAGTCGATCACTACGAGCATCCGCGCAACGTCGGCAGCCTGCCCAAGGAAGATCCGAACGTGGGCACCGGCTTGGTCGGCGCGCCCGAGTGCGGCGACGTGATGCGGCTGCAAATGAAGATTAATCCCGAGACGCAGATCATCGAAGAGGCAAAATTTAAAACTTTCGGTTGCGGCTCGGCCATTGCCAGCTCTTCGCTGGCGACGGAATGGGTGAAGGGCAAGACGGTCGAGGAAGCGCTCACTATCTCGAATACGGACATCGTCCGCGAGTTGAGCCTTCCCCCTGTGAAGATTCACTGCTCTGTGCTGGCCGAAGACGCGATCAAGGCGGCCATCGAGGACTGGAAAAAGAAGAAGGAAGTTGCCCAGCCCGCTGCAAGCGCGACCGTAGGCAATTAAACCCGGCTGGCGGGTGTTGACGCCGAATCCGGCGTCCGAGGTGCATTTTGGAAACGGCAACAAAAGTAGCGGGAATTCGTGTGACGGAGAAAGCTGCCGTCAAGATTCAGGAACTGCTCGCCAAGGAAGGCGTGCCTGTCGAAACCGGCGGGCTACGCGTTGGCGTGCAGGGAGGCGGCTGTTCGGGGCTGACGTACGCCATGCGCCTGGATACGCAGGCGCGGGACCGCGACAAAGTGATCGAGGAAAATGGCGCGCGGCTGTTTGTGGACCCGAAGAGCTATCTGTATCTCCACGAAACCACGCTCGACTATCAGGAAGATTTGATGCGGCGCGGGTTCGTCTTCCAGAATCCGCAGGCAACCCGCAGTTGCGGGTGCGGCAGTTCGTTCACGGCGTAACGCCGGGGCTCGTTTCAGGGCGACATCGCAGGCGCTTCATCTCGAATGAGACGTTTGGTTGGCCGGCATGGGGAGCCCGCCAGCCATTTTTTTTGTTCCGCCACCATACTTTTAGCCATGAATGCAACATCCATCACGGAGGCAACATCCGCGGCATGCTGGAGCTGCTCGGCAGCGACCGGTGGCGCGCAGTTTTGCCCGGCATGCGGGAAAATTCAGCCGTTGCCGCAGGGCGCCGATTATTTTGCATTTTTCGGGCTGCCGCAAAAGCTGACGATCGATGTGGCGAATCTCGAACAGCGTTTCCACTCGCTCTCCTGGAAGCTGCACCCGGATCATTTTGTGCGCGCCACCGAGCAGGAGCGGCAGCTTTCGCTCGATCGTTCCTCGCAATTGAACGATGCGTACCGCACTCTCCTCGATCCAGTCGCCCGTGTCGAATATCTGCTGGGTCTGTCAGGCATGCGCAAGGAAGGCCAGAAGAAACAACAAGCGCCGCCCGAACTGCTCGAAGAGGTATTTGAGCTGAATGAATCGCTCGATGAACTTCGCGACGCGCGTACATCCGGCGGCAGTGAAGCGGTAATGGCCGCGCTGCGAAACAAGCTACAAGCTGCGCAACAAAAATTTGAATCGCTGCTCGTGGATGTGGATAAGCAACTAGCGTCCGTCGCGGCAGAATGGGACGCCGCACTGGACTCCGGAGCGGATGACGCCACGAAAAAGAAACTCATGGAGCGAATGAACGAAGTCCTGAACCGCCGCTCGTATGTTCGGAATTTGGTGAATGGAGTGGGAAGGGAACTCGCGTGATTTGTGACTCGTGATTCGTAATTCGTAATTCGTGAACACCACTCCGCACAGAATGGTTCGAAGTTTTTCACGAATCACAAATCACGATTCACGAATCACTCTAATCGGGAGCACCACCGTATGGCAAAGACCGTCGGCATCGATCTCGGCACGACCTACAGCCTGATCGCGTATCAGGATAAGCGCGCGGGCGGGCCGAAGTGTATCCCGGGGCCGTACGGCACGCCGCTGTGCCCTTCGGTGGTCAGCGTGGACGCGAGCGGCGCAATCCTGGTTGGCGAGCCTGCGCGGCGTCGATTGCTGACCCAGCCGGAGCGCACGATCTATTCGGTGAAGCGCCTGATGGGACGCGGCCCGGTCGACGTGCAGGATGAGCTGAAGCTTTTTCCATTCCGCATCGATCCGGCCAGCGCGAACGTAATCCGCGTCCGCCTGGGCGACCGCGTGTTTACCCCTCCCGAAATTTCCGCGTTTATTTTGCGCGAGCTGAAAAGCTGGGCCGATGAATATTTTCAGGATACGGTGGACCGCGCGGTCATCACCGTGCCCGCGTATTTCAACGACGCGCAACGCCAGGCCACTCGCGATGCCGGTCGCCTCGCAGGTCTGGAAGTTCTGCGGCTGGTGAATGAACCCACGGCGGCAGCGCTGGCTTATGGCCTGCACGAGAAAAAGCGTGGCCGCGTGGCTGTGTATGATTTCGGCGGCGGCACTTTCGATATTTCGATTCTCAAATTAATCTCGACCACCGACGGCGACATCTATCAGGTGCTTTCGACCAACGGCGACACGCACCTTGGCGGAGACGATATCGACAACGCGCTGCAGGCGGTCGCGCGAGAAGAGATCCGAGGACAAGGAGTGGACCTCGCATCGCATCCGGAAACGATTCAGGAACTGCGCAAGGCGCTGATTGCCGCCAAGCACGAGCTATCCGACGCGGACAAGACCACGATCAAATTTGCTCTGCCCAACGGCGGCGTCTATTTCCGCGAAATCTCGCGCACCGAATACGAGAAATGGATTCGCCCGATCGTGGACCGCACGATGGCCCCAGTGCAGCAAGCGCTGGCGGACGCAAAGCTGACGCCCACCGAAATCGAGGAAGTAGTTCTGGTAGGTGGCTCGACGCGCGTTCCTCTGGTGCGGCAAACTGTCGAACAATTTTTCGGGAGGCATCCCCACGCGGAGCTGAATCCGGACGAAGTGGTCGCGCTGGGCGCGGCGGTGCAGGCCGATATTCTGGAAGGCGGCGTGAAAGACATGCTGCTGCTCGACGTTACACCGTTGTCGATGGGCATCGAGACGATGGGTGGCGTGGTGGCCAAGATCATTCCGCGAAATTCCACGATTCCCGCAAGCGCGCAGGAGATGTTCACCACCGGCGTCGAGAACCAGACGGGAATCGATGTTCATGTGCTCCAGGGCGAGCGCGAACTCGCGAAAGATTGCCGGTCTCTTGCGAAATTTCAGTTGAAAATTCCGCCGGGCCCCGCGGGCCTCGCGCGCATCGAAGTGAAATATCTGATCGACGCCAGCGGTATCCTGCAAGTCTCCGCGCGAGACCTCCGCACCGGGGAGCAGCATTCCATCGAAGTCCAGCCGAGCTATGGACTGGACGACGCGGAAGTCGAGCGTATCCTCGAAGAATCGATCGAGCACGCCGAACAGGATTTTTCCGAGCGTCAGTTGATCGAGGCGCGGAACGAATCGGACGCAGTCCTCGTCGCGACCGAAAAGGCGCTGGTGCGCGAACAAGCCGAGGCGCCCGACGACCTCCCAGCGGAGGAACGCGCGGCGATTGAAGCCGCGATGAAATCGCTGCGCCAAGCGGTCGCAGGCAAAGACTACAAACAGGTCCGCATGTTCGTGGATGTACTGAACCAGGCGACTACTCCACTGGCAGAACGCATGATGAATCGCGCCATAGCAACAGCCCTGGAAGGCAAGCAACTCGATAAGGTCTAGTAGGACAGGTTTCAACCTGTCCGCTTTTGGTTTCAATTTTACTCCACGAGACATCGATCAAAGATTTTGTTAGAACGAGAAGGAGACACAAATGGGCGGCAGCAATCCATACATCGACCAGGTCAAGTACACGCCCGCGACCAAAAAGTTCAAGGTGACGTTCATCAGGGAAGGCCAAACGGTCGAAGTGGACCCCGAAAAAGTTCCCTACGCGCGGGAAGGCCTGCCCGGCAGCATCCTGGACATCGCCACGGGATTTCACATGGGACTCGATCACGCCTGCGGAGGCGTGTGCGCGTGCTCCACGTGCCACGTAATCGTGCATGAGGGGCTTGAGACCTGCAACGAACCAACCGACGCCGAACTCGATCAACTCGACGAAGCGCCGGGACTGACTGCAAAGTCGCGCCTTGGATGCCAGTGCGTTCCGGACGGAACAAAGGATCTGGTGGTGGAAATTCCGGAGTGGAACAAGAATTTCGCCAAGGAAGCCGAACACTAAACTTTCCGATTTCACGACGAGGAGTGAAATAGATGCCGGCCACATTCGATTGGAACGAAGCGGAAGAGATCGGGATTCAACTCACCGACAAATTTCCGGACATCGATCCGCTCTCAGTGCGCTTCACCGATCTGCACAAGTGGGTCATTGAGCTAGCCGGATTCTCAGGCGATCCAAAAGCATCCAGCGAAGGAAAGCTCGAAGCGATCCAGATGGCCTGGTTGGAGGAGCGGGAGGACAGGAAGGCGTGATTCGTGAATCGTGATTCGTAACTCGTGGTTCCGGAGCGCGATAGTCTGATGCGAACGCCTGAATCTAGACTTTCAACTCTCAACTTTCGACTTTCAACTGCCTTCAACGCCTTGTCAATTCTTCGGGTTTCCACTACTCTAGCTACTCCACTTTTTTCACCCCTGTGGCGCTATGGTGCAACGGTTAGCACGTGGCCCTTTCAAGGCCAAAATGCGGGTTCGATTCCCGCTAGCGCTACCAAATCGAACTCATCCCAACAAACGGACGGTAACTTAGTGAGCAGGCAGCAACGGCTTCTGGCCCGCCTGTAGCTGCTCGTCAATGGCGGTTAGCTGCCCGGCGGTGCCGGAATAGCTAGCCATGAGCTCGAGCAAATCCACGGTGCCTTTGCGCCCGAATAATCCCAGAACTTTGGCAAAAGTTTCCGAGGAGAGTTTTCTTTGGCCAAAGGTTTCGCGTCCGAACTCGATAATGGCGGTTTCTTTATCTCCCAGGCCCACTACCGGCTTGTTGTACTTGATGATGTCTATGGTGGACTGTTCGATATGCCGTGGGTCAGCCGGGTTGCGTCCGAACAGTTCCCATTGGGTCCATTCATACTGGCAGTCCATTTCGTAAGCCGTCACCAGAATTGCGATTTCGATCAGCCTCGGCGACAGTCCCGTTTCATATTTCAGGTAGTGGTTGATCGGGCCTTTCAGCTCTGCGAGCTTGGGGTCCCACTGAACCATGCGCGGTTGCGGCGTCCCGGTGGGAAGCAAGCCGTCCGGCACTTCGCCATTCGCCGAGGGAACTCGGCGGGTCTGTTCCTCATAGGCTTTCTTGCCGTACTCGCCCATATCTTCGCGCTTGGGCAAGGGGAAACGATTCATCGAGTCCGGAAAGATGTCTGCGGGAAGCGGGCTCGCGGCAGCGGCTGTGAAACGCGCCGGATCGCGCGGATGGTCGATGGGAGGGAGCAGCGGCTTTTGGTCGGCTCGCAATTGATTGTCGAAGGCCACCAGCTCGGCGGCAGCGCCGCAATAGCCAGACATCAAGTCGATCAAGTCGACGGCACCTTTGCGGCCGAAGAGGCGCAGGACGTCGGCAAATGTCTTGGAGGAGAGCACTCTCCTGCCAAAGGTTTCGCGCCCAAACGCAACGATGGCGGCTTCCCGCTCGCTCAGTCCGGTCACCGGCTTTTCGTATTTGATCATATCGATGGTGGACTGATCCATGAAGCGCGGATCTTTGGGGTTTCGGCCGTGTTCTTCATACTGGGTCCAAAGATACTGGGAGTCCATCTCGCGCGAGGTCACAAGAATGGCGATCTCAAGTTCCCGGTTCGACAAGCCGATCTCGTACTTGATGTACTGAACGTAGGGGCGCATGAGCTGGGAGTATTTAGGGGACCAGGCACCGACGCCGGGCTGCTCGATTCCAACCGGCAGCGGCGATTTGGGCATCACGATTGGCTTGCCGTCAGCATCCACGGTCGCCAGGGGCAGCCGATTTCGGGAGTCGGGATAGATGTCCTTCGGAAGCGGAGCTACGGCTGAGTCGGCGGTGTGCGGCGGATTTTGCGCCGAAGTCTGCCCCCCGATCGTTTGCATCGAGACCGCGGCTGCGACAACCGCAAGCAAAATTACTCCGACGTTTTTCGATGCGCGCATAACGATCTCCTTGGGGAAGCGACGGAAGTCCAATTTGCTCGAACGAGCAGATTTATACACCAGAAGCAGTTGCGAGCGCACCCGATTGTTCTTCCAAGCTGTTTCGAGCGGTTTTTAACCCCGGACAGTGCCGTCCGTTAGCCAGACTCGTTTTGTACGATTTCTATCCACTGTCCTTCGGGAATCCATGTTCCATTTCGGTTGAATTAACACTTACTTAATTATTTTCTGCTGCTTGGGTCAATTCAATGTGGGCCGAGCGATTGCTCTATTCAGGGGAAACCACCAGGGGCGGTTCAGGGGCGAGCGGGGAAGGATGCTTGAGAGGCCGGTTCCACTTCATTATGTCCGTTGTTCAATCACACGGTCGTCAATTCGCGCTTCTCGTACCGGAAACTGGCTCTGACACAGTACGCGACATAAAAAAGAAAAAAGGGAGAAAGCAACCGGAGCTTTCTCCCTGAATTCTCTATAACTAAATAAAACGACCGCTTAGCTGAGCGGAGTGCTGGCCGACGTTGCTGCACCGCTGGGGTCGGCGCGGATCACACCGCTTTGGTTGGTGAAGAAACCCCGTTGGCCAGTGGTCCCGACGTTCACAGGTGTCGCTGTGACCGAGTAGGAGGAAGTGGGCGTCCCAGTGCCTACATAGACGAACGTGTAGCCGCTCTTGGTTGCGGGGTCTTGGCCAAGCACGGAGTCAACCAAGTCAGCCGTCGTGGAACTTGGAGCCGTGCCGCTGGCAACGGGTCCTAGTGATGCAAGGCTTGGCGGATAATTTCCGTATGTGGTCGAGTAAGAAACAGCCGACGTGTTCAGCGTGCGAAGAGTAGCCACAGCCGATGCTTCATTGGCTGCCATCTTTGAGCGCAGCAGGTTCGGAATAGCAATCGCCGCAATGATCAGGATGATGGCGACAACGATCAACAACTCAATCAACGAGAAACCCTTCTGTTTATTACGCATCTTTCCTCCAATAAATTTACCTGGGCTCTGTGACAATGACCCAAGGTTGCATGACTGCTTGTGTAATAGGCATTAATAATGCCAATTTAAAACTTGTTTGAGAATTTGTTTTCAGCCCCGCAAGTACTGTAGAATCAATGAGTGACATAGGTTGTGACGCCTAAACAATTCTAATGTTCTGTGACACACACATTTCGCGTTAGAGTCGACGACAAAAAATGGCATGCCGATTGACAATTCCTGCCATGATTCGCCAGCTTGGAGGGCTGAGACAACGACGACGATGCCCTCGGCGTTATTGTGATAATTCGGGGTTTGACCGATTTTTGCTTGCTGCACAGCTGTGCCGGTGCCTGCAAAGTTCTATAAATGGGGTAAGTCAAGGAAATCACTTCTCCCGCTGCCGGATATTTTCTTACTTTCCAGCACGTGTGAATGAGCGAGGATGATTCTGGCGTGCCGCCGCATGGACTCGGTTCGGTGCACAGCCGCGTGCGGCTGTTAAGCTGTTCTCTTCCAGTGATTTCCATCGCGTGGTCGCGACGAAGCCAGCTGATTCTGAACCCGACAAGCACAACAGCTGTCTGACACCAATCATGGTTCTGTCTGAGACTCGTGGCATATAGCTGCTTCGGTTTGTCCGAGAGGGCCTAGGGTCGGCTAGGAGACTGCGTGTCCGAGACATGCAGCGCCTAACTTTCAGTTAAGACTCACTTTCGAAGCCGGACGCCTTTTCCCGTCACGTGTGGTCGACCCATTCCTTCCTCGTCTAGGGTAGGGATAAACACCTTGTGCCGATCTCCTCCGTCCGTGGACCTAAAAGTATTGTGTTTAACAATCGCTGTCATTGGTTGAGTTGGCCGCCCAATCAAATCGCAATCGATGCTGTTGGGGCTTGAGCCTTAGAGCATTCACCCGTCCTCCCGATATAGTGGACCCTGTTTTGTGTAAATTCTATCCATTGTCTAATGGAACAGCCTTTCTCGTTGCCGTTGTTATCTGTATCCCTTTTTTATTCAATCAATTGAGAGGTCACAGGCCATGGCCTAGCAGTTGCTAGATTCAGAGAGGAAGTTCAAGAACAGTGGGTTGAAGGGGACGGAAAAAGAGCGCACGTTAGCAGCCTCCGGCAATCCCACTTGGAGATTTGGAAATGAAGAGCGAGAACGGCAATCAGACCAGATGTCGAAGGTGCGGGGCTACTGGCTTCAGCATGGTTGAACTGCTGATTGTGATAGCGATCATGATCGTTCTTTCCGCGATAGCTATCCCGGCAACCACATCTGCTGTCGCCAATTATCAGCTCACAGCGGCGGTGAATAGTGCGGCCGGAGCTATCCAGAGCACGCGCTATCAGGCCATCATGCATGGCTATCCATATCAAGTGGCATTCAACACTACGAACAATACTTTCCAAGTTTTGAGCGAGATCCCGCCTGCCACAACCTTCAGCAATGTGGGAGCTGCGGTGCCGCTTTCCGGATCTCCGATTACTTTGAGCGCCCTCACGACGCTTCAACTCAAGCCGAACGGCTCGGTTTCAGCGGTCGTGGGGGCAATGAATTTCACTATTTCCTATCGCGGGAAGACTAAAATGTTAACGGTGTCCAACTATGGCTCAATCTCTGTGCAGTAAGAACGTTCAAGACCATAAGAAACGTTCCAGAGGCTTCACAATCATTGAAGTCCTCGTCGCGTCGATCATTCTTATCGTGGGTCTTGTAGCCGCCGGGGGTGTGGTCGGTAGCACCCTGGGCAGCACCACCCGCAGCGGGTACATGAACCAAGCTGCAATCCTGGCGACAGAAAAGCTCGAAGATTTAAATCGCTACCCCTCCGCCGATCCCAACGTTGCAGTGCCGACCGGCTCCTCGATGGGGAGCCTCGGCTCAGATATCCTGCAAGATGTGACCGCAAATGGCGTTACCGAGGCTGTTAACTACTACGACGAAGTTTATTTTTCACCATCGCAGGGCGCGATCGCGGAAACAACCAGCAGCTTGGACATCAATGGCAATCCACAATATACAACGACTACATACACCCCAGATGGTCTGATTAGCAGCTCAGCGCCCAGTTCAACGCCACCGAGTTCTGCGGGTTCAATAGCGTTTGAGCGTCGCTGGATTATTGAGATAAATCAGCCTGTCGCGGGGGTCCGACGGGTCACCGTTTTGGTCACTTTATTAAATCAATCTGTTCACCCCCCCGTAACATTTCAAATGAGCATGGTGCGTCCATGAACTGTCAATCGAAGAACATTGCGGCACGCCGCAGCATTCACGGCAATCGTCTGGCCGGGTTCACACTCATGGAGTTTCTGATTTCCATGGCTTTGTTCATGATTGTGGGGGCGGCTGTCCTGGGGATGTTCGCGAGTCATGCGCCGTACTTCACTCAGCAACAGGGCATCGCGGGGGTCAACATTGCGTTACAGAATGTGGTGTCACAGATGCAGCTCGACCTGGTGAATGCGGGCACGGGGTACTATCCCGGATCGGTCATACCGAGTTGGCCGGTTGGAGTAACGATCAACAACCAGCCTTCGGGAGCCCCCGCCTGCAATAACGCCACAACCTTCACCTACTCTGCAGCTTGTTTCGATACCCTGAATATTCTCACTATTAATCCAAATGTGCCGGCTGCCCATCCGACCGACGGCACAGGAGCAACCGCAGGGACCATTTGCAGCTCTGTGAACTCTTCCCCGTTCTACATCCAGCCCAATCCCGTTGCGGGCCTAACGCTGGCACAGGAGGTGGCACAGACCGCTGCGGAATTTCAAACGGGTGACCAAGTGCTTCTCATTACGACGGGTGGCGGCACGCACGGAACAACGGGACCCACTGGAGGCAATTCCTCGACTGCCTCCGGCGGAACCCTGGTTAATTCAATCGTTTTGTCCGGGGCTCCAGTAACAGGTCCAAATTATGTTGCGCTGCCGTTCGTGCCGGCCGCGGCCGGCGTTCTCTACACCAATGACCCATTAAAAATATCTGATTCCAATTCCACGAACCTTGGGGGGGCGTTTTGCGCCGGGGACTGGGCCATGAAACTGGAACCCACGACTTACACTGTGGATGTAAGCAATCCGAACGATCCGAAATTGACCCGGCAGCAAAATGGAAACTCCGACATCATCGCTGAACAAATCATCGGTTTTAAAGTTGGCGCAGCGACCTGGAATACCGCCAATTCTACGAGCACTTTGACTTATAGCTTCTATGCGCAGAATCTGCCGACGGATACTCCGGCAGGTTACAAGAAAGACTTCGAGCAAGTGCGCTCTGTTCGTGTAACCCTAATTGGCAGGACGAACCCCAATCCGGATCCCACGTACACGTTTCGAAATACGTTTGACGGCGGCCCGTACCAGGTCGTGAGCGCCAGCGTGGTAATCAATCCTCGCAACATGACGATGAATGGCAATTGAGGACTCCTTATGACTATCTACTTAACCTTTTCGAACACTGCTTGCCTTTCCAACTTCTCTCCTTCCCAGCGACGGCAAGGCAGAAAGTCCCAGCGGGGAGTCGCGTTGGTTATCACCTTGCTTTTGCTGGCGCTTGTAACCGTCTTATCGCTGGGAATGGTGATCGCGCTTAGTTCTCAGACTCTGATCGGTGGCTACTATCGCAATTTTCGCGGATCGTTTTACGCGGCCGATTCAGGCCTCAATATTGCTCGTCAACAATTGAAGGGCCTACTGGTGGCGGGCCTCCCCACGGCATGGGCGGCCCCGCCGATCGCCAATCCGGCGAGTCTAGCGTCCAATGTTTTGAGCACATTGGCCTCAAGTTACGGGAGTTCGACAACGCTGAATAGCGGCACTGCAGGGCAATCTTGGGCAGAAAATTTCACGATCACGAACAGCAGCTTGGCGTTAGCTCCAAATTCGCCTACGATCACCTCTTACGACACGAGTACAGGCACCTGCACGCCTGTGCTTCCATGCCCAAACGGTTTTCAGTATATCTACAATTATGGCCTCACTGTTGTAGGGACTGCTCAAGGTTCCGAGAAACAGACGATCACGGAGACTGGGACTGTCACTTTGAATATTACAGGCCTTGCAGCCTCAAGCAAGGTCAATTTTTCGTATTTCGGGGGGTTCGTGGACATATACCCTGCCGGCATCGGACCGTTGGTTCCCGGGACCATGACCGGGCCGATGTTTTCGAATAATGCGTGGGAATTCATGGCCGCCATTCCACCGTGGACGGCACCCTATATCTTTTCCGATCCTATTGGCCAGGTATGGTCCCAGGCAGATTATTGGGATAGCGGTTGGGGCCAGCACTGGTCCTCGGCAAGCAGTTGGGGATCGGGCGCGAATCTCGTCGCGCCGAACTTCGAGGGGGGCTTTTTCCTTGGTCAGCCTCCTGTCCTGCTGCCAACAAATGGTTTCAATCAGGCTGAAGCTGTAATCGATGGTAACGGAACTCTCTGGCCTTCCACCCAAACGGCAGCACAAACAGGCACTGCACTTTCTGTCCTGAAAAATCTCAGTGGAAGTGCGTATAGTGGCACCGGAACCCAGGGTATCTACTTCAACAAAGGCACCACGTCGGGTACCACAACGGGTACTTGCCCGGCGTCTGTGACACCGCCGTGCATCGCTGGCGGTGGCTTCTATGTCGAGGGAGGCGCCGATGTAAAGCTCGTTCCCAGCGGAGCCACGGCGCAGATCTATAATATTACTCAGAATGGAGTACTAACGACGATCACGATCGATCCTGCAGCGAATAGCGGCATTGGCACTACCGTGATTACCTCGGGAAGTACGACGCAGACTTTGAACGGGGTTCCCATCAATACGATTACCGCGCAGGCCTCGACCATGGTGTTTGTCGACGGGAACGTGACTATCCATGGTCCGGGAGAAGGCCAGGGAGCTATCCAGGACAATACCATGATTACAGTGACAGCAAACGCGAACGCTTCGACTGGCCAGAGCGGCGATATCATTGCAACCGGTGACGTCCTATATAAGACGGAGCCGGTCTCCATCCCGCAAGATGCTCTGATTCCCGCAGCTGCTAACATGAACCAGGTGCTTGGTCTCTTTACAGCTACTGGCAATTTCATCACCCAGGACGCTCAAGCGGATCAAAATATCGAGGTGGACGCCAGTATTGCCACGATTTCGGCATCAGACTCGGCGAATAATTGCGCAAGCAGGGAAGGCGGCCAATTGTCTATCGGACACATCAATACGTTTAACAACGTCGGCGGAATGGCCCAAAGTTGTATCTATGCAGCAGACGTGAATACAGAAAATACCTGGTTCGACCGCCGCTTTACCTCGCGGCCGAATTTTGCTCCTCCGTGGTTCCCTTCGACCACGGTTCAAACAGGTGGCTCGCAGCCAGTGAACGCGAGTGTAACCGTGCAGCGAATTCAGTGGCTGAATACGTCTGCCCAGTAACTGGGTGTAAATCTATAAGTTGCAGGATGGCAAAACGCCCTGGCGCTGTCAGGGCGTTTGCATTTTATATCAAGTAAGAAACTCGCGATCTTTATGGGCGTCTTTGGATAGATTCATCGTTAGGGATAAATTCGGGCGGAAAACGGCGCGGCGGATGCCGGGACCGTACACGCGAATTGAGACGGCCAGCCCGGATCGGACGCGGGATTTCGACACAACGCCGTGAAATTGTAAATTACATTGCCGAGAGTCACAGTGCCGTCTAGCGGTTCCGCGTAGATCTGGTAGCCCTGCGCGGGGCCCACAGCCAATCTATCCAGGGAATAGGTCCCGTCAAATTGTGCGGGGCCAGGGTTGGAACAGCTCCATCCAGCCAACGTAGCTGCTGAGACTGCTCCAGTTGTAGTGTCCACGGCGACCACTTGCGCGGGGAAGATGCCGGTCACCCCGGCCGGAGAAATAGGCAGCGTCAACGGATTTGCCGGCAGCACGCGCCCGCGGATCGTTCCCACATGCACGGTATCGCTTGAGTCAGGGTAGAGGATACGCAATCCCGTCCGATCGTCGTCGGAAAGCGGTGCGTCGGGCGACTGTGCCGTTGGCCGAGTCCCAGTCATTTGTCCGGGCGGCGGCGCGAAAGGGAACATCATCGCCCTCCACACCCCGGAATGATTGAAGCCGAATGAGTGGCCGAGTTCATGGGTGAGGATCGATTCCAGGTCGTACGCGTTCGGATTTGCGGCCAGAGCCGCGGGAGTTGCGAACGTTGCTGTAGCGTCGGCAGGCCGCACCAGGACGTCAGCGTCCAGAATTTCCCCGATGAACGTCGATGAGGAAGTGCTGGGACCAAGGCGTTCGCCCACCGTATCAGCGTATACCACGCGCGTGAAGGCCAGCACGCCTGCCGCAAATGCTCCGTCGCTCTGGTTGAGGCAAATCGAATTGATTCCGTCCGAAGAGTTGCAGGCGATCGCGGATGAGGTGCGCTGCAACGTCCCGAGCGACGCGGGTGTGAGCGACGTGCCGGACACAGCGGTCCAGACCGCCAGCGATTGCTGGATCATATTCTCAATTTCATTAAGCTGTCCGGCGGGCGTTTGATCCGCCGTAAGGATCGTGACCGGGCTGGTCCCCAGAGACGTACTCCATTGGCGATTGATTGTGCCGGGCGTGGAAACGTCGAAGCGGGTGAGTTGCGGGCAGGAGGTCGTGCCGCCCGCCGCCTGCCTCATGTCTCCGACAGCAGAACCGAGCACGTAAGCTCCGGCGGAATTTGCAGTCATTTGAAACAGGAATATCCACGCAAAGACCGTATGGAGACTGGCGGCTCGAAAACTTTTGCAGCCACGTTTGTTCATTGGACTTTCCCCTTGGCCCTTCCGATGGCCGCTGCCAGAGTTTGGCGGAACTGGTCAATCGGCATCCTGTGGACGCCCTCAGCGCGAAACGTGCGTGTTGCGGAGTCAAACACCGCGAAGCTGCTGGAATCCTGGGTTACCGACTCGTTGCCGGTCTGCGGGTCGCGGCTAATGCGGAATGTTCCCTGCACCCAGCCCGAGATGGAAAATCCTCCCGCGCTGGATCGCTCCAGAAAAATCACGGCATCGTCGCCGGAACGGAAGATCGGTGCGCCATCCACGATGGCGGTCATGTGCCCGACGTGCCCGCCGGGCAGCCGCACCAGGATTCGCGCGGGCGACGAACCTTTCATCGTTTCGATCAAGTCAAAGCTGCTTATCGTCCAGATGGATCCGTTCTCCCATCGGGACTCGACGCGAACGCAGCGCACGCGAGCCACGGCATCGGCGGCGCCGGCCAATTGGTCCAGGCCCATTCGGGCAAGTGTCGTCGCGCCGGTGGGGAACGAAAAAAGAATCAACCCCGCGCCCAAAACGAAGCTATTCGAACGAATGGACTGTCTTCCGATTTGCATGTTCATCAGCGCACCTCGATGGTCCCCGTTCCGGAGGCCATATCTTTTTCTGGATTTTGAACGAACAGTGTTCGAGGCCCGGTAACAGCCGTCGCCGGGACCTGCAACGTCAGGTGAAGAATGCCGAGGCCCAATGGTTCGCGATTGACGATTGCAATATCCGCGGGCGTCGGCCCGGTCAGCGTGTAGCTGAAAGACGGATCGAGACCGCTGACCGAGAAGACGCACAGGTCCGCGGTCGCCGTGCCGCTCGCCGGACGGAATATGGCGACGGTGCTTCCGCCGAGGACGCACGACGACGTCGCCACCGTGTACGCGCCAATCGCGGCGATATTCAGGCTGACGTTCCCGGAGGCGCCCGATCCGCCATCGGTGCTCAGCTCCACTACCACGATGTCTTTGCCGGTTGCGGCTGGCGCATCCGGGGTGAGCGGGATTGTGGAGGACCCGGAGCCGGGGTCCAACACGACAAAGGTTTGCGTATTCGAAAGCGTTCCGTCGGGATTTTGCAGCCGCACTGAGAGGTTCCCCGCAACAGACAGATCGGCCGCTGACAGCGAGGTGGTGCACTGCAAGGCGCTCACGCATGATGTGCCCCGCGCCGTCCCAGCGACGAGGATGGTTGCGCCAGGACCCGGACTGGACGCCGCAAAATTGCTGCCGGAGATTTCCAGCGTGAACCCGCCCGCCGATCCTACATACGCGCTGGTGGGAGCAATCGAGGCAATACTAGGGCCGCCGGAAATCGTCACGCTCGCCGTGCCTGTCTGGCTGGTGTCCTCCGAACTGGTGGCGACAATGCCGATCAGGTTGGGCGAGGGAACCGATGACGGAGCGGTATAGAGCCCCGATGCATCGATCGTGCCGCATGCTCCCGGCGCGCCGCAGGCTGTTCCCGTCACATTCCATATTACTTGTTGATTGTCGGTACCCGTGACGGTTGCCGTGAAGCGCTGCTGTCCCAGGAGCGCCATCGTGACGCTTCCCGGCTGAACGCCCACGACGATGTGCGGCAGAATCGTCACCGTCGCGGATACTGTCTTGGTACTGTCAGCCTGGCTGGCCGCCGTTATGGTTACGGGGTTGGGAGACGGCACGCCCGAGGGAGCGAGATAATCGACGCTTCCGCCGTTACTCGACGAAATCGGCTGACAGGGATTCGATCCCGTCACGCAGATTTGCCCCAACGAACTATTCCCACCCGCGATTCCATTGACTTGCCAAGAGACGTTCTGATTGGCGGCGTCATTGACCTGCGCCGTTAAAGATTGCCGGTGGCCGATCGTGCGCGTCGCACTCGCGGGCGTTAGCGTCACGTTGATCGCCCCAGTGAAGGTAACGGTCGCGCTTGCGGAAATGACGGGATTGGCGTTGCTTCGAGCGCGAACTGTCACCGCGCCGCCCGTGGGTAAATTTAGGGGTGCCGTATAGGTCGTATCGTTGGGGTCGGTCTGTGAATTCACGACCGTCCCGGTCGTTGCGCTTCCTCCGACAACGCCGTTGACGTCCCATGTCACCGTCGTGTCTTGCGCGCCGGTCACAACGGCGCTGAATGCTTGTGTGCTTCCCAACGCAACGGCGGCTGCTGTAGGCGACACCGTGACGCTGACCGTGGAAATGATCGTCACAGACACCGATATAACCTTCAAAGGATCGGCAAGCGGCGTTGCTGTGATCTGCATGGTTGCAGGCGACGGAGGAAACGTGGGCGCGGTGTACACGCCGCTTTGCGAAATCGTCCCACAGGCAGCTCCGCTGCACCCGGAGTCTGAAACCGACCACGTGATCACGCGGCTGGGATTGGAATTGGCTGCCGGAGTCAAAGTGGCCGTGTAACTGGCGCTCGCGGCGGCGTCCACGGAAGAGGGGCCGGTCACGGCCAGTGAAAATGAACTTGTGACGGTGATTGCGGCCACTCCGCTCTTGGAAGGGTCGGCAACGCTGATGGCCGAGACCGAAACGCTTGGTGGCGCGGTCAAAATCTGCGGTGCCGTGTACGTTCCTGACGGATCGATTGCCCCGCACGCGGTTCCGGCGCATCCGGCGCCTGAGACGATCCAGGTCACTGCCCGGTCGGGGTTTCCGGAGGAGTTCACGGTAGCCGTGAAGGAACGTGTACCCCCGAGCTCCACGGGCATCGACTGCGGAGAAACGGAAACCGAGATGTCGCTGGTAATTGTGACTGCTGCCGTCGCGCTTTTCGTAGTATCCGCAACACTGGTGGCCTGCACGGTGACCGCTGTGCTGGCCGGCAGGTCGCCCGGAGATGTGTACACGCCGTTCGAATTGATCGTTCCCACCGTGGCGTTACCGCCCGGAATTCCGTTCACGCTCCAGGTCACGGAGGTGTTTATCGTATTGGAAACGGTGGCGACGAAAGTCTGCGTTGCGCCCAGCAGCACCGAGGCCGCAGCGGGGGTGATGTTTACTGTTACGGTGGGAGGAGGGGGCTGTGTCGGCGCCGAACCTACAAGGCCGCCACAGCCCAGGAAAGACGCAACGAAGAGCAGTGCGGGGCGCCGCCAAAATAACGGAATCGTTAAACGGCGGCGTCCGCCATGCGCTGTGCCTCTTTCCATTGTCTGACCGATTGCACGCGCTGTGCCAGAGCGGAGCAGTCAGGGAATGGCCTGACAAAGGGCCGGCGTTGCTCAATTTTTGCGAATCGTAATTGACGATTAAGTCTTTCCGGGTTAGTGGATTACTCGACAATCGGCTCAATGGGAATGCAGGAAGCTTCAGACCGAAACGAATTCAGGTGAGCCCGTACTGCAACAAGTCTAGTTCCGAATCGGGAAGATTGCCTCAGTGAACTGTTTCACATTGGTGCGGTTCGCATTTTCGAAAGTCATCTGCGAAGTTGTCGTGTTCATATATCAACAGTTGACATGGCGTCACAGGGTTTGAATAATCCCTCCATGCCTCGTCCCGAAGCTGCCCGCCGGGTGAAGAGCTATTCCGCAGCCACCGGCTACGTTTACCAATACTATTTTTATGAGGTGGAAAAGAAGCGGCGTGGTTTTACGCAGGGGACCGAATACGTGTACATGGTTTCCGTGGACCGGCAGCATGTATTTCCCCTAAAAATTTTCGTGGAGCATGAAGCGCTTGAGAAATGGTCGGCGCACACCGGGCAACAGCTGACCGGCACTGAAGAATATGCCGTCGCCAAGATGCGCCTGTTTCAGGCGTTCGATGAAATCGAAGGGCTGACGGCGAAGCAGCCGGACCTGCTGGTTGACGGTTCGAATCTGGATGCGCTACTGGGGCAACTCGACCTCTGACCGAGTTTCAGGAACGCCGAATTACTTTTGAAAGATGGCGGCGAGCGCGGGGGCCAATTCGGGTTCCGCAAACGAGTAGCCCGCCTGTTCGAGTCTGGACGGTTTAACCCGCTGGCTGGCAAGCAACAGCGCATCCGCCATTTCCCCTAAAGCGAGACGCAGAGCAAAACCCGGCGCCGGAAAAAGTGAAGGCCTGTGCAATGCATTGGCGAGGATGCGCGTGAACTCCGAGTTCTGCAGGGGGTTCGGGGTCACTGCGTTGGTCGGGCCGGCGAGCGCTGAATTCTTGAGCGCGAATCGAATTATGCCAACAGCTTCCGCCAGCGTGAGCCACGACATCCACTGACGCCCTGAACCAAGTTTGCCCCCTGCGCCCATCTTGAAAGGCAGCGCCATGCGTGGCAGCGCGCCACCGTGGGCCGCTAGGACGATTCCGAACCTCAGCATCACGACGCGCGCGCCGAATTCCGCGCCGCGGGCGGTTTCCGCTTCCCACGCCTGGCAGAGTTGTGCAAGGAAATCGTTGCCCGGGCTGCGGGTTTCCGTTAGGGTTTCATCGCCGCGATTACCGTAGTAACCGATGGCCGAGGATGCCACGATCACTTGCGGCGGACGCTGTAACTTGGTGAGAGCGCCCATCAGATGCCGGGTCGCATCGATGCGGCTGGTACGCAACAGATTCTTGCGCGAATCGTTCCATCGCCCTTCCGCAATGGACGCGCCGGCCAGGTGCACCAGTGCATCCGCGCCCTCAGCGCCTGCGGCATCGAATTGGCCGCCAACGGGGTCCCATCGAATTGTTTGTGATGTGGCGGAGCCTGTTCGCTTCGACCCTGTGTCAGGACGCGCGAGCCGCACAATTGCGTGGCCCTCACGCTCCAGAGATTCGATCAGTGCGGTGCCCAGAAAACCAGTCGAGCCGGAAACCAGAATGCGCATGGGCGGAGCCTCCGTAGCCTGATTCCAACCTACGGCTGCATCCCTGGAAGGTCAACTGAATTTCTGGACGCGTCAAAAATGCGCTGCTCCCCCGCGCACTTCTCTGTGGGCCTCAGTACCCTCTGAAGACTCTGTGTAACGTTCTTGGTTAAGGCGTCATCACCGTTCGGTTGATCCAGATAATGTCATCCCAGCTCAACGCTTTCGGCGAGCCTTCGAAGAGCTTGTCATAACTGCCGCCGGACGCCTTGAACGTGAATTCCTTCACCCGATCGCGAGGCGTCGTCGTCGTGTTTCGCAGGATGTCCAGGACCTGCTCCTGCCGGGAGATCTGGTAGTAGCCGGGATTTTTCGCGGAATAGAATTTGACGTCCCCGGGCTTGCTGCGCATCCCCGAGCCGCGTTCGAACTTGATATGCATTTCCAGATGCTCGCCGGTCGCGGCGGTGAAAACCCAGTCCTGCGAATCCGTCATCGGCCCCGTCCCGCCGGAAGTGCTGCGTTGGACGGTATGCGTCGTCGCCGGCAAATAGACGCCGAAAGGGCCGGGCGCATCCGCCGGATCCTCGGTGATCCCGCTGATGACCAGCTGAACAGCCTCGCCATTGGCATCCTTTACCGGAGCGACCAGATAGGCGAGGCGATTGGTTCCCGTGGTCCCCGCAGGTTTGCCGTCAGGACCGTTGACGGAAAGACGATCGATAAAAACCACGCGTATATTGCAATCCTTTGCAGGCCCCTGAGTTGCGACCATCGGCGTCCAACCCTGCGGCAAATAGGCTTGCAGCGCGGCATCGGACACGTGGAAATCGAGTTGGAACCTGATTTCGAGGCTGGATTCGACCGGCGTCTGTGCGCGAGCACCTGCGGCGAGCACGGCCAAAGCAAATGCAACCAGCAAACCTCGAACGCTTCCGCGAAGTATTCTCCCTGACATGGTGCCTCCCAAAGTGGTAAAGAAAGACGGCAAGAAAGCGACGTGAGATTTTTTCACGAACTCCCGCCAGATTCGGATCGGTGGAGTATAACTCGACAAGACACGCACGGACCCGCAAATTTGTGTTTTTATTGTCCCCGATCCCGGTTGCAAAGTAATTGTTTTCACGACTTGGGAACCGTAAAATAAGCGTTCACACAGTTCACATCGGAAACTCCCGTGCATAGTAGAGGGCTCGTTTCCGCTCGAAGGGTAGAGGTATGCGAAGAGAAGTTCTGGCAGCCGGGTTTCTGATGAGCTTGTTCGTTGCGGGATGCAAACAAACCCCGCGAGCGGAATACAAAATTCCAGCCGAGGCAGTCAGCCGCGAGAATCCGGTGAAAGTCACCGACGCTTCTATCGCTGAGGGCAATCAGGCTTATGTGAAATACGATTGCCAGGTGTGCCACGCGAAGAATGGTGATGGGAAAGGCTTCATGGCCGGCGCTTCGCATTACGATTGCCGCGATTGGCGGGATGCTGCATCGCTGAAGAACTTCACCGACGGCGAGCTGTTCTACATCATCGTGAAGGGCAAGGGGACCATGCCGGGGTACGAGCAGAAGGTGGATTTGGCAGCGGCCTGGGCGATGGTGAATTATATTCGGGCGTTTGCTAAGCAGACGCCGTAAGACGTGGTTTGTTGCTGAACTTCAAAAACCAAAACCAAAAGCGCACAGACTGAAGTCTGTGCTACTGGTTTGGTAGCACAGGTTTCAACCTGTGCGGGGTTGGGTTGGACGTTGTATGGCGGGATTTGGCGATTGGGGCTGGAAGTAAGACGAAGAGAAAAAACGGAAACTAATCCGAGAACAAACCAAAATCGCACAGACTGAAGTCTCTGCCGCTTTTACCGCAATTTCTCGATTTGTTGCTGGACCTGGCTGCGAAATTCCAACGGGTGTGCTACTTTGTGAAATGGCTCGGGAGTTCCTCCTGTGCCTATCACTACAATCGTTCCGTAACCCAGCATTCTGCCGAACGCTGGTTCGCTGACTTCGATGCTTTCTACCTTGTTCAGCAGCATTTCGATCGTTTTCCGGCTGGCCAGGCCCGATTTGATTACGACGCGCCGGTTCGTCACCGCCATTTCCGTCGCATTGCGTCGAACCATACCCATTAGGATCGCCACGACGCCGCACACCAGCAGCGCGATGCCTCCGCCTTCCATCACGTGTAAAGTGCCGGGCTCGATTCCTTTTCCGGTAAGCGCGTAATACAGCAAGATCGCACCCGGCAGCGCCAGCATCAGGCATCCCACCACGATGTGCCAGAACATCACGATCCAATGCAGCCGGGTCTCATAAATCACGACTTCGCCAGGCACCAGGTTCGATTGCACGTAGCTCATTTGTTGTTTTCCTCGCTATGGAGGGAAAGTCTCACACAAGTTCGCGGAGAAGGTTAGTTATTTCTATCAGCAACGCTAGGGTAGAACTTTCTCTTCTGCATGGATAGAATACGCCTATGCGCGTCCGCGTCCTTTTCTTTGGCCGGCTGAAAGACATCGTGGGCAAATCGGAGGAAGATGCCGAGCTTTCCGAAGGCGCGCGCGTCGAGGATTTGTTTGCGCGGTACAGCCGCAGTTTCCCGGATCTGGCTAAGTTCCGGCCTTCCGTGGTGGCGTCGGTGAATCAGGAATTCGCCGAATGGCGCGCCCACCTTTCCTCAGGGGATGAGGTGGCGTTTCTTCCGCCCGTCAGCGGCGGGGCGGTAACGGCGGGTATCGCGATGGAGGAGAATCCCTGCGCACTGATCCGCAAGCCGATTGAGACGGTGGAAATTGTCGCGCAACTGAAAGCCCCTCCGGATGGTGCCGTCGTTGTGTTCGAGGGGATCGTGCGCAACCACTCAGGAAATCGCTCCACGCTCTATCTGGAGTATGAGGCCTACGAGCCGATGGCCATTGCCAAGATGCGCGAAGTCGGCGAGCAGATGCGCGAGAAATTCTCGATCCGGCGTTTTGCGATGATTCACCGGCTGGGACGGCTGGAGATCGGCGAAACGGCTGTGCTCGTTGCGGTCTGCTCAGCGCATCGCGCGGCGGCGTTCGATGCCTGCCGCTTCGGCATCGATACGCTCAAGCGCAACGTGCCCATCTGGAAGAAGGAGTTTTTCCGCGACGGCGCAGCTTGGGCCGATGGAGAAATCCCTTCCAAGTAAGCAATCCTTTTCGCGCCGGAGAGAATCCAATCTCTTACGAATGATTCCCCAAATACAGCGTCATCGAGGGACCGAGTGAGCCTGTCCGCGTGGCGCGTCGCTGTACCAGTTCGCGTGGCCGTTTCTTTAATGCTAGCTGGTGCTCTATTGGCTTTTTCTCCCGCAATGCAGACGAAGCTCGATGCGCGACAGCTCTCCGATCAGGATTCACGTGGTCGCATCCGCTCCGAAGTCAGCCTGGTCAGCACGCTGGTCAGTGTCCTCGATAAAGATGGCCGCCCTGCGCTCGGACTTACGCCCGAACAATTCGAAGTCTACGAAGAAGGCGTCAAACAAAAAATCGAAGTATTCGAGCCCGAAACGCAGCAGCCTCTGGACATCGCGCTGATGATCAATTCGAGTTGGAGCACGTTGACCGAACTCAATTTTCAGACGGAGGCGGCCTCCCGCTTCATCCAAAAAATCGTCCGTCCCGGCGACCGCCTGGCAGTCTATGAGTTCGCCGACGAGATCACCCAGATCGCGCCGTTTTCCTCGAATGTGTCCATGCTGCAGGCATCGCTCAAGCGCATCAATCTTGGCGTGGGCACCGCGCTTTATGACGCCGTGTATCTCGGCGCGCAGGCCCTGTCGCGAAACGCCTCGGGTCGCCGCCGCGTGATTGTGCTGGTCACCGATGGCGGCGGAACACGGAGCTATGCCGACTTTGAGATGGCTCGCAAGGAGGCTGTTAGCGCCGATGTGCTTCTCTATACGCTGGTCGTGCGCGTCGTAAAATCGGAAAGCGGCCGGTACACCGCCGGTGAACACGCTCTCGAAACCATTGCCGATTCGACGGGCGGCGCTACCTATTTTCCGGACAACAGCGGCCAGCTCGGTGCCATGTTCGATCGCATCGATCAGGAGCTTCGCACGCAATATCGCCTGGCGTACTACCCCAATCCAAGGCCTCCGGCAGGGGAATACCGCTCGCTCGAAGCGCGCGTCAATTGCGACTGCAAAATCCGCAGTAAGAAAGCCTATTACTCCGGCGGGCATACCAACTGATCGCGCCTTTCGAATGCCGCGCACTTCTGGCATCATCCCAAGCGGGGAATTACAAGCCAAATGAATCCATTTCTGGAAATCGCCATTGAGACAGCCCGCGAAGCAGGCGGCATTCTGCTGCAGGAGTTCGATCGCCCGGTAAAGATCAGTTACAAGGGCGAAGTCGATATCGTCACTCAGGCCGACCGCCGCTCTGAGGAAGCTGTTGTAACCCGGCTGCGAACACACTTCCCGACTCATGCCATCGTTGCGGAGGAAGGCGGCGGCTCGGAAACCGATTCGCCATTCCGCTGGCACGTCGATCCCCTTGACGGCACCACCAACTTCGCGCATGGCTACCCTTGCTTTGCCGTTTCGATCGGCCTGGAGGAAGCGGGAGAGCTGGTCGCTGGGGTCATCTACCAACCCGTGAGCGGGGAAATGTTCACTGCCGCAAGAGGCGAAGGTGCGTACCGGAACGGGAAGAAAATCCAGGTTTCATCAATCGATAAGCTATCGACCAGCCTGCTCGTCACCGGCTTCCCGAGTGTGAAGCGCACGCAGAATCCAAACATCCATTACTACTGGGATTTTACGTTGCGATCCCACGGAGTGCGGCGCGACGGTTCGGCTGCGCTGGACCTGGCCTCGGTTGCCTGCGGGCGGTTCGAAGGATTCTGGGAATTTGGGCTGTACTCGTGGGACACCGCCGCTGGCGTTCTCCTGGTCCGGGAGGCTGGCGGGCTCGTGACGCGTTTCGATGGCCAGCCATACCAGCTAGGCGATCGAGAGTTGCTCGCAACCAATGGTCACGTTCATGCCGAAATGAGAAATGTGGCGGCGGACATCGCCGAACGGGCAGCGACGCAAGCCTCTCTTTAGTTTCACAAGAACACGCCCAGAGGGGAAGCTGCTCCAGGCGGACTGGCATTACGCTTTGTGCAAGCGTCCGTAAAATGCTGGATTGACTGGGTTTCCTGCCGGTGATAGCCTCGCGGGGATAGCTTTGAATGACTGAGGGGCGATGGGGAATAGTTTCACTTTTCCAGTGCCGGAAAGTCCGAACCTGGGGGATAAGTTTTCCCGATGGGTATCACGCTGGCGTAACGGAGGCATTGAACGATACGGGGCGAGCGACGCAACGTTAGACAGCCTCCTTGGAACGGCGGGGCAGCGGTTTGTAGTAAACGACGAGCGCATTTGGCTCGACGCCCTCCCGGAAGTCTTCAGCGGTCTTCGCGTGGTCCAAATTTCGGACATTCATCACGGGCTTTTTCTTCCTGAGGATTGGCTCAGCGAGGCAGTTCAGCAGACAAACCGGCTGCGCACAGACATCGTTGTGCTCACCGGCGACTTCGTAACCTATTCCCGCGCGAAAATTGAGCCTGCCGCAAAGATTCTAAGCCGCCTTCGAGCGCGGTATGGCGTCTATGCCGTCCTTGGGAATCACGATTTCCGTGTGGATGCGGACGGTGTTACTTCCGCGTTAAGGCGGAATCATATAGAAGTGCTTCGAAATCAGCATGTTACATTGCAATTCGGTGGCGATTCGTTGTACCTGGCCGGAGTGGACGATTACGGCTACGGGGCTGACGTGCACGCCGCTATGCGGGGGATTCCCCGTGGGGCTGCCTCCATCCTGCTGGCACACAATCCGCGTCTCATCTCCGCCGCCGCTCGGCACGACGTCAGCCTGGTTCTTTCCGGGCATACCCACGGTGGACAGGTCAATCTGCCCCTGCTGGGTACGATCTATGGAAACTCTCCGGAAGACTTGCGATACAAAGTCGGCTGGGACCGCATGGGTGCCACGCAAATTTATGTCAGCCGAGGGATAGGAACCATCGTATTGCCTTGGCGTTTGCGATGCCCCGCCGAGATCACCAATTTGGAATTGTTGCCCGGGCTTCCCGATGTTTCCTGCCGGGCCGCTGCCGACTGAACTCCTATAATATGCGTGTCGTCGATCTCATCCGCCGCAAGCGAGACTCCGGCGAACATTCCCCCGAAGAAATTGCAGAGTTGATCGCCGCCTACACTCGGGGCGATATTCCCGATTATCAGATGTCGGCATGGCTGATGGCTGTGGTGCTGCGCGGGTTGAGCCGGGCGGAAATTGCCGCCCTTACCGAGGCGATGCTGCACTCGGGGCGCGTCCTCGATTTTTCCGACCTGATCGCGCCGAAGGTGGACAAGCATTCGACGGGCGGAGTGGGGGACAAGACGTCGCTGGTGATCGCGCCCATTGCTGCGGCAGGCGGGCTGAAGGTCCCGATGATCAGCGGTCGCGGGCTGGGGCACAGCGGCGGCACACTGGATAAACTCGAATCCATCCCCGGCTTCAACGTGAATCTCTCGTTGGCCGAATTCCGGCGCGTACTGGAGACCTGCGGGTGCGCACTGATCGGGCAGACGGCGGAAATCGCTCCAGCGGACAAGAAAATCTACGCCCTGCGCGACGTGACCGGCACCGTGGAAAGCCCCGGACTGATCTGCGCGTCCATCATGAGCAAGAAATTGGCCGAGGGCATCGACGCGCTGGTCCTGGATGTGAAGACCGGTTCCGGCGCGTTCATGAAGAAGATCGAGGACGCCGCGAATCTGGCGGAACTGCTGGTCGAAACCGGCCAGCGCATGGGCAAGAAAGTCGTCGCGCTGATCACCGACATGAATCAGCCGCTGGGCCGCAAGGCCGGCAACGCGATGGAGGTCGCCGAGTCCATCGAGGTGCTCAGCGGCAAGGGCCCCGCCGACCTGCGCGAGCTGTGCCTGGAACTGGCGGCATGGATGTTCTTCGTGGGCGGGCGCGTCAAAACCGTGGAAGAAGGGAAGCGGCTTTCCTCGGACCTGATCGCCTCGGGACAGGCGCGCGAGAAATTCCGCGAAATTGTTGGCCTGCAGGGCGGCGATGTGGGCGTCGTGGACGATCCCAAGCGGCTGGCGCACGCTCGGCACACGCTCGACATTACCAGCCCAGCCGATGGATTCATTGCCGCGACGCAATGCGAACAGCTAGGCTCGGCCTGTGTGGTGTTAGGCGGAGGCCGGGAAAAGAAGGAAGACACGATCGATCCGGCCGTGGGGATCGAATTCCGCAAGCGAATTGGGGACGCCGTCAGCCGAGGCGAACCGCTGTGCACGCTGCATTACAATTCCGACGCGCGACTGGCGGAAGCGCGGCAACTGGTTGAAACTGCTTACCTGATTGAGGCGGAGAAACCGAAAGCGATGCCTCTACTGATTTACCGTGTGATTGGTGCATAGTGGTGCGATATGGTGTAAACTTACACTATGGGAACCACTGAGAAACCCGTTCGTCAAAGCGTATCTCTTCCTGCCCGCCTCGCCCGGCGGGTCCGAACGATTGCCAATAATCGCAAAACCAGCACAAACCGTGTCCTTGTGGAATTGATCGAAACCGGAATCGAGTCGAAAGAGGCGGAAAAATCGAAGTTCTTCGATCTCGCCGACCGACTCAGCTCTACTTCTGACCCAGCCGAACGGAAACGGATCAAGGAAATACTGGCCCGAATGACTTTCGGTGAATAAATGCCGAAAATTCAATGGACGGATTTGCCGCCTGCATTGCGCGATCACCTCTTTGAGAGATTGGCCGACCGGAAGATCACTGTCGAGGACCTATATCTACTAAAATTGTGGCGCGAATCAGCCCCAGATGCTCCCGAAGGCCCTTGGTACAAGGACTTCGGGACGTTCAAAATCTGCGGCGAAGGAAAATATCCAAAGACTTTCCTGCTTCGCGGGCAAGCTGCGAGAGGACAGCGGTTGTGAGCAATTCTCCGCACCGTGAACGTGCTGCAAATCCTCCCGATCAAAATTTCCACATCCCACGCCGCTACCCGCCATGCTAATGTGACAAAATCCCTGGCTTCGCAGGGGGTGCAAGGAGGCCCGGATGGGGCGATTCACAGGCGTGCTCGGGTTGTTCACCATGCTGGCGTTGGCGTATTTATTTTCTACCAATCGCCGCGCCATTAAATTTAAGACGGTGGCGTGGGGACTCGGCCTTCAGATCCTCTTCGCATTTCTGGTTTTCTATTGGACGTTTGGACAGATGCTGTTTTATCGCGCGGGCAATGCTGTTAACCGGCTGCTGGCTTTTTCGTTCGTGGGATCGGAATTTGTGTTCGGTGACCTTGGCAAGCAGCATTCTTCGATCGGATTTATCTTCGCGTTTCAGGTTCTTCCCGCGATTATTTTTATCGCCTCGCTGTTTGCGTTGCTGTACTACCTCGGCGTGATGCAAGTGATTATCAAGGGCGCGGCGTGGTTGATGCAGCGCGTGATGGGCGTGAGCGGCGCGGAATCCTTGAACGTCGCGGCCAGCATCTTCATGGGGCAGACCGAGGCGCCGCTGACGATTCGGCCGTTTCTGCCGGACCTCACGCAGTCCGAGTTGATGACGATTATGACCAGCGGAATGGCGCATGTTTCGGGCGCGATCATGGCGGCCTATATCGCGTTTGGAGTGGAGGCGCGTCACCTGCTCACGGCCGTAATCATGACTGCGCCGGGCACGATCATGATGGCCAAAATGCTGGTGCCGGAAACCGAGCAGCCGAAAACCATGGGCGTGGTGCACATGGAGCATCTGGAGCACGATTCCAATTTTCTGGCCGCAATTGCGCGCGGCACCAGCGAAGGGCTGGGAATGGCGCTCAATGTGGGGGCCATGCTGATCGCCTTCCTCGCACTCATCGCATTAATCAATGGGCTGATGGGTGGCGTTCACAACTGGCTCGGCGGCCATGGCGTACTATGGTTTCCCACCAGCTTGCAGCAGATTTTCGGATGGGCATTCGCGCCAGTGGCGTGGGTGATCGGGGTGCCGTGGCACGATTGCGTGCAGATCGGAAATTTGTTGGGCACGCGCATGGTGCTCAACGAACTGGTGGCATTTTCTTCCCTCGGATCGATGAAGGGCATGCTCGATCCGCGATCGTTCACCATTGCAACGTTCGCGCTGTGCGGATTCGCGAATTTCAGTTCGATCGGAATGCAGATTGGCGGAATCGGCGCGCTGGCTCCGAATCAGAGATCGCAGCTCGCGAGATTCGGCATCCGCGCGATGCTTGCTGGAACGATGGCGAATTTAATGTCCGCCTCGATTGTGGGGATGTTCCTGAAATGAGCGCATCCGGAGCAGCGAAGACAAAACCAAGCCTGGATTTTCTGCGCGCCGAACGCGCCGCCAAATTCATTCTGGCAAAGACGAAATTGCGTCCGCGCATAGGCCTGGTGCTCGGCAGCGGCCTGGGCGCGTTCGCCAACGAACTCGCGAACGCCGCGCGCATCGATTACAAAACGATTCCGCACTTTCCCCGCTCGACGGCTATCGGACACGCAGGGCGAATGGTGATCGGCAAAGTAGGCGACGTCCCCGTTGCGGCCATGCAAGGACGCGTGCATTTTTACGAAGGCTACACGCAGAGCGAAGTAATTTTCCCGATGCGGGTGATGGCGCGCATGGGAATTCGCGCGGCGCTGATTACCAACGCGGCGGGTGGGATCAATCGCGAATTCAAGCAGGGATGTCTGGTCGTCATCAAGGACCACATCAACCTTCAGGGAACCAACCCTCTGATTGGGCCGAACGACGAACGTTTCGGCCTGCGCTTTCCGGACATGACGCAGGTTTACTGGAAGCCGTATCAGGAAGTGGCGTTGCAGGAAGGGAAGCGCCTGAAAGTGGAAATGTCTCAGGGAATATATGCGGCACTCACAGGACCGAGCTACGAAACGCCGGCCGAAATACGCTACCTGCGCGCGATCGGCGCGGACCTGGCGGGAATGTCCACTGTCCCCGAAGTGATTGCCGCCGCGCATATGGGAATCCGCGTGCTGGGAATTTCCTGCGTGACGAACATGGCTGCGGGAATTCTCGATCAACCGATCACCACCGAAGAAGTGCTGGAAACCGGCGAGCGCGTGAAGGCGGATTTCACGGCACTGGTGCGCGCCGTCATCCCGCGAATGAATGAGGACCTGCCGTGAGCCAACACGATGTGTTGATCTCCGCGGCGCGGTCTGCACGCGAGAATGCCCACGCGCCCTATTCCAATTTTCGCGTGGGCGCTGCGTTGCGCGCGAAATCTGGCCGCATTTTCACGGGCTGCAACGTGGAAAATTCTACCTACGGATTGACGCTGTGCGCCGAGCGCGTCGCCGTTTTCAAGGCCATCTCCGAAGGCGAACGCGGATTCGATGCGGTCGCTGTGGTGACGGACACCGATTCGCTTACACCCCCCTGTGGGGCATGCCGCCAAATCCTTTGGGAATTCTGCGGAGACGCGGAAGTAGTTCTTGCGAACCTGAAAGGAAAAATCGAAGTGCATCGCATGTCCGCGCTGTTTCCGAAGCCGTTCGATCAGTCGAATTTGTAGGAATGGAAACCACACATGCACACAGATGAACACGGATTAGGGAATGGCGAATCAGAGGCTTCAACACTGAGATCACTGTGAACCGCAGTGAAAATAACGATCTAAGAATTCACTGTCCTGCAATCCCAACACGCTCGAAATCACTTGCAAGCAATTAGGCTGTCCGCTTTCCCCTTGGTTCCAAACAGGATTATTTGGATTCCCGCGTGGAAGTCCGTTGGTGCTGGAGGCGGCCTGCGGCAGTACGAAGAGTTTCGGGTACGTTCTTATTCGTTGTCAGGAGCTTGAGATCTTGGGGCGTAATCGTGGGGAGCAAATGGAGGGAAACTTCAAGCGGCGTCTTGGGATTGTTTATGAGTGACCTTTTGACGGTGTAATTTTTTCGGAATTTTCGATTGGACGCAATCAGGCGGAGGGTTTCGTCGCTCAGGCTAGTCATCCCGGCAAAGTTTTCGACTTCGCGATCGGTGAGTTGTGCCGATTGGAGAACAGCACGCTGGACTACTTTGCATGGGTCGCGAATGAGCAATACCCGCGCTTCACGGGTTCCCTTAATTGCCAGTTGCACGCGTTCCACCACGGTCAAATGTGACAACTTTTGTAGAAGGGTTTCACGCTTGGCCCTGTCGGGCTCAATTTCTTCCGCAGCCTCCACAAACGCTTCCAGTCCCGCCGGTTCTTCCCGTTGCAGGTCCAAGAGCTGGGTGCGTTGTTCGAGGGTCACTACCGAGGACTCTATCAGCGCGGTAACCAGGGGAGGAGATGTGCTCAATCGGTCGAGGTCTTCAAATAATTCCTGAACGGCCGAAACTGACAGATACCGAACAACAGGCCGGAGGACTTCGATAGGGCAAGCGGGATTCTTGGCCAGCGCATCGGCCACGCCGGGCCTTCGAGGAAATTCTGCCGCACAGTAGGCGAACATTTCAGGGGCCGCATCTGCGCGGGTGAGGGCAGCGAGCACCTTGGCAAGCGGCTGTGTTTGCAGTGCTCTCGCCGCTCTGTCGCGAATTGTTACATCGGAATCCGCAGAGAGAATTGTCAGCAGTTCAATCTGATCTCCGGACGGAAGCGAATGGGCCCCGGCGCAAATGTTGAGCTTGGTCTCGTGTGTCGCGCGACCCGAACGGATTTCATCCCGCAAAGTATTGCTAATTATTGCCCCCCGCGACTTCTTTCAAGGAGTCTCGAGTAAGTGTGACCTTGCCGGAGCGGCCGCGAGGACCAATCGGAGCAAGAATCTTTCCGTTCAATTCGAGAAGTAATGCGCCTGCATTGGGAGTAGCGACTTCGAAATTGTCCTTCGCCGTAAAGGAGCGTTCGTCCCCGGCTTTTATGTTGCCATCATATGTACGTTGGCCGTCGACATCTATTGTTACTCTTGTTTTTTCAACGGTTTCAATCTTGAGGTCCAGAGAAGTGAGAACGGGAGATTCACTAACGGCCGTGGGCACAGAAACAGGATTGATATCTGCCGCTCCAGTCGATGGTGGCGCTCCCACAGGAAGGTTTGAAAGGGGCTCTGCAGGAAGGGGATTTGAGCTGGTAGCAGGTGATGCATTCAACCGCTCTACGGAGGGCACCGCGCTCGCAGAAATGGTCGCAGCCCGACGTGCGGCACGCCAGGAAGTTATGCGGCGTACCCCAAACCAGACTCCGGCGAGCAGCACGATCGCCACGACTGCGGTGATGATCCAAGCGAGCCAAGGCTGGTCCGGCACTACTGCAGGTGGACTGCCAGTCCACACGGGGACGCTGGGGCGATCGCCAATGGCTGCGGCATATTCAGCGACCGTGTCTTCCTCATCTAGTCCCAGGTACCTTGCGACAGCCCGGATGAAGCCGCGGTTAAATACGCCACCGGGCAATTGGTCCCATTGTTCATTTTCGATCGCTTGTAGAAACCGCGTAGCAATGCGCGTGGCCGCCGAAATTTCGTCCAGCGACACACCTCGCATCTCTCTTTCACGTTTTAGATGGTCGCCAAAAGTATCCGTAGTCATTTTCCCTGCATCGTTCAGCTCAAGCGAATATAGGCGGGCGTCGCTGGAGTGTCAATCTCGACAGGACAACATCTCGACAGGACAGCATCCATTCCCTTCTGACTGGAATCTGACTTATCGGAAACAACTTTTCAACTCAACGTTGCGCAGCCGCAAAATAGTTTACTATAATTTATTGCGCCCCAATCCCGCAGTCGATCAGGCGGGTGACCTGCACAGCGAGTCAGGAATAAGGCACCAAGTGACGAAATCTGACAATTTCATAGGTATTGAGCGCCGCCGTAGCACAGCTATTCGAAGCGAGCAGCGCGAAGCGGGCGAAATCGCCGTCTTTCACGAGCTTGGGAAAGCCCTTACCTCATCCCTTCAACTCGATCAGGTCCTTCGCACCATTATGGAAAAAATTGATGAATTCCTTCGTCCGGACACCTGGTCGCTGCTGCTTGTGGATGAGGCCAAACAGGAGTTGTATTTCGAATTGGCGGTAGGAAAGGGCGCGCAGGCACTGAAGGATGTCCGCATCAAGATGGGGCAGGGGATTGCCGGCTGGGTAGCGCAAAACGACGAAGCCGTGATTGTCCCGGATGTGAGCAAGGACACACGATTCTTCTCCAAGGTCGATGAAAGAACGAAAATGGAGACGCACTCCATCGTCGCCGTGCCGGTGCGTTATCGCGATCATTGCCTCGGCGTGATCGAGCTGATCAATTGCATCGGAAGCGAAGGATTCCAGGAACGTGACCTTGCGTTGCTCGGGGCTTTGGCGGATTTCGCGGCGATCGCGCTGGAAAACGCGCGACACGTCAAGCGCATTCACGAATTGACCATCACCGATGACTGCACCAGCCTTTACAACGCGCGCCACATGGATTTCATTCTCGAAACCGAAATCTACCGCTCGCAGCGTTACGGCTACGAATTTTCACTCGTTTTCATCGATCTAGACCACTTCAAAAAGGTCAACGACACGCACGGGCACTTGGTCGGTTCAAAGCTACTCGCGGAAGTGGGGCAAATGGTAAAGTCGGCCTGCCGCCGTATTGATTTTGCCTTCCGATATGGCGGCGACGAGTTTGTAATCGTGTTGCCCCAGGCGTCGAAGGAAAACGCTTTCGTGGTTGCCCGGCGCTTGCACAAGATGATCGGCGAAACGACCTGGCTGGCTTCGGAAGGCCTGAACATCCGATTCACGGCAAGCCTTGGTGTCGCTTCCTATCCTTCGGATGCAAAAAGCAAAGTCGAATTGCTGCACCTGGCCGACGAGGCGATGTATTCGGTGAAGAACACGACTCGCAACGCCGTCGCTGCCGCGAAATTTGGCCCCCTGCCGACCGTTTAAGAATGTGCCTCAGCGCCTCGCGGCAAACGCGTCGCCCTCCGGCATCCCCGGAATGTTCGAAGGCCCCGAAATCCTGCCTCGAAGCGCATCCGCCATCGTGATGTTGTTGACGTCGAGCGTGCGCCCCAGCGCCTGGTTGAGCTTCAATTCATCCTCGATCAGATTGATGCTGACGCGCAGTTCGGTGCCTTCCGCGGCGGTCACGTCGCGAGAACGCAGCACGACGTTATAGCTTGTGGACGAACCCAGCCTGTACTTTTCCTTCTCGGATTCGTAGGTCTGCACCGCGAGTTCACGCGCTTCCACAGCGGCGGCAAGCGACGCACGGTCCTCCTGCAGCGCGATCAATGCATTGCGCACGTTCACAAAAATCGCGTTTTGTTCCTGCCGGTACTGAGTTTCCTGCTGCCGCTGATTGAGCAACGCCTGCGCGTTGTCTGCCTGCGCCGCCCGGTTGCGGAACGGCAGAACGAAATTGATTCCCACCTCGAAAGTGGGATAGCTGCCGCGAATCATACGATTCCAATCCGTTCCGATGCCGCTGGGAAAGATGACCTGCGATGAATTGGCCAGCGCCGTCGAAGCGAATAGCCCGGGGACAGGCGTACCTGCTGCGTTCACGACCGGCGCACCAGCCACATATGTTCCCGTCGCCGTCGTCGCTGTGGATGTCTGAACGCCGCTCAGGCCCGTCGCCACATATTCCCCGAATAAATTGAGCGTCGGCAAAAGTTCGTTCTTCGTTGCCGAGACTTCGATCCCGGCGTTTTTCAGATTCAGTGCAAGCTGCTGGAGTTCCGGCCGCTTCTGCCACGCCTCTTTCACGGCATCCACGAGGGGGATATTTTCGCTAGCGGTCGGCGTTGAGATCGGGGTCGTGGGAATGATTTCAATTCCCATCAGAGCGGCATCCATCGGATTTTTCGTAATGTCGTTGAGCAGCGTGGTCTCATCCTGCAGTTGCACCGATTGCGCCTGAACCAGGGCCTGCTTGTCGGAGGCGAGTTGCGATTGCGCCGTCAAAACGTCCAGCGACGCGAGCGTCCCGATTTCGAACCGCTTCTTGTTGTCTTCATACTGCGTTTGCGAGACCTGGACGGCGGTTTCCTCCACCTTCACGTTCTGCCGCGCGTACACGAGTTCCCAATAATCGTTGGAAACCTGCGTAACGGTGGCGATCACCTGCTGGTTCAGCTGGGAAAGCCCAACCTTCTCAGTGTTTTTCGCTTCAATAATCAGCCGTGTGTTGGGCAGCTTGCCGAAACCTTTCAGCAGCGGCTGGGTGATTTGCAGCATCATCGCGGACTGCAAATAGGGGTTGTAAAGATTGAAAGCCCCGAAATTGGTGGAGGTGCGGTTGTTCGTCAAGCCCGCCTGAAACTCCGTGCCCGTATGAAAATACTGTGTGTACTGAAAATTGGCGTTCCCGATATGCTGCGAATAATCAGGGGGGGGTGTTTGCGTGGCCACTGCGGCACCCGTGGGGATGATTCCGGCAAAAAGCGGATTGTTAAGCGGTGTGTTGGAGGCCTGCAAGTTTAAGCCACCACTTAGCGTGGGATCGAACGGGACGGGACCGTTCACGCCCGACTTGGCGCGTAGCAAATTGACCTGATCCAGCCACGGCGTGTAGCGCTCGACGGCGATGGCCAGATTGTCCTCCAGCGCCAGCGAAATCGCGTCCTGCAGGCTCAGCATCAGTTTGCCGTTTTGCAGCAATTGCCCGATGCGCGGGGAATTGGTCAGCGCCGGCGCCATAATTTGCAGCGAAGTGTAGGGCGGGATCGGATTCGGGAACCACTTTTTCTCCGAAGAGTAGTCCATTCCCAATGTCACTCGTCGCGCTGGCACCGGTCCCGCAAGCGGAGCCGCCGAAGCCTTAGGCGAAGGCGGCTGCGCCTCCTGAGCCTGCACGAAGACAGGCGATGTAAACAGCGAGATAATCGTGAACAGCGCTGCTGCTTTGTAAGTTAGCCCTCTACGCATTCGTTTTCCCCTCATGGAAGAGTCCATTTCGCAAAGATGTAGAGTAACCCAGGAATTCCAAATGTGAGGGAGGGATGATCTATTTCAAGGTGGGGTTATGGAATGCAACGAAGTCTTGAAGCTACCAGCCATTACCCACAAGCTTGTAGTGGGTCAGCACAGGCTTCTTTTCCGAGGACGACCCGGCGGACGAAATGTAGATGGAATCTCCGTCCCGCTCTGCGGGGACCTTGCTTCCGGATTCCAGCAGCGGGCACGATTTGTTGTGTTCGGCGCAGGAATACACGACATGTTTTCCGTCAACCACGGCGAAAATGACGTCCGTATAGCTATAGGCGTCATTAGGCAGCTTGTTCCCGAAGATTCCACTGCCGTGTTTATAGGAAGTATGGACGTCTGTCTTCGTCGAGGAGATTTCGACTACGATGCTTTCTCGCGGTTTAGGAGTTGGCGCTGCGCAAAGAAGAGTTGGAACGAGGCCCAGAACTGCAATCCTGACGATGCGATTCATTGATTTTCACCGGATTCGATGGTCCTCCTTCAGCGACACTTGTGTCAAGAAACATTCGTCCGGTGGTAGTAATGGGAATACTGAAGGTGCTTCCCACAAAAAGTAAAGAGGCCGGATCTGGAATTCATCCGGCCTCTCCGGTCATTTTCCCGGTGGGCTCCAAGTAGAGCCCACACCCGGGTCTGGTGGGTTTCAAGCGGAGCCCACGCCAGGCCCCCCAGTTCACCATTACGGAACGATCTTGAGCGTTTTTCCGGCAATCACTTCGATATGCTCCTGATAGAACGTGTTGCCATTGTGCGTTCGCAGCTCGATGTCGTGCGCGCCAGGGCGCAGGTGGAACGTCTTCAGTTGTCCCACGGTTCCCGCCAAGCCGCCATCGACGTACACATCGGCATCCTTCATTTTGGTGTCAATCTTGACGCTGCCTGTAACAGGCCCGCGCTCGTAGCCGTAGGGCGCGACCCAGCCCGGGCCATACCACGCCGGTCCGTAGTACGCCGGACCGAAGTAGCCGCCGACGAAAACCCGTGGGTAGGCCGATGCTGCAGGTACGATGCAAACCAAGGCCAGCAGAGCGACTAACGAAATTTTCAGATATCGTGACATGGTCTTTCCTCCCAATAAGAGCTTTGTTCAACGACTCGCACTCATATAATGCAGGAGGCGTGCCAAACGATCCGCGTGGCAGTATTTTGTTTAACTGGCTTTTTTGCAATAGGATGCGGAGAATGCTGAGAACTCTGAGAATGGCGGAACCGCTTCAAGTGGTGATTTTCGATCAAGGCTGGTGATTTTCGGCCAGCCAACCAACGGGCGCCAGCGGCTGGCCGAAATCAACTTGACGCGGGCTTCGCTAGGCGACGCCTTCGATAATTCGAATGTCGCGCTCGACTGAGCCGTCGATGATTTTCCGCGCTGCCTGATAGGCCGGGCTCTCATACGTGGCAATTGCCTTTTCCACGCTTTCGAACTCGATGACCACGGTGCGCTGATTCGGCGCCACCTCATATGCTCTTGCCGGGAGGCCGCGAGCCAGAGCTTTTCCTCCGGCTGCTTCGATTGCGGGCAAGGCCAGCTTCGCGTACTCGGCGATCTTGTTCGGGTCTGAAATCGAGCGGTAGAAACAGATCCAATATCCTTTTGCCATCAGGCGCTCCTGGAATTTGAAATGGTGAAATACATTCGTTCGAATAAACCGGCAGGGCGAGTTCGGAAAGAATCTTCGCCCTCAGGGCAAACTACATCTTGGTCATCTTGAAGTCGTCGATCTGCACTTCGAGCATGTGGTTAACGCGAATGCCGTAGATGCCGTCGGTCTTGGGCGTCTGCGCGGTCTTAGGCGTCGTGTTGACGACCTTGCCGTTCACCAGGAATTCGATCTTGTCGGCCATCACGTGGACTTCCAGCGCGTTGGTGGAGGTTCCCCCAGCATCGGCTTTTTTCACCACGTCGCTCGGGCCTCCGGACGATGCAATCCCCGCCGTGGAGCTGCCGTTGCGGCTCTTGATCAGCCAGCTTCCTCCGTGCTCGACCATAAAGTAGATGTAGGCCTGCGAAGCGCCTTCGAGCCCGCTCCCGCCAAAGACCAAGCCATAATATTCCTCGTGGGGGCCTGCGTTGACCAGGTTGAATGTTCCCTTCAGCGAGTAATTTCCATTCGCCGTATTCGAGGGATTCCAGTACACGGCTGCCTGCGGGTTGGTCGCATGGAAGCCCGATCCCATCGTCACAAACTTGATCGATCCTGCGGGATCAGGATCGGACGCATTCATGCTGCGGTCGACGCGCATCTTCCACCCCGCCGGGGACTGCGCAAGCAAAGACGCGGCCGCGACCAGTACAAGCACAACAGCGAAACCATAGCGTTTCATGTGTAGACCTCCTCAGGAGTTCAAGTGTTCGAATCATACTCCTCCATGTCCCGGCATGTGTCAATCGCGGTGTGCACGCCGCATCGGAAGCAATCGGTCGAGTTAGTGTACGGCGACGGCAAAATGCCCCCCTCCCCCTGCCCGAGCGCATGTGGCCCCGAAGCGAGCGGCGATGGGCTGCGGACGCGGGGAGCGCAGGCGCGGAAATTCGCGAACTTCACAGATGGGATGAGAAGGCCGGTCTCCGACGGGATGCGGTACGCTCCCCA
>CAZUNI010000004.1:9899-154486 GCA_964622265.1 uncultured Acidobacteriaceae bacterium | reverse complement strand
CGCGAAAAATGAAAAAACGCGGCGAGATACACGAGTATCCCAATGGAAGAGTCGCTCTGCCAACGGAAAAGCAGTCTGCGCAGCACGGTGGGCCGCCTCCGTCGCAGCGAGGCCCGCAGCCTCCGGCACAGCATCAGAAGGGAAAAAAAACTTCGGCTCCATTTCGAAAATTCGCGCCGCCGGGGCGAGAATCCAATTTGCCGGTACGTCCCGAGGTCAATCAATTGACCGGGCGTCTGGTAGCGCATCGTGACGGCTACGGTTTCGTCGTTCCGGATACGCCGCGAAAAGACCTGGACGGCGACCTGTTTATCGGCCGCGATGCTTTGGGCGACGCCATGCATGGCGATCACGTGTTGGCCAGCATCGAGCGCCGCAGCCGCTTTGGCGACGGCGCCGGCCGGGCAGAAGGCCGCATCCTTCGAATTCTTGATCGCGCGCACACCACCGTCGTGGGCCTGTTCCGGTACGGGTCGCACGGAAACACGGTCGCGCCGTACGAGGCAAGATTGCTTCAGGAAATTATTATTTCACCGGGAGACGAACTCACACCTGAGTTGCGAGCAAAGGTGGGGCAACATCCACCTCGCCGCGGCGTGCGTTTGCCGGAGCTCGATGGCGCTGTAGTGAACGTCGAGTTGACGCGATTCCCGCGCGGCGGTGTCGCGCCGCAGGGCCGCGTGATCGAAATTCTCGGACGGCCCGGCGATTTTGGCGTGGACGTGGAAATCCTGATTCGCAAGCATCATCTGCCGCACGTGTTTTCCGCGGATGTTCTGGCGGAGGCGGCCGAGGTGTCGCATCCGGTGGGCGACGCCGAGCGTACAGGGCGGCGCGATTTCCGCGATTTGCCGATCGTTACGATTGACGGCGAGAGGGCACGCGATTTCGACGATGCCGTGTACGTGAAGCGCCTGGAAAATGGCAACTGGCAATTGCATGTGCATATTGCGGACGTCTCGCATTACGTCCGCCGTGGATCGGCGCTGGATCGCGAGGCGCGCCTGCGCGGCACGTCGGTGTATTTCCCAAACCGCGCCGTGCCCATGCTGCCCGAAGAGCTGTCGAATGGAATCTGCTCGCTCAAGCCGCGCGAAGATCGCCTGGTGATGAGCGCGGTCATGGAGCTGGACGCGAACGGCGAAATTGTCGCGTCGGAATTCGCGCGCGGCGTGATTCGCTCCGCCGAGCGCATGACGTACACGGCGGTGAATGCCGTCCTGCAGAATGACGCTGCGGCGACGGCGCAATACGCGCATCTCGCTGAAAATTTCCGCGCCATGCGCGATCTAGCGTTGATCCTGAATGCGCGGCGCGCGCGCCTGGGCTCGATCGACTTCGACCTGCCGGAGCCGGTGATCCAATTCGACGATGGCGGAAAGATGATCGGCGTGGTCCGCAGCGAACGCAACATCGCGCATCGGCTGATCGAGGAGTTCATGCTGACGGCCAATCAAGCCGTCGCCCGTTACCTGGAAGGACGCGGCATCGGCTCGCTGCACCGCATTCACGAAAAGCCCGATCCGAAGAAAATTCTGGAGTTCGAGGAGATGGCGCACGCCTTCGGCTACACGCTGGGCATCGAGAATTTTTCCGAGCGCAGCGTGGCCGTGAAGCATGGAAACAGCAGACCGCAAGGGCGGCACAGGCGCTCCGGCGGCGGGCGCGACAAACCGATGACCGTCTCCGTTCCCGCGATGGACATCGCCATTCGCCCGGAGCACTACCAGCGCCTGGCGGAAAAAATCGCAGGCAAGCCCGAAGAACGTATCGTCTCGTTCCTGATGCTGCGTTCGCTCAAGCAGGCGCGCTATGCCGCCGACGCGCTGGGCCATTTCGCGCTGGCGTTCACGGAGTACACCCATTTCACCTCGCCCATCCGCCGCTATCCGGACCTGATCGTCCATCGCGTACTGAAGTGGGCGCTCGATCATCCGGAATCGCGCCCGATCGAGACTGCAGCCCCCGTGGGCACGAAGAAAGAAGAATCCACATTCGGCCCGTACCGGCGCGGGGAGCTCGATACCATCTCCGAGGAAACCTCCGAGACCGAACGCGGCGCCGAAACCGCCGAGCGCGAATTGATGGCCTGGAAAACGGCGCAGTTCATGGAGCAGCATCTGGGCGAGGAGTACGACGCGCTGATTATTTCCGTGCAAAAATTCGGATTCTTCGTTGAGCTGACGGAAATTTTCGTCGAAGGCATCGTGCCCATCGACCGCATCGAGGAACTGACCGGCGAGCAGGTCTTCTATCGCGAGCGCGACCACGCCATCGTCAGCGGCAGCGGCCCTCGCAACGCGGTGCCGCAATCGCGGTCCGGGGCCAGCAAGAAAAAATCCGGCCGCGAGCTTCGCGCCCAGCACATCTGGAAACTCGGCGACCGCATCCGCGTCCGCGCTGAGCGCATCGATCCGCTGCGGCGCCGCGTCGAGTTTTCACCTTTGCCCTGAAAATTTAACTGCAACAATTTGAATTCCGAGTCCATACGTGGATTACATACCGTCGCGAGGGCAAATTTCGTCGCAGGTGTTTCTATGCGCGGTTGCAACGAGCTGGCTGGTCCAGAGCGATGACCTGTCCATCTTCTTGGCAAATCATCGCTCCGGCAATGTTTCGGCGGTTCACTGCCGCGGCAGTGAAGTGTTAAGTACAAGAAGAAACTTGCTGCCATTACCTGTCGTATTTCAAGCAGATCTCAAGTTGCCGGATTGCTTCGTCGGTGGCCTTGAGAGCCTCTACCCGGTGCCCGCCAAAGTCATGCGCCGCGTGCTCCATGTGCTCCTTGGCTCTGCGAAGCGCTGCAATCGATTCCCGAATTTCGGGATGGGGTTCAGGCAAAGCTGTGGGTTCTGCGGTGGGTTGCGCCGCTGCTGCTGGAACCGCTGCGACAGCGGACGATTTAGGCGCTGCCGGGGTTGTCATGGAAAGGCAGAGCGCCAGCGCAAAAATCACAACGGTACCGAGACGCAGAATCTTTATTTTCATTTTTTCCTCCAGGATGTTCAAGAGTTTCGCTCAGATCTGCGAACTGCTTTCCAAACAACAGGAAAGCGGCATCAGTTTATCCCCAATCGGTTAAGGAAAAATAAAAGGGAACACTCATTTGTCGCAAATGTAATCATGGGTTTCGCGAGTCAGCCGTAGGGGCACGACATTGTCGTGCCCCTACTAAGCCATTTCCTCGGAGGCGGATTTCGTTTATTGTTAGGCGTTCGAACTGGAGGTACCGTGGCCGTTCGCATTTGTCCGCATTGCAAGGCTGAACTTACCGCCGCCGATATTGCCGCGCACTCGTTTGGAGTCGAGTGCCCCAAATGCGGGACGCGGCTCGAAGTTGCGCCCGGTGCACGGACGATCTCTTCGATATGTGGTCTTGCGGCCGGGGCTATTGCGTGGCGGCTCTCGATAGGCGCAGGCGGAGATCTCGGCGCGGTATTGCCGACCCTGTACGCGTTTCTGGCCTTTGGCGTGGTTTCGCCGCTGGTTCTGATGTTCACGGCGAACCTGCGCAACGCCCCTGCGCTGCCTGTGCCTGCGCCAGTCCATGAAAGTGGTGGCCATGGGGGTGGGCATCACTAGGGTGTACCGATTTGGGGCACCATCCCGTGCATTTTCCATAGCTTCGAGCCGATAGTACTAATCGAAATCCCTCTAACGTACTATTGATCGTGTTCGCTTCCCCAGCCAAACTCCCTCCATGGCTCGGTATTCAGCTTTGTTACGACATCGGATCCAGGTTACTTACCGCGCCGGGGACATCGTCCTGCCCGCGACGGGCAACCTGGCGGCTGATTCCGGGAAGTCCATTTTTCTGGAAGAGAGCTACCAGCAAAAGGGCAGTGTTAAGACCTTCCGCTGGGAGATCCCTTACGCATGCATCATTGAGTTGAGGGAATGCCCGGAAGTGCCGAAACCATCTGCTTCGGTGAACGCCCCACGGGAAGCAGACGCTGAATCCGCGATGGCGGTTGGATCCCTGCAACTGAAAAAGAACCTCGCATAAATCCACCTTCTCCCCACCGATTTTTGTCCGATTTTTCGTCGAACTCCTGTAAACTTTCCGTTTCGTTTGCCAACAACAACGCTCAGGAGGGTACTTGCAATGAAAACATCGATTGGATTTATCGGATTGGGACTGATGGGCCGCCCCATGGTGGCGAACCTGTTGAAGGCCGGTCATCCGGTCACAGTGTGGAATCGCACAGCCTCGCGCGCCAACGATCTGGTGGCGCAGGGAGCCAAGCTGGCTGCATCGCCGCGCGAAGTTGCGGCGGCATCCGAAGTAGTCTTCACGATCGTGAGCGATCCCCCGGCTCTGGAATCTGTGTTGTGGGGAGAGAACGGCGTATTTGCAGGGTTGCGCGAGGGCAGCGTGCTGGTGGATTCGAGCACGGTTTCTCCGGCGCTGGCCAGGCGCTCAGCGGCAGCGGCAAAGGCGCAGGGATGTGAGTTTCTGGAAGCACCTGTAACCGGCGGCACTTGGGGAGCGGAAAAGGGCGAGCTGGTGTTCATGCTCGGCGGCGAGGAAGCAACTATACAGCGCGTCCAGCCGGTGCTTGGCGTAATGGGCAAGCGCTTTTTCCACCTGGGTCCGGTCGGCGCGGGACAGACGGTAAAGCTCGCGATGAACCTGCTGCTCGTACTCGAGGCGGAGGCGTTTGCCGAAGCGCTGGCGCTGGTGAAGGGCGCAGGATTGGAAGGGGAAAAGTTGTTCGAAGTGATGCAATCGAGCATGGGCCGGTCTGGCTTGCTCGATATCAAAGGCGCAATGATGCTGAAGGGCGAGTACAAGCCGAGCTTTCCGCTGCGCCTGATGCACAAAGACGTGGGCCTCGCGCTCGACCTCGCCAACCAGCTGGGCGTACCGCTGCCCTCCGGCGCGGCTACACGCGAAGTGCTGAGCTCGGTCAAGGGCGCGGCAAAAGAAGACGTGGATTTCGCGGCTCTTGCCAGCTTCTGGGCAAAGCGGTAACCGTCAGGGAAGTTCATCGTTTCGGCGGGCTCCATCCTGGAGCCCGTTTTTTATATCTCGAAAATCGATGTGCGCGTGTTTTGGTAGCACAGACTTCAATCTGTGCGGGGTTGGTTTTTCTTGAGTGGGCGGAGAGCGATGGCGAAATAAGTACTTGTTGCGTTGGAACCAAAACCAAAACCGCACAGGTTGAAACCTGTGCTACTGGTTACGGCTTCGAGTCTGGTGGTAGGAAACACATTGGCAGGTCGCGCGAGGTGCGCAGGCCTGCGGGAGATTTTAGGATTTCGGGGATGCAGTTTACGACCACCGAGGCTGTGGCGATGTCGCCGTGCGTTCCGCCGGGGATGGTCAGGCGCAGGTTGGGATTGCCTATGACCTCGACTGTGTCGCCGGGATCTTTCGCTCCTACGAACATCTGCAATTCCATGTAGATTTTTTGTTCGCTGCCCGCATAGCCGAGTGCGACCTGGTGAACACCGGCGACTTGTCCCGGGGCGACCTCCAGATAATCTGTCTTGATGTGTTCGCGCGCGACCACCGGTTCGATCTTTTCCGTAATGTCGTCCACGCCCAGGCCCAACGCGTCGGACACCATGGCCACCGACTCGGGCAGCCCATGATGCTTGATCGTGCCCGCCGCGACCTGTGCGCGGAATTCCTCGACGCTCATGCCCGCGCCAACTTTTTTCTGCAGCGGCATTCGGCGCTTCGAGGCGTCCACGATGCGAATGGCGCGCGCGGATTCGATTTCCTGCGATGCGGCGCTTAGCGTGATCAGGAGCTTATCCATCACAAAGCCGGGATTGATGCCCGTGCCGATCAGGGCGACGCCCCACGTTTTCGCCTCGGCATCGAGCTGAGCGGCGAGTTCCGGATATTTCCGGAACGGATATGCCAGTTCTTCGCAGGTGGAAACGACGCACGATTCCGCAGCGAGGCACGCCATCAATTGATCCATCACATTGGTGAGCCATGAGGAAGTCGAATGGATCACCACGTCGGCGGATTCGCCCAGCATTGCGGCGGCGTCATCGGTCACCGACACGCCCCAAGGAGCTTCGGGATCGCCCACCAGATCGCCCAGGTCCTGACCCGCCTTGGCCGGATCGGAATCGATCGCGCCGATGATTTCGATGGATTGCTTTTCCCGCATCAGGCGCACAATGGCCGCTCCGATGGGTCCGACGCCGTACTGGATCGCGCGAATCTTCTTTTTCACAAGGGGCTCCGCCGCGCACGCCGCGCGGGAAAATCGGAGCGAGTACGATAAAGCAATTGCAACGAGGGTTCAACCGGATTCGTTCACAGGGCGTCGGTTAGTTTCCGACAAGACTTCACAAGACCTATCCGATTTTCGATGTAGAGGGCTGTGGAGACAACAGAGCTTTGCGTCGATCGGGCGAATCAACCTGTGGACGCTGTGCGGGTTTAATTGGCGTCGATGTGCGCATCAGGAGCGGTGCCTCAGCTCTTGGCTTTGAAGATCGATACGCTGAATTCTGTGGCTCAACCTGCTGTCCCGGGAACCAGGGCAAGATCAAGTCGCCGCCCCCCCCGATTCACATGTCGTGAGTTGAGACGATAGAACGGCTACTTGCCCTTGCAATGAAGCGACTTGAGCGCTCAATGCAGTGTTTTGGTTCTTGAGCGACGTAACCTCGCCCGATAATGCGCTCGTGTCATACTGTATGACGATATTGGCGCCCGTCGCCCATGACAGGCACTGCGAGGCCGTGCTCACAGAAAGCGTGATCGGGACGCCAGCAGCGTAGCTCAGCGCAATCGGGCCGCTGTCGTTCGCTGCGCCTGTTAGCGTCAGATTGTGCACAGTAGCTCCGCCGCTGATTTGGACGACCGGTTCGGTTTTGCAACCGGGCAGAGGAAGTAAAGGTGGGATGACCTGCGCCTGAATACGCGATACGGATATGGCGATATCGGGAGTAAAGGTTGAGACGGTGTACTTGGCAGTGAAAGTCGGGGCAAACGCGTTCCACGCCTGCGCGGTTTGCGCATTTGCACGAGGGGAAAGCACCATCAGGAACAGAACTGACGCCAAAATTGCGACTTTCTTGGTAGCTCCCAGCATTTGATAGTTCCTCCTCGATTTTGCAGAGTATTGTTCCACGCTTCCCATGGGACGGCCACCTCGGCCAAGCAGAGAACGTTACTTCGTGAGTAAAGCCTTCGAATTTAGGTTGGCGGGAGGGTAGCTCACCTGCACCGCGCTGACAAGTACCGAAATAATAATTGTGAATACCAGGACGAGTTGTTGTCCTTCCCGCTCGGTCCGAATCTGCCAACTGAAAAAACAGGACTAGTCGAATAACAAGCAACTTGCCCGGCCCGCTTTGGGGTGCGCAGCCTTAACCCTTAACAAGGTTTCATCCGGAGGCGCACAACTTCATATTTATGAATAAGATACGCGCCCTGAACCTCGTGGCCGTATGTCCGTGGCCGTATGTCCGATTGCGGTTTCCCCACCAATCGTGCATAGACCCGCTATTCTGAAATAGCCCGTTCAGCTATGGCCATCGTCAGCTCTTCTTGGTCAATTCTATATATACAGTTTCAGTGAAGGTCGGGCGCGGCGGGCCGGCCAGCTTGAAATTCGTCTCGCCCAGGGCTTCCTTGATTTCCACCAGGGATTTGCCCTCCGCGACCATGGCTTTGATCTTGTTGTACTTTGCTTCCCCCGCTGGACGAAACGAATTTCCCACGTGGGGTCTAGTGGAGATCGCGGCGGTCTAACGCTCGAGTCCTGTTAACCCCCTTCTTATTTTTTCCGGCCCACATTTCCGGCAAATCCGAGCCAAGTCGTAAGAAATATATTGCAATCTTTTGACGGCGCGTATAATCCTCGCGACAGGGAGCCGAGTCATGTGCTTTTCAGCGACTGCGAACTTTGTCGGCAGCGGAGTTCTGGGCGCGGTCGGCGTAGTCACATTGACGAAAGTGAAGCACCGGCGCGAATTGCTTTTCGCGGCGCTGCCCACGCTGTTCGCCATTCATCAGTTTATCGAGGGGTTCGTCTGGCTGGGATTGGATGGATATCTCTCGCCTACTGTGACGCACGACATGGGCGCGGCGTTCATGCTTTACGCGCAGGGGCTGCTTCCTTTCCTCTTACCGCTCAGCGTGTTGCTGTTTGAGCCCGATGGGAAGAGTCGCAGGCGTATGCAGCCGTTCCTCTTGCTCGGCGCAGGAACGACCCTATATATGTTGTGGGCGTTAATCGCGTACCCGTTGGAGGTGTACGTCAGGGGAAACAGCATTGTCTATATCAATCAAGCGACAAACAACACAGCGGTCGCGGTTCTGTATGTGATTGCAACGTGCGGTTCGCTGTTTTTTTCGAAGATCAGGTCCATGGTGGTCTTCGGCGCGGCAAACCTGGCGATTCTCCTGCTGGTAATGGCTTTCAAGCGGTACGCGTTCACCTCGCTGTGGTGCGCGTACGCGGCGATCGCAAGTGTGATCATCCTGTATTTCTTCTGGCAAAGCAGCGAAGACCGGCCGTTCTCCTACGCGCTGCCTATGCGAAGGTCTACATGAAACTCCATCGAGGTCCGCTCCGTTTCTTGCTGCGGCCATTCCATCTGAGAAACGGGCGCAGTGGAACCCGGCCCAGCTACCCGTTCACAGACTAGCTTGCCGGGTCCACGTCGGGAGCGGATAATGGCCGGACGGCGAGAATATGGGAGGTCTTATGGCGACAGCGAAGCTTTCGGAGCAGCAAATTGCGGCGGATTTGCAGAACCTGAACGGCTGGAGCGTGGAGAACGGAAACCTGCACCGGGTTTTCGAATTCAAGGATTTCACGCACGCTTTCGCGTTCATGACGCGAGTCGCGCTGGCTGCCGAAAAGATGGATCATCACCCGGACTGGTCGAACTCGTGGAATAAAGTCACCGTGGATTTGTGTACCCACAGCGCGGGCGGCTTGACGAGAAATGATTTCGATCTGGCCGGCAAGATTCAGCAGATCTACGCAGGTTGATGATTTGACTGTAGATGCCCCTCTTGATTCCCAACGCGTTTTCTATGAATTGAAAGTCCTTTTACTTTTTGCGCCTTTGCTTACCAGAATTTCTCGCCAGCGTGGCTTCCGACAGGCTCATCCGCGGCATGTTTGATAGAATATTTGTTCCACCGGGCCACGCACCACACGCAGGCGGGGGACAGAGGAAAATACCGAAATGCAGCAAGCGATAGAGCAGAAGAGCGCCGAAGAAGAGCGCATTTACGAAAATTACCGGCGCTGGGGTTATCTTGCAGCGAACCTCGATCCAATAGGATTCCAGGGACCGTTCGAACATCCGGAACTGATTCTGAATGGCGAAATTGCCGCCGAAGCGCGAAAAGTGTATTGCGGCACGATTGGCGTTGAGTTCGTCCACATCGATGACCCCGAACGCCGCCGCTGGATTGCCGAGCGGCTGGAGTCGGTCCCGACTCAGCCTGACCGCGCCTTTATTCTGGAGCGGCTGGTCCGCGCGGACCTGTTCGAACAGGTTTTGCAGGCACGCTACTTGGGCAGCAAGCGATTCTCGCTCGAAGGCATCACGGCATTGATTCCCCTGCTTGACCGCGTGCTGGCTGCAGCGGCGCAAGCCGGTGGTGAACAGATTATCCTGGGCATGAGCCATCGAGGCCGCCTGAACGTGATGGCGCACATCGCGGGACAGAAGGCCGCAGACATTTTTGCCGGCTTTGAAGACGTGGACCCGCGCAGCGTCCTGGGTAGCGGAGACGTCAAGTATCACGTCGGCGCAACTGGAGAATACCGCACGCGTGAGGGGCGCAAGCTGAACGTTCATCTTGCTTCGAACCCCAGCCATCTGGAAGCCGTCGATCCTGTAGCCATTGGACGCGCGCGCGCAAAACAAACCCGAATCGGCAACGGCAGCCGCGTGAAAATTCTTCCCATCGTGCTCCACGGGGACGCCGCGTTTGCCGGTCAAGGTATTTGGGCCGAAACGCTCAATTTTGCCGACCTGGAAGCCTACACGGTCGGCGGCACCATCCATGTGATTGTCAACAATTTGATCGGATTTACGACGGAACCTTCACAGCTCCATTCGTCGCGCTTTGCGTCTTCCCTTGCCAAGCGCCAGTCCGTGCCAATTTTTCACGTGAACGGGGAGGATCCCGATGCGGTGGTGCGCGTCGGACAAATGGCGGTGGAGTACCGCAATCGATTCGGCAGCGACGTGGTCATCGACCTGATCGGTTACCGGCGGCACGGCCACAGCGAAGTGGACGACCCGACGATCACGCAGCCGCTTCTGTACGCGAAGATCAAAGATCATCCGCCACTCTGGCAAATTTACGCGAAGCAAATCGGCGCGGACCCAGCTCCCGTCGTGGACGTGGTGCGCGACGAACTCGAAAAGGCGCACAAGGCCGCCAGCGCGATGCAAAAGAAGCCGCGCCTGCGGCGGCTCCCGCATTATTGGGCGCCTTACAAACGCGGCCGTTTCGACAACGCCTATGAAGTGGATACCGGAGTCTCGGCCGATGTGCTCGGCGAAGTCACCGACAAGTTGACCAGCTTTCCACCGGACTTTGCGATTCATCCGAAGCTGAAGAAGCTGCTCGAACAGCGCTCGGAAATGGGCCACGGCAAGCGCGCCGTGGATTACGGGATGGCGGAAGCCCTCGCGTTCGGGACGCTGCTGCTATCCGGCACGCCGGTGCGGTTCACCGGGCAGGACGTGCGGCGCGGCACATTCAACCAGCGCCACGCGGCGCTGGTCGATACGCGCACCGAGGCGCAGTACATGGCGCTGGAACATTTAGCGCCCGCGCAGGCGCGCTGTGAGATTTACAACTCCACGCTTTCCGAAGCGGGCGTTCTCGGTTTCGAATACGGCTACAGCCGCGATTATCCGGAGGCGCTGGTGCTGTGGGAGGCGCAGTTCGGCGATTTCGCAAACGGCGCGCAGGTGATCATCGACCAGTTCATCAGCGCCGCAGAGGATAAGTGGGACCTGCCCTCGGGCGTGGTGATGCTGCTGCCGCACGGGCATGAGGGGCAGGGGCCGGAACACTCCAGCGCGCGCATCGAGCGCTATTTGCAACTCGCCGCCGAGGACAATATACAGGTCTGCCAGCCTTCGAATGCTGCGCAGTATTTCCAAATGCTGCGCCGGCAAGCGTTGCGCCAATGGCGCAAGCCGCTGATTGTCTTCACGCCGAAGAGCATGCTGCGCCATCCGGATGCATCCTCCTCGATCGAGGATTTCTCGCGTCCGCGATTCGAATGGGTTGTGCCCGACAGGGAAGTCGCCTCCGCGCAACGCATCCTGATCTGCAGCGGAAAAATCGGTCACGAACTCCGCAACGAGCGAAAACTGCGGGGCGATACGAGCACAGCTATTCTGTTTCTGGACCAGCTCTATCCGTTCCCGAAGAACGAGCTTCGCGCGGAGATTGCGCGGCATCCGGACGCACGTGAAATTGTCTGGGTGCAGGAGGAGCCGGCCAACATGGGCGCGCTTTCCTACGTTCTACCACGCATCCGGCACTATATTCAAAACATTCCGGTTCGGTCGGTGAAACGCTCGGCGAGCGCCAGCCCGGCTACCGGTTCGGCCAAGGCGCACGAACTTGAGCAGAAGACGCTGGTTACACTGGCTTTTACCACGGGCCCGAGCTGACCGGGAGCCAACGGAGAATATTCGAATGACTACCGGTCCAAATACTTCCGCGTCCGTGCGTCCGCTCGCACTGGTGACCGGAGCCAATCGCGGAATCGGATTCGAAATCGCGCGGGGACTTGCCAGTGCTGGATTTCGCGTCGTCCTCGGATGCCGCGATCAGGCCGGGGGCGAGGCCGCAGTGAAGAAGCTCGCTTCGGAGACAGGTAATCCGGACATCGATCTGCTCGTGGTGGATCTTTCGAATCAGAAATCTATTCGATCCGCAGCGGAGCAATTTTCTCACAGGCATCCCGTGCTCGACGTCCTGGTAAACAACGCCGCCAGTTATTCCTCCGAGCGGCGTGAGACTGCCGAAGGTATCGAGTACACGTTCGCGACGAACGTGTTGGGATATCAGTTGCTGACGGAGCTGCTTCTGGAATCGCTGAAACGAGCGCCTGCGGCCCGCATCGTCAATGTCGCTTCTCGAATGGCCTACGGACTCGATATCACGGACGTGAACTATGACCGCAGGCCTTACAGCGTGTCCGCGGCATACGCGCAGAGCAAGCAGGCAAATCGAATGCTTACCTGGGCGCTGGCGCGGCGGCTCGAAGGCACGACGGTTACCGCGAACGCATTGCATCCGGGGCCGGTGGATACGCCGCTGCTTAGTTCGGTTGCGCCCGGCGTCAAGGGGATACCGACTTCAGAGGGTGCGGACACGGCCATCTGGCTTGCGACCAGTCCCGCGGTTGCCGGAGTGAGCGGGCGTTTTTGGACGAAACGCAAAGAGATACAGTGCGAATTTCGAGGGCGCGAGAACGAAGAGGCGCTGTGGTCGCTGTGCGAGCGGATGATCGTTGGGTAGGTCCGTGCGATGAGCCGCCCGATAGAATTGACGTTCCGCGCTCTTGCTGTTTGGTTTGTTCTGATTACCGCCGAGTCAATCCACGGAACACTGCGGTTTTTCTTTCTTTCGCCGCGCGTTGGCGAACATCGCTCCGGCCAGATCGGCGTTATTGTCGCTTCCGCCCTCATTCTACTCGTTGCGTTTTTGTTTATCCGGTGGATCGGGGCCGTCACTACGGGATCGCTACTTGCAGTCGGCTTGTTCTGGCTCGCGCTGACACTTGCATTCGAATTCGGCGCGGGGCATTTCCTGTTTCACCGGTCGTGGGAAAGTTTGACGGCGGATTACAGAATTTCCGAGGGCGGCCTCATGCCTTTTGGGATGGTGATACTCATACTGTCTCCGCTCATCGCCGCGAGACTGCGCGGCATCCACAATCCAAAATCGTAGCCCGAGTTTCAGAATGCTTTCCAGCGATGGACGCTACTCAAATTGTTTTCGGAAAGCCGCGAACTGTTGTTTCAACTCAGCGACTTCCTTCTGAAGACCGGCGATTTCCTCTTCCATTCGCGCGATCCGCTCCGATTCGGGTGAGGTTCTGACGATTGCCGGTCGAGACTCCTGTTCGGGCGTCGAAATTTCCACGTCACCGGAGAGCAGGTGCGCGTAGCGAGCTTCTTTGGTGCCCGGCTGGCGGGGGAGGATTTTTGCCAGAGGCGGTTCGCGTTCCATCAGGCGGCGCAATGTCGTTTGCACGATGCCCAGGTCTTCGAACTTGTGCATTCGGTCTGCGCGGCTGCGCAGTTCGCCGGGGGTCTGCGGGCCTCGCAACAGCAATTCGCACAGAATTGCAGTCTCATGGCGGGTAAAATTAAATGCTTCCTGTAGCCGGTGCTCGTATTTGCTGACGCGGCTTTCCATATTGTCCGCGGGTCCGGCCAATTCCTTTTGATTGAGAGTCCGTAATGCCTGGCGCACGGCATCGTCGTCCAGAGTCATCACCGGGTCGCGATTCGATTTCTGATTGCAGGCGTTAACGAGCGCGTTCAGGGAAAGCGGGTAATACTCCGGCGTGGTGAGTTCCTTCTCGATCAGGGCGCCGAGGACCCTTGCTTCTACATCGGTTAAAATGAAATCCATCGTGCAAAAATCATACAGGAAGGATTGGCGGTTCCCATATTTGCCATGCTGCTCTGGTGTCCGGGTGGACAAGGGCGACTGCCCGCGATAACGTATTGAACTTCGACTATGCCACTACAAATTATCAAGCGACGCTCGCGCGGCTTCATCTGTGTAAATGCTCATCCGGAGGGATGCCGCCGGAACGTCGAGCGCTGGGTTGACGGCGTGCGCGGACATATTCCCGCAGGCCAGGTGGGCCCGAAGAACGTGCTGGTGGTCGGCGCGTCTACCGGGTACGGGCTCGCATCGCGGGTCGCGGCGGCGTGGGGTTATCAAGCGAAGACTCTGGGCGTGTTTTTCGAACGGGCTCCCGACGGCGACAAGCCCGCCTCGGCCGGGCATTACAACACCTTTGCGTTTCATGCGCTGGCGCAAAAAGACGGATTGTTCGCGGCGAGCATCAATGGCGACGCGTTCTCGGACGAAATAAAGAAGACCGCTGCGGAAACTATCCGCGCGCAAATGGGCTCAGTCGATCTGGTGATTTACTCGCTGGCTTCGCCGAAGCGCACCGATTCCCGTAACGGCCAAACTTACAATTCCGTTCTGAAGCCGGTTGGGCAAGCGTTTACCAACCGAACGATCGAACTCGACTCGGGGAAAATAGTGAGCGTCACGCTGCCCCCGGCCAATGAAAGTGAAATCGCGGACACTGTTGCAGTGATGGGCGGCGAGGACTGGCGCCGCTGGATGGACATGCTGCTTCAAGAAAAATTGCTAGCGGAGGGCGCGCGCACGCTAGCGTATTCTTACATCGGCCCCCAAATCACATGGCCGATTTATCGTGACGGCACGATCGGGCAGGCCAAGAAAGATCTCGAACGCGCAGCCGCGGACCTCGATGCCACGCTGGCGTCAAAACTTGGCGGTCACGCCTGGGTTTCCGTGAACAAGGCAGTTGTGACTCAGGCTTCCTCGGCAATTCCCGTTGTGCCGCTGTATTTGAGTCTGCTTCCGGTGGTGATGAAGAAGAAAAATCTGGAGGAAGGACCGCTCGAACAGATGCGACGGTTGTTCACTGATTTTCTGTGCACTGGCCAGCCGCCAAAACTCGACGACTCTCGCCGCCTGCGCCTGGACGACCGCGAAATGCGCCCGGATGTGCAGTCCGAAGTGGCCGCAATCTGGCCGAAGATCACCACGGAAACTCTCGCCACGTTGTCCGATTTCGCAGGCTTTCAGCGGGAATTTCGAGGGTTGTTCGGCTTCGAAGTGGAAGGCGTGGATTACGAACGTCCGACGGAAACCGATTTGCGTTGGTAGATTTGCAGGGATTGATTTGGAAAACTTCGCGAGAAATCCGAACTACACTTGCTTCCGAAGATATTCAAAAACCACGTAGCCAATCAGGCCGGAAAAAATGGCAACAGCAAAATTGGTAGCGGTAAATATATCTCGAATGGCGAAAAGTATAGTCTTTCCGTCCTGATTTGTGCGAGTAAACTCCCCCATCAACAGATTTGAATAGAACAGAAATACAATAAAACCAACCTCTACCAGGGGTCTCCAGATAGGAGCCAATTTTCGGGGCGGTTTGGAATTCAAAGACATGGGGTAACTATAGCAAGAAACGATTAGCGCGGGTTGTGCTACCGAAAGATCAGCCGGCTATTCGGAGCCATAGGGACGGCGCTCGGTCGGCTTGTTTCTTTTTGGGGATTTTGTCCGGTTTGGCCAGAATATTTCTTTGTTTCCCCGCCGAAGAACGCCGCTTCGGTCGCGATCTCAAACTTGTTTTCATTGGCGAACCTCCGAGCGAAACTACGGCCTTGATCTTTATGAATCGCATCCCGGGCGTAGCGGCGTCCGGCGAAGGCAGCGGCTACGCCTGGAATGCTTGACTCACGCGGGTCTCGCCATGATGGCGGTCACAGCGAGCCTCGGCCCCGCGCGAAACTTAGAGAGCCAGCGCGCCACGTTCCTGGTTTCGGATGCGGATGGTCTCTTCCACCTTGGAGAGGAAGATTTTTCCGTCACCGATGCTGCCGGACGATGCCGTCTTGAGAATGGCATCGACGGCGGAATCGACCAGATTATCGGGCAACACCAGCTCGAGCTTGACCTTGGGGAGGAGATCGACCGTATATTCACGTCCGCGGTAAACCTCCGTGTGACCCTTCTGGCGTCCGTGGCCGCGAACATCGGAAATCGTCATTCCTCCGATGCCCAGTTCGGTCAGGACCTCTTTTACAGCTTCAAACTTGGATGGTTGGATAATCGCTTCTAGTTTGGTCATCATAGTTTTTTCATCCTTAGAGTTCGCAATCGCGAATTCGAATCTTCACTCTTGTTAACGCCTAGCCGATGTAACCTGAGCGGTGAAGCGCCCTTCCCGTGTCTTCCTGGCATTCTCGAGTGATGCATTTCGGAAGGCACGGTCGTGGGAAGAACTAAGCGCATCCCGGCCAATCCGGGATGCGCTCCGGTTTAGTCGCCATGCGCGGGCGCAGTTATCTTTACGGACGACGTGGCCGGTTGTTGATGTGCCGTCAAGCCCCTCGGCGATCCAATCGCTGTGATCACATACTCGGGGTAAGCCGAAATGCCGTGTTCGTGGAGGTCGAGGCCATACAGTTCGCCTTCTTCGGAAACGCGCAGCCAGCCCATTGCGTTCACGGCGTACATGACGACCATGGAAACGGCAAACGTCGCCAGAGTTATGGATGCGCTGCCGATGGCTTGAGCGGTGAGCACCTGCGTGCCGCCGCCGTAGAACAGGCCCTTGAGCGGAGCGGAGTTATCGGCGGAAATCGGTCCGGTGGAACCATACTGCCCGGTGGCGAACAAGCCTAGAGACAATGTCCCCCAGATACCGCAGAAACCGTGGACCGGAACGGCGCCGATAGGATCGTCGATTCGGAGGTACTCGAGCAACTCAACGCCGAGGACCACAAGGACCCCGGCAATGCCGCCGAGAAGGACAGCCCCGGTTGGGCTTACCCAATAGCAGGGGCAAGTGATGGCTACCAAGCCTGCCAGGAAGCCGTTGGTGGTAAAGCCAGCGTCCCACTTCTTGCTATACATGTAAGCCACCATCATGGCGGTCAAGCCGCCGGCGCAGGCAGCGAGAGTGGTGTTAGCGGCAATGCGACCGATGCCGGTGAAGTCCATCGCTGATAGCGTGCTGCCGGGGTTGAAGCCGTACCATCCGAACCACAGGATCAAACCGCCGGAGACCGCGATCGTCAAATCGTGCGGCAGCATGGGAGCTCCGCCGTCACGCTTGAAGGTGCGACCGAGGCGCGGACCGAGAACAATCGAACCGGCCAGAGCGACGAACCCTCCGATAGTGTGAACGACTGTGGAACCGGCGAAGTCATGGAAGCTCATTCCCAAGGCGGGCCAGAAGTGACCGTCGCTGCCCATCATTGCCAGCCAGCCGTCCGGGCCCCACGCCCAGTGACCGATGATTGGATAGATGAAGCCGGAAACGGCGACGCTGTAAACCAGGTCGCCGAAGAAGGCGGTACGGCCGATCATTGCGCCGGAGGTGATGGTCGAGCAGGTGTCCGCGAAGGCGAACTGGAATATCCAGACTGCGAGGAAAGCTACGCCGGTGGTTTCATAGGTGGCCGGAGCGCCTTGCAGGAAGAACCAGTGGTAACCGATGAAGCCGTTGCCGTGACTGAACATGAAGGCGAAGCCGATCGCGTAGAAGAGAACGCCGCAGAGACAGGTGTCCACCACGCATTCCATTAATACGTTCACGGTTTCGCGGGACCGGCAGAAGCCGGCTTCCAGCATCGTGAATCCGACTTGCATGCCGAACACAAGAAACGCGGCAACCAGCGTCCACACGGTGTTAATCGGGTTGACGATGTCATTGCCTTTCAGGTCCGGGTCAGCAGCGAAGGCGTGTCCTCCGATGAAAATGGAGGTTATGCCAATAATCGCCAACACCAGTGCAACGCCGATGCCTTTGCCTGCAAGCAATACTTTGCCGTAGCGCCGCCACTCCGGATTTTGGAGCCGAACGCGGAGCCGTGATAATTTTTCAGCGAACGTTAACTTCGTCCTATATTTTGGAATATCAGACATTTCCACTCTCCTTTGAGGAATGAAAGTTATCTTCCTGCTACTCGATGACCGGATTTCCAACGTAAATCCCAACGCCTAATAGAAAAAAATACGAACCACAAAATCGACGCGAACGACTACGTGGCATGAAATGGCGCTCCACCAGGCGGCGCCCCAAAAACCGGGAACCTTGACGGTGCTTCCTGCTGGCAGCGAGCAGGAATTGCCTTGCGATTTCCATGGCGCCTCCCTTCGTAAAAACTTGTCGCGCATAGTTCAGGCTCGCAAACTTCGCGTGCTCAAGCGGCGCGCCACAGAGTCGCGGGCTGAGATTTCCGGTTTCCGTCTCGCGAATCAGTTCGCAGCCCAAGGGACGCCGCCGGTCGTCGCCCGCGCCCGGATACACAAGGCGGTCTGGCGCGAATAAACGCTAATCCCGGAAACAAGACAGTGGCGGAATTCCACTGGAGTTCCCAGCTAACGAATCGGCTCTTCTTCGAGCACTATGTTTTTATTGTTTGGACACGGCGTCGTGTCCGAGACGAACAATTCGAAGTACGGCTGGCGTCAGGGCTCCCGGTTTCGTCGTCGAAGCAGAGAGGCCCAAACACCGACTGGATTTCCAAAATTACAATTGCAGTTTGCGGAATTTCCCTCCGTGAGTCAAATTCAAACTTTCAATTGCAAACATTCGGATCGCGCCCTGGTCGATACCCTACGCGGAGACGCGTTTCATTTCGTCGTTCAGGATAATAGCGTCCGCGATTTCCTTCATGGATTTTCGCATCTGCTGGCTCTGCCGCTGCATGGTTCGATACGCTTCTTCCTCGCCGATTTTCAACTCGCGCTGAAGTATGCCTTTGGCGCGCTCGACGACTTTGCGGGTTTCTAATTGGCCGGAGAGAATGCTTTTTTCGTTTTCGAGTTGCTCTCTCCGGCGCTCATTTTCCTGCAATTCAGCGATCGATTTCTGCAGTTCTGCGGTGCGCTCGGATACGCGGGCCTCGAGCTGGTCGCGGGCTTCGCGGAGGGCTTCCTCGCTTTCCCTCTTCGATGCGCTGACCCAGCAGGCCACGGCCGCGCTCGCGACGAAAGCGATAAAATAAGCGGTGTCGGTGGCGTTAATGAGGAAGGAATGAAAGGGTGGAACGAAGAAATAGTCCACTGCCAGAGTGGAGAACAACACAGCGAAAAGTCCGAATGCCGCCCCTCCAAACCACGCACTGACCATCACCGCCGCAAAGAACAGGAACAGGAAAGGATAAGGGAAAAGGGGCTTGAGGAGCAGGGTCGAAGCCAGCGCCGCCATGACACTCAGAACCACGATTCCGCTGCGCTGGATCACGAAGCCGACGCGCAGCCTGCTGGACGTTTGTGTTTTGAAGGATTGCGTGGTTTCCTGTGGCATAGATTATGTGGGGCAGTACGGAGCAAACGCCCGGTCCGCATTCCCTACTCCTAATTTAGGGTATCTTTATAAATCATTTATAAAGTCCTTATGCAGTCTGCAACCATGCGGACGCATAGACAAACTCAAAGAATGGATGGGACTTATCGAGGAACACAATAAGCGGGGGGTGAAGTAAAGACCGCTAGCGCGGCATGAATTCGTCGGTATGCGTGACAAACTCCGGATACGCGCCAGCACCCAATTCGTACAGGTCCATGCCCTGACGTTCTCCCTCGATGCCCACGCGAAACGGGCAGAAGCGATTCAGAATCCAGTTCATGGCGTAAGCGAGCGGCAAGACGAAGCCGAGGAGCGTGGCCACGCCGACAATTTGGGCCAGCAATTGTCCCGAGGCTCCATCTCCGCTGACAGGCAGAGGGGCTCCGCCGATATTCAATACTGGATGGTGAAAACGGGCGAACAGACCGACGGCCAGGATGCCCCAAATACCGCCGACGGCATGAACAGAAATAGCGCCGCCCGGATCGTCAACTTCCAGATGCAGTTCAAACCACTCCACAGAGAAGGTAACCAAGCCTCCGGCAATCAATCCTATGACTACGGCTTCCGCGGGGACCACGAAAGCGCAGGAGGCGCTGCTGGCAACCAGGCCGCCGATCCAGCCATTGGCAGTAAGCGAGGCGTCCGGTTTGCCGAATCGGACTCCAGTGACGATCGCTGCCGTCAACGTCGCTGTGGCCGCTGACAGAACTGTGTTGATGGCAATTGGGACTGATCCCTCAATGGAGCCGCCCGCGAATAGAATTGCACCTGCGGAATTGAGCCCCAGCCATCCCACCATCGCCAGCATGCAGCCGAACAGTACGAGGACTACGTTATGACCAGGGATTGCGGGTGCCATGCCATCGGCGGAATATTTTCCACGCCGAGGGCCTAAAATCCAGGTGACTACAAGAGCAGTCAGGCCACCCAGAACGTGTATCGTGCTTGATCCCCCCGCATCGACAAATCCCTGGCCGAGTCCATAATTAGCCCCAAGCTGCGCGAGCCAGCCGCCACCCCAGACCCAATGCGCGAAGAGCGGATAAATCCACCCTGAAAGGATTGCCGTTGAGAGACAGGTTGCGCGCAGGCGCCAGCGGTCCGCGCCGCTGCCTAGTGGGATTAACGCTGCCAGCCCGACGCAAACAATTTGAAACAGGGCGGCCAAAGATGCCGCGGAGCCATCCAGCAAGAGACCGCGAAAGAACATCGGTTCGGCTGCAATCCAATTCCATCCTTTACCGGACAGGGCAAGGACGTGTCCCGGCCTTCCGATGAATCCCTGCCAAGCGAATCCGCAGATAAAATAAATGAGGCCGGCAACTGCAAGCGCCGTAAGAGAAGACATCATGATGTGCGCTGCGCTGCGAGAGCGTCCCAACCCGGCATTAATAAAGGAAAGGCCAGCCCCCGCCAAAGGGACCAGAAATATGAAGAAGAGGCAGGAAATTGTGGCGATTTCGGTGAGTCCAGAAGCAGGCATGGGAATTATCCTTTTTCCTCTCGGGGGATCGCATGAGATCGAAACGCCAGGACCAGTCCCAGGGCTTCCACGGCGATGCCGGCGAAGACAAACGCGGCGCGGGAGGAAGGAGAGTTCAGGATCACGAGCGCGGCCAGCACCAGAATCCATCCAGCCAGCAACAGCAGGAAACTCATCACCTTCATTCCTAAAATCTCCGGGCCGGAGCCAATCCGCATGTTCCGGCATTTGCGATGCCGATTAAAATATCACATGAAGCGCAGAACCAATTTGGATTGTTCGTCGGAATTTGAATTTCCTGGTGACCTGACGATAGAAGAGCTCATGCCGATCGAGGGGAAATATCAGGGTTTTCGGTTTCTTGCCCTTAATCAATACATATACATTCAATAGAAGGAATGAATGGCAAAAATGGAACTCATCCTGCGCGAGGTCCCCCGAGTTCGTTACCGTATAAATTGAAGTATCAGCCAGATTGGAGGACTCCCTTGCAACATCAAGTAAACAAGCTATTTATAAGACCTTCGTGAAGATTATGGCAGGCGTTGGATAAAGAGTCTGCCGGACTGCCCGGCGGGCAGAAGCTCCCAAACCCCACCCGGAACAGGCATCGGAATCGGTGATTCGGGACATCGAAACGTTTCATTTTACTAGTTCCGAACACCCTTCTAGTATCTCCTCCCTCGGCATCGATCGACTCTGTACGGCGGGTTTGCAAACAGAGGTAAAGAATAAATAAAGGAGAATACATGGCGGAGAATACCGGCGAAGTAAAAATGACACCAACCTTAGGGTTGACCGGATTGACGATGAACGCAATGGCGCTCATCGCTCCCGGCGCTTTCCTTTGGCTTACGTTTTACATTCAGGCGACCACTGGGGCGACAGGACCAGCGATGTGGCTTGGGATTATTCTCGCCCTGCTGCTCTGCCTGGCAACGGCGGTTTGTTACGCGGAAATGGCGAAACTGTATCCCGGCACAGGCAGTTCGTATTATTTTGCCGAGCAGTCATTTCTCAACCACGATAAGGCCTGGAAGTATGCACGGCTTTCGAAGTTCATCGTCGGCTGGGGCTCGCATCTTTATTACTGGATCTACCCCGGTGTGATGGTGGCTGTAACGGGAGTCTTCTGCGGTTATGTGGTCGGAACTCTCTGGCCAAACACCATGAGTGCTTCGAACCCCGGCCCGGTATTCATGGGTCTGGTCGCGGTTGTCTTCTCGTTCGGTGTCGCGTACATCGCCCATAGAGGCGTAAGCGGGGCGACGTCGGTAAATATCGCCATCAACGTCATCCAAATTTCGGCGTTGATTGTCTTCTCCGTACTGGCAATCGGTTACCGCATGAACCACCCACCGGGAAGCGTTGCTTTCCAGTTCGATTCGACTTCCGGTGAGGCTTATACCTATGAATTCGCGACGACCAGCCAGATGGTGAATGGGACGGCAACCGATGTCATCACCCGTGACGCCAACATGGTGCCGCAACCCAAGCTCGACGCAAGCGGGAAACCGGTGCCTTATCATGTTGACTATCCTTATTACGACTCCAACGGCGGTTTCCTGACGCATCCGGATGGAAAGTCCGTAGTCGCACCGCATAAATGGGGCTGGGTATTCGTGCAAGCCACTGTCGCCATTCTGATTCTGGTCGGATTCGAATCGGTGACGGCGATGGGCGGCGAAGCGAAGAACGCCAAGCGCGACGTGCCTATAGCGGTTATTACATCGCTGCTTGTGCAGGGGGCGTTCTGCTATCTGTTCGAGTATTTCGCGGCTTGTTACTTCTTAAATAGCGGTTACACCATGCAGAGTGCCGCTGGATCGGCTGCTCCGATCGGCGACATGATGATCATGGTGGGCGATGCGCTGTTTGGACAGGGTCACGGACGGACCTTCATGCTGATTGAAGCCGTCACCGTATTCCTTGCGCTGATCGGCACTACGCTTTCCTGCATGAACACCGGAGCCCGCGTCACCTATGCCATGGGCAAAGACAACGAGGTGCCGGAACACTTTGGCATGCTCCATGATAAGAACCTGTCCCCTCACCGCGCGATTTGGACGCTGGCAGCGATCTCGGCCGTAATCGGTGTCATTGCTGTAATCATGGCGTTTGGCGATGCCGGAGCACCAGCCGATGCGGCAATTCAAGCCTTGCCCCATAGCATCTGGTCTAGTTTCGGGTACACGACACACGACAAGATGGCGGCAATGCCCAATTCACTGTTAACTATAACTTTGGCATCCAACTTCGGGACGTTCGTGTTATACGCACTGAGTTGCATCATTTGCATGGTTGCATACCACAATCACCCCAACTTCAAGGTCGTCCGTCACTTGCTGATTCCACTGTTTGGACTGGTGGCGAACCTCGGCTGTATGGCGTTCTACCTCATCGGGCCGTTCATGGGTTACGGGACGGCTAAAGAGCCACTGCTTGCCTTAGGCATCGCATTAGTCTGGGCGATATACGGAGGGATTTACTTCCTTAAGTCCAGTAAAGCCTCTGGCCGCACAACCCTGGTCACCAGTAGAACTTAGGGTGTATTATGGGAATAGGTCAATTAGCTCGGAAATTCGGACAGGCAATTATGCCTGTCCGAATTTCTGTTTCAGCAAAAGCCGGAAGTTTTGGAGAAATCGAGAAGAAGACCCTCAGGGAAGATTATTCGTGGCCTGAGTTGGGACAAATTTCCACCCCTCGCCTTATGCTTGACTTAGAGTTTGTGGAGCGAACCGACGTCGGACGGGTTCGTGACCATAATGAAGACTATTTCGGTCATGCTGCCCCTGCAAATCCCGCGCAGGAGCGTTCCCATGGATGGCTATTCGCACTGGCCGATGGAGTCGGCGGACATGAAATGGGCGAAGTCGCATCCCGGACGGCGATCGAGAGCATTCTGGCGGGGTTCCGAGAATCCGGTAATGGGGAGTCACACGGCGCGTTGTTGCCGCGACTGGTGCAAAAAGCCAACACGAAAATATTTGAAACAGCCGTCGCCGGCGGCAGCAGTTCGGCTGGCATGGCCACGACGATTGTCGCGTGTGCCTTGCGGTTCGATCGTGTAACCGTAGCACACGCGGGCGATTCGCGCTGTTATTTGATCCGCGATGGAAAGGCAGCGCAACTTACGCGCGATCACACGGTCGCAAGCGAACAAGTTCGCCTCGGGTTAGTCTCTGCCCAGGAAGCAGGCGAAGGCTCGACGCGGCATATCCTGAGCAGGTCACTGGGCACTGAATTGATTGTGAATGTGGATACCAACGATTTTCCTGTTCGTCCTGGCGACGTCTTATTACAGTGCTCGGACGGTTTGCACGGGTCGGTGGGACCGACTGAAATTGCTGCTATTTGCGGTAACGGATCGGACCTTAACCGGGCGGCGGAGAAGCTGGTAGCGCTTGCCAATGAGCGGGACGGGGGAGATAATATCAGCGTTCAATTGATTCGCGTGCGTGATGTAGAACGCATGGGAATGTACCGAGGACGCCCATACAAGCTCTATTGATTCGAGTGTTCTCCGGCTGCTCCCTGACTGCTGCCCAGCCCTCCCAATGAGTTCACTCCATCCCGGCGACCAACTCGATTATTACCGCATCGACAGCCTGGTTGCCCGAAGTGGCATGGCCTCGATTTATCGCGGCACAGACACCCGTACAGGCCGTTCGGTAGCCATCAAAATTCCCCATCCGGAGATGGAAGCCGACCCCATTCTATTCGACCGCTTCCAGCGCGAATCGGACATTGGAATGAAGCTGGATCACCCCGGCGTGGTGAAGGTGTTGAATGACGAAAAGCGTAGCGGGCGCTACATGGTTCTGGAATGGGTGGACGGGAAACTGTTGCGTCAGATTCTGAACGAACAGAAGAGACTTCCGCAGGACCGGGCGATCAAGATCATGATCGGGATCTGCGATGCTCTGGACTACATCCATAAACAGGGGGTCGTTCACCGGGACCTCAAGCCTGAAAACATCATGGTGGACGCGGAAGATCGCATCAAGCTGATCGACTTCGGCATCGCGGCAAATGCCGGATCGCGCCGGCTGACCTTTGCAAAGCTTACCGAAGCAATGGGAACGCCGGATTACATTTCTCCGGAGCAAGTGAAGGGCAAGCGCGGGGACGCCCGCAGCGATATCTATACCTTGGGGATCATGTTCTACGAAATGCTTACCGGCAGGGTTCCCTTCACCGGCCCTAACCCATTTGTTATCATGAATGAACGATTGTTGAACAATCCCATTCCACCGCGCGAAGCCAATCCGGAAATCTCCGTCGAGCTGCAGGAAATTATCTACCGCGCGCTGGAGCGCGAGCCGTCAAAGCGCTATCCGAACGCCCATGAGTTTGCCATCGATTTGGAGCATCCGGAGAGGGTGGGAGTAGCGGAACGTCCGGAATTGAAGAACTGGAAGCAAAGACGCTCGCCGGTGGCGCGACAGATCGCGTTTTACATCATGCTGGCGTTGATCCCCGTGGTCATATTAGGCCTCATGCTCTACGTGGCGCGGCAAAAGTAGTCCACACCTCTACTGATAAATACCTGTATTTCTTCTCGAATTGCAAGTAACTGGGTAGCACATGCCGCTGGACCAGCGATGTCAACTAAGACACCGGGCTTGTATACTAGAATTTCGCAGCTACAACCCCGGAACCGGAGTGCATAGTCGATCATGAAAATCGAAGAATTTGAGCAGAGACTGCGCGACTCCGTGTTAATTGCTGACGGGGCAATGGGTTCTTTGCTCTTCGAGGCCCTGGGACCGCAGCGCTGCATGGATGAATTGAACGCCACGCGCGCCGAAGAAGTCTTCCGCATTCACATGGCCTACCTGGACGCCGGGTCGCACATTATCGAGACCAATACGTTTGGGGCCAACCGGAATAAGCTGGCCGCGTTCGGCCTGGAGGAGCGCGTTGCCGAATTCAATCATCGCGGAGTGAAAATAGCGCGCGAGGCACGCGAAGCGGCAAAACACGACGTGCTGATTGCAGGGTCCATCGGTCCGCTGGGAGTGATCCGGCAAGTGCGCGACACACCGGCCGAGCAAGTCCGGGAAATCTTCCGCGAGCAGGCGGAGGCGCTGGAAGAACGGGGGGTGGATTTTTTCATCCTGGAAACATTCGGCGATGCCCAGGAACTGGCGGCCGCGATTGAAGCCATCCGTTCCTTTTCGCTGATGCCGATTGTAGCCCAGCTGGCCTATTCCGAAGAGGGAACCACCTTCGGCGGCACGCGCCCACGCGACGCCTGGTCGCTCCTGCGCGAGAAAGGGATTCAGGCGATCGGGGCGAATTGTTCGGTCGGCCCGCAGGATCATCTGCGTATTCTTCAGCAACTCGCGGAAGTTACCGGGTCGTTTCCCATCAGCGCCATGCCCAATGTGGGATTCCCGCAGCGCTCCGGGGATCGCGTGATTTATCCGAAATCGTCGCCCGAGTATTTCGATCTGTTTGCACGTGAAGCCGTGGTTCTGGGCGCGCGGATTCTAGGCGGTTGCTGCGGAACCACGCCGGATCATATTCGCGCCATGGTTCGGGCAGTGAAAGGAAAACTACCGGGGCAGGGAGTCAGTTCGGTGACCGTTGTGGAAGCGGCCTCCGAGCCGCATCCGGTGGCAATCCGCGAGCCCGAGAGCGCCCTGTGGCGAAAAATTCAGGCGCAGGAATTCGCCATCTCGGTGGAAATTGATCCGCCGAAGGGCACATCGATCGAGCGCATTCTTGAACAAGTTAAGACGGTAATGGCATCGAATCGTGTGGATACGATTGATATCAACAGCGGAGCCCTGGCGCGGGTGGGAATGGATGCGCTTTCGCTCGCCGGCGCGCTCGAAGCGCGAGGCGTCGAAACGATTCCGCATGTGACCACGCGCGACGCGAATTTGATCGGCTTGCAGGCGACACTGTTGGGTGCGTGGACAGTTGGCGGCGTTCGCAACGTGCTTTCTATCACCGGCGATCCTCCGTCGCTGGGCAGCTATCCCGAATCGCTTGGCGTGTATGAAGTGGATTCCATCGGCCTGGTAAAGGTGATGGCCCGCTTGAACAAAGGGACCGACTGGGCGGGCAAAAATATCGGCGGCGCAACGAATTTTACAATCGGTGTGGCCGTGAATCCGCTGGCCGAAGACCTGGACGTGGAATTGCGCCGGTTTTACGAAAAAGTGGAAGCCGGGGCGCACTTCGCCATGACGCAACCCATCTTCGACCCTGAACATTGGGAGGCATTTCTGATGCGCATGGGCGGAAAATCGCCGATCCCGATCATGGTCGGCCTCTGGCCGCTCAGCAGTTATAAGCAGGCCGTGCGACTGCATAACGAGGTGCCCGGAATCGTCATTCCAGAATCATTGCTGAAACAACTGGACGCCGCCGGAGGCGCAGCGCGCGATGTCGGATTTGCCCTGGGACGCCAACTGCTGGACTGGGCTCGGGGAGCGCGAAGTTCGGGAATTGCCGGAGCATACCTGATTCCTCCGTTCAAGCGGTATGAAGAAATATTAGACCTATTTTAATTAAGGATTAGGCGGTTGATTTTTTGTTTCTGGCACAGGCTGGAAAAGGGAGACCATCGTTGGACCCGAGACAGACACGAATTGCGACGCTGAAGGATGTCCTGAAGGAGAGAATCGTCATTTTGGACGGCGCCATGGGCACGATGCTCCAGCGGGAAGATATCCAGGAGGCAACGTTTCGCGGCACGCGATTCCTGAATCATCCGAAAGACCTGCGCGGGAATTTCGATGTTTTGAACATCACCAACCCGCAGATTGTGCAGAAAGTACAACGCGCCTATTTCGAAGCGGGCGCTGAAATTATCAAGACCAATACATTCAACTCGAATGCGATTTCCGCGTTGGATTACGGCCTGGAAAGCATCGTCCATGAACTCAATGTTGCGGGCGCGCGGTCCGCTCGCGAAGTTGCCGATGAATTCGCTGCAGCTCATCCGGGACGCCTGTGTCTGGTGGCCGGGTCGATGGGGCCCACCAATCGCACGGCGTCGATGTCGCAGGATGTGAACAGTCCGGCATCGCGCGGCGTCACGTTCGATAAGTTGCGCGAGGTTTATTACGAGCAGGTGTGCGGCTTGGTGGAAGGCGGCGTCGATCTTCTACTGGTCGAAACTATTTTCGATACATTGAACGCGAAAGCTACTCTGTTTGCCATTGATGAATATTTCGAGGCGACTGGGCAGCGTCTTCCGATCATGGTGTCGGTCACGATCGTGGATCAGAGCGGGCGGACGCTCTCCGGGCAAACCGTGGAAGCATTTTGGATTTCGATTTCGCACATGGAGCTGCTGAGCGTGGGCATCAATTGCGCGCTGGGCGCGAAGCAGATGCGGCCCTACATCGAGGAGCTTTCGCACATTGCTCCCGTCCACATCAGTTGCCATCCGAATGCGGGGCTCCCCAACGCTTTCGGAGGATTCGATGAGACGCCTGAATCGATGGGCATCGATCTGCACGATTTTGCTTCCAATGGATGGCTGAATATCGCCGGAGGCTGCTGCGGTACATCGCCCGCGCACATCAAAGCGATTGCCGAAGCGGTGCGCAGTCTTAAGCCGCACGTTCTATCCAAGCCGGAGCGATACACGCGCTTCAGCGGGCTGGAGCCCCTGGTGCTTCGTCCCGACTCGCGCTTTGTAAACGTCGGCGAACGAACTAACGTCACCGGCTCGCCGAAATTTTCCAAGCTGATCCTTGGCGGCGAATACGAAGCGGCGCTGACGGTGGCTCGCCAACAGGTGGAAAACGGCGCGCAAATTATCGACGTCAACATGGACGAAGGTATGCTCGATTCCGAGCAGGCCATGACTACGTTTCTCCACTTTATTGCCGCGGAGCCGGATATCGCCCGCGTGCCGATCATGGTGGATAGCTCGAACTGGAAAATCATCGAAGCCGGGCTCAAGTGCGTGCAGGGCAAAGGCATCGTCAATTCGATCAGCTTAAAAGAAGGCGAAGAGGCTTTTGTGGCGCGGGCGCGTTTGATCCGGCGCTACGGCGCGGCCATCGTGGTGATGGCGTTCGATGAAAAGGGGCAGGCGGATTCGCTGGCGCGCAAGATCGAAGTTTGCAAGCGATCGTACCGAATTCTCACTGAGCAAGCCGGTATCGCTCCCGAAGATATTATTTTCGATCCGAATATTTTGACCGTGGCGACAGGAATCGAAGAGCACAACAATTACGCCGTTGACTTCATCGAAGCCGCACGGCAGATCAAGGCGACGTTGCCTTACGCGAAAGTCAGCGGAGGCGTGAGCAATATTTCGTTTTCGTTCCGCGGACAAAACGTGGTGCGCGAAGCGATGCACTCTGCCTTTCTATATCGCGCAATCCAGGCTGGCCTGGACATGGGCATCGTGAACGCGGGTCAGCTCGCGATTTACGAGGAAATTCCGAAGGATTTGCTGCAACTGGTCGAAGACGTCTTGCTGAATCGCCGTCCGGATTCCACCGAACGCCTGCTGGCATTCACCGAAACGGTCAAGGTGAAGGAAAAGGGCGCGGTCGCGGAAGATACGTGGCGGAAGGGAACTCTGGAGGAGCGCCTCGCGCACGCGTTGGTAAAAGGCATCGCTGACTATATTGAAGAAGACACCGAAGAGGCGCGACAGAAGTACGGGAAACCGCTCAACGTCATCGAAGGGCCGTTGATGAGCGCGATGAACATTGTCGGCGATTTATTCGGCTCCGGGAGAATGTTCCTGCCACAGGTGGTGAAGAGTGCGCGCGTGATGAAAAAGGCCGTCGCCTACTTACAGCCTTATTTGGAAGCGGAAAAACAGGCGGCGGGTGGCGGCGCGTTCGTCAAAGGGCGCATCGTGATGGCGACCGTGAAGGGCGACGTTCACGATATCGGAAAAAACATCGTGGGCGTGGTGCTGGGCTGCAACAATTACGACGTAATCGATCTTGGCGTAATGGTTCCGGCCGATAAAATTTTGAAGACCGCTCGAGAGACCAACGCCGATTTGATCGGCTTGAGCGGCCTGATTACTCCTTCGCTGGAAGAAATGGTGCACGTCGCGAAGGAAATGGCGCGCGAAGGTTTTACAGTTCCGCTGCTGATCGGCGGGGCTACGACCAGCCGCACGCACACGGCTGTGAAAATTGCGCCGGCGTATCCGCACACCGTCATCCACGTGCATGATGCTTCCCGCGCCGTGGGCGTGATGGGAAATCTAATCAGCGCCGAACTAAAAGAGAGCTACGCGGAGGAAAACCGCCTGGAGCAGGAACGCGCGCGCGTGAAACATCAGTCGCGGAAAGCACAGCCTCTACTGTCGCTGACGGATGCACGCGCTAAAAAGCCCGTATACGATTGGTCCAGCTATACTCCGCCGAAGCCGTCATTTATCGGCACGCGCGTTTACAAGCCCGTGCCTCTTGCGGAGATCGTTCCGTATATCGATTGGACTCCATTTTTCCACTCGTGGGAATTACGTGGAATTTATCCGAAAATCTTCGAGCAGGAGGGTGTCGGCCCCAAAGCGAAGGAACTATTCGATGATGGGCAGAAGCTGCTCGAACAAATCGTTCGCGAGGGGAAACTGGAAGCGCGCGCCGTGATCGGATTTTTCCCGGCGAATAGCGTTCAGGAAGATATCGAAGTTTACGCGGATGAATCGCGGCACCTGCTCACCACTTTTCACACACTGCGGCAGCAGCAGGTGAAAGGAAGTCAGGAGCCAAATTACGCCGTCGGAGATTTCATCGCTCCGCGGCAAAGCGGCAAGCTCGACTATATCGGCGGCTTCGCGGTGACTGCGGGACTTCACATCGAACCGATTGTCGAAAAGTTTGAGAAAGACAATGACGATTATAACGCGTTAATGACCAAGGCTCTTGCCGATCGCCTTGCGGAAGGGCTTGCGGAGCTAATGCACAAGCGGGCGCGAATTGAGTGGGGTTTTGGCAAGGACGAGAAACTGGAAGTGGCGGATCTAATTCATGAACGGTATCGGGGGATTCGCCCAGCTCCGGGATATCCGGCGCTACCCGACCACACGGAGAAGCGGCTGCTGTTCGACCTGCTCTGCGTGGAGAAACATACTGGCATCAATCTTACAGAAAATTTCGCCATGTATCCGGCAGCGGCTGTGAGTGGATTTTATTTTTCGCATCCGGAATCGAAATATTTTGCCGTCGGGAAAATCGATCGCAGCCAGGTCGATGATTACAGCCGCCGCAAGGGCATGGACTTGCGCACTGTCGAACAGTGGCTCAGCCCGAATTTGAATTACGACCCGGATGCGTCCTAGTTTAATTAGGACAGACTTCAGTCTGTCCGGTTTTGGGTTTTTGTTTGATTTGAAATAACCAGGATCGAAGTGCGGGGGAAGCAGGACCGAAACCAAAAGAAAACAGACTGAAGTCTGTTCTACTGAAAAGCGTCTCCAATCTTTCGATTGGAGACGCTTTTTTGTTGAAAGGGAGTGCTGTCTAAATTAGCCGGCGATGAACAGCGTGCTGCCTTGCCTGTTCACCAGCAGCAGCGTGTTTTTGCCGCTCTTGCGAATCGCTTCGTTCAGCTCTGACACGTTCCTGATCGGCTGGTGATTTACTTCCTGGATCACGTCGCCGCGGCGCAATCCGGAATCTGCCAAGGGACTGGACGGATCGATGTCCGATACGACCACTCCTTTTATGGATGGAGAAAGCCCCAACTGTTTGGCCGCATCGGCGTCCAGGTTCTCCAGCGTCACGCCCTCCAGAGCGTCCTTGGACGAGCCGTCTTCGGCTTTCGCCTGTTCTTGTGAGTTCGGCAATTCGCCGAGCTTGACTGTCATGTTGTTGTCTTTACCGTCGCGCAAAATCCTCAACTTTACGTCGGAGTCCGGCTTCATCATGGAAATGTTCATGCGCAGTTCCCGGCTGTCGGAAACCTGCTTGCCGTTAATTTCCAGAATGATGTCACCACGCTGCATTCCAGCTTTTCCGGCCGGACTGGTGGATTTCACATCGCCGACCAGCGCACCGCGCAGTTCACTCTGTCCCATCGCTTTGGCGATGGCCGGAGTAACATCCTGCACGACAATACCGAGATAAGCGCGCGTGACTTTGCCGTGGTCCATGATCTGATCCATCACCTGCCGTGCGAGGTTGACGGGAACCGCGAATCCGATGCCCTGGCTACCGCCTGCGCCGTGCGAAATGATCGCCGTGTTGATTCCGATCAACTCGCCGCGATCGTTGATGAGCGCGCCGCCGGAATTGCCCGGGTTGATCGGAGCGTCGGTCTGAATGAAGTCCTCATAATCCTCGATGCCCAGGTTTCCGCGATTCATCGCGCTGACGATTCCCATGGTCACGGTTTGTCCGACGCCGAAGGGATCTCCGATGGCCAATGCATAATCGCCGACTTGAACTTTGGTGGAATCACCGATGGTGATTGCTGGGAAGCCGCTCCCCTCTACTTTCAAAACGGCGATGTCCGTCTTGGGATCGGCGCCGACCACTTTTGCCTGCAATTGCTTCTTATTGGAGAGCGTAATTCGAACGTCCGTCGCGCCTTCGATCACGTGATTGTTCGTCAGGATGTAGCCCTCGGGACTAACGATCACGCCGGAGCCGAGGCTTTCTTCGCGCTGCGAGCGCGGAGTCCGCGAACGATTGTCATTGCCTTCCTCCGGTTGACCTTGTCCGAAGAATTGCCGGAAGAACGGATCGCTGAACATCCCCTCGGGAGCTTCCGCCTGCGCGCGAACCACTTTCGATGTGGATATATTGACGACATCCGGTAGGACCGTCTTCACAACCGGCGCAAAGCCTGTCCGGCTCGGGCCCTCAGTTGGATCGGCAAATTTTAAGGATGCGTGCGTACCGCCCGAAAAAAATGACTGGCTGGCGCGAGCCACGCCAAATCCAGCGGCGCCAACCAGAAAAATCAACGCCAGCGCAAGTGCTTTGGGTTTTTCCCAGGATGTCCACGATTTCATGTTTTCTCTCCCCCTCGAATGATTCCTGTGTTTCGAACCAACAGACGTCAGTTCCGCCAGTTCTCGGTTATCACCTGATTAGACGCGCCAATAGAATTTGGTGAGCAGCACAGGAGCTACCGATTGCCCGCGTAAATTGTGCTAGAATTTAGGTCCTGCTATAGGCCCGTAGCTCAGTTGGTTAGAGCGCTACCTTGACACGGTAGAGGTCTGGAGTTCGAGTCTCCACGGGCCTACCATTCTTTTCAATGCTTTAGAGGGTTTTCTCCCCAATCCGACAGAAACTTCACCTGCAATCTGACTAATCCACTGCTGCGCTGCTCGAGAAGATAGCGTATTGGGCGTGCCGCGGAGCAAATACCGAATCAACCCGAGACTACAATCGCATCGGACATTTTCTCGTGGTGTGACCCACTTGGACGGTGCGTCAAGCGCTATGCATGAAGCTTGCCGCCACTTCGGATAGCCCTGCGCCGTTAGTTGCTCAGGGACGATCCTAAGTTCCGTAACAAATTCTCAGCAATTTGATAGCGTCTTCAACTCCTCCCATCGCTGGCAGGACGACACCGAGTCAAAGACAAATATCGCATCCGATTGCCCGTGTCCCCATATATCATAAGGCGGCGAGGATTAGCGATGCCTGCTTCCGGTGCTTCCGTCATATCCCAGGGCTTTGGATCGCCGTTTCTGGATGGGCTCGAGCAGCGCGACGTTGAGGCAATCCTGAGGGCTGCGACAAAGCAAAGATTCCCCGCTAAATCCACAGTGTACGTTCAGGGCGATCCGGCCAGCCATCTGTTTCTTATGATGCATGGCGATGCTCGATATTTCTACACTACGCCCGAGGGCAGAAAGATGCTCGGTCCACGCATTCTGCCGGGAGAAGTCTTTGGCGGTGCGGTATTTTCGTTAAGGCCTTCTCCGACATATCTTTCCAGCACGGAAACGGTGAAGGATTGCTCTGTAGTCGTGTGGAAACGATCCACAATCCGGGCGCTCGGTGCAAGGCATCCAAGGCTCCTGGAGAATATGCTCGCAATTGCATTCGACCTTATTGAATGGGTTTATACAGCGCATATCGGCTTGGCCTGCCATAGCGCCCGCTTGCGGCTGGCTATGGCTCTGGTAGAGTTGGCTCACGATGTCGGCCACAAGAGCACTGCGGGCGTCGAACTCGAGGTCACGAACGAGGACTTAGCCAACTCTGCGAACGTAACCGTGTTCACCGCCAGCCGCCTACTGAGCGAATGGCATCGCAGTGGGGCACTGATAAAGAGTCGTGGCAAGGTCCGGCTGCGTTCTCCGGAACGACTGTTCTTTCGCGAAACCTGACCTCAGTCAGTTTCCATTTTCCACCCGATATAGATTCCCGCTGCGATTGTATCCCGCGCCGCCGATTCACGCCCGCTGGGCACTCGCCCTCGCCGAATTGCGCTTAAGCTTTGCATCAGAGGCGACATTGCTCTTGCGCAACGACGAAATCTGCCCCGTACGATAACTTTCGTTGGTTTGAGTTGAATCATTTTGAAATGGTGTGTGACCGTCAATTGCGTAGGCAACGCGTGTTTATAGCTTATGGTGGCAACTCCTTAATAAGAAGACTCCGTGACGCCTTTGGCGGTGAATGCGATTTTGAAGTGTGCGGTGAGGCAACCCACGGCGCGGAAGCAGTTGGTGAGGCAATAGAACTTCATCCTGATCTGGTCATTCTCGAATTGGGATCGTCCCCTCAGGAGGAGTTTGAAGCGGTCAAGGCACTTAAGCGGGCCAAGCCACATCTCCCGATTTTCCTCGTTACTGAGAGACACGCTATGCAGGACGAAAAAGAGGCGCTTTCGTCCGGGATAGCCGCGGTCTTTGAAAAGGACTGCGATTGCAAATTGATCATTATGAATGCACGTGTCGCCTGTGGACTGACGTCCTCCAATTTATAGCTTGGGGGACCGAATAAGTTGGCCGAATAACTGCACAATTGGAGCGATAAGCATGGAACACCAATCACCGCGCATGGTGCGCCGCTATACCTGGACCATAAGCGTCCTGTTGACTGATGTGCTGACGGGAACCGAAATTGAGGGACAGACGCAGGACCTGAGTCTATTCGGGTGCGGCGTGACCGCTCCGCATCTTTTTCCGAAAGGAACCAGAGTCAAAATTAAACTCTGTCACAGTGACGCTTATGTGACCGGACTCGCGCGCGTCGTATATGCAAACCCGCAGCTTGGCATGGGCTTTGCCTTCACCAATATCGAGGGAGCAGATAAACGGATTCTCGATGGATGGATTGCCGATCTGACCGCCAGTTCCGATCAAGGATAGCGTGGAAGCCGACCTTATTGGTCGGGTGGCGCATCCCACACTTTGTTTGAAGCTGTGAAATAACACAAACTCGGAAATGGCCTCAAAAACTTTTCTCAATTAGAAGCCCTACAAGCGATTATTCGCACCTCGGTGTACATCTTGTATTACCCCGAAAACCCCCAAAACATTAGCAAATAGGTTTTTTCGCAGCTTCAAAAAACGTGAAGACTGCGCCACCCGAAAATTAAAAACCGCCCCCAAAAGGATTCACCACCCGCCTTATTCAACGAGATCCACGGGGCACCCACGGCTTGGGTGCGGGATATTTATAAGAGCATTTCTCGCAATTTTGCTTTACGGCACCAATGAATGCAGCTCGACCCACGTGATATTGTGTGTGCTGGATAGTTCGGCCATCCTTCGCGCGGACGGTTACGCTGTTTTCAACGTCGACTCCAGCGAATACTACATCACCCCACAAAATGCGTGTACGTTTCAATGCGAACCATCTAGTCTCCCGAACTGAGGTATGGTCCACAATAATAGTTCCTGGCCAAATGGTAAACAAAACGATAATCATAGCTACGGCGATGGCATCCCACGGAAGCGTGCTTGAATGTATGCCTTCTTCTGAAATCGTTAAAAGGATCACAGTGATGCCGATGCCAAAGAGGAATCGCAAACCGAGAACAGGGCGAAATACGAGCACGTCTCCGCGCCGGGAGGCACGTTCGAACACAGCTTCTCCACTTATGAACCGAATGGCGAAGATCATTGCGGCGATCCGTATCGCCGATCCAGGAATGTGCATTTCGTCTACTCCGAAGCTCCAACCAACGCCCGAAAGCCACGGTGCCGAAAAACTGCCGCGCCGCCTGAACGTCCAGGCTCATGGCTGACGAATTTTCACCAAGTGATACCAGAATGGCTCCTCGATATTCGTGAACAAGTGCGGAACCCCGTTTGGAATGACGATCACATCGCCTGCGGCGAGGCGACGTGATTCACCGCCGATAATACTGCGGGCACGGATTTCGTCCTCTGGGTAAGGTTTGCCAGTGGTTGGATTTTTAGCTTCTTCTATAACACCGGACAGTTTTCCGCCCGTTACGATCGTTGCCGAACCCTTCACAATGTAGATCAGATCTGTAACTTTCGTGTGAACTTCAACAGTGCCGGGACCAAGATTGGTACGGACACTCGTCATCGCCGTAAAGTTCCGCGTCCCTTTATCGCCGTCGTATAACAAATCGCCTCCGCCGGTCTTCTCGAAGCTTGCGTCCACTTGCTGCTTCGTATAGTAATGGACAGGCGCAGACGAGATTCCCGGTACCTCGTCTTCGGAAGCCTTGGGGGTGCCACCAGGGTCTTGGGCCCCAATGGCGCTAGCCATCGCACAGATTGCAAGAGCCAAGAGAGACGCCGATTTCATTCCTGCTTTCGTCATGGCCAATTCTCCTCGCTTGAGTGAATTTATCTTCTACCCTTGTTCATGCCTCGCATAGTCAGGATGAGGTGACCTGGTTTTTATGCCGAGGTAAGTAAGAGAGTTTATATCACAGTCATGAACTGTGAATCTCGATTGGGCCGCGCCCATCGACTACAGGCCGCGGGAGCAGGTAGTTCGCCCAAAAACAGAAGAAGGACGGAGCCTCAAAAAATCCCGGGCCTCATTACGGCAGCCGATTACTGCCGTATCCGGCCTGAGGTCTACGGACCGCACAACAACAACCGAACCCCCGCGTTGATTCCCGCGCTGCTCCTGCGACAATTCAAAATCTCACCGTGCGATGGTACGGGATGTTCCTCCCAGATACGGTGCTGTTGTGGGAAACCCTCTTGGCAGTCTCAAGACAAGCGAGTCCGCATGGGCCAGGTATTTTAAGACGGTAAAATTTTCAGGAACGGAAGCGACTGTGAAGTGTGAAAACCAAACCTGTCGTATAAGATAGATGGGATGAGCACGGAAAGTTCAACAAGTGGCGAAAAAAAATGGGTCCCGACACTGCGCTGCGAGGATATCCCGCCACAGGAAGGGCGATCCTTCCGATCCGGCGGTCTGGAATTGGGGATCTTCAACCTCGGCGACCGGTTTGTGGCCATCGATAATGCCTGCCCGCACATGGGAGAACCGCTGTCGGAGGGCTTTTTGATGGGCAACATCATCGTGTGCCCGTTGCATGCTTGGAAATTTAGGCTCGACACCGGCCGCATTACATGCCCCGCCGATTTCGATGCCTGCGTGGCAACCTATCGCACGCGGCTGGAAGATGGAGTCGTGCAGGTCGAGCTTCCCGTGGGGGATAAACAGAATAGCTGAATGCGCCGAAAGTCCGCAGGTTCCTGCGTCAGTCTCAGGACACAAGAATTCGCGCGGCCCTGGTATTTTTCTATGACCCGCCCCGCGGACTAAATTCAGAAACAAGTTTCACGAGGAGGGAAAAGTGATGAAACGTCTCTTCACAGCTCTGGCCGTTGTTGCAATAATTTTCGCTGCCCCGGGCGGTGCGTGGGCTCAGGGCAGCAAAGCCGAGCAGGAAGTCCGCAATGTATTGAAGCAAATGATCGACGCGGATTTGAAAGGCGATGCCGGAGCGTTGGATCGAACGACCACGGAGGATTACACGATCACTCGTGACAACGGCGTGGTGCGCACCAAGGCGGAAACGGTGCAGGGCATCAAGGACGGGACCACGAAATTCGATTCGTTCGTCGTCTCGGACGTGCTGGTGCGCGTCTACGGCGAGACGGCGGTGGTCACCTTTCATGGAGACATCCACGGCAGCCGCGCGGGCAAGGACATGAGCGGGCAATTTCGCGAAGTGCGCGTGTTTGTGAAGCGCGACGGCGCGTGGCGGGCGGTGATGGCCCAGAGGACGCGGATTGCTTCCTGATTGTGTGATTGCGGAAGAATCAGAACGGGCTTGATTAGGAAGACTTTCCCTTGCTGGTGAGATGCCACGATTCACAGTACATGCATCTGTAGACCCTTAGCTGCACCCCGCCGCTATCCTTGTTGCCCATCTGGTGCGCGGACGTGGCGTTGGCTTCGCGCTCATTGGCGTACATGCGTTTGCCCGAGACCGGACAGGTGCGTGGCTGTTCCCGTATTGCGTTGTCCGATTCCCAGGGGACATTCTTGCGGTGTCTTGTAGCCATCACGAGACCTCAGCGATCAAGCGCCGGGTGCGCCACACTTGTCGGCGATTTTGGAGTTCAGGGTGCCGCATCCTCGCGCAGTTTGCAAGGGTGCGGTTCTTTCCGACAGGAGCAGTTCATGCGACACAATCACCCCTCCCGTTTCATATCCTGCGCATCGAAAACTTGAAACGGAGTTTAGGCAGGCTTTTCGCGCGAATCCAGTATAATTCCGGTGCACTCGATCGCGCCAATTTTAAGGAATTGCGCGCAAGCATGTACACCTTTGTCCATTTGAGACCCGATGAGCATCCAAGTCGCGCTGAATCACAAGACCCTCTATCGCTATACGAAGCCAGTATGGCTGTCGCCTCATGTCGTAAGGCTGCGCCCCGCGCCCCATTGCCGGACGCCGATCCTCAGCTATGCGCTGAAGGTCACTCCGGCCGATCACTACATTAACTGGCAGCAGGACCCGTACAGCAACCGGTTGGCGCGGCTGATCTTTCCGAACAAGACCAAAGAGTTTTCCGTGGAAGTGGACCTGGTGGCGGATATGACCGTCATCAACCCGTTCGATTTTTTCCTGGAAAAATACGCCGAGGAATTTCCCTTCCAGTACGACCCGGTCCTTACCCACGAGCTGATTCCCTATCTGAAAAAGCGCAAGCGTGGGCCGATGATGCCCGAACTGGTGGCGTCCCTGCGCAGGGAAAAGATGCGCACGATCGACTTTCTGGTCGAGGTGAACCAGCATATCCACCACCGGATCAAGTACTTAATACGGATGAAGCCGGGCGTTCAAACTCCCGAACGGACGCTGAGGCTTGGGAGCGGCTCCTGCCGAGATAGCGCGTGGCTGATGGTGCAGCTGTTTCGGCAGCTTGGCCTCGCGGCGCGTTTCGTTTCCGGCTACCTGATTCAGTTGGCGCCCGATGTGAAATCGCTCGACGGCCCAAGCGGTACGGAAAAAGATTTCACCGACCTTCATGCCTGGACTGAAGTGTATTTGCCCGGCGCTGGCTGGGTGGGTCTCGATGCCACCTCCGGGCTGTTTGTTGGAGAAGGGCACATTCCGCTGGCTTGCTCGGCCGATCCGGTGACTGCCGCCGCGGTCACAGGCAGCTTCTCCTATTTCGATGAATCGATTGTCACTGCCGAGCCTGACGACGCGGCCAGGGAAAAGGATCGGGTCAAAACAGCATTCGAATTTTCCATGTCCGTCACGCGCATTCGCGAAGACCCGCGCGTCACGAAGCCGTACTCGGACGAGCAGTGGGTCGAAATCGAATCGCTCGGCCATCAGGTGGACGCCGACCTGAAAGCGAATGACGTTCGAATGACCATGGGCGGCGAGCCGACGTTTGTTTCCATCGACGACATGGACGGAGACGAATGGAATACCACCGCGATGGGCCCGATGAAGTACAAGCGCGCCGATAATCTGATTCGCAGGCTGCGCGATCGATTCTCCACTGGCGGTTTCCTGCATCACGGCCTGGGCAAGTGGTATCCCGGCGAGCCGTTGCCGCGCTGGGCGCTCGGGCTGCATTGGCGCAAGGATGGCGAGCCGATCTGGCGCGACAAAACATTGGTGGCCGATGAAAGCGCTCCGGGCAAGCTGACCAGCCATGACGCGCGAGCCTTCCTCCTGGATCTGGCGGAGCGCCTGGAAGTGAATCCCTCGCACGCTCAGCCGGGATACGAAGACGCCTGGTACTACCTCTGGAAAGAGCGGCGGCTACCGGTCAACGTCGATCCGCTGGAAAGCAAGCTGGACAGCGCGCAGGACCGCGCGCGGCTGGCACGCGTTTTCGAACAGGGACTGGACCACGTCGTGGGATATGCCTTGCCTCTGAAACGCGAATACTACACCGATGGAACGAATGAGTGGGCCAGCGGCGCGTGGTTCTTCCGTCCCGAGCGAATGTATCTGATTCCCGGCGACTCGCCGATGGGCCTGCGCCTGCCTCTCGATTCCATTCCGTGGGTGAAGGAGTCCGAATACCCGCATTTGCACGAACAAGACCCGATGGCAGAGCGCCTGCCCCTCCCCGAAAGGGCGGAGATGGCCAGGCGACAGGAAGTTTTAGCCAAGGCCGCCGAATACCGGCTCTCGCAGGGAATTGTCGAGCAAATACTGGAATCGGGTCCGAATCGCCCGCGTCCGCGCAAACGGACTCTCGTGTTCGATTCACCGCCAGCTCCGGGACAATCGGCATCGTGGATTATTCGAACAGCTTTGTGTACGGAAGTGCGCGACGGAATTCTTCGTGTGTTCATGCCGCCGCAGAGGAACCTGGAAGATTATCTGGCACTCGTTGCGGCAGTGGAAGATACGGCGGCGGATTTGGGAATTCCGCTGCTGGTGGAAGGCTACGGCCCGCCGCACGACCCTCGCATCAACACACTCAAGGTGACGCCCGATCCCGGCGTCATCGAAGTGAACCTGCATCCCTCCGCAAGCTGGGATGAACTGGTAAAAAACACGACGGCACTTTACGAAGAGGCGCGCCTGAGCCGCTTGGGTACGGAAAAATTCATGCTCGACGGCCGCCACACCGGCACCGGCGGCGGGAATCACATTTTGATTGGTGGCGCGTGTCCGGCCGATTCTCCGTTGCTGCGCAACCCCAGTTTGCTGCGCAGCCTGATCGGCTATTGGCACAATCACCCAGCGCTTTCCTATTTGTTCAGTGGGCTTTTCGTGGGTCCCACCAGCCAGGCGCCGCGATTCGACGAAGCGCGCAACGATCAAGTCTATGAAATGGAAATCGCGTTTCAGCAGATCAAGGAAAATGCTCCTACCCCGCCGTGGACGGTGGACCGCGTTTTTCGCGACCTGCTGATCGACGCTTCGGGCAGCACGCACCGCGCCGAATTCAGCATCGATAAACTCTACGCGCCGGATTCGGCTGCGGGCCGGCTGGGGTTGCTCGAAATGCGCGCGTTCGAAATGCCGCCGCATTCACGGATGAGCCTTACGCAACACCTGCTGCTGCGCTCATTGGTCGCGCACTTCTGGAAGAAGTCGTATCACCAGGAACTGGTGCGCTGGCGCACGGAAATTCACGATCGTTTCATGCTGCCCCACTTCATCCGGCAGGACATGGAAGATATCGTGACCGAGCTGAACGAATCCGGTTATCCGCTGCGCACGGAATGGTTCGCGCCGCATTTCGAATTCCGCTTCCCGCATTACGGGACGATCGAACATCGCGGCATCGAGATGGAATTCCGGCAGGCCATCGAGCCCTGGCACGTGTTGGGCGAGGAAGCCTATGCCGGCGGGACGTCGCGCGCGGTGGACTCCTCGCTAGAGCGGCTTCAGGTGCTGGCGAAGGGGATGGTCGATCCGCGGCACGTCGTCACGTGCAACGGCCGGCGCGTCCCGCTTCATCCGACCGGCACGAATGGAGAATATGTGGCGGGCGTGCGGTACCGAGCGTGGCAGCCGCCGCACTGCCTGCATCCGACAATCAAGATTCATTCGCCACTGATTTTCGATATCGTAGACACATGGTCGGGAAGATCCATCGGCGGATGCACATACCACGTGGTGCACCCGGGCGGCAGGGGATACGACCGCTTTCCGGTGAACGCGTACGAAGCTGAGAGCCGGCGCGTGTCGAGATTTTTCAAGTTCGGCCACACTCCGGGCCCAATGGCCGTGGAGGAAGAAAAAATCAACAAGGAATTGCCGTTTACCTTGGACTTGAGAATGCAATAATGTGTCCATAGCCGATATGCAAGAACCTCTCCCTCCCGAGCGTGTCGAGCCGACTCGTGTAGTCACGCGTGGATTCGCCTACAACTACGCGGTCCATCGCAATTTCCCCGACGAAATGATGCAGCCGGATGGGTCGATTCGTCCGTACTGGCGTGAATTCGTTTCGATGCTCGACGATTTGAGTCCCCTCGAGCTTCGCCAGCGCCGCGAGCATGCCCGCAGGCTGATTCACGAAAACGGCGTCACCCACAACGTTTATGGCGATCCGAACGGTCTCGACAGGCCGTGGAGTCTCGATTTTATTCCGCTGCTGATTCCGGCGACTCAGTGGGACGCCATCAGCGAAGGTTTGGTTCAGCGCGCGCATCTGTTGGACCGATTATTAGCCGACCTCTACGGACCAGCGGACACCATTTACAAACGCATTCTTCCTCCCGAATTGCTCTGGGCAAATCCCGGATTTCTGCGCCCTTGCCACGGCGTGAAACTCCCTTACAACCGCTGGCTGCACTTGTATGCCGCCGATCTGGTGCGTAATGTAAACGGGCAATATGAAGTGCTCACCGACCGCACGCAGGCCCCTTCGGGCGCTGGCTACTCGCTCGAAAATCGCATTGTGCTTTCGCGGGCGCTGCCCTCGGTATTTCGACAATGTAACGTTCAGCGGCTCGCGCCATTTTTCGTGTCCTTGCGCGAAACGCTGGCATCGCTGGCTCTTTCCAATCACGAAAATCCGCGCGTCGTGCTGCTGACGCCCGGTCCTTATAACGAGACTTATTTCGAACATTCTTTCCTCGCGCGATATCTGGGCTATTCCCTGGTGCAGGGCAACGATCTGACGGTTCGCGACACCATGGTTTATCTGAGAACCCTGGGAGGATTGCAGCGTGTGGACGTGATCCTGCGCAGAGTTGACGACGATTTCTGCGATCCTTTGGAATTGAATCCCGATTCCTACCTGGGAGTTCCCGGATTGATGCAGGCGATCCGGCGGGGAACTGTGGCCGTTGCCAATGCCGTTGGCAGTGGTATCTTGCAGGCTCCCGGTTTTTTGCCATTTCTGCCATCGCTGTGCCGGCACCTGTTGGGTGAGGAGTTGAAACTTCCCTCCGTGCAAACATGGTGGTGCGGGCAGGCCGGCGAGATGTCCTATGTTCTCGAACATTTGCAAGAAATGGTGATCAAGACCGCGTATCCGACCGTAGGGGAAGACCCGGTGTTCGGCCAGACACTTACGCGCGAAGAATTGGATGAACTCGCCCGCAGGATCAAGAACAATCCGGCGCGGTTCGTTGCGCAGGAGCAGGTGATGTCCTGCACCACGCCGGCATTGATCGACGATCAGGTCGAGCCGCGCCGGTTTGTAGTCCGTTCGTACCTGGCGGCCTACGGAGATTCGTACACCGTGATGCAGGGAGCGCTTTCGCGCATCACGAAATCCAACGAGTCGCTGGTGGTTTCTTTGCAAAAGGGCGGACGCAGCAAGGACACCTGGATTCTGGCGGACGGTCCGGTCAGCCCGGTGACTTTGCTTCCGTCGTCGAGCCAGCCGGTGGCATTGAGCCGCGGCGGCGGCGATTTGCCCAGCCGCATCGCAGAAGATTTGTTTTGGCTGGGTCGGTACGCCGAACGTACCGACGCGCAAGCGCGTTTGGCGCGGGGCGCGCTCGCGCGCATGATCGATCAGAGCGGCGTCGAGAGTCCACATGCCATGAGGACGTTGACGTCCGCCTGCCGTGCGATCTCTTTCAGCTCCGCCGACGCGGAACTCGAACACGAATTTATCGCCGGAATGCTGGGAGACGGAAAAACCGAAGGGTTGCGCAGCACGGTCGCCAACGTTCACCGGCTGGCGAGAATCCTGCGCGACACGGTATCTACCGATGCATGGCGCATTCTTCAGGAAATTTACCGCACCGTTTCCAATTTCAAGGTGAATGCTGGCGAACCCGCCGTGGGTGTTCTGGAGCTACTCGATAGTCTGATTGTGACTTTAGCGGCTTTCGTCGGACTCTCGGCGGATTCGATGACCCGCGGGCAGGGCTGGAGATTTCTCGATATGGGCCGCCGCGTCGAGCGCGTTTCGTTCGTCACCCATCTTTTGAAAGATACGATTACGGAACCGGGAGTGGACCCAGTGCTGCTTGAGGCGGTTCTGGAAATCGCGGATAGTTCTCTTACATATCGCCGACGATATTTGACGCACCTGGAAACGCACGCCGTTGCCGACCTGCTACTTGCCGACGAGAGCAATCCCCGTGCGGTCGCGTTTCAGTTGGCGCTGATCGATCAGCATCTGAGTGCTCTCCCGCGCGACACTTCGCATCCGGACCGCAACTACGACCAGCGATTGATTTTGAAGTTGCGAACGTCCATTCAGCTGGCCGACTTTGTCCAATTGTGCTCGGTTACCGCAAGCCGTCGCCGGGACGGGCTGGATGGACTGCTCTCCGACATCCTCGAAGACAGCGGCCTTCTTTCCGAGGCCATCGCCCAGATTTATTTTTCTCACGCCGTCGTATCGCGGGAAACCAGCGCGATGCGAGAGGAGCCCGCGGAGTGAAATTCCGGATCACTCATTCAACGCGATACGAATACGAAGAATCGATTCCGCTATCGCACAACTTGGTGCGTCTCCGCCCGCGCGATCAGGGCACGCAGACCTGTTTGAGCCACGAGCTGTTTGTATTGCCCGCACCGGCGGTAAGAACGGTGGGCCTGGATTATTTCGGAAACAGCGTGACGTGGTTCAGCCTGCAGGAGCCGCACATGGTCTTGAGGATTGCTGCTCAGAGCGATGTGCAGGTCGATCCGCCTGTCCGTCAGGATTTTGAGCAATCCATGCCGTGGGAGCAGGCCTTGCAAATACTGATCGCCGCTCCTAACAGAGATACGCTTTCGGCGCGCCAGTTCAGTTTCGAATCTCCGTATATACCGCTGTCCCCGGATCTTGCTGAATATGCGCGGGCATCGTTTACGCCGGGACGGCCGTTCCTACAATGTTTATTCGACCTTACCGAGCGCATTTATAAAGATTTTAAATTCCTGCCCGGCTCGACGGCCGTGGGCACTCCGGTGGCTGACGTTTTGCGTTTGCGCCGCGGTGTTTGCCAGGATTTCGCGCATTTGCAGATCGGCTGCCTGCGGTCGCTGGGATTCGCCGTCAGGTATGTCAGCGGGTACATCGCCACGCAACCTCCTCCGGGCAAGGAACGATTGGTCGGCGCCGATGCTTCCCACGCGTGGCTCAGCGTGTTTGCGCCCGGGTTCGGGTGGGTGGATTTCGATCCGACCAACGGTGTGATGCCGTCGGATTCGCACATCACGCTTGCGTGGGGTAGAGATTACGAGGACGTGGGACCAGCCAAGGGCATTTTAATTGGCGGCAAACACCACTGGCTGGATGTCTCGGTGGATGTTGTTTCGATCGAAAAATCCTGACGAAGAGCTGAGGCGCGCTACCTATTCCACAGGCAGTCCCGAGCGCAAACGCTCGGCAATCTCATGCAGTTCATCCACCCAGGATTCGGCCAACCCCGGCACGGCAGCCAGCGCAAGAATGAGAGGCAAGTCCGTCCTGCGGTGATGCAGGATTTCGTTGGCGTGTGCGATGGACCACGCAGGGTTGGGGCGCTCGATCAACGTGACCAGCATCTTCGCTTCGATCCGGCCTTCCTCCAAAACACGGAGATACCAGCCGCTTCGCCCGTTACGGACAACGAGGCTAGTCAACTCGTGCATGCGCCAGCGCCGCGCAAGCTTCCAGCAAGGCTGGCGCGGCTGGCTGACTTCGAACGTTACCGGCCCTATTTGAAAGATGTCGCCGATGCAGACCGAACCTTCGTTTAATCCAGCAATGGTGAGATTTTCCCCGAATGCGCCGTGCGGCATCTCGGGCAGGCGTAACTCTTCCCGCCATTTTGGATAATGATCGGCGCTGTAGGCCAAGACCGCTTTATCGACTCCGCCGTGATTGTACAAATCGGCTTGACCGTCGCCGACGATGTTTATTTTACCGACGAAAACGGAACCCGCGATGGGCTTCTTGAAAAAGCCGGTCGTCCAGGGTTCGTCATGCACATCGTGCGCATCTTCAAATCCGTAGTTCGTAGGCAAGCCGACTTGAATGGAATCAAGAATGGCGGAAATGGGTTTTGGCGGGAGCATAAGATCACATTCAGTTTACCAGTATTGAGAATCTTTCCGCCTTGAAGTGCAGTTAGAAGTCCGCTGGGATTTCATCCCACCGCAAGATAGGCATAACGCAAGACAAACAGCGCAGTCAGTATCCAGATTAGAGGACTAATCTCGCGGTGCCGACCCGCGCCGACTTTGATCAGCGTGAACGAAATCAGCCCGAGGCTCAATCCTGTGGCCACGCTGAATGTTAGAGGAGTGGCGACCATCGTCAGAAACGCCGGAAAGGCCTCGCTGAAATCGTCCCACTTTACGTTCACCACGGCCACGCACATCAGCGCGCCTACCAGAATCAGCGCCGGAGCGGTTGCATAGGAGGGAATTGCGCTCACCAGCGGCGCGAAAAATGGCGCGATCAGAAACAGCCCCGCGATGGCAGTATTTCCCAGCCCGGTGCGCGCGCCTGCGGCAACACCCGCGGCGCTTTCGATGTAACTGGTCACCGTGGAGGTTCCCGTCAGCGCGCCGAACGTTGTGCCAATCGCGTCCGCCAGCAGAGCACGCCCTGCGCGGGGAAGTTTCCCGTCCACCAGAAATTTTCCTTGCTCGCACACTCCGACCAGCGTGCCGACATTGTCGAACAGGTCCACGAAGAAAAACACGCAGATGATTTCGATCAAGCCCAGGTGCAAGGCCCCCACCAGATCCAGTTTCAAAAATGTGCCGCCGGGATGCGGCAAGGAAAGGAAATGCGTCGGCCACTGGCTCGTCCCTCGAAGCATGCCAATGATCGTGGTGGCGACAATTCCCAGCAGAATCGCGCCGCCCACTTTTCGCACCATCAATACGGCTGTGAGAATCAAGCCGAATGCCGCAATCTGCGCTTCATGATCGGCGAAGCTGCCCAGGCCCACGAAGGTCGATGCCTGCGCGACCACGAGCTTCGCATTTCGCAATCCCACGAATGCAATAAACAATCCGATTCCCGCTGCCGTGCTGAATTTCAGGCAATCGGGAATTCCGTTTACGATCTGTTCGCGAATGCCGGTCAGCGTGAGCGCCAGAAAAAACGCGCCGGAAATAAATACGATTCCTAGTGCTGTCTGCCACGGCACGCCTCTGCCGAGCACAATGGAGTAAGTGAAATAGGCGTTCAGCGACATCCCTGGCGCGAGAGCAATTGGATAGTTCGCCCACAGGCCCATCACCAGCGTCGCCACTGCGGCGGAAAGGCACGTGGCGAACAGGACACCCTCGATGGGCATTCCGGCTTCGGCGAGAATCCGCGGGTTCACGACGATGATGTAGGACATCGTCATAAACGTCGTCAGGCCGCCGAGCATTTCCTGACGCACACTCGTCTTGTTTTCGGCCAGCTTGAACCAGCGTTCGAGCAAAGCAACTCCTCGCGGCAAAACAAGGCCGCGCTCATATATAAGCTGCGCGGGAGAAAGCGTCAACGCAGAGTTCAGGATGGTATTGATCGCTATTTAGAATGGATCTGGAAAGCCGCAGCGTCACTTCGTGATGTAAACTCTCATTCCATCCGGCGTGGAGTTTTGTCTGGCGGGAAAGGAGGGATGCGTGAACCCGAGTCTCCGGCGTGCTGTTCGAACACTAATTCTTCTTACATTTTGTGTGGGTTCCCTCCCTGCCCAAACCGCTGCGCCTGCGCCCATCAAAGTGAAAGTCGTTGTGGTGACCATGTTCCAGGGTGGGGAAGACACGGACGACAGGCCTGGCGAGTATCACCTGTGGGTCGAACGCGAACACCTCGATCAAATCTTTCCCCTTCCCGCAGGCTATCACCATGTGAGGATGAACAAGGACGGCGTGCTGGGCATGCTGACTGGGGTCGCCACTGCAAAGGCAGCCGCATCGGTGATGGCCCTTGGACTGGACCCGCGCTTCGACCTTTCGAAAGCGTATTGGTTGATTGCCGGAATCGGCGGCGGCGATCCGGCGGATGTCTCGCTCGGCTCGGCGGTGTGGGCGAATCACGTGCTCGATGGCGACATCGGCTATGAGATCGATGCGCGCGAAATTCCCAAGGACTGGCCCACCGGGTATGTTCCCATGCATAAGGCAACGCCATACGAGCAGCCTGTAACCAGCGATCTGGAAGGTGAAATTTACATGCTCAATCAGGATCTGTCCGGCTGGGCCTTCGCGCTTACGAAGGATACACGGCTGACGGATTCGGATGGGTTGCGCACCGCACGGGCGGCGTACACCGGCTTTCCAAACGCGCTGAAGCCGCCGTTTGTAACGCGCGGCGACACGATGTCCGCGGCACCTTCTGGCACGGGACGCGCCTCAACCAATGGGCCAACGAATGGACGCGCTATTTCACCGGCGGCAAGGGAAATTATATGATTTCCGCGATGGAGGATTCCGGCACGCTCCAGTCGCTCACGTTTCTCGATCACGCCGGCCGCGCGGACCTGAAGCGTGTTCTCGTGTTGCGGACGGTAAGCAACTATGACCGCGAACCGCCCGGCAAGACGCCCGCGCAGGACCTGAAGGACCACACAACTGGTCGCGCCTACCCGGCAGTTTTGTCGTCGCTGGAAGCGGCGGAAATTGTCGGCGACAAAGTGGTTCGCGACATCGTCGCAAATTGGGCCGAGCGCGAATCGACGATTCCGCGCGCCCCCAGCAAATGAAGAATCGGAGTTTATAAATGCGCAGCTTCAACTTATCAGCGATTTCCCGGTTTTGCCGCATTGGCTCGGCACTCCTGTTATTTTGCCTGGCAAACGCCCACGCCCAAACCGCTGCCAAACGCGCCACGAGTGCAAACGCATCCCCCGAACAACGCGCGGCGCGCGCTTTCGAATCCGCCCGCGCGAATCCGCTGGACCTGCGCGCGTTCCTGGTGCGCATGCCGAAGGGCGCGGACCTGCACTATCATTTAAGCGGGGGCATATACGCCGAAACTTTTATTCGTGATGGTGCGGAAGACGGGCTTTGCGTCGATGTGGCAACTCACGCCTTTGCCGGACCGCAAACCGCCGCGCAATCCGAACCTCCGCAGCCGGCCTGCGGCGAAGGCAAGGTGCCTGCCCCGCAAGCCTTTTCCGATCAGCATCTCTACGATGCATTGATCGACGCCTTTTCCATGCGCAGCTTCATGCCGTCCGCGGGAGTCAGCGGCCACGATCATTTCTTCGATGCGTTTGGCAAATTCGGCGGGATCAGCCCACGCCACACTGGCGAATGGCTAGACGAAGTCGCCACGCGCGCCGCTTCGCAAAATGAGCAATACGTGGAATTGATGGTGACGCCCAACTTCGACCATACCGCATCCATCGCCAAAGAACTGGGATGGAACGACGATCTGGGCCAGCTCCGTACCGAACTGCTGGCCCATGGCTTACGCGACGATATATCCGTGGCCCGAGCCGAATACGACGAGGCCGAGTCGCAACGCCACGTTCGCGAGCACTGCGGCCAGCCGCAGGAATCGCCCGCGTGCAAACTCACCGTGCGATATTTGTATCAGGTCCTGCGTGGCTTTCCGAAGGAACAGGTCTTCGCGCAAACCCTGCTGGGCTTTGAGGTAGCGTCGGCCGATCCTCTGTTCGTCGGGATCAATTTTGTAATGGCTGAAAACGGAACGACCTCCATGGCCGACTACGCGCTGCACATGAAGATGGTCGACTTTCTACACGGCCTCTACCCGAAAGTGCACATCACCCTGCACGCCGGCGAAATCGCCGAAGGCCTTGTCCCGCCCGAAGACCTCTGCTGCCACATCCGCCTTGCCGTCGAGGACGCCCACGCCGAGCGCATCGGCCACGGCGTGGACGTGATGCATGAAGACCGCCCCTACGAATTGCTCAAAGAAATGGCCGCCAAACACGTAATGGTGGAAATCAATCTCACCAGCAACGACGGAATTCTAGGAGTAAGCGGCAAGGATCATCCGTTCCCCATCTATCGCAAATTCCACGTCCCGGTCGCGCTTTCATCCGACGACGAGGGAGTCTCACGCAGCAACCTCACGAATGAGTACGTGCGCGCCGCAGAAACCTACGCGCTGAGTTATGCGGACCTGAAGCAAATGGTCCGCACCGGCCTGGAACACAATTTTCTTCCCGGAGAAAGTCTGTGGCGCGAGCGGGATAATTTCACTCGCACGGTTGCTGCATGTGCTTCGGATGTTCCCGGCACTGCGAAACCAACGGCCAAGTGCGCGGAATTTCTGAAATCCAGCGAGAAAGCCGAGCAGCAGTGGGAACTCGAACGGCGATTCCGTGAGTTCGAAGCGGCATTCTAGAATTAGAATTTACGGTTACCGATTGTGCTCTCCAAAATAGCGGAAAGCGGACACTCGATCGGACGCCGCGCCATACGGATCGGCCTTCCAGTCAGCATCGTCCATCGGAATTTCCGCGGTCCAGAGCTGCTTGAAGCTACCCAGCCCGGTAAGCGCCTCCGCGCAGCCAGGGTTGACGTAGAGGACGTCCACCAGACCCGGGCCAGATGCAGCGACGGTCGTCAAATCGGCAGCCAATCGTTCCACTAGCGCACATTCGAACGGATTGTTGAGATACACCAGAAGCGGAGTCTGCGGCCAGCGGAATTCCATCGCGTCTTCGCGCAGGACGCGAATTTTCGTTTGTGGTTTCGCAGTCCGATTCCACAGCGTGACGTTTTTTCGCGCGATTCGCGCCAACTCCTCATTTAATTCCACACCAATCACTTTGCGGAAGGGCAACTCCGCCGCCAGCAGTAACACGCGGCCCTTGCCCGCGCCTACGTCCACAAAGCTATAGGTCTCGACGCGCGCAGCCGACGGAGGCAACGTCTCGCGCCAGCGGTGGCATGCCTCTCGAAATACGGACGGCGCTACGGCCGAGTAGCCATTATTGAGCGCATCGTTCGCGTGACCACTTCGGATTTCGTCCGGTCGCAGATAGCCGCCCGTGTCGGTCCCATGCTTCAGATCGAACGGGTGCGTTGCGTTCTTGTTTGGTGCGATATTTATGATTCTGGCCAAGGCAGGGATAATCGTATCGCAATCCGTGCGATTTCCTGTGCCACCAAAGACGGTTTGATACATCCAATGGAAGGCCGTCATAATACGCTGGTTGCAGTTGGAATCTCACTTCCTGGCAAGCGATAGGTGGATCGATGCATCGTTTTGGGATGGCTCTTGCTTTGACGTTTGCTCTTACTCTTGCAGGATGCGCGAAAAAGGACCCGCCGGCGTTCGAACGGCCCCCAGCGCCGGTCAATGTCGTTGCAGCGATCTCGCAGAATGTGCCCCTTTATATTGATGAAGTGGGCAGAACCGTTGCGCGTGAATCGGTTTCCGTCCAGCCTGAGCTGTCCGGGCGAATCACTGAAATCCATTTCACCGATGGCGCCGATTTGAAGAAGGGCGACCTGCTCTTTACCATCGATCCGCGCCCGTTCCAGGCTCAGCTAAACCTTGCGGAAGCCAACCTGGCCCAGTCCAAGGCGGCACTGGACCTGGCCAAAATTCAGTTTGCGCGCGTGCAGGACCTGGTGGAATCGAAAGCGATCGCACGGCAGGACTACGACACGCGAAAAAACGCCGTCGATGTGGGCGAAGCCCAGGTCAAGCAATTCGAGGCCGCTGTCGAATCCGCGCGGCTGAATCTGGAGTACACAGCGATCCATTCGCCCATCGATGGCCGCGCTGGGCACCGGCTTGTTGACGTTGGCAACGTCGTCACCTCAAATACCACCACGCTGCTCAGCATCGAACGAATCGATCCGATCTACGCCGACTTCACCGTCACCGAAAATGATTTCTCCGAAGTGCAGCGCCATACCAGCAAAGGAAATCTAAGAGTCGAAGTGCGCTTGCCGGACGAACAGGATAAGCCGCTCGTTGGCGAACTCACATTCCTGGATAATTCCGTACAGCCTGCCAGCGGAACCGTCATGCTGCGTGCCACCGTCCCGAATGGCAGCCGCCGACTCTGGCCGGGGCGTTTTGTGAATGTGCGGCTGATTCTGGCGACAATTCCAGGAGCTGTACTCGTTCCGGCAGCCACGCCGCAGGACTCGGCGAAGGGCCCGTTCGTGTATGTGGTCAAAGACGATTCCACTGCCGAGCCGCGGCCTGTAAAACTCGGACAGCGGCAGGGCGATCTGGTTGTAGTCGAGCAGGGACTTAAACCCGGAGAACGTGTGGTCACCACAGGCCAAATCGCCGTGATGCCGGGCAGCAAGGTGCGCGTCGATCAGGGTGACGCTGCGGGGACACCTCCTGCACCGAAGGCGGTGGGGCAATCATGAATCTCTCCGAACCATTTATCCGCCGTCCGGTCATGACGGCTGTGCTAACTGTTGCCGTCATTTTGTTTGGCGTGCTTGCCTACCAGCGTCTGCCCGTCAACGACCTTCCAGCTGTCGACTATCCTGTGATTTCGGTGCAGGCGAACTATCCCGGCGCGAGTCCCGACACGATGGCCAACAATATCGCCACGCCGCTCGAACGGCAGTTCATGCAGATCAACGGGCTTGAACTGGTGACCTCGCAAAGTACGCAGGGACACGTCGCGCTGACGCTGCAATTCTCTCTGGACAAGAGCATCGACGCGGCCGCCACCGACGTGCAGACGGCCATTTCGCAAGCGACCGGCAGCCTTCCCGTCGATCTGCCCTCGCCCCCAACGTATTCGAAAACGAACCCTAATGACCAGGCGATTTTGTACATAGCGCTGACCAGCGATTCGGTGACGCCCGGACAGCTCTACGATTATGGGAGCACGCAGGTCGGACAGAGAATCAGCATCGTACCCGGCGTCAGCAGCGTGAACGTATTTGGCACCAAGTCCGCTGTGCGCATCAAGGTCGATCCCTCGGCAATGTGGGCACGCGGAATTTCCATCGATGATCTAAACGCCGCAATCAAGAATGGAACCAGTTACACAGGGGCAGGACAGCTTGACGGCGTAGCAGGCACTTCGTTACTTCGCCCCAACGGCCAACTCGAAAGCGCGCAGTCCTATGGCAATCTGATCGTCAGCAGTAATAACGGCGCGCCTGTGTACCTTCACGACGTAGCGCAAGCGGTTGACTCGGTGCAGGATGAGCGAATCAGCATGAGGTTTTGGGTGCGCGGATATTCCGTGCCCTCTGCGACGGTTGTGGTCGCGGTAAATCGTCAAGCCGGTTCCAACGCCGTGATTGTGGCCCAGAGCGTTAAAGATTTGCTGCCATTAATCAGCGCTGAACTTCCAGGTTCGGTGCGCGTTACGCCAATCTACGATCGCTCCCAGACCATTGTGCATTCGGTGGATGACGTGGAAGTGACGCTGGTGATTGCTTTCCTGCTGGTTGTTGCAGTGATCTTCGTTTTCCTGGGACGAGCTACAGATACATTGATTCCCGCCGTGGCACTGCCAATGTCGCTGCTGATTACGTTTATGGTTATGCGGCTGCTAGGTTACAGCCTGGACAACCTCTCGCTGATGGCGCTGACTCTGGCAATCGGTTTCCTGGTTGACGACGCCATCGTGTTTCTGGAAAACACGGTGCGCCTGATGGAAAAAGGAATGCCTGTGCTTGAGGCTACTCTCCAAAGCGCCAAGGAAATCAGCTTCACGATTCTTTCGATGACGATTTCGCTCGCTGCGGTTTTCTTTCCGCTGGTATTTATGTCCGGACTGGTCGGCCGCATCTTCCGCGAATTCGCCATCACCATCGTTGTTTCCATCTTCGCTTCCGGTTTGGTTTCGCTGACGCTTACGCCGCTGATGTGCGCGAGGCTGCTAAAACCAAGAGGGCATGACATCAAGCAGAATTGGATCGAGCGCACCACCGGCACGATCGAAAAGCGTGTGCTTAACGCTTACGGAAAATCGCTCTGGTGGTTTCTGCGCCGCCGCTGGATCTCCGCATTGACATGGGTTTTGTGCATGGCGGGTACAGTTCTTCTTTTCATGGTTATTCCCAAATCTTTCTTGCCGGTGGGCGACAGTGGATTCATCTGGGGCGTAATGATCGGGAAAGAAGGCTCGTCGCCGCAGCAGATGCAGGCCCTTCAGACCCAGGCGGACGCAGTGCTGCAGCAGGACCCCGCCATCGGAGCGACTTTCACGATGTCCGGGAACAATCAATTCCTGGCATCCAATCAGGGACTCCTGCTCGGATTCCTCAGACCAACAAATGTGCGTTCTCCCATTCAGGAAGTCGCGGGGCGTTTGATGGGCAGGCTCGGCGCGATTCCCGGCGTCTTTCCCTTTCTTCGCCCCATGCCCGTCCTAAACATCAGCACGGGCGCGACCAACCAGAACCAGGGGCAATACGCCTACGCGCTTTCCGGAGTGGACTCGCAACAGGTCTACGACGTGGCGCAGAAACTCATGGCGAGGCTGATGCAATTTCCAGGCTTCGCGACCGTTTCTTCGGATTATTTTGCCCATACGCCGAATCTGGAAATCAACATTCAGCGTGAACAGGCACGCACTTATGGCGTATCCGAAACGCGCATCCTGACGCTGCTTCGCAACGCCTATTCGCAGAATTATCTGTACCTGATCAAAAAACCGGAAGACCAGTATCAGGTGATTCTGGAAGTAAAAGACTCCGAGCGGTCTAAGCCCGAAGATCTAGGGCTGCTCTACATCAAATCCGACGACGGAAAAAATATGGTGCCGCTCAGCGCTCTGGTGACGTGGAAGAAATCGTTGGGCACGCAGTCTGTAAACCACCTGAACCAATTCACCAGCGTCACCATTTTCTTCAACCTGAAACCGGGCGTGCCCATCGGCAACGCGACCGATTTCATCAGCAAAGCCGAAAAGGAAATCGTGCCGCCGACGGTGCGCGCGAGCCTGCAAGGCGAAGCGTTGACGTTCCAGGATACGATTCGCGACCTGACCTTTTTGATGGGCCTGGCCGTCTTCATCATGTACGTGATCCTGGCGATCTTGTATGAGAGCTACGTGCACCCCCTGACGGTGCTTTCCACGCTTCCCACAGCGCTGGTGGGCGGCCTTCTGACTCTTTTCATATTCGGGCAGGAAGCATCGCTCTATGCGTTCGTAGGCATGTTTATGCTGATGGGGATCGTAAAGAAAAACGGAATCATGATCGTCGATTTTGCCCGCCAGCGAACCGACGCCGGCGAAACCGCGGAGCAGGCTATACACGACGCGAGCATGGACCGCTTCCGTCCCATCATTATGACGACTCTAGCAGCAGTAATCGGAGCCGTCCCCATTGCCGCAGGCTACGGCGCAGACGGCGCGTCCCGCCGACCGCTGGGTATGGTCATCGTTGGCGGATTGGTGGTGTCTCAGTTCATCACGTTATACGTCACGCCGGTGATTTACCTGTACCTTGAGGAGTTCCAGACAAAAGTATTGGACCGCACATCGTTTTTCCACTCGAAGCACTCGGCGGTTCCGACCGCAGGCGGCTCCGTTGCGGATTAAAAATGTTGGAGATTGCGACCAGATGAAATATCTTTTCCGAAACCCGTTTCCGATTTTCTCTGCGCCTCTTTTGCTTTGCGCGATAACAATCTGTCTCTCCGGTTGCACCGTCGGCCCAAATTACAAACGGCCTATGGTGAATCCGCCCGGCACGTATCGCGGTCTTACCGAGTCCGAAGCAGCGAACACGACGCCTGCATCACTAGGCGACCAAAAATGGTGGGAAGTTTTTCAGGATCAGCAACTACAACAACTAATTCGCACCGCGCTCCAGCAGAATTACGACGTTCGAATCGCCGCAACTCGCGTGCTGGAAGCGCAGGCGCAACTCGGCATCACGCGTTCGAATCAATATCCGTCCGTGTATGGCAATGCCATCGGGGCAAGCCAGCGCAACCCCGCGACGGGCCCAATCCCGTCTTATGAATATAATTACGGTCGCGTGACGGCCACCGGCTCGTGGACGCCAGATTTCTGGGGAATGTATCGCCGCGCCACCGAAGTGGCGAGGGCCGATCTGCTAGCCAGCGACTGGGCGCGCCAGGAAGTGAACGCGACACTGGTTTCGAACGTGGCCACCGCGTATTTCCAGCTTCGCGAGCTGGACCTCGAGCTGGACATCTCCAAACGCGCGCTGGCTTCGCGAAAAGAATCGCTGGACCTGACCAAGACTCTCGAAGAACACGGAATCAATTCCATTCTGGACGTTCGCCAGGCGGAGCAGTTGGTATACACCGCCGCAGGTGAAATCGCCGACCTGGAACGCCGCATCGAGCAGCAGGAAAATCTGCTTAGCATACTGATGGGAAATAATCCCGCCGCCGTCCCACGCGGCATGGACCTGACGCAGCAGCCGCACGCCCCGGAAGTCCCGGCTGGGCTGCCCTCCGCGCTGCTCGAACGCCGCCCGGACATTCGCCAGGCCGAGCAGCTAATGATCGCCGCCAACGCGCAGATCGGCGTCGCCCGGGCCGCGTATTTCCCCCAAATTACGCTGACGGCAACGCCAGGCTTCCAGAGCGCGTCGCTCACCAACCTGTTCAGCGGCCCGTCCGGCCTGTGGACCTTCAGCGGAGCGATCAGCCAGCCGATTTTTACGGCGGGCAAAATTCGCTCCGGCGTCCGCCTGGCCGAAGCGCAACAGCAGGAAGCGCTCCTCGTCTACCAGCAGACGATCCAAGGTGCGTTCCGCAGCGTCTCCGATTCCCTCGTCGGCTACCGCAAAGACCAGGAGTTCCGCGCGCAGCAGGAACTGCTGGCCCACTCCGCACAGGACGCGGCCCAGCTTTCCGGCCAGCGCTATAGTGCCGGAACCACTAACTATCTGGAAGTGCTTACCAACGAAACGAACTACTTCTCGGCGGAACTCGGGCTGGCACAGGCGCGGCTGAATGAACTTCTTGCCCTCGTGCAAATCTATCAGGCGCTTGGCGGCGGGTGGCAGCAGTAGGTTCCATTCCCTCCCTAACCTTTAAGTAAGAGTTTAGTGACCTCTCGATAAGAACTTTCAGGCAAGCCTATTCCAAGCGATTTGTCTCCTCAGAATCAAGCTTCTCCACAATTATCCTCCAAACCTCGTGTTAGACTTTGCCGGGGCTTTTCAAGATGCTGGACCGCGAACGCTCGGCGCTCAATTGGATCGACTTTCTTTGGCTGGCCTTCCTCGGCGGTTTGGCATTGCTACCTCCGGTTTCCGAATTTCACAAACAACTAATCATGCTGGCGATTGTGGTTTGCCAGCTCTCTGAAGGCTGGCTTGTCAGCCGCATGCCGAACCGCGGGCCCGCGTATGTCGTAGCAATCAAAATCCTGCTGGCCACGCTTCTGCTCAATCACACAGGCGAGATAGGCATCAATAGCAACTACTGGCCCATCTATTTCCTGCCCGTAGTCAGCGCCGCCATCTATTTCGGTCCCATCGCCACGTTGGCGTGGACCACGGTCGCGTCCATTGCGTACCTTTCCCTTCTGGTTCCAGCGTTGCAGGAGTACGAGGATTATGAGCTAACCGCCGAAGGAAAGGGCCTTCTCGCCATCCGCGTGCTTTTCTTTTTTATCGGGGCCATCCTGGTGAACCGCTTCGCAACCGAGAACCGGTGCCAAGTCGAGCGGCTGCAGATTCTCTCGGAAAAGCTGGAAGAAACCAATCGCCAGTTGCGCCGAGCGGAAGCCGAAGCGCGCCGCTCCGAGCGCCTGGCAGCTCTTGGGCAGCTCTCAGCCGGTCTGGCGCATGAGATCCGGAACCCGCTAGCTGTGATCAAAGGTTCAGCGGAAATGCTCAATCAAAAAGTTGCCGGATCGCAGCCGCTCATTGCGGAACTGGCAGGCTACATTTCCTCCGAGGTGAATCGCCTGAATGCCTTGGTGGTTCGCTTTCTCGATTTTGCCCGCCCCGCGAAGCTGGAATTACATCCGGAGAATATTGCCGAAATTGTTGATCGTGCTCTCGAATCCGCTTCGGCTTCCTTTCCGAATACTAAGATAAAAATTGAAAAGCAATATGCGCCGGGCTTGCCTGAAATTTCCGTGGACCGCCAGCTTTGCGAACAGGTTTTTATCAATTTGATCACCAATGCGTTCCAGGCCATGCAGGAACAGGGAACATTGCCGCAGACAATGCGGCTCTCGATTGCGCCGGACTCATCAAAAGGCGAGGCTGGCGTGTCGGTAACGGTGGAGGATTCCGGGCCGGGAGTTCCGCAGGAACTTCGCGAGCAGATATTCAATCCATTTTTCACATCAAAAAAAGAGGGAGTCGGATTGGGGCTTTCGATTGTCGCCAAAATTGTGGACGATCATCGTGGCGCGATTCGCCTGGAAAATAATACTGCCGGAGGCGCTTGCTTTCGCGTATTTCTGCCCGCCGCGGCGTCGAACTGACTTCGCGATGGGAGGACTTCCCTTGGAGGATTTCCTTCTGACATAGGGTGGGGACTCGCTAATCAAGGTCGGATTTGCTTCGAACGATTTCATACGTACCGAACATGGCTGCAACGCCAACCTTTTGGTCTCCAATCCCGGTCGGCTTGTCCACTCGAATTACTTTTCCAGTGGTCCTGATGACCACATCTGAATCGCCCGTGGTGACTTCAGCCGGGAGGGTCACATTGAGGTCCAAATTGGCGCCGGAATCCAGGTCAAGGTCGATTGTGAAATAAAGTCCCCGGTTGGAAATGTCACGGGTCTTGCCGGTCTTGAAGCCTGCATTTTCGGAGGCGCGAACATTTAACGGTAGCGATAATTCATATCGCCGTGCCGTGCGGCGGTCTTTCATTTAAGTAGCTGCCTCCAACTGAGATTCATACTTTGTACCACACGAGGCCAGCCGCAACGCAACGATTCTTGGCACCGCTTGCAATTTGTGAGTACCGGGACTACCCGTCGTATTGATTCCCTTGATTCCACATAAAATGATTTCCCCTAAATCTGCCAATTGCCATTACCTACCTTTCATTGACCGGTGCGCCTAACCGGTCTAGAATCCGCCTTAATCGTCCGCCTGAACAACGAGGAGTGAAACCGATGACCTTCACGGAGAAACCGAGCCGGAGAGCTTTAATGAAGTGGGGATTGGCCTCCGCGGCACTGCCTGCCGTCGCGGACGCGTTGACGCCGGCCGCCGAAGCAACGCCGCTGCCTGAAGTCAAGGCAGACCGCGTCGGCTCGACCACGGCGATGGCCTCGTTGCGGTCGGGTCTTCAAGTTTTTTATCGGGAAGACTGGCTGGGCGCGCCGTGGCTCGATGGTGAACCTGTCGTGTTCCTGCATGGCGCTTTGGAGCTCAGCGATGTCTGGTGGGGTTGGGTTCCGCGAATGGCGCAGCACTATCGGCTCTACCGGCCCGATCTTCCGGGCTTCGCGCGTTCGAAGATTCCGGCCAATTTCGAATGGTCGTTTGCCAACTACATGAAGTTCATCGTGGATTTCCTCGATGCGGTGGGGCTGGAGTCGGCACACATCGTTGGCGCAAAAACCGGTGGCGCGCTCGCCATGCAATTCGCCGCAACCTACCCCAAGCGTGTGCGAACCCTGATCGTCTGCGCCGGGCCGTTCAGCTCGGTCGATCGCAAATTCGACGGCGCGCCGCAATCGCTGCGGCTCGGGACGATGGCTTCCAAAGAAGAAATGGATTATTTCGACCACTTGCGAGACAACACCGACCCGGTCACCCGCCGCGAAATCAGTGGCCTGGTGGCCGCCTTCGACCTCAATGCGATGTTGCCGAAAATTACCGCGCCCACGCTGATCATTACGACGGACAGAAGCGCGCTGCAACCGGTGGAAAAGGTCATCGCTTCCCAGCCGAAAATTCCGAACTCCAGGCTGCTCGTGCTGACCAGCGATGCCTACCACGTCGCCGTCGCGAAAGCCGGAGAATGTGCCGCGAATGCAATCGCGTTCATGGACGAGGCGAAACGTAAGGCGTAAACCGCCGCTTGTTTGAATATGGATTTAACTCTACATTTTCGGGAGTCCCGAAAGGAAGGCACAACGTAGCCCACCGCGCTTGTTCTGAACGAAGTGAAGGGCGAGCGGTGGGTAACTACATCGAACGTCCGGTAAGTCCCTTCAGTGGCGACACAAGTGCCTCAGCCACCGCCTGAAATTAGCTATTCTCTCTCTCACCTTCCTGATGCGGTTCCGGCAGGCCTAAGTTAAACTTATACGGCCATGAGCGTGATCGACGAAGTCATTGCAGCAAACGAAGTTTATGCCCGCACGCATAAATTGCGCAGAATGACCCCGCGCCCCGAGCGCAAGCTCGCGGTCCTCACCTGCATGGATACACGGCTCTCCATTCAGACTCTGGGCCTGAAAACGGCCGACGCGCACATCATCCGCAACGCCGGCGGCATCGTTACCGATGACAGCCTGCGTTCCCTGGTGGTTTCCCACTATCTGCTGGGCACCGAGGAAATCATGGTCATCAATCACACCGATTGCGGATTGACGCACAGCAGCGAAGAGGATTTGCGCAATCGAATCCAGGATTGCACCGGAACGGCGGCAATTTCTCCATCCTTCTTTTACGCGTTTAAGGATATTGACCAGAACGTCCGACATCAATTGCAAAAACTTCGCACCCACCCGTGGATTCCCAAGACCATTGCTATTCGCGGTTTCGTGTATGACGTAACCACAGGACTTCTGCGTGAAATTAAGGATGTCTGAATGCCGTTCCCAAAGGAACTTGGCACGATCACATTTGTTTACTGGACGCCTGTGACTTTCAAGTTTGTGGGAGGTTGCGGTTGAGTGGAAACTGCCCCAGCTTTAAACGTAACCGCAAAAGCCGCCATCGTTGAGGAACTATTTGCCTGCGTCCAGCTGAACGCGATCGGCGACGTACTGTTGTAATAAAAGTGTTGCCAGCCGTCTCCGTTGTTCAGCTTGCTGGAATCCGTCTCTCCCGTGTAGGGAGTGTTATCGTAAATGAATCCGGTTCCGACTTTCGTTGACGGTCCAGTTCCAGTTTCTTCGACCGCAAAAGCGATCCCAGTCTGGGCCGTTGGCGTAACCGTTGGTCCGTTAATGGTCGTCCCATTGCTAGAATAATAGGGGCTATCCACATCTTCAGGCGAACTAGCCGCCCCTGCTACGTCATAAATCACAACGAGCGTAGTGTCCGATGGCATTCCACTGTGTATCGTACAGTGCATGTTTGTTGACACGGATGCCGAGGGAACAAATAAGATTTGCGGGGCATCAGGGCCTGAAGGGCTACGTTTTGTCCATGTGTTCGACGGTGTGCAGCTGTCAATCGTGATGATGTTACCGCCGGAGTTCGTGTTACCGTCGTCCACCGAAGCTATAACCAAGTTCCCGCTCGATACAAAATAGTTCATCTGGCTAGACGTACCTTCATTAATCTGAATGGTCTGCTGGTGAAGGATATACATACCGGTAGGATTAGTTCCTGCTGCTGCCGACTTAAACGCCATTGCCGCGATGTTGAATGTGTGCGAATTTCCAGCCATGGAAAAACTAGGCGTGATCGAACCCGCCGATGACTGGACAAATTCCTCATCAGCATCACTACAGTAGGGATCAGCGGCATCGAGCATGAAACTTCCGCCAGGCTGTATCGAACTGCTTGTGCTGCCGCAAAGATTGCCGCCGTTTCCCACGTCGATCGTGCTTGCAATAATTAGATCGCCGGTCGCGGTCGTGCCAATCGCGCCGCTGCACTGTACGGAAGTAGAATGATTCGAACAGGTGGCATCCACGGGCGAACTCGTCGCCACGCCAGAATACTCCTGTAGAGCTCCATGCCAGTCGCCAACGCTTGAGGAGAATGTAACAGTGATCTGGGTGATTCCCGCGGGCGCTCCTGCTATGTAGTAAATTGCCGTTACCCATTGCCCACTATCTGCGGTTGCTCCTAAAGTATACGTGCTGGACTTGTTGTCCGATAAGGAGGAAATGGTCGCTCCGTGTGGATAGGTCATTCTAAGAGTCAACAGATTGTTGGCCAGCGTCCCTGTGCCCATGGACCCGCCGTATTGAATTTTGAAATTGTTTCCCGCTTCATGCGTGGCGGAGAGACTCTTCGAGAAAACAAGATTGGGCGTTTGCGCATGCGTGGTGACTGACACCAAAAAGATCAATGTCAGCGAAAAATAACGCAGGAATGAATATTTCATTTCATACCTCTAGTCTTGATATCTCATTCAATCGTTGAGCACGCTAGGCTTAGGAGTCAGCGTCTCGGTCATCGATCTAGATTATCGGCAAGGAAATCATTCCCTTGATTCCAGACCACGCAATGCTTCGTCCAATCTACACACGAGCAAACTCGGCATAATGTTCCTGCAATATCTGATGAGAATCGCCGCTTGCGTGTTCAAGAGCATTGAGGAATTTTCCGCCCCCGGCACTGCTTCAGCTAATCCTCTAATCCGAATGCAGAGTACTGAACTGAAGTAACGAGGTATGTGGTACGGAAGTACCATTTACGTAGTCGGAGTGAATCGAAATCCCGAACTTCTTTAGAATGTTATTGGTATGAAAAGTTGCTGTGCTCTTTCCGCCAACTGGACCAAAGTACGGGATGATGCATTGGGCGAATCTAATATCGATGGGAACCTCCACATTAAGTTACAGAAACTTCGCACCCATGCACTGATTCCCAAGAGCATCGCCATTCGCAGTTTCGTCTATCACTTAACTACCGGACTACCCCGTGAAATTAAGGACGCCTGGACAAGTCTATTATGAGCAAACCGATGGATTCACATCTGTTTACAGTGGAACCAAATCAGCCGTGGTCGCGCTCACGCCCTTCCTACAGGCCGGAACCGGGAAGACAGCACATTCCTTCCACACTGTTCTTGAGGATGCATCGCCGTTTTGCAATGAAACCAATCGCATGCGGTACTTCCGACCTCAGCAAAGCGCTAAAGGTCATGACTCCGATGAGGCCAGATCTTCGTCTTTCGTTTCGCGAATCGAAAGCAGTCCGACCAGTGTTAGCAGCGCCGCTGCGGAGAGATAGTAGCCGACATATTGCAGTCCGTAGTTTTTTGCAAGATATGTGGCGATGTATGGTGCGAGAGAGGCGCCCAGGATTCCGGCAAAATTAAATGCGAGCGAGCTGCCTGTGTAGCGCACCGGCGTGGGAAACAGTTCGGAAAGCACTGTGCCCAGCGGTCCGTACGTTAGCCCCATCAACGACAGCCCCAGCGCCATCATGGCCACCGCCCCCGCAGTGCCCGCAGCAAACATAGGCGCCATCACCAGACCGAAAACAGCAATCGCTGCCGTGATCCAGAGCAGGGTGCGGCGTCGGCCTCGCTCCGCCAAGATCGCAGAGATAGGAATCGTCACCGCGAAGAAAAAGATGCAGAACAGTTGCATCACCAGAAACTTCTCGCGGCTGAAGCCGAGCGCGCTGGTGCCCCATGAAAGCGCGAACACCGTCATCAGATAAAAGAGAACGAACGTCGCGAGACAAAGCATGATTCCCGACAGCAGCGTCTTCGTATAGTCTCGAAAAACCACAACCATCGGAACCTTCACCTGCTCCCTGCGCTGGAGCGCTTCCTGAAACACGGGAGTTTCGGTGATGGTCAGCCGCACGTAGAGTCCCAGGAATACCAGCACTGCGCTTGCCAGAAACGGAAGCCGCCAGCCAAATGCGAAGAACTGTTTGTCGCTAAGAAATCGCGAGAGCACCAGAAAAACGCCGCCCGACAGAAAAAATCCGATGGGAGCTCCCAGCTGCGGAAACATGCCGTACCAGGCCCGCTCTGTGGGAGGAGCGTTCTCAATCGCAAGGAGCACTGCGCCTCCCCATTCTCCTCCGAGACCGAGTCCCTGCCCAAACCTGCACAACGCCAGCAGCAGCGGCGCGGCAAAGCCAATTGTGCCGTAGGTCGGCAGCGCTCCAATGGCAACTGTGGATAGCCCCATTGTCGATAGCGCTACCACCAGTGTCGTCTTCCGCCCGACGCGGTCGCCAAAATGGCCGAACAAAGCCGACCCGATCGGCCGCGCCAGAAACGCAATCCCAAACGTTGCCAGCGAAGCAAGCATCGCCGAAGCCGGATCGGACTTCGGAAAAAACAATGCCGGAAAAACGAGCACTGCCGCCGTCGCATAAATGTAAAAATCGAAAAACTCGATGGTCGTGCCTATCAGGCTGGCAAATAAGACTTGTCGTGGCGAGTTGACGGGTTTTTCAACCGTGGCGTGGGCCGTGCTCATCGAATCTCCGAAGTGCCGCAGTATAACACCTTAATTCTGGGTCAACGCCGCGCCACATTTGCAGCTTCACTTCCAAGCGCGCAGACTGGCACAATGATGACCGTTTTATAGTAGCCTTGTGGGTTCCGGCATTTGCACCTGAACTTCACATGACCACGCGCCAGGAAAAAACAACAATCCTCGTCGTCGAAGACGAAGCCAAAATGCGGCGGCTGCTTGAGCTGCAACTCGGCGAGGAAGGTTTCGTCGTTCACTCAGCGCCGGACGCGGAAGCAGGCCTGCAACTTTTGGTCCGCGAGAAGCCCGACCTCGTGGTGACCGACCTTCGCCTTCCGGGCATGAGCGGCCTGGAATTTTTGCAGGCGGTAAAGCGCGTGAACGCCGCATTGCCCGTGATCATGATGACCGCGCACGGCACGGTCGAAGCGGCCGTCGAAGCGATGAAGGTGGGCGCGAGCGACTTCGTAACCAAACCGTTTTCGCTCGCCGAGTTGGTGCTGGTGATTCGCAAGGAGCTCGATTCGCACCGCCTGCGTGAGGAAAACCGGTCGCTGCGCGAAGAGTTGGGGCATCGCTACTCGTACGCCAATATCGTCGCACAGAGCGACAAAATGCAGGCGGTCCTCGCGCTGGTCGAGCGCGTAGCTCCCACCAATTCCACGGTATTGCTGGGCGGAGAAAGCGGCGTCGGAAAAGACCTGATCGCGCGCGCGATTCACGAGCATTCGCAGCGCGCCTCCGGACCGTTTATCAAAATCAACAGCACTGCGATCCCGGAAAATTTATTGGAGAGCGAACTATTCGGATACGAAAAGGGAGCATTCTCCGGCGCAACGACCAGCAAGCCGGGAAAATTTGAGCTGGCCGATAAGGGCACGCTCTTCCTAGACGAAATCGGTGATGTACCCGGGGCGATTCAGGTGAAGCTCCTGCGCGTGCTGCAGGACCGCGAATTCGAACGCCTCGGCGGAACGAAAACGCACAAAGTGGATGTGCGCCTCGTCGCCGCCACCAATCGCGACCTGCGCGCCGCGCTCGAGGAAGGCACGTTCCGCGAGGACCTCTACTACCGCCTGAACGTCGTTGCCATCGATATCCCTCCACTGCGCGATCACAAGGAAGACGTCCCCGCGCTGGCGAATTTCTTCCTGGAGCGTTACGCGCGCGAATCTGCAAAATCCATCGCCGGAATCGCACCGGAGGCGATGAAGAAGTTGATGGATTATCACTGGCCGGGAAATGTCCGCGAGTTGCAAAACATCATCGAGCGCGGCGTCACACTTTCCTCAGCGCCTCCCGCGGGAAAATCTCCGGGAACCGCGCTAGGCCCCGCCGACATTTATTTGGACGATCAGCCCGCGCGTCCTATTTCCAATACGCCGCACGTCCTGCCGCCCGGTATGACGCTCGAACAGTGGGAAGACGAAACCATCCGCGAAGCCCTCCGCCGCGCCAACGGCAATAAGAGCCAGGCCGCCCGTGCCCTCGGCCTCTCGCGCAACGCTTTGCGCTATCGATTGTCAAAATTAGGCGTGCCGGACACAACCGAAAATTAGGCGGCATTTCCTTTCCTTCCGCCCGCTTACATGGCTGAAATCCACCATCTGTGCTTCAGAACCACCGAATCTTGATTCCATACGGAAAATTGTCAGGCGTTCGAGCTCCTGTAAGCACCTGAAAATAGATAAGTTATTAATTATTCAGGGTTGACCCAGTTTGGCATAGGGGATGCATTCATCCAAGGGGAGTGTAGCTGAACTTATGACGCGCAATTGCAGGAGGCAGACGATGAAACGCTATCTCGGAGGTCTCGCAACGGTTCTCTTGTTCGGGGCCTCGATCCTTGGATTGAGCGCGACGGCGTACGCGCAGTACCCAAAGAATCCGCAGCAACAGGATCCGCAGCAGCAGCCCGAGGAGATTCCCGCGCAGTATCCGCCCCAGCAGCCACAGCAGGGCACGCCCCCGCAGGGTGGCCCGCAGCAGGGGATGCCTCCGCAGGCCAATCCGCAGCAACCCCAGGACGGCCCCGGCGCGGCGCGCATTAGTTTCATTCATGGCGATCTGACGACGCAGCGCAGCGATTCCACCGAATGGGTTGCGGCCACGCTGAATACCCCGGTAGTACCCGGCGACCACGTTTCGACGGGCAAAAATTCGCGCGGAGAAATTCAGCTCGATCACGCCAACGTTTTGCGCCTCTCCGATGAGTCGTCGGCGAATATCGTGACCCTCTCGCGCACGCAGATTCAGCTGCAGGTGGGACAGGGCCTGGTGAACTACGATGTGCTGCGGGGCAGCGAAGCCGATACCGATATTCAAACGCCCAACGTTGCGATCCATCCGCAAGCAGGCGAAAGCAGCTTCCGAATTCAGGTGAATTCGGACAACGAAACCGTCATCGATGTCCGCAAAGGCTCCGCGGAAATCTCCACGCCGCAGGGCAGCACGCGCGTTGAAAGAGATCAGCGCATCACGATTCAAGGTAATGCGGACAACGCTCAATACAACGTTTCCGCTGCCTACAGCAAAGACGATTGGGACAAATGGAACAGCGATCGCGACCGCGTGATCGAAAGCGCTTCAAGCTGGCAGCACACGAATCCTTACTACACCGGAAGCCAGGACCTCGATACGTATGGACAGTGGAACAATGTTCCCGACTACGGCTCGGTGTGGTTTCCATCCGCAGATGCGGGGTGGGCGCCGTACCGCGATGGCCGCTGGGTTTTTGAGCCCTACTATGGCTGGACCTGGGTTTCCTACGAACCCTGGGGCTGGGCTCCTTATCACTACGGACGGTGGTTCGTGTACGGCGGGCGCTGGGGCTGGTGGCCGGGACCCGTTTACGGCGGATATCGTCCGATCTGGGCGCCGGCATACGTTTCCTTCCTGGGATTCGGCGGTCGTGGCTGGGGAGTGAATGTTGGCTTCGGATTCGGCGGCGGATTCGGCAGCATCGGCTGGCTGCCAATCGGTCCGGGCGACCGGTTCTACCCATGGTATGGCCGTGGCGTGACCCGCGTGAACGTCGTCAACGTCTACAACATCCACAATAATTTCGGCGGCGGTGTTGAACCCCTGCGCGGTGGAGGACGAGGCTTCTCGAATGTCGACCGGGCCTTCAACGACGAACACGTCCGCAGCGGAATAAGCTCGATGGGTGCCGATCAATTCGGACGAGGGCGCGTTCCGACGCAGCAACAGAGATTCGACGCCGGCTCGTTGCGGCAGGCCAGCATGATGACCGGCGCAAGTCCGGTGACGCCGTCGCGCGAGAGTTTCCGCCCTTCAGATCGGCAGGTAAGTTCAAGCGCGATTCCGAATCGCACAAGCACCAATCAGCGTTTCTATACTCCCTCTGGCCAGAGCGCGCAGCAAAATGTGGCTCGCCCGGGTTTCCGCAGCTTTGGCCCAACTAATGCCAGCAGCCTGAACTCAGGATCGAGCGCGCCCCGGCAAGTCCAGGGGAGCACGCAGGCACAGCGCAGCTTTACTCCGCCCTCGTCGCAACAGGGGCAATCGGTTCGGTCCACGCGACCCGGTTGGAGGACGTTTACCCCAACCTCTGGCGGGACTCAACCCAATACGGCCGCCAGGACCTATGGAGGACAGAGCGGCGCACAATCGCGCTCCTATCCTCCTCAACCATCCGAATCGCCCAGGCAGAATCAGAATTATTCGAGGGGGAGTTCAGGAAATTACGGCTACAGCAGGCCGCCGCTCAACATGCAGCAGCCCGTCGTGACGCCGCGAAGTTCTCCTGCTCCGCAGGTGCATAGTGCGCCGAGCGGCGGAGGCAGTCGCGGCGGTTACTCTGGGGGCGGTTCGCGTGGTGGGGGCGGGTCTTCCTCTGGACACAGCCATCATTGATCTTCCTGTCCCGGCCAAAAGCCGGCCTTCACTCACCGTCAGGAGGCTCCGGAGGGAGCCTCCTGTTCCTCCCGGATGAGAGAAGAGAGCTTACTTGCAAAATGTCTTGTAAGCGGCATGCACCTAATCGCCGGGCATGTATCATCCCGTAGAGTAGAATGAGACCGAACGGCCGGCTCACGTGAACGCGAAGGCTGAGGGGATACAAAAATGAGAAACCGATCTTCCTTTTTCCTGCTCCTTTTTCTTGCGGTCAGTTTTCTTTCCGCATTTTCGATGACCGCCGCCGCAGACGACGATCCGCCGGGAAGGGTCGCGCGCCTCAATTACATTCAGGGCTCCGTATCGTTCCAGCCGGGCGGCGAGACCGATTGGGTGCAGGCAAATCCCAATCGCCCCCTCACTACTGGTGACAATCTCTGGACCGATCAAAATGCGCGTGGCGAGCTGCATATTGACAGCACAGCGATTCGTCTTTCCGGTCAAACCGGCATTTCTTTCCTGAATCTCAACGACCGCAGTGTGCAGATTCAACTCGCCCAGGGTTCGCTGAGCATTCATGTGAGGAGACTCGATGGCGGCGACGATCTCGAAATCGACACGCCGAATCTTGCATTCACTGTGGAGCGCCCGGGGGAATACCGCATCGACGTGGACCCGAATGGCCAGTCCACAAACGTCACCGTGCGTGAAGGCGAAGGCGAGGCTACCGGCGGCGGCAGCAACTTCCATTTGGATTCCGGCGAGAGCGCCAGCGCATCCGGCACCGATACGCTGACCTTTGATGTGGGTCAAGCCGGAGGGCCTGACGAATTCGACCAGTGGTGCAGTTCGCGCGACGATCGCGAGGAGCATGCCCAATCCGCCCGCTACGTTTCCCGCGACGTCATCGGCTATGAAGACCTTGATGATTACGGCAACTGGAGAAACGTTCCGGACTACGGCACGGTTTGGTTTCCCTCACGAGTCGCCGCAGGCTGGGCACCTTATCGCTTCGGCCATTGGGTCTGGATCGAACCGTGGGGCTGGACCTGGGTCGAGGACGAACCGTGGGGCTTCGCGCCATTTCATTACGGACGCTGGGCCGTTGTCGGCGGAGGCTGGTGCTGGGTGCCGGGGCCAGTTGTCGTTCGCCCCGTTTACGCACCCGCACTCGTGGCGTTTGTTGGCGGACCGCGATTCGGTCTGTCACTTTCAATCGGTGGCGGAGGAGGCGGAGTCGCCTGGTTCCCGCTGGGCCCGCGCGAGGTCTATGTTCCCGGCTACCGCGCCAGTCAGCGTTACGTGCAGAACGTGAACGTCACGAACACCACAGTGAACGTCGTCAACGTGACCAATGTGTACAACAATGTGAACGTCAGAAATGTGACGTACATGCACCAAAATAATGTTGCCGCCGTCACCGCGGTTTCGCATGACACGTTTGTGAATGCGCGTTCTGTAGGCGCGGCCAACGTTCGCATCAACCAGCAGCAGCTTCAAGGCGCGGAGATTCAGCGCGGCGTTTCGGTAGTGCCGGAACGGAGAAGCGTCGTCGGTGCAGGCGCGCCCACGACAGTAAGGCCGCCGGACGCAGCCATGAGGCGCGAAGTGATCGCCAAGCAGCCGCCCGCTGCTCCGCCGGTGTCATTCCAGCGCAGGCAGCAGGCGCTGGCAGCGAATCCCGGTAGCGCCCCCACACAGCAGCAGATGGATCAACTGCGCGGGCAAGAGCAGCAACAACCGAATAGCCGCACCTTTACCCCATTTGGCCGGGGCAATCAGAACGCGCCGCAACCTGGAAATGTCCCGCAGCAACAGCAAGCAAATCCGCAGCGCGGAGCGCGGGTGCAGCAACAGCCGCCCACAGGAACATTTATTCCACCGGTCCGAGGGAATCAGGCGCCCACGCAGCAACAACAACCACCACCGCAACCGGGGAACGCTCCGCAGCAGCAACCAGTGAATCCGCAGCGCGGAGCACAGGTGCAGCAACAGCCGCCCACAGGAACATTTATTCCACCAGTCCGAGGGAATCAGGCGCCCACGCAGCAACAACAACCACCACCGCAACCGGGGAACGCTCCGCAGCAGCAACCAGTGAATCCGCAGCGCGGAGCACAGGTGCAGCAACAGCCGCCCACAGGAACATTTATTCCACCAGTCCGAGGGAATCAGGCGCCCACGCAGCAACAACAACCACCACCGCAACCGGGGAACGCTCCGCAGCAGCAACTGGTGAATCCGCAGCGCAGTGGACAAGTGCAGCAACAACCGCCCACTGGCACGTTCACTCCGCCGAACCGAGGCAATCAGAATCTGCCGCAACCAGGAAGCGCCCCATCGCCGCATGTAATGCCTCAGCGCCCGCAAGAGGTGCCACAACAGCCGGCGCAGCAAACGCAACCGCCGGTGAGATTCGCCCCTCCGGCGCGCGTGAACGAAGACACCTATCGCCCCCATCAGTTTGAGAAGCCGCAGGCGACAGCGCCGCCTCCGAGCTCGAGCACGAAGGCCCCGGAGAAGGCCCCCGAGAAAGCTCCCGAGCGTGGGCAACCACAGGGACAGCAAAACAACAAACCGGCAGGCGGGGAGCAGGAGCGCAGGCAGTCTCACTAAGTCGGTCGTCCGTGAAATTGGTTGGGTGTCCGGTAGCGCCCCGCAGTGAACCGCACTGCGGCGCGCTCTCCCTTATTGTTTGCCGGATGTTCCCGAAGCCGCTTTAGAATCCGCGGCAGGCGGTGTTGACGCCGAGTTAGCCTTCTTCACCACCACAATATTTTCCAGCCAGACATCATCACCACTCACCACCACGTCGGAAGTGATGGTGTCGTTCGGTGCCAGCGAATCGAGCATGTTTGGAGCCTTGACGGCATATCCCATCGTCATCGCCATCATGAATCCCGGAATCTCCCCGTGATCCACCACCACCTGTTTCTTATCCTTGTCGATGGATATCACCGTCCCATGCAACTGGTACCGCCGCACTCCCGAGTCCTGCGCCGGCGCCGCCGGCTTCGACGTCCCGCACCCGGCCATCAGCGCGGAGACAGACAACCCCGCCAGAATGGCGATAACGACTGGCATGAAGCGTGAATAAGATTTAGCGCGGTCTGACATCTACATTCCTCCCATTAGGTTGCTATTGGAGCGCCTTCGAATGAAATAATGTACCAGCGAAGCTTTTTTGGCCATCACGAATTCAGCGAAACTGTCCCCCACGAAATAATCCACATGGGAATTGGTCTTACCGCCGCAAGGTAGTCTCCCAATTCAAATTTGGCTACGGCATTCAAGCGGGTGAACCCTGGGAACGCCAATCTCCCGATTGGCGGGTTTGCCCTCGGTTTTTAACAAATCAAAACCGCGGGCAATCGGGAGATTGGCGTTCCCAAGCTGGATTCCGAAGCCGCAGCCTCTCATTCCTTGGAACGCATTTCTCTAGATCAGGATACTACCGACCGCAACCCGCGATTGCAGGAACAATATCGCTGGCGTAGACTCCTTGTACCATCGCACCAGCGCTCCCGTTCCCCGGTAGCTCAACGGTAGAGCATTCGGCTGTTAACCGAAGGGTTGCAAGTTCGAATCTTGCCCGGGGAGCCATTCTAGTCTTTGCCCCACATTGGACTCACGCATCCTCCCGGAAGTCTCGTCAACTCTGTCTTGTAGCCTAAGTCGGCCTGCCGCGCACTGCTCCCCGGTACAGCTTTCGAAAAGGGCACACGATGCCAGTTTCGCATTTAACGAAGTATTTCCAGATGATACGTTTGGACAAACTGGGGCATAGTGCCTGATGGCGCGACGGCATTTGTCGGAGGAATAAGTGCGCAGTGCAGGGCCAACCCTAAAGCGCCAGGCCAACAGGTCCGTCGAACAGATTCGCCTTGCAGGTTTGCTCGGCGCAGTTTCTTTGCTGATCCTGTTTGCTGCAACCGCGGCGAACGCTCAGATTTCTCCCGGGCCGCTCTCGAAGGCTCATCAATCCCTGAACGGCGCGACGCAATGCGCCTCCTGCCACCAGTTCGGCGCCAGCACGCCGACGTTCAAGTGCCTCGACTGCCACAAAGAAATCGCGCAGAGGCTGGCCAATCATCTCGGTTTCCACGCTCAGATTGGAATGAAAAATCCAAATGGCCATGATTGCGTGCGATGCCACCTCGAACACAATGGAACCGATTTTACACTGGTGCACTGGGAGCCATCCCTCCGGCAGTTCGACCATAAGCTCACCGGCTATCCTCTTGTGGAGAAGCACGGCGGCGTCGCATGCGAGAAATGTCACACGCTAGCGCACATTGCACCTGCAGAACGGGCGCTGATTCAGAAGAAGGACCTCTCCTATTCCTATTTGGGACTTTCGACAAATTGCGTTACTTGCCACACCGACCCCCACAAAGGCCAGCTTGGCAACGATTGCCAGCGGTGCCACAATTTTACGGATTGGAAACAGGCCCAGCAGTTCGATCATTCGAAGACAAAATATCCGCTGACTGGCATGCACACGCAAGTTGCCTGCAGCAAATGCCACATCCCTTCCGGGCCAGATCAAACGGTAAAATTCACGGGACTCAAATTCGATACCTGCACGGCTTGCCATACGGATCCGCACAAGGGAACCTTCAAGGCCGCCTGCGAAACCTGCCATACCACCAGCGGGTGGAAGAAGGTCAACAATCTGTCTGTCCAGTTCGACCATTCGAAAACGAAATATCCGCTGGTCGGGATGCACCTGAAGGTCGGTTGCGGCGATTGCCACGCGGGCGGAGATTTTAAACGCCCCATAGCTTTCGCCCAATGCGCGAATTGCCATTCCCCCGATCCCCATAAGGGGCAGTTCCAGGCGCGGGTGAGCAAAGGGGAATGTTCGGAGTGTCACAACGTCAATGGCTGGAAGCCGTCGCTATTTGGTGCGAAGGAACATGCGACATCCCACTATCCGCTGGAGGGAAAACATGCGGCTGTGGCTTGCGAAAAATGCCACACACCCGCGGGCAAAGACACGATTTACAAAGTGAAATTCGCGGCCTGCACGGATTGCCACCAGGATGCGCACGATAAGCAATTCGCCGCTGCGCCCTACCAGAATCGCTGCGAACAGTGCCACACCGTAAAGGATTTTCATCATTCGACGTTTACAATTGCGAAGCACAAGGACACGCGTTTCCTGCTCACCGGAGCCCATGTCGCCGTCTCCTGCGCCGATTGCCATAAAGCCGGATTGGGCGGCAGAACCGACAAGATCCTGCCCTTCCATTTTGAGGATCGCACTTGCACGGCATGCCACACCGATCCGCACAAGGGCGAGTTCAAGGAGCGCATGGCGCAGAAGCGCGCGGACGGAAGACCTTTGGGCTGCGAAGCTTGTCACAACACGCGATCGTGGATCGATGTCAGGAGCTTCGATCATTCGAAGACGAAATTTGCGCTGGTTGGCGCGCATCGTGCGGTCGTTTGCGGCGATTGCCACAAGCCTGTTCAAGGGACGCACGAAATTCAGTTCAAAGGGACGCCGCAGGCTTGTGAGGCATGCCATACCGATCCTCACGCAGGGCAATTTGTTGTGAAGGATGGAATTACCAAATGCGGGGACTGTCACATCGTCCAGCGATGGACGCCGTCAACGTTCGATCATGATAAGCGCACGCAATTCCCGCTGCAAGGGGGGCATGCCAACGTTGCATGTTCGATGTGTCACGCGCTGCAACGCGAAGTGCAGGGGAAGACTGTCTTGTTCTATAAACCGACGTCCCGGAGTTGTGCTGACTGTCATGGACCCGATGTTCGTCCACTCTAGCCGGGAAAAAGGCAAAGCCTCGCGTTTCCATGTAGATAGGACATGACCCTTAACTGTCCTTAGGCTCAGTTGTTTACGCTGTCCTATGGGAGTATTGTTTCAGAATCCAGTTCCCCTCATGGGGTCGGAGATTTTCTAAAGTCTTTCGGAGCAATGATTTCGAGAGTATCCAAGCCCCGCAGGTGGCTCGTGCTCTTCGGTCTGGCACTAGCCTTCGCACTACCAGCGGCCGCTCAACGGCAGCCTAGCCGGAGTCCGCACGGTCCACTTGCGATTCCTTGTGAGAATTGCCACACGAGCACGAGTTGGACACCGATTCGGGCTGTTCCTGAATTCAACCACGACGCCACGCGATACCCGCTGCGCGGAATGCACGAAAAAGTTTACTGCACCGAGTGTCACCTCAAGCCGGTTTTCAAGGATGTGGGCAAGAACTGCGCGGATTGCCACGCGGATATCCACCGCCGTCAATTTGGCGCCAATTGCGCCCAGTGCCACAGCCCCCTCGGCTGGCAGGTTTCGGTGGACTCGATGAAGCAGCATTTCAACCGATTCCCCCTTCTGGGGGCACACGCCGTCGTGGAATGCCAGGAGTGCCACAAGAACGCGGCCGCCGGACAATACATTGGCCTTTCGACGGCCTGCTCATCCTGCCACTTGTCGGATTATCAGAAGACCGTCAATCCCAATCACGTGGCGGCTAAGTTCTCCACCACCTGCGAAACCTGCCATATTTCCTTCGATACCTGGCTGAACGCGAATTTCGACCACAGCACGACGGGTTTTCTGCTGGCCAACGGCCATGCCAACGTTCCATGCGCTTCCTGCCATCTGAACAACAACTACAATTTGACCATCGCGCCGACCGATTGCGGCAACTCCGGCTGCCACTTGAGCACATGGCAACAGACCAACAATCCTGTGCATCCGACGGCCGGTCCGGCGTTTGCGATCGCGAATTGCTCCACGTGCCATACAACTGTAAGCTGGACTACGGCCACGTTCGATCACAGCACGACGGGTTTTCCACTCACCAACGGCCATGCCAATGTGGCTTGCGCTTCCTGCCACATCAACAACAACTACACATTGACGACTGCGCCGACCGATTGCGGCAACTCCGGTTGCCACCTGACGACCTGGCAGCAGACGAATAATCCCGTGCACTCCACTGCGGGAGCACCGTTTGCTGCCGTCAATTGTGCGTCGTGCCACAATACCGTCAGTTGGATGACCGCGACGTTTGACCACAGCACGACAGGGTTCGCACTGACCGGCACGCACATGTCACCTACACCGACGCCTTGCACGTCCTGCCACATCAATAACAACTACACGCTTAGTTCGACGGATTGTTATAGCTGCCATCAGGCGGCGTTCGTCAGCACCACGACAATCGGCGGGAACGTGCCCAATCACGTTACTGCCGGGTTCCCAACTACGGCCACAGCCTGCGCGACGTGCCATCCGATCACCACGTGGTCCGCAGGAGTGTTCGACCACAATGCGACCGGCTTCCCGCTGACCAATAGCCATGCCACGGTTGCCTGCGGTTTGTGCCACATCAACAACAACTATGCTCTGAATATCGCGCCGACCGATTGCGGCAACTCGGGCTGCCACTTGACGACCTGGCAGCAGACTAACAATCCAGTGCACTCAACTTCGGGAGCGGCATTTGCCGCGGCAAACTGTTCCACATGCCACACGACAGTGGGTTGGGATGCCGCCTCATTCGATCACAGCGTGACTGGATTCACGCTGACCGGCACGCACATGTCTCCGACGCCGACGCCCTGCGCCTCCTGCCACATCAATAACAATTACACGCTGAGCTCGACTGATTGCTATGGCTGCCACCAGGCAGCGTTTGTCAGTACCACGACGATTGGCGGGACCGTACCGAACCACGTCACGGCTGGGTTTCCAACCACAGCTTCGGCCTGCGCCACGTGCCATCCGATCACGACATGGTCTGCCGGAGTTTTCGACCACAACGCGACTGGATTTCCACTGACCAATAGTCATGCCACAGTGGCTTGCAATCTGTGCCACATCAACAACAACTATTCTCTGAATATCGCGCCGACTGCTTGCGGCACTTCCGGTTGTCATCTCACCGACTGGCAGACAACGAATGCCCCGCCGCATCCCACGGCTGGAGCCGCATTCGCGGCGGCGAATTGCTCGACGTGTCACACAACGGTTACATTCAATACGGCTACATGGGATCACGGGACAACTGGATTCACCCTAACAGGGACGCACATGTCTCCGGCTCCAACTCCGTGCGCTTCATGCCATATCAACAACAATTACACGATTGCTTCAACGGACTGCTATGGATGCCATCAGGCCGATTTCATCAGCACCACGACGATCGGTGGGAGCGTTCCGAACCATGTAACGGCGGGATTTCCGACAACGACGGCACAATGCGCCTCGTGCCATCCGATCACCACATGGGCCGCGGGAGTTTTCGATCACAGCACGACGGGTTTTCCACTCACCAATAGTCATGCGACGGTCGCCTGCAATCTGTGCCACGTCGGCAACAACTATGCACTGAATATCGCCCCGACCGCTTGCGGGACTTCCGGTTGCCATCTAACGGACTGGCAGACGACCAATGCTCCTCCGCACTCCGTTGCGGGAGCTGCATTCGCCGCAGCGAACTGCTCCACCTGCCATTCGACGGTGAGCTGGACCACGGCTACGTTCGACCACAGCACGACCGGGTTTGCATTGACGGGCATGCACGTTTCTCCCACACCGACGCAATGCATCTCCTGCCACATTGCCAACAACTACACGCTGAATACCACCGCGTGCTATGGATGCCATCTGGCCGACTGGAACTCGACCGCTACGCTAGGCGGCGCAGTTCCGAATCACATTACAGCAGCGTTTCCAACGGACTGTTCGATCTGCCATTCCACGACGAATTGGACCAGTTCCACATTCAATCACAGCACAACCACGTTTCCGCTGACCGGCGCGCACACCACCGTTGCCTGCGCCTTGTGCCACGTGAACAGCAATTACAGCGGCACGTTGCCAACCGATTGTTACAGCTGCCACACTACCGATTGGAACAGCACCCAGACTCTTGGTGGCACGGTTCCGAATCACGTCACGTCCGGATTTCCAAAAACCTGCGATACCTGCCACACGACGACCAACTGGCTGGGCGCGACATTCGATCACAGTACAACAGGCTTTGCATTGACTGGCGCGCACACCACCGTGGCCTGCAATCTCTGCCACACAACTTCGAATCCGCCGCCGATCGATTGCTACAGTTGCCACACAGCGGACTGGCAAAGCACTTCCACTCTTGGTGGAAATATCCCGGATCACACCGGCGCCGGTTTCCCGGCGGCGAGCACGTGCTCGACCTGCCACAACACGACGGCCTGGACCACGGCAACCTTCAACCACACTTGGTGGAGAATCCCACACCAATCCGCAACCTGCGCAACGTGCCACCAAACTCCCGGCCTGCCCACGAACTTCACGACGTTCAATTGCACAAATGGCTGCCATGCCTTGAACCAGTGGACGGGAGACCATTCAGGGGTGAAGGGTGCGGTTTACGGGCCAATGACCTGCACCGCCTCGGGATGCCACCCCAATGGATAGGCGGCTGGAGCAGTGCGCACGTCTGCTATGCCGCACAATGGCGGCCGGAGCGGTACTATTCACCGCGCAGACAATACTGTTCGCGCAAAGTCAATCCGCGCAGACAGCGCCATCCGATCTGTCAACGAATCCCACCGTTGCGCCGGCAAGAGTGCCCGCGAAATCTCCCGTCACGGCAAGAAATATTTTCCGTGTCAAGTATATTTCGGAAAGCTCCGTCTATCTCGATGCCGGGAACAATGAGGGTCTTGAAGAGGGCATGCTGTTGCACCTAGTGCACCCCGACCCGAACGGCGGAACAACCGATGCCGTAAGGTTTCAAGGACAGGAACCGATCGCCGATGTGCGCATTTTTTCCGTGGCAGACTCCTCCTCAGCGGCGGAAATTGTTAAATCGACCGAAGACCTGGTGGTGGGGGACATTGCGTATCTGGACCCCGAAAGCGTCCACGTCCGCGAAGATAAGACCAACGCCGCCGAATCGGAAAACTATCCCGTCGTCGTCACTTTTTCCTATGGCGATCCGTTGGATGAAGAAGTCCGGGCAACAACTATTCCGCATCCCGAGACGCCCCTCGAAAATCAAATCCGCGGACGAATTGGTTTCGATTTTGGGGAGCTTTCCGAACCCGGCGGTTTCAGCTCGCGCCAAACAGGCCTGATGATTCAGGCCGACATGAGTCGCATTGCGGGCACACACTGGAATTTTACCGGCTATTGGCGCGGTCGGATGAATTCGCAAACCGTCGGCAGTTTCGGCACGACCCCGCCCAACACCCTGACCGATTTAATCAATCGAACCTATCATCTTGGTTTGTATTACCAGAATCCCGATTCGGTCGTCACCATGGGAGTCGGACGCCTTTTTCTCCCTTACGCACCGAGTCTGAGCACCATCGACGGCGGGTTCTTCGGCTACAGAATCACCCAACGTTTGACTGCCGGCGTGTTTGGCGGGTCTACCCCGGACCCGACTTCCTGGAGTTACAACCCCAACCAGAATATCGCCGGAACTTTTGTAAATTACGAAAAGGGTGACTTCGAGCACCAGAAGATCAGCAGCACCTTTGGACTCGCCATGACCGGAATTCAGTGGCATCTCGCGCGCGAATTTGCTTTCCTCGAAAACACATATTCGCTCGGCCGCACGTTTTCCGTTTACAATTCGTTGCAAGCCGATGCTGCGCGCACTACGCCCGCAGGCATTTCCTATAACACTGGCCTGACGCAAAGTTTCACCAGCGTGCGATATCAGCCCATCAATCTTTTAACCTTCAATTTGAACGACAATTACCTTCGCAACTTGCCTACGTTCGATCCGGCGCTGATTGGCACGGGCCTGCTTGATCAATATCTCTTTCAGGGCATCAGTGGCGGCGTGCGCTTCGAATTCCCCTATCGCATCGCTGTATCCACCGACATTGGCCGAAGCAAGAGCAGCACGGATACGGCTTCGTCCTGGAATCAAATGTACGGCATCACGTTCGGTGAAATTCACAACACCGGCCTGCAACTGGACCTGCGATACACGAAGTTCAACAGCTCATTCGGACAGGGCACTTACCAATTTGTTTCGTTGTCCAGAAGCCTGGCGGAGCGCTTTCACGTTCAGGTGCAGGGCGGAATGCAGCACCTAATTTCCAGCTTCAGCGCCAATTCCAACTCAAAATTCGTGACCGGAACCGTCGATTGGACGATCGGGCCCCGATACTTTGTGGAAGGTCTGTACAGCTGGAACGCAGGCACATCGATAAGCTATCGCCAGATGAATGTGACGTTCGGTTACCGGTTTGGAGGGTTCCGCCCGAAATGAAGCTGAATCGCCAATCCGTTTCGAAATTCGCCCACGCTCGGCTTACGTGGCAGTGTGTCATGATTTTGCTTGCCGGCCTTGCGCTCATCGGTGCTCCTAAAGATATAAGAGCCCAGGAACCGGCTGCGCCAGTAGCCGACATTGCAGCCTCTGCAAACGACGCCTTGTCCCGTGCGCGAAAACAGATTCAGGAATACTTCAAGACTTTTTCCGACCTCACCTGCAAGGAAGCCGTCACTCAGCTCGTGCTGAACGGCAGCGGCAGAACCATTTACCGCGAGAATTCAGCCTACAACTATCAATTTCAGACGATCAATCAGAACGGAACGTTCAAATTCAATGAGTCGCGGCAAAATCATAATCCCGCCTTCCGCGATCCCGGACGTACGTTAATGGTCACCACTGGTTTTGCCAGCCTGCTTCTTGTTGCCCATCCGATGTACGAAGCCAGCTATGAGTTCGCGCCCGCCGAGACCGAAACATTTGCCGGAGTCGCCTACACGAAGGTCCGCTTCAAGCCCGTCCCCGGCGCTTCTTCGCCCGCAACCTTGCGCCTGCGCGGCAGAAATTATCCGCTTCCCCTATCTGGAGCGCTTTGGATCGATCCGCAATCCGGCGCTGTGGTGAAGATCGAGACTACGGTCGATTCCAGCCTAAGCGATCTCGGCCTGGCTGGAATGCATAGCGAAGTCCATTTCGCTTTACATCAATTCCGCGAAGAAGGTGAGTCTGCGTGGGTGCCGGAATCGGCTACAATCGACGTTGAGACCCCGCGCCAGCACTGGCGCAACCTCCATCGCTTCACGGACTATAAGAAGTTCGACGTCAATGTTCATGAGGAGATCGGTCCAAATCCATGAGTCAATCAGCGACAATACAAACCGCCATTCTGAATCGGGATACCTCGGAAAGAAAACATCGCCATCGACTCCTGGCCGGGTGGATTGTGGCACTGGCGTTCGTCACCGTTTTCACCGTTTACGGTTTCGATTACTACACGCTCAGCTCGAATGAGCGGCCCTTCTCACCCAAGCACGCTTTGTTGCGGCCAAGCGGCACCATTGGCGTGAACCTCGGTGTCTTCGGCGTGCTCCTGTTTTTCCTGATCTATCTCTACCCGCTGCGCAAGCGCTGGACCTGGCTGGGCAAGCAGGGAAATTCCCGCCATTGGCTGGATTTTCACGTAATCCTCGGCACAGCCGCGCCGCTGGTGATTGCGCTTCATTCCTCGTTCAAATTTGGGGGAATCGCCGGAATGGCTTTCTGGATTATGACGGCTGTCACCCTCAGCGGATTTATCGGCCGGTATTTATATTCTCAAATTCCTCGCTCCTTGAACGCCGCCGAACTGACGATCAAGGAAATTCAGGAGATGGAAGTCAAGCTTCGCTGGGCCGCGGAGGAAAAGCACGAAAGGCTGGGCAACGACCTGATCGATTTGCTGGCATTGCCAACGGCGACTCAAGTCGCGAAAACCTCAATGGTGGTTGCCCTCTGCTGGATGATCTGGCTTGACATAAAACGCCCTTTCCAGGTTTCCTTGCTACGCTTGCAGGCCGGCGGATTCGGTGGTTGGCTTACTTCTCTGTTCGGACTCTTAGCGACGCGCAACGAGCAGCTCGAGCGCGTCATCACCAGTGCGCGGAGGCAGGCGTCCTTATCCAAGCGCGTCCTGTTCCTCTCCCGCACCAAGCAGGTATTCAACTTGTGGCACGTGGTCCATCGCCCGTTCAGCTATTCCTTTGCCTTGCTCGCCATCGTGCATATTATTGTGGTGTTAGGGATGGGGTACAGGTAAACGGGAGGAGATTTTCATGAAGCGATTTGTTCTATATTCAACGCTATTTGCCGTCCTCGCATTCTCAGCCGGTTGCATCAAACAGGCAAACGACACCGACGGCATTCGATTGGGCATCAACCAGCATCTGAGTGCGCTAAAATCGCTCAATCTTTCTGCAATGGATATGAATATTCAAAATCTCTCCGTCCAGGGGAATCAGGCAGAAGCGCAAGTGGAATTTCGCCCCAAGACGGGCGCACCCCAAGGGGCGGGCATGCAGGTCAGCTATAAACTGGAAAAGCAGGATGGAAAGTGGGTTGTGCAAAACAGCCAGCCCGCGGGCGGGGCTATCGAACATCCCAAACCTGGCGAAAATCCTCACCAGAATCCAGCTTCATCGTCGCCGGGGACCTTACCCGACTTCAGGAACCTGGTAAATCCCGGATCCGGTAGTTCGCTGCCGCCGGGACATCCTCCCGTGAATTCACAGGGGAGCATACCTCCACAGTAATTATCTCTGCATGGATATAATCTCGAGCTAGCTGAGCGCAAGAACCTTCTGTTTTGCTTCGCTGCTTCCTTCTGATGTCATATCGCGCATTCCCACTTTGACGCCAATCTTTTTCAGGAATGCCGTAGGCGGTTCTCCCCCTGCGAAGACCCAGACGAAATCGTTGGGAATTTCCTGCAATTTTCCGTCGCCCAAATCCAGAATCGCAGATGCGGAAGTGAATTCGAGGGGGGTGGAATTAAAAATTACCGCGAGTTTTCCTTTTCGAATGCTTTCCTCGATGCGCTTTTCGTTGCGGTCCTTGAGGCGTGTGAAGCATTCCTTGCGATAAGACAGCGTCACCTTATTCCCGACTTGGTTCGCAAGCCCCATCGCAGCCTCGACGGCGCTGTCTCCGCCTCCGACGATCAGAATATTCTTGTTCACGTAATGATCGGTTTCGATCAGCCGGTACATCACTTTTGGCAGGTCCTCTCCCTTGACGCCAAGCTTCCGAGGACTGCCGCCTTTACCGATCGCCAGAACCACGGCGTGGGAGCGATACACACCCTTCGTCGTCATGACCGTGAACAGCCCGTCTTCACCTTTCCTGATTTCTTCCGCCTTTTCGCCGCTGCGGAATTTGAAGTCCACGCGCTGCAGCACTTCATTCCAGAAGGAAAGAAGGTCTTCCTTGGAGAGTTCCGTCTTCTTGAATTTGCCGTAGAGTGGAAGCTCCACGGGACTGGTCATGACCAATTTTTGCCGCGGATATTTTGCGACGGTGCCGCCAATTTCGCCTTCATCGAGCGTAAGGTAGTTCAGTTTTCTTTCGATTGCGCGAAGCGATGCGCTGATTCCAGCTGGCCCTGCGCCCACGATCAGCGCGTCGAGAATATCCACCCCGGCTTTCCTGGCTCGCAGGCTTGATATTCGCGCCGCCACCACATCGATGCATTCGCGGCCCTGGTTGACCGCATTCTTGATCAACGCCAATCCGCCAAGTTCGCCTGCGATGAACATATTCGCAACGCTGGTTTCGTATTCGCCAGTGAGATGCGGCATGTCGGCGCTCATACTCGGACTCGCCATCACCATCGTAATCGCTCCGACAGGGCAAGCCTCCGCGCACAGGCTGTGGCCGATGCACTTATATCCATTCACGATCACGGCCTGCCCCGCCAGCATGGCCAGCACATCGCCCTCGGGACAAACAGTAGTGCACGTCGCGCAGCCGATACAACTGGTCGTATCGATATGTGGATGCTGTGATTGCGGTCCATCCGAGCGAAGACTTCCCTTTTTCGCCGCCTCGTGAGCCCGAGTCTCCTTGGCCTTTTGTTCCTTCAGGTATCGCCGCACGAAAATAATGGTCACGATGGCAGCGATCATCAGGCCGAAGAGGTTATTCATACTTTAATTTTCTCATAAGGATGGAAGCGATACACCACTCGCGCCGGAAATTGTGCCGAGAGTAGCATGGAAGGATTTGAAGAAACATGCTCCGGTGGAATAGACTTAAAATTAAGTGTCACCCGTGACCTGCCACCAGTTCTTGTACTTTTCCTTTCGAGCCTGAGCGCTGGCCTCAATCAATCATATGGATATAGGGCTCTTTCGGCTGGAAAGCTATTACTGATGCAGCAGAGAATCTGCCGGGATTGCAAATATGTAGCCCAAGTAGCCCGACTGAGGGGTAGATTTCAGAATGATTGCGTCGGTAAGCAACGGACGACAAGGCATTTAGGATTTGCAACCTCATCGCTGTTAACCGAAGGGTGGCAAGTTCGAATCTTGCCCGGGAAGCCAAACTCGTAGTTCTATTCTCAATCATCCGCTAGTAAATCAAATCGAAATAAGAGTGCGTGAACAACGCGCACCGGTCGAAATTCTCATAGTGAGCCATCAATGCCACTATTGCTTAAGCCCCAGAACAAAGGCCGGATTGACCTTTGTCATGAGGTCGATGTCCGCCACGGAGATTCCTTCTTTGTGCAGCGCCTCCATAAACTCAAGCAACGCCTGTGGATGGGTTGGGTAATCGACGAAATTTGTGCTGAGGATACAGGACTTCGGCCCTATCTTGCGAATCGCATCCGCAAACTCGCCCATAGTTCGTTCCGGTTCCGATCCGAACGCGTTGCTGTATGCAAATTCAATATAGGCGCCCTCCTGAGCAGCCTGCTGCATCTGCGCGATGGTCATATTGACGACCGGGTCCATCGCACCGGTGACCACGATATGCTTCACTCCTCGCTGATGCGCCTCATGGACGACCATCAACGCTTCCTCCGCCGAATTGTGCCCGGTCTCCAGCAACAGTTCAGGATGCTGGGCAACGAAGTCGATTACCTCTAGCACCGAGGTCAGCAGGTGACCGTCCCTGGACATGGGCACGAGCGTTGTTGAATACGGCCTTCCTTTTCCATCTTTCTTCACCCAGTTGGTAAACGTAACCGCATCGAACGTGGGCATCCAGACAACTTTGCCCCAGCCACCCTTCATCGTCGTCATGCGTTTCACAGCTTCAACGTTGATTCCCCCAGTGGACTGATCCATTTCGATCCCGCCGAATATCTCAATCCCGGGAACTGCCTTCCGCACCATATAGGCCAGCGCGTCGGTCGCTTCCCAGTGATTGACCAGCACGAATCCTCGTATGCCGCTTTTCTTGAACAACCGCGCCAAATCATCGGCGTCGATGGCCCGTGCGACGTTGTCCGGCGAAACATGCACGCGAGTGTCGATTGCACCCCTTAAATTCAATTCAGACTGTGCATGCGCGGAGAGAGCGAGCAGAAATAACAAGATCCAGGCCCGGCTCATTTTTTGAATGAGGGCGGACAAAAAATGCGAGTTCATCTCCCCGTCCTTTCGCGCCGGTCCGCTGACGTCTGCCGGAGGGCGACAGTTTCGCGCAGATACTCACTCCGGAGTTCGTTTATTCGAACGCCGTTCAACGTAATTAACTTTCAACCTCTGCCGCGATGGCCTTCCCCAGGATTTCAGTCGTAGCTTTGCCGCCAATGTCGGGAGTGCAGACTTCGGGTTTCGCGATTACATCTTCAATAGCTTTTTCGATCGCGGCCGCTGCCCGCTCCTCACCAAAATGGCGAAGCATCATTGCCGCTGACCAGATTTGCCCGATCGGATTTGCAATTCCTTTTCCGGCAATGTCCGGTGCCGAACCGTGAACCGGTTCGAACATCGAGGGATACTTCCTTTCGGGATTTAAATTGGCGGAGGGAGCGATTCCAATGGAGCCCGCTATGGCCGGCCCGAGATCGGAAAGAATGTCCCCAAACAGGTTCGATCCCACGACCACATCGAACCAATCGGGATGGCGCACAAAATGCGCCGTAAGAATGTCCACGTGATATTGATCGGTCCGCACATCGGGGTATTCCCGGGCAATGGCGTGGAAGCGTTCATCCCAGAAAGGCATCGTATGAATAATGCCGTTGGATTTCGTGGCGGAAGTTACGTGCGACTTCCGTTTGCGAGCTAGCTCGAACGCGTATCGGAGGATTCGGTCCACGCCGCGCTTGGTGAAGATGCTTTGCTGAATCGCCATCTCGTCGTCGGTGCCGGGGAAAACTCTCCCGCCCACGTCTGAATATTCGCCTTCGTTGTTTTCGCGAACCACGCAGAAATCGATCTCCCCGGGCTGCCTGTTCTTGAGCGGCGTTTCGATGCCTTTCAGCAGGCGCACCGGACGCAAATTCACGTACTGTTGAAATCCGCGGCGAATCGGAATCAGCAGTCCCCAAAGAGAAATGTGGTCGGCGACGCCGGGATAGCCCACAGCGCCCAGGAAAATCGCGTCGAATGGACGAAGCTGCTTCAGCCCGTCGTCGGGCATCATTTTTTCTGTTCTTAGGTAGGTTTCGCAGCTCCAGTCGAAATGTTGGCAGGAGAATTTTAGATCGAAGCGGCGGCCTGCCGCTTCCAGCGCGCGCAGCCCTTCGGGCACCACTTCCTTGCCGATTCCATCGCCTGGGATGACTGCAATTTTGAATGTCTTCATTGGAATAATGGAGGCGCTCCTCAATAAATAACCGCGCGTGGATTGTATCAAGAGCAAGTCTCTTGGAAGGAACCAAATTAAAGCGAAGCGGTTTCGAGAGAATCAGGCAGAAAAATTCTTTTTCACCGGAATGTCATTTGGCGCCAAAGCGCCTGAGTGCGCTTTGGCGCCACAGCCGAAACGATGGCATCGGTTTATTGTTGCTGAGGAGGTGGCGGCGTCCCGTCAGGCCCTCCACCTGGGCCTCCCCTTCCACGCCGACCGTTTTGCATTCTTTGCTGGCGCTCCTGCTCTTGTTTGTCGAAAATATCCTTTTGCTTGTCATCGAGCAAGTCGCGAACCTGCTTGTTAGTGTCGTCTTGAATTTGCCGCATCTTTCCACGCATGGAGTCCCGGTCTCCGCTATTGTCGTTTCTTAGGTCCTGCATTTTCTGCTGTTGGGCCTCAAGAATCGGCTTGATCTTCGCCTGTTGGTCGGCGGTCAGATTCAGGTCCTTGGTCATCTGCTTCAAGCGGTCATTGGTAGACATGGGGCCGCGGCGGCCCCCCCTTCCCATTTGTCCCCTGGGACTGTCACCTCCGTCCTGATTTTGCGCGGCCACAGACCTACTGGCGGTGAGAGGTGTTGCGAATAGAAGAGCCAAAAACCATATGCCGTAACGTTTGGAAATCATTTAGAAATTCCTTTCTTCAATCCCCTAAACTTGAACAAAAACACATCGGCAAAACCCGGAGGAACCCCTCACCTGTATTCCGTGGAGCATATCGAAAAGTTCCACGAACTAAGTTCAGCCCGACCATGAAAATGAGAAGCCAGTGGAGGGAATTAGGTTGCAAGAGCTACTCGCCAGCGCATAACAAGTCACGCAGGCGGAAAGGCATTCCTATGTGTCTTACTTCTTGCTGAGCACAAAGTCGTAGTTCACGACATAGAAAGGCTCGTTGGAAACCTCTCCAGTGGGCATTTTTCCTGCCGGCGTCTCCTTGAACTCGGCAATCAGTTTTTCCTTCACGCCGAAGACAACATCGGAGTCTATGTAACGCGCGCCCTTCTTGAACAGGTGCGTGATCAGCGTGTGGTAGCCCGGCGCGGAAACAAGGAAATGAATGTGCGCGGGCCGGTAGTGGGATACGTCCGTTTCCCGGATCAACTCACCGACGGTGCCATCCATCGGAATGGAATATCCCGGAGGCGCGATGGTCTGGATGATGTATTTTCCGTCCGCCCCAGTAGTGAAGATGGCGCGCAGGAGCGGGGCTTTCGTCGCTAGTTGAGCTTCATACAAGCCGTCGGCGCCGGCCTGCCAGATATCCATCTTCGCCCCGGCGATTGGTTTTCCGTTGAGGTCGCGAACCGCGCCCAGGACAAAGCATTTCTGGCCGGGAAGTCCCTCGGCCATATTGGTTCCCATCGTCATCTCGGGCGAGCCTTCGATGTGAAACGGTCCCATGACGGTGGAAGGCGTCGCTTCCCCGGGAAAGCGATGATTGATCGCGTCGACGAGCATGCTGATGCCCAGCACGTCGGAGAGGAGAATGAATTCATTCCGTTTCTCATTGGACATCTGCCCGGTCCGGGCGAGCCAGTTCATCGCCGTCAGCCATTCGCCTTCCTGCAGGTCCACCTCGCGGACAAATTCGTGCAGATGCTTGATCAGCGACTGCATGATCTCGCCGAAGCGCGGCGAGTGAAATGTTTTCCAGCGCTCCAGTGCAAGATCGGTCAGATTTTCTTCCGTGGCGTATAGCATCGAATTCTCCCCAGTAGGGCTTCAATTGAAACTACTATACTCGGAGATTGGAACCCAAGTCTAACCATTCGAAATAAACACTAGGAATCGAAATCGGTGAATGCCCCGTGCAATTGTACTCTCCAGTCTGATAAACGAATGCCAAAGGTTTGGGCCAAGCGTTCATTTGAAAGGATGGAATAAGCAGGACGACTTGCAGGCGTGGGATATTCGCTCGAGTTGATTGGGACGACGTGGGTAGTGATCAGCGGCAAGTTGTTTGTGGTCTGCGCGAACCATGGAGTTCCCGCTGCTAATGATGCAGATTCTTCGAATATTGCCTTCGCAAAGCCATACCAGCTTGTTTCACCCGAGGCCGTCAGGTGATAAAGACCACTGGCCCCCAACATCGGAACTGGGAGATTGGTTCGGGCACAAGCATTAGATAGTATTTCCGCGGTTGCCTTGGCGATCTCTCGGCTGCAAGTCGGAGCTCCGATCTGATCAGAAACGACTCTCAGATCCCCTTGCTGCGTCGCAAGCCGCAAGATGGTGAGTAGAAAATTCCTCCCAGTTGTCCCGTACACCCAGGCCGTCCGTAGGATGAGGTGTTGCGCGCCTGACAACTGAATGGCCTGTTCCCCCTCCAGCTTAGTTCTTCCGTACACATTCTGTGGATTGGTTGGATCGGCTTCATCGTAAGGAGATTTTTTCAACCCGTCGAAGACATAGTCGGTTGAATAATGGACGAGAACAGCGCCGTTTTTTTTCGCTTCATCAGCCATCACAGCGGGGGCCTCGGCATTGACTGCGCGGGCTACAGACTCTTCAGATTCAGCCCTGTCTACCGCGGTGTATGCAGCTGCATTGATAATCCATTCGGGGCGAAATGTGCGAATCGCTCTCCGAATTTCGTTGGGTTTGGAAATATCCAACCGACTCCGATCCAAAGCCGTCACATCGCTGATGCGCGGAAGAATTCTGTTCAGTTCGCGTCCGATTTGGCCGTTTGTGCCTAGGAGCAGGATTGTTGGTTTCATTTCATTGAATATTGTGGCAAGAGTTCACAAGGAATCGTCGCCAGGGTTCGAAACTTTTTATCTTTTTCGGAAATAAGAAGATTCTCAAGGCCCCAGCAGATACCCAAGTCGGGATCGCTCCAGAGAACCCCATGCTCATCACTCGGATTGTAGAAGTCGCTGCACTTATAGAGAAATTGCGCTGTATCCGTTAATGCTACAAATCCGTGTGCAAATCCACCCGGAATAAAAACCTGATTTTGCTTTTCGGTGGAAAGAAGCACGCTGGTCCATTTTCCAAATGTCGGTGAGCCCACACGAATGTCCACTGTAATGTCCAATGCCTGGCCCTCCACTACGCGACAAAGCTTGGCCTGCGGGTGCTGCAATTGATAATGCAACCCCCTGAGCGTTCCCTTTGAAGAGCGAGAGTGGTTGTCTTGGACAAAAACATCAGGGATCCCCAACTCAGCAAACTTTTTCTGGCTGTACGTCTCGACGAAAAAACCACGGAAATCACGGTGAATTGTCGACTGAAGTTCGAACACGCCCGGGAGTGAAGTGTCCAATCGCTGCAAATGAGTTCTTACTCCATTACATTGGAATATCGTGTCTTCATTTCAAAGGACCGATAAAATGATTCTGTGCCCTTACAGATTGGTCTCAAAGCGACAATTTGGGTTCTGCCGCCTAAAGCGCGTGCAGTGATGAGTCCCTGTTTTCATAATATTTTTCATAATAAGAAAGATATTCTCCATCGCGGACCCTGGCCATCCATTTTGTGTTCGTCTTATACCAGTCGATCGTTTCCCGTAAACCTTGGTCCAACGGAACCACCGGCTTCCATCCGAGATCTTTCTCCATTTTGTCGCGACACAGAGCATACCGCCGATCATGCCCGGGGCGATCCTTTACGTAGGACAATAGTGATTGCGGTTTGTCCATGAATTGGAGCAACTTATGCGCAATCGTTAGGTTTTCTTCCACATCGATCCCGCCGATGTTATAAACCTCGCCGATTCGTCCGCGCTCAAGAATCGCCAATATGCCCCGGCAGTTATCTTCCACATGCAACCAATTTCGCTGCTGCTTTCCGTCGCCGTAAATCGGCACCGATTTGTGATTCAGCAAATTGCTTATCATCAATGGAAGGAATTTTTCGGGAAATTGAAAAGGGCCGTAATTATTCGAAGAGCGAGTAATAATCGCCGCGAAACCATACGTGCGCACATAAGATTGAACCAGTAGATCGGAGCTGGCCTTCGAGGCGGAGTAGGGACTGCTTGGGTGTAGCGGTGAATCTTCAGTCGCGAACGCGCCGGGGGCCATATCTCCATATACTTCGTCCGTGGAAATGTGAATAAACCGTTGAATGTCCAGCGTTCGAGCCACCTGGAGCATTACGAAAGTGCCGATTACGTTCGTTTCAATGACCGGTGTGGGCTCGTAAATGCTTCGATCTACATGGGACTCAGCCGCAAAGTGGACTATGGCATCGCAACCGCGCATCGCCGACTCTACAGATGGAGCATTACAGATATCCCCGCGGACAAAAGAATAGTTTGGATTTGAAGTCACCGATTCGAGGTTCGCGAGATTTCCCGCATACGTAAGCTTGTCATAGTTAACGATTTCATATCCATTGTTCAAGGAGAGAATATGCCGGATGAAGGCAGACCCAATGAAGCCCGCTCCTCCAGTAACAAAAATTCTCATTGAACGATTCCCTGAGGCGCATTTCCAAGTGTTGCCTTTTGAGTTGTCATATTATTTGCGCCGGTTAGGGCCACCAGATTATTGGCACGGAGCAGGGATTCAAACGTCCCTGCATCAGTCCACCATCCGTCCATCACTTCATACGTCAGCCTGTTTTCCTCGATGTAGAAATTATTGACATCGGTGATTTCCAGCTCGCCTCGCCCGGAGGGTTTCAGGCGGCGAATCTTCTGGAATACAGTCTTATCGTAGAGATAGATTCCGATCACCGCATAATTGGATTTTGGAGCGCTGGGCTTTTCTTCGATCCCGACAACATGTTGGTCACGGATTTCTGCCACGCCAAATCGCTGCGCGTCTGGCACCTCTTTCAGCAGTATCTTCGCTCCTGTACATTGCTTTTTGAAATTCTCCACTGCCTGGCAGATATTGTTCTCGATGATGTTGTCTCCCAGAATCACGCAAATGGAATCGTCGCCCGCAAAAAACTCTGCTAAACCTAGAGCCTGCGCAATCCCGCCCTCACCTTCCTGATAGGTGTAATTGATGTGCTTTAAGCCAAAATCGCGACCATTCCCGAGCAGGCGCAGGAAATCCCCTGCATTTTTGCCGCCCGTCACCACAAGAATCTCTTCGATGCCTGCATTCACCAGCGTTTGGATCGGATAATACACCATTGGCTTATCATAGATGGGGAGCAGATGCTTGTTCGTAACACGTGTGAGGGGATTTAAGCGGCTGCCAGTCCCGCCTGCAAGAACAACGCCTTTCATATCGTCCTCGAGTCTTCCTGGGGAAATCTCCAACTGCCACTTGGTACACCCGATAACCGTAAAAGTATAGGTACCTAAGTCCATCGGGCTGGAAACAATATAACAATAACAACTTTCCCATGGATGTTTGCCCGATCAAAAGCTAATTTTTCCCCATGATTTCAAGCTGGACACGCTATGAACCCGAACGGCTCGCACTTTCTTGGGCACAGTTCGATCGGGACCGCTAAGCTGAGATGATTTCGGCTTGGACCATCTTGATGAGTTGGAGCTAACCGGTCAGGTTTGGCGGTTGGTACGGGCACATTGGATAGCCTGACATCGATCCCGACGTGGCAGAAGACGAGGCGCACGATAGGAAAATGTCTATATCTTATTAGGTAGCAGAGACCAAATCGTCGGAAACGCAATGCAACATGTAAGCAATAATTTTCACTTTCCAACCTCTCATTGGGAAAATAGTCCGACCAATTTTTTGCCTTAACTTTGGGCGTTGCGTAAGTCCTTTATTGCAAGATATTTGCATGATTTTAAGGAAGCGCACGCTTTGGGGAATCAAGTGCCATTCTGGCAGACTGATTGCCTACTACACCGCGTACCGTTTTCAAAACGGGCATGCCCGCAGCGTGCCCCATAGTTGCTTTCTGAATGCATCCTTTTTTCGTCATTAGGTCTTTTTAAATGAAAGACATAGGCGACGTGGGTGCTACTGATCGCCAGGGTTCAGTCTTGGAACAACAATCCCGAGCCATCGCTCTGGGAAGCTGAGGGTCGAGGAGGGAGACCTCCACGGAAAATGAGTCTGGTGGGAGCGTAAATGGGAAATAGCAACGTAAGAAGCGCACCTCCAACACAGTTGAAATCCACGGAGATTTCAGTCTCTGGTCATGCTCGTTCCTTAGATCGGGCTCCTTCATTAGACGAGGCAGCCCTTCCAGAGAATATTTTTCATCCGATGCTGACGCACGAGCGCCGGAGGGCGGAACGTTCAGGCAAACCCTTTGTCCTGATGTTACTTGACGCAAACTTGGAGAACGGTGCAGCGGCGGGAATCCTGAAGCAAGCGTCCGAAATTGCTATGGTTACCAAGCGCGAGACAGACCTGATTGGTTGGTATAAAGAGGATGTCATTCTAGGTATTATTTTCACGGCAGTAAATGTCGAAAGAGAAGTCCCGATCACCGATACTCTTCGAAATAAGATCGAAACAGCGCTTATCAAGCACTTGGGTCGAGAGAAGGCAGCGAAAATTTCAATTTCCATGCATATTTTTCCGGAAACCTGGGACAAAGATCATCCCGATTGGTCAGCGGATTCCAAGCTTTATCCAGACCTTAAGAGAAAAGTATCCGGTAAACGATTGCCTATGATTGTCAAGCGGGTGATCGACATTGCTGGTAGTGCCGGACTACTGCTTATGCTTTCACCCCTTCTTGCGACGATTGCAGCGTTTATCAAACTAACGTCCAAGGGCCCCGTAATTTTCAAACAGGAACGATTGGGTCAATTTGGTGCACGCTTCAAGTGTCTGAAATTTCGCACCATGTACGCGAATAATGACCCCAAAATTCACCAAGAGTATGTCCAGCAATTTATTGCCGGTAAAGATGGTTTGGACAATTCAGACAAGCCGCAAAATCCGGTTTATAAGCTCACCAACGACCCTCGTGTCACCACTATCGGCCGCTTACTGAGAAAAACCAGCCTGGATGAACTTCCTCAATTTTGGAATATCCTGTGTGGGGATATGTCGCTCGTCGGCCCCCGACCTCCTGTCCCTTACGAGTTTGAGGTTTACGACATTTGGCATCGGCGCCGTGTTTTGGAAGTAAAGCCGGGCGTGACGGGGTTGTGGCAAGTGAGCGGACGGAGTCGCACCAAGTTCGACGATATGGTTCGGTTGGACCTAAGGTATTGCCAGAGTTGGTCTCTGTGGCTTGACGTGAAAATTCTTCTCGCCACTCCCCGCGCAGTTTTCTTTGGGGAAGGCGCTGTCTGATCTCCCGTCTTTAGTATGGTCATTGGAGGTGGAGTGTTCAGATTCCCGGACGAAGCGGTCTAACACCTCTTTTTTCATCGGTTTTACGCGACGAAAGTTAGGTAATTGTTTTTCCGTAAAACGGAACTTGCGTAGATTTAGGACCGGCGTGTTCTTTGATTGGCAATCATGCGATTTGCTACTGTTTGTTAGGGTTTAAGTAAACGCATTGATGTTATCTAGGCTTTGGTTGCTCAATTGCTCTAAATTTAAGCGGCAGTTACCATTTAATAGTAACCGCACAGATATCAGAACCCGCGGATCGGTTCTAAAGTTAAAATGAGCGGGATTAAGGTGAATAAAAGAAATGCTTCACCAGGAAATTAAAGCCGCGGATGTCATTGCCATTGTAAAGCGACGATGGCTCCTCATTGTTCTGCTCGCCGGGTTTGGTGGAATTGCCGGATACGGTGCTGCTCACGCGATACCAAAGCGGTTCACTTCTCAGACGCTCGTACTGGTCCAACAGCCCACCGTATCGTCGGACCTGGTAAAACCGGTCGTTTCGGACAATAGCAACCAAAGACTTGCCGCGATGCAGCAGCAGATTCTAAGTCGGTCCAGCCTGGAGCCGATCATCGAGCAATTTGGTCTCTTTAGCAGGGAAGTTAATCGCTTGCCAATGGATGAATTGGTTGAAAAGCTACGCCAGGCGATTACTATTACTCCGGTCCAACCCATGGCTGAAACCCGAGCCCAGAACCTCCCCGGGTTCTATATCAGTGTTGTTTTCAGCGATCCTCGTCTTGCCCAACAAATATGCTCTCGCATCACCACCATGTTCCTTCAGGAAAACGTACAACGGCGCCAGGGCCAGACAATTCAAACAAACGAATTCCTCGGGAAGCAACTCGAGGAAGCGAAAACAAAGCTTGATGAGCAGGACGGAAGACTTGCGGCTTTTCAGCGCCGTTACCTGGGATCGCTTCCTGACCAGGAGCAAGCAAATCTCAATTTGTTGAATGGGCTAAACTCTCAGCTCGAAGCTTCCACACAAACTTTGAGTCGCGCTCAACAAGACAAGAGTTTCGCGGAATCCGTGCTTACCGAACAAATGGCTGCTTGGCAGGCAACCCAAGCGGGTCAGAATCCGGAAACTCTAGACCAGCAGTTGGCTGCGTTACAAGCTCAATTGATTGCATTGCAATCGAAGTATACAGCGGACCACCCTGATGTCATTAAAGCGAAAAACGACATTGCGGTGCTAACGAAGAAAATTGCCGAATCTGATCTGCAGAAAAAACCAGAGGGATCCGAAAGATCTTCTAAGGCAATTGTAGAGCCTCCTCAAATTCAGCAGTTGCGAGCCCAAATTCATCAGTACGACCAGATCATTAAGGAGCGCACGCAGCAGCAGGAAGATATCCAGAACCAAATTAAGCTCTATCAAGCTCGAGTGCAGTCGAGCCCAGCCGTGGAACAGGAATACAAATTGCTGACGCGCGATCATCAGACGGCGCTGGATTTCTACAACGATTTGTTGAAGAAGAGAGATCAGTCGGCCATGGCGATGAATTTGGAAGAAAGTCAACAGGGCGAACAATTCCAAGTTCTCGATGCAGCTAACCTGCCGGATAAACCATCATTTCCCGACAAACGAATTTTTACTTTTGGCGGTTTCGGCGGAGGATTAGTTCTGGCGATAGGCCTTGTTTTGTTACTGGAGTCGATGGACACATCTATGAACTCCGAGCGCGATGTGGAAATTGCTTTGAACTTACCGATTCTTGCGACGATTCCAGTCATCAAGTAATTTTGGAGCAACAGGGCACGAACGGAACTCGATTTTGGCGTTTCAAAAGTTGAGATGGAAGCAAGGGTTTAATCGGTACATTGCCAATGCGGGCGAGTTTTTTTGAATGGAAAGGGAATAATGAGCCGGATTCATGAAGCAATCAAGCGCGCGGAAGCGGAGGTAGCGGCAAACCACGGTGCAGGTAATACTGTGGCGACCGAGTCCTCAGTAATGTCGCGCCAGGTCGAAACTTTAGAGATTTCATCACCAAGTCCCGAGACTTCCCCCACAATCGCCAAGCAGAAAGCTGCTCAATCGGCGATTGCCGGCCCCTTGACGTTCGAGGAAGTCCGAGCCAATTGTGCGATTCATCAATGGAAGCCAGATGCAAATGTGTTGGTGTTTGCAAATTCAACCGCATCATTACCCGGTACGGAACAATTTCGGACTTTGCGTTCACGATTGTATCGGATTTGTGAGACTCAACCGCTTCAGACACTCTTGATTTCCAGTGCCATTCCCGCGGAAGGCAAGACCCTGGTTGCATCGAACCTGGCGTTCGCGATGGCTCGTCAGCAGGGATGTCGCGTGTTGTTGATCGATGCGGATATGAGGGTCCCCCGGATTCATCGCCTGCTGGGGGCTCCAGAAGCCCCTGGATTGGCAGATTATCTTCAAGGCGGCGCCAGTGAATTTGAAATTATCCAGCGAGGTCCAGAGGGAAGTCTCTGTTTTGTACCCGCAGGTAATCATGCGACCCATCCGTCGGAGCTTATTTCAAGTCCTCGGATGAAAAAATTTATTGAACGTGTTAAGACGGCTTTCGATTGGATTATTTTTGATTCGTCACCGACATTATTTGCGGCTGATGCCAGCGTGCTCGGTGGCCTCTGTGATGGCGTTCTGCTGGTGGTAAAAGCTGGGTCTACACCCTCCGAACCAGCCCGAAAAGCTTGTGCGGAATTAAAGGGCACGAACCTTCTCGGCGTCGTTCTGAATGGCACAAGCAAAGATGTGACCTATGCCGGATATGAAAACTACTCAGTGCCAAGCATTTTAAATGGCAAATCTTCTTAGGCCATCATCTGCAACTTTCTGATTCCACACCGAATAAGTATTGCGCTGTCGTCTGAGCATTGTCACTTTTCGATTCTTAGTTGGCTCGAGTACATTGGACAAAAATAGCGTCTCCGCAAGACAATCGTCATAGTGGTGCATTCCCGGTAAAATGTTACCCTCCAGTCTCATTCTGTAACATTTCTACCCAATTGAACGAATGTGCGACTGCAAAATGTGATCGGTGCGGAGCTTCTCCATTGCGAATTGCTATTAAGCAGCGTGAACTGATTGAAAGATCGCATCAATCGGGCATTATTCGACGTACCACCCAATCAATTTACTGTAACACGTTTTATATCATATATTTAGAAGGAAATTGCCTGTAGGCCGATCCTTTGAACTGATTCATCTGACTTCAGAGCTAAGGTGTTTCAATAGAGCAGGGTCCCTGCAGCAGGCGAACACACAGAAGATCTGGAAACTCTTTGGCACAACCTGGAATTACTTTTCTCTGTTTTCCTTGTTGTCGGCCTATTTTGGGGATATTGTATGACCCATAACCCACAGATTTTGTAAGACTTTTATTTTTAGCGTCTTACCCTAGTACCTATAGGTTTGGTCTTTGTCGTGAATTCGGTTTCTGGCAGACCGATTGCTCACTATAGCCCGTCTGAGCATGCACTTTAATGGCGGTAGCCTAGCTGGATCCTGCAACGGACAGTGGTAGAGGAATTAGAGGCCCAAAGATGAGCGCTGAGTCCCCTTGCGAGATGTGGTATGCGATCCAAGCAAGAGTGCGATGGGAGAGTTCCACTGCCACATTGCTAAATGGCAGGGGATACGTAACCCTGTTACCGACCTATGAGTCCACGCGCCGCCAGGGCCGAGCCAAAAAGGTTCGTTACCCTCTGTTCCCCGGATATTTATTTTGTCGATTCGACGTTCATAAGAGGTTGCCGATCTTGGTGACCCCCGGTGTGATTGGGATTGTTGGGCAGGGTCGCATTCCCACGCCTATCGATGAGTCGGAGATATCGGCTATCCAGGCGATCATGTCTTCGGGAGCGATCGCAGAGCCCTGGCCGTATCTCGAATTAGGACAAAAAGTTCGAGTGGATGACCATGCGTTGCGCGGAGTTGAAGGAATTCTTATTGGTTTCAAGGGAAGCCACCGCATCGTGGTTTCAGTGACGCTCCTTCGCCGATCTGTCGCCCTTGAAATTGAAAGATCCCGGATTGTTCCGATTCATCCGGCGCGCGAAGCCGAATTGGGCGCCGCGCCGGCACGTGTGTTGAATCCAGTTGTGACATAGGATCTGCCCCGAGCGAAGGGGCAGGATTATCTTCAGCTGTACACTTTGGTTTAGCATATTAAGCATTACCTTCTGCAACTAAATTGATCGGTTTAAGTAGGCCGAGTTTAGTTTTCGATCTCCGGCATATACGAAGTCCGCAAACGATCTCACTAAATTTCTTTCCAAGAATCGCGGGAGCCTTATGATTAGAGTGGGAGTCATTGGATATGGATATTGGGGTCCCAATATCGTCCGGAATTTTCACGGCCAGGAGTACACCCGTGTAGAAATGCTTTGTGACAAGAATACCGACGCGCTCGCGCGAGCTAAACGCAATTACCCGTCGATAGAGGTCACGACCGATCCTTTTGCGGTTCTCAAATCTCCGAATATCGACGCGGTTGCCGTAATCACTCCAGTGTGGACTCACTATGAACTTGCCAAGGCAGCCTTGGAACACGGGAAACATGTTTTCGTGGAAAAACCCTTTACCAGTTCCTCGGAACAAGCTGAGGAACTTATCGATCTGGCGGAGCGCAAGAACCTGCGTATCATGGTGGATCATACGTTTCTGTTTACCGGAGCGGTGCGAAAGATCCGTGAATTGACTGACAGCGGAGCGCTGGGGGACTTGTATTACTACGATTCTCTGCGCGTGAATCTGGGGCTTTTTCAGCATGATGTGAGCGTGATCTGGGATTTGGCTCCGCATGATCTTTCCATCATGGATCACCTTATCAAGGGCGAACCCGAAGCAATAGTGGCTACTGGTGAAGCGCACTTGAACGGTGTGGAAGACGTTGCCTTCATGACGATTTATTTTCCGAACAACGTAATCGCACACATCAACGTCAATTGGCTCTCTCCCGTGAAGATTCGAATGACCATGATTGGCGGGACAAAGAAAATGCTGGTTTGGAACGATCTGGTTGCGGATGAAAAAATCCGCATCTATGACAAGGGAGTGCAGATCTCGTCGGGCGACAAGGTTAGGGAATTGCTCGTGAACTACCGATCCGGAGATATGTGGGCTCCACAGGTCGAACAATTGGAAGCCCTGCGTGTCGAATTAAATTACTTCGCTGATTGCATTCTAAACAACAAAACACCGTTCAATGATGGCCTGGCCGGCCTTCGAGTTGTGCGTATGCTCGAGGCCGCGGACCATTCGATCAAGAAGAGAGGAGAATTGGTGCGTCTGTGAATGAATACTGCGCAATTACGCCGAACGTAAAACTTGGGAAGGGCGTCAAGCTTTCCAAATTTATCAATCTGTACGGGTGTGAAATCGGCGACGACACCAAAATCGGCGCCTTCGTCGAGATACAGAAGAACTCGACCGTTGGAAAAAACTGCAAGATTTCAAGTCATACGTTTATATGTGAAGGAGTCACGATCGAGGACGATGTCTTCATCGGCCACGGCGTGATGTTCATCAATGATACGTATCCCCGCGCTACCGCTAACGGTCAATTGCAAACGGAAGCCGACTGGAAAGTGGAGCGAACCGTCATCAAGAAGGGCGCGTCGGTCGGTACTGGAGTCACGATTCTTGCCAATGTCACGATTGGGGAAAATGCGATCGTTGGCGCCGGCAGCGTTGTTACCAAGGATGTTCCGGCGAACACCATTGTCGCAGGGAATCCAGCAAAATTCTTTCGCTCTGTCGAATCCGCCTTGGAGGCTACAAAGTGAGCACAGTAAACGGAAATGGCAATACCAATGCGATCCCATTCCTGGATTTAGTTACACCGCATGTCGAGCTGGAAAAAGAATTAACTGACGTATTCCAGCGTGTCATACGCACCGCTGGTTTTATCGGCGGGCCCATGGTGGAAAATTTTGAAAAGGCATTCGCCGCTTTCTGCGACACGAGTCATGCGGTTGCAGTCAGTAGCGGCACGGATGCGTTGCGATTTGCCCTAATGGCGGCGGGCGTCGGACCTGGGGACGTGGTCGTGACTGTTCCCCATACGTTCATCGCCACGACAGAGGCGATTTCGCAAGCCGGTGCCTATCCGGAATTTGTGGACGTGGATGAACGTACCTACAACATGAGTCCTGAGAAGCTTCGTGAATACTTCGAAAAAAGCTGTTCCACGGATCCTTCCGGAAAACTTGTAAGTCGCCGCAGCGGGCGCATGGTGAAAGCGATTGTCCCTGTGCATCTTTATGGGCAGACCGTAGATATGGACCCGATTCTGGCACTTGCGGAGCGATACGGCTTGCTCGTGATCGAAGATGCGTGTCAGGCTCATGGCGCAGAATATTTCTCGAAGCAACACAACCGTTGGATGAAAGCGGGTTCGATGGGCCGCGCCGCTGCGTTCAGCTTCTATCCAGGCAAGAATCTCGGTGCCTGTGGAGAAGCTGGAGCGGTTACAACCAACGACCCCAAGATAGCCGAAAAAGCAAAAGTTTTACGGGATCACGGACAAGCCAAGAAGTATTACCACGATGTCGAAGGATATAACGGCAGACTGGACGCGATGCAAGCCGGATTCCTGCACGTGAAGTTGGGCCACTTGGCCAATTGGAATGCTTCAAGGCGTGAGCGCGCGGCTGAGTATAACCGGTTGCTCTCCGGTATGGAGGGAGCCGTTACCCGCCCGTTTGAGCCGTCCTGGTCGCGAGCTGTATACCACTTGTACGTAGTGCGCACGATGGACCGAGAAGGATTGATGGAGCATATGAAGAAGGCTGGCATCGGCACGGGTATTCACTATCCGATCCCACTGCATTTGCAAAAAGCTTACGACTACATGAATTATCGACAGGGAGATTTCCCCGTGGCGGAAGCAGCAGCCGAGCAAATTGTTTCACTGCCAATGTTCCCCAATCTTGGCCTAGAGCAGCAAAGGCGAGTCGTGGACGAGGTGTCGCGTTTTCTGGGAGCTGCAATCGCTCCTGAGAAAGTCGGCGCTCGCCGAGATTAATTCGAAGTGCAGAACACCGGATACAAACTCGATTCTTCGAATATGAATATATCAACACTTCCGGATTACGTGCTGATTACCCCGGCTCGGAACGAAGAGACCTATATCGAGCTCACGTTGAAGTCCATGGTCGCTCAGACCGTGAAGCCTTTGAAGTGGGTCATCGTGAGTGACGGCTCAACCGACCGAACCGATGAGATCGTGAAGTCCTACGCTTCCAATCACCCATGGATCGAACTGCTCTGCCTTCCCGAACGTCGTGAGCGCCATTTCGCCGGAAAGGTGATGGCCTTCAATGCAGGCTGGGACCGCGTGAAGCATCTGTCATATGCAATCATCGGAAACGTGGACGCGGACATTTCGTTCGATAGCGACTATTTTGAATTCCTTCTTGCGAAATTTGCGGAGAACCCAAAATTAGGCGTCGGTGGGACACCGTTCACGGAAGGAAAGGGAACCTACGATTTCCGGTTCTCAAGTATCGAGCATGTTTCCGGGGCTTGCCAGTTGTTCCGGCGCGAATGTTTCGACGCGATCGGGGGCTACACTCCTATTAAAGGCGGCGGCATCGACCTGGTTGCCGTAGTGACTTCCCGTATGCGGGGGTGGCAAACCAGATCTTTTGCTGAGAGAGTTTGCTTTCATCATCGGAAGATGGGTTCGGGCATGAATCAGGGTCTGAAGCTTCCGTATAAATGGGGGCAGAGCGATTATCGATTGGGCGGTCACCCGGTTTGGCAAACCTTTCGTTGTATCTATCAGATGACCAACCGGCCGTATGTCATCGGAGGGTTAGCTACTCTCACGGGATACTTTGTCTCGATGATCTCTCGTCGCCCGCGAGCCGTCTCGGACGAATTTGCGGCATTTCGGGGCAAGGAGCAATTGCAACGCCTGAAGAAATTCTTTGCCGGCAAATCTGCGGCGACGAAAAATGATCTTCCTGTCGTAGGGCGCGTGATGCCAAGTGCTGGCTCGAGCGTTTCCCCCAGTATTGGTGGGGGTGAAAAATGATTGTTAAATCCAATCTCCCTTACTATATTTACCGGACATCGAATACGCTCTACCGCTGGAAAATTCCGGTGCTTCCATTCCTCATTCAGCAATTTTTGAGGTTTGGTTTCTGTTGTTTTATTCCGTACCAGACTCGGATAGGAACAAAGAACATTCATTTTGGTCATAATGGCATGGGCATTTGTCTCGATTATCGCGTTGTTATTGGCAATAACGTGAGAATTGACCAGCACGTGACCATTGGCATTCGCTGGGATGAAAAAGTCGCTCCGATTATCGGAGACAATGTAAGGATCGGCGCGGGCGCAAAGGTGCTCGGAAGCATTCGAATTGGAAACAACGCAAGGGTCGGCGCCAATGCGGTTGTTCTGATCGATGTCCCCGACGGCGCAACAGCGGTCGGAGTGCCCGCCAAGATTATCCGTTCGCGTGAACCCGTTGAGGTCTAGCGAAGACGACGCCTGAGGTCAGGTGTCCTTCACAAATCAAGAGTATGGTCAGTCCCTCAATCTCTACGGATTCGGAGCGCCGGAACAATAGACACGCCCAGTCTGGAGTCCTAATCATCAACGCTGATGACTGGGGCCGAGACAGCGAAGCTACCGATCGAACCCTTACCTGCATCCTTCGTAAGGCGGTTTCTTCGGTAAGTGCGATGATGTTCATGGAGGATTCTGAGCGCGGCGCGCAACTGGCATTGGGAGCTGGTGTTGACGCGGGCCTTCACCTGAACCTGACCACACCCTTTTCGGCGGATGGTGTTCCCGCTGCATTGATGCATCACCACGAAAAGGTTGTCAGGTATCTAACCCGCCATCGTCTGGCCCAGGTTTTTTACCATCCTGGACTTCAGAAGTCCTTTCAGTATGTAGTTGCGGCCCAACTTGACGAGTTTCGCCGCCTCTACCAGAAGGATCCGGCCCGTGTCGACGGTCATCATCATATGCATCTTTGCGCGAATGTCCTGCTGACCGGGCTTCTGCCAAACGGCACGATCGCTCGAAGAAATTTTTCGTTTCGACCGGGGCAGAAAAGCTTCTTCAACCGGCTGTACCGCCAAGGAATGGATACGATATTGGCCCGCCGACATCGTTTGACGGATTACTTTTTTTCTTTGCCCCCAATGGAGCCATCGGCCCGCTTGGAACAGATCTTTTCGCTTGCTCGCCAGTTTGTCGTGGAAGTAGAGACTCATCCGATCAACCCGGATGAATTTCGATTCCTTGCCGACGGAGAATTATTCGGACGGACCGGCGGAATTCCAGTTGCTTCGGGGTTTGTAGTCCCCAGCCACTCATGATGCTGTTCATATCTGATCGCACAAACTAGCTTTTGACGAATTCACGTAAACCTATCAGACCCATGGAAAATACCAATTTTATTATCGGCCCTGACGATCCAATCCTGATCACAGGAGCAGGCGGTTTTATCGGGTCAAGACTCGTCGAGTGCCTGCTCGATTTGGGATTTAGAAATTTGCTCTGCCTCCTTCGGCCTTCGAGCAGCACAGACAAACTCGATGCGATTGCCAACCGTCGAGAAGGAGAAGCAAGAATCGAAATTGTCCGCGGAAACCTTCTTTCTCGTGAGGATTGTTCGAATGTGGTTCGTGGTGCAGCAGTGATCTATCATCTGGCGGCGGGGCGCGGCGAAAAATTTTATCCAGACGCCTACCTGAATTCCGTGGTAACCACGCGAAATCTTCTGGAAGCCGCCGCGCAGAATTCGAATCTCAAACGTTTTGTAAACGTAAGTTCGTTCACAGTTTATTCCAATACGCATAAGCCTAAAGGACAAACCCTGGATGAATCGTGTCCGGAGGAGACGCATTCCCACCTTCGTGGCGAGGCCTATTGCTTTGCTAAAGTCAAACAGGATGAAATCGTGAAGGAGTGCAGCCAGCGCCTCGGGATTCCGTATTCAATCGTACGGCCGGGCTACGTGTATGGTCCCGGAAACCCACCGATCCCCGGCCGCGTGGGAATCGGTACGTTCGGAATTTTCCTGCACCTCGGCGGTTCGAATACGATTCCGCTGACCTATGTGGACAACTGTGCAGAGGCGATCGCACGAATCGGGCTAAAGCCCGGGATCGAGGGCGAGGTGTTTAACGTCGTGGACGACAACCTGCCCTCCAGCCGCAAGTTCTTGCGCTTGTACAAAAAGAATGTGAGAGCCTTTACATCCCTTTACGTTCCGCACGCGATCAGTTACGGGTTGTGCTATTTGTGGGAAAAGTATTCAGAGTGGTCGGAAGGACAGCTTCTGCCCGCTTTTAACCGCAGAAGATGGCATGCGTACTGGAAGAAGACCCAATACAGCAATGCAAAATTGAAATCGCGCGTGGGTTGGACGCCTAAAGTGTCCACAGCCGATGGGCTCAATCGCTATTTCGAGAGTTGCCGCGCCGGAGGGCCGCATGCTTAAGGTCGCTATTGTGGGCTGCGGCCGCATCGCCGATTCGCACGCAGCACAAATTCAAAGAATCCCTGGAAGCCAAATCGTCGGCGTGTGCGATCGCGAACCGTTGATGGCGCGACAGCTTTACGAGCGGTATCCGGTCGGAAAATACTTCAGTGATTTATCGGAGCTTTTGAGCGATGTCAGACCGGACGTCGTTCACATAACGACATCTCCTGAGAGCCATTTCGATATCGCCAAGACATGTTTGGAATGGGGTTCACATGTCTATGTGGAGAAGCCGTTTACGGTTAACGCGGAAGATGCGCGGAGGCTTATCGCGCTTGCCAATGATAAAAAACTGAAAATTACGGCAGGACACGACGATCAGTTTTGCCATGCAGCGCGGCGCATGCGGAGCCTTGTTCAGGACGGCTACTTGGGCAGTGGCCCACTCCACATGGAAAGTTATTACGGCTATGAAATTGCCAAGTCGGGGTACGCAGCTGCTATTCTGGCCGACAAGCGGCACTGGGTCCGCCGGCTCCCCGGCAAATTACTTCAAAACATCATCAGTCATGGCATTGCGCGTATCGCGGAGTTCCTGACCACCGATTCTCCTACGGTCATCGCCCACGGCTTCACCAGTCCCGCGCTCAAGGCGCTCGGTGAAACCGAGATCATTGATGAGTTGAGGGTCATAATTTCAGAACAGGAAAAGATTACCGCTTACTTCACGTTCTCATCGCAGATCCGTCCTTCACTTCATCATTTTCGCGTGTATGGATCGAAAAACGGCCTGGTCATGGACCAGGATCATGAGACTCTGATCAAGCTTCGCGGAGCCAGATTCCCCAGTTATCTTGAAAAATTTGCTCCTTCAGCGATCTTTGCGAAACAATATGCAGGAAACATCGCCACGAACCTGCGCATGTTTCTGGCCCGCGATTTTCATTTCAAATCTGGAATGAAATATCTGATCGAGTCGTTTCATCGCTCGATTGAGGCGAATACGCCGGTGCCCATTCCGTACCGGGAAATCATTCTGACCGCCAGAATCATGGACGATATTTTCTCGCAACTCTCTTCGAACCAGGATCGGCCCGATGCTCCGGTCCGGGAGCCGTTCCACGCTTCAGCTATCCGTTAATCAAAAATTGATTCCATGTTCTCTGCGGACAGGTTTTGAACCCAGGAGGAAAGTTGATTAAGCTTTGCGGCAAAGATGTTCGGATCGACGGGCGATTTCTCCGGATCGCCAGTTTGGATGGGGACATATACACCTTTCCAGACGATCTCGATGCCATTCTCGACGGGTTGCGGAAGTGTGGGAAGCGAATTGATCTGTTCACGTTCATGCAGAAAGTACCGGACAGCGAGCCGAAATACTCCTATCCGATGGAGATGGACAATCTGGCAGTGCTCCCAGTCTCCACATTTGAAAATTGGTTTAAGCGCCAAATTAATTCTTTTCCCCGCAACAGAGCCCGGCAAGCGGAAAAAAGAGGAGCGGTGCTTCGTGAGGTCGCCTTCAATGACGAGTTTCTTCAAGGTTTATGTGAAATTTACAATGAGGTTCCTGTTCGCCAGGGAAAGCCGTTTACGCAATATGGAATGACCTTAGAAAAGGCGCGTTTGTATGCCGGGACGTTTCTGGATCGCAGTATTTTCTTCGGCGTATTCCTGGGTGAACAAATGATCGGTTTCGGCAAGCTGGTGGTAAATGAAAGCGGTACGCACGCGTGTCTCGTCCATGTACTCTCGATGGTGAAGCACAAAGACAAGGCGCCGACCAATGCTCTGCTCTCGCAGGCAGTGCGGTCATGCGCTGACCGCGGAATACCGTATTTGGCATATGAGCGTTTCGCTTATGGGAAGAAGCAGGGAGATTCATTAAGCCATTTCAAGGAAGTCAATGGTTTCCGGCGGATGGATCTACCCCGGTACTACATTCCTCTTACGATCCTTGGACGAATTGGTTACCGTCTTGGTCTTCACCACAGGCTGGTTGACCGGATTCCCGAATCCCTGGCTGCCAAGCTTCGTGAGTTTCGGACAGCTTGGCATACCCAGAAGCTCCAATCGGTCGCCGAACCTAAAGAAGGAAATGTTTGCCAAGAATCCTAGTCCCAATTTTGAAGTGAGAACCGGATTTGATTAAGGTTCGTGGCAAAGATAGATCTATAACGAACTACTGATTCGCCAAGCCACGCCATTTCCGCTGTGAGGATCTGCCCCGGAATTTCATCCCGCGGATTGATTCGAGGCGAATCGCCTACCGCTTCGGTAGGGACCAGAGTTTGGCTGAACAACTTCCCGAATCCTGTGCTGCCAACTTTCATGAGGTTCGAAGTGGTTGTCACACCTATAAGTTTCAAGGAGTCTCCGAAGCTCAAAGGGAGCATATGCCCGGTATCGTAGGTCTGATTACGAAGCTGCCGCGCCAGCAGGCCGAGTCACAACTATTGCGGATGGTGGAGGCACTTCGACACGAGTCCTTTTATGAGACCGGAACCTGGATCGATGAAGCCTCAGGCGTATATGTTGGCTGGGTCGTGCAGAGGAACTCGTTTTCTGACGGCATGCCACTTCGCAATGAGCAAGGCGACGTTACACTGGTTTTCTCCGGAGAAGAATATCCTGATCCCGAAATTCCAGGCTTCTTAAAGCAGCGGGGACATGCGCTCGGTCCTGAGGAATGTTCCTACCTTGTTCACGAATATGAGGAGGATCCAACTTTTCCACTTGGGCTGAATGGCATGTTCCATGGCCTCGTGGCGGACCGGAAGCGCGGGTCAGCCACGTTGTTCAACGACCGGTTCGGAATGCACCGTGTGTTCTACCACCAGGCGAAAGAGGCTTTCTACTTCGCCGCCGAAGCTAAGGCCATCCTCGCCGTGCGACCGGAACTTCGGACGCCAGATCCTCAGAGTATCGGGGAATTCGTGGCTTTAAGCTGTGTCCTTGAAAACCGAACGATCTTCAAGGAAATCCACTCCATGCCGGCTGCGTCGGCTTGGGTTTTTCGCGACGGATCCATCGAGCACAAGAAGACGTATTTTGACCCGCGTGAGTGGGAGGAACAGGCTCCGCTGGACGCCGAAGCTTACTACCAAGAGCTTCGCGACGTATTCTCACGGAATCTCCCACGGTATTTTGCGGGACGCCAGAAGCTGGGGATGACACTTACTGGAGGGTTGGATACCCGGGTCATCATGGCCTGGCACAAATCTGCTCCGGGAACTCTCCCTTGCTATACGTTTGGAAGCATGTACCGCGACAATGAAGATGTGAAAATCGCGCGCCGCGTTGCGGGCATATGTAAGCAGTCGCATCAAGTCATTACCGTTGGAAAAGAGTTTCTCGACCAATTTCCAAGCTACGCCGAGCGCACCGTTTACAGGACCGAAGGAACAGTCGATCTATACCGTGCTTCCGATCTCTATGTCAGTGAGAAAGCACGCCAGATCGCGCCGGCGAAAGTCGTGGGGACATACGGCAGCGAAATCGTTCTCCGCAGCGTGATGTTTAAGCCAGCGGTGCCGGGCAAGGAATTTTTCCGTCCGGACTTCTTGTCGTTTGTTGACCAGGCTGCAAGCACATACAACACGGTCCGCAATCAGCATCCTGTTACCTTTGCGGCTTTCCGGCAGTCTCCCTGGTACCATCATGGGATTCTTGCCCTGGAGCAGAGCCAATTGAGTGTCCGCTCTCCTTACATGGACAACGGCTTTGTGCGAACGGTCTATCGCGCCCCAAAATTTACCGGCAGTGCAAGCGATGATGTGCGCGTGCGTCTTATTAAGGACGGGAGTTCGGAACTGGGGTCGTTTCACACAGACCGTGGTGTTGGTGGAAATTCCGGGCAATTCCTTTCCGCGGCGGCTCGAGCTTATCTCGAATTCACATTCAAGGCGGAGTATGCCTATGACTACGGCATGCCGCAGTGGCTTACTCGGATGGATCACTATGTTTCGCCCCTGCATCTTGAGCGACTTTTTCTCGGAAGGCACAAACTGTTACATTTCCGGGTGTGGTACCGCGATGCCTTGTCCAAATATGTTCGTGAAATTCTTCTCGACCCTCGGACACTTTCGCGCCCCTATCTCGACCGGAAGACTGTGGAGGCCGCTGTCTATGCCCACACGAGCGGAACCAGAAACTGCACCACGGGTATCCATAAATTGCTAACCCTAGAACTAATAAATAGACTTTTCTTCGACGCACAATGACTCAGATAGCTACATTGATCTTTGTTGTAGGTATCGCTGGCCTTTTCTGGTTGGATTATAACCCGGAGGCTCGCACCTCCTCTGCCCTTTGGCTTCCGGTCATGTGGCTGTGGATTGCTGGATCGCGTCCTTTATCTGAATGGGTGACCGGCGGGCACGTAAATTCGACGGATCAGTACCTCGATGGGAGCCCTTTCGATAGAAATATATACATCGTGCTCCTTGCGATTGCGGTGGTCGTGCTTCTAAGCAGATCAGGAGCCGTTTTCAAGGTGTTCCGCGAAAATGGCATTCTAGTTCTCTTCTTGCTCTACTGCGCGTTCAGCATTCTTTGGTCCGATTATCCTGACGTTGCGGTCAAGCGCTGGATCAAGTCCCTCGGCGACTACGCGATGATCCTGATCGTCCTGACCGATCAAGATCGTATTAATGCGATCAAAAGAGTATTGGCCAGAGTGAGTTTTATCCTTATTCCAGTTTCAGTCCTTTTGATCAAGTACTACCCGGCGCTTGGGCGAAAGTACGCAACGCAGTGGGATGCGACGGTCTATTTCACCGGCGTATCGACAGACAAGAATATGCTGGGAGTTTGTTGTTTGATTTTTGGGCTTGCGTCCGCATGGCGTGTTTTGCAGGAGTTGCAAGGTGGGAGAGAAGAGCGAAAGAAAGGGGCGCTCATCGCTCACCTCGCGGTGGTCATCATGACCGCATGGCTTTTTGCAAAATGCAATTCGATGACGTCGCTTTCCTGCTTCCTGTTGGGAACTGGCTTGATGGCAATCACCGGCTTTCCCAAAATGTCCAAGAAGCGCGCGCTGATTCATACGATTGTTCTCTCAGGGCTGATATTCTGCTTTTGCGTATTGTTTCTCGACCTTGGAAGTTTCATCCTGGAGATGCTGGGAAGAAACCCGACCCTCACCGGACGGACCGAGCTGTGGGAAACAATTCGCACGATGAATACGAGCCCCCTCCTGGGTGCCGGATTTGAAAGTTTCTGGCTAGGCAAGCGTTTGGAAAAGCTTTGGAGTATCTACTGGTGGCATCCCAACGAAGCGCATGATGGGTATCTTGAAATGTATTTGAACCTGGGCTGGATCGGAGTCTCGCTCCTTGGGGCGATCTTGATCACGGGATACCGAAACGCGATCAGAAAACTCCGGGAGGACTCGGTGACTGGGTCCCTGTATCTTTCCTATTTTTTCATCGGAGTGGCATATAATTTCACCGAAGCCGCGACCCGGACAATGAGCCCGGTTTGGTTCTTCCTGATCATGGCTTCGATCGCCCTGCCAAAAGCTCCAGTTTCCGTAAAGGTATCCGAACCGTTGCCGCAATTGACGGGCACCCACAAGAAAGCAATGCTGGACAGAACTCCGGAAAACGTTCCCGCATGACACTGAGTGGACCAGGCAAAGGGAGCAATCATTTCGATGAAGGCATGTGAAGTAGAGAAAGAGGCAGGTACGGTTGCCACCGAATCGCCGGTTGCGCCTGTTGAGATACAAGTCTCGCTGCTCACGGGTGGTTTTGACAGGCCCTATGCTTTTGGTCTGTCGATGGCGCTCATCTCAAAGGGCATGTGCCTGGATGTGATCGGTAGCACTGAAGTGGACAGCCCGGAAATGCACACGACGCCCAGGCTGAATTTCCTCAACCTGCAAGGAAATCCGCGGGAACAGGCTGGTAGGGTCAGAAGAATCAGGAAAGTTCTGATCTTTTATGCTCGGCTTTTCAGGTATGCGGCGGCCGCCAATGCGAAAATATTTCACATACTATGGAACAACAAAATTCACCTCTTTGATCGTACCTTGCTGATGTTCTACTACAAACTGCTGGGTAAAAAAATCGTGTTTACCGCACATAACGTGAACGCGGGCAGGCGTGATGCAAACGACTCATGGCTGAATCGCCTGACGCTGAGGATCCAATATCAGACTGCGGATCACATTTTCGTTCACACAGAGAAAATGAAATCAGAGCTGCTGGAAGATTTTGGTGTTGGTAACGAAGCGGTGACCATCATTCCGTTTGGAATTAATAACTCCGTTCCTGATACGGAGCTTACGCCATCCAGAGCCAGACAGCGGTTGGGGATTGAAAGTAAAGCAAAGACGATTCTTTTCTTCGGTGCCATACGGCAATACAAGGGACTGGAACATTTGGTCGGGGCCTTTCAGCGAATCGCCCCCACGGACGAAAACTATCGGTTGGTCATCGCCGGCGAGGTCAAGAAGGGGGCGGAAGAATACTTTCGGAACATTCAGAATACCATCGAAGGCGACCCTTGCCGAAAGCAAGTCATTCAGAAAATAGAATTTGTTCCTGACGACGAAACGGAAGTTTATTTCAAAGCCGCGGATGTTTTGGTGCTCCCGTATTCAGAAATATTTCAAAGTGGTGTGTTGTTCCTTGCCTATAGTTTTGGACTGCCGGTTATCGCAGCGGATGTGGGGTCATTCCGTGACGACATCCTTCCCGGAAAGACGGGCTTCCTTTGCCGGTCGTGTAGCGCGGTGGACTTGGCGAACACCCTCGAAACCTATTTTGCAAGCGACCTCTATAAGACTCTAAGTATGCAGCGACCGGAAATCCGGGATTATGCAATGGGCAGAAACTCCTGGAGCGTCGTTGCGGACAAGACCAGTAAGGTGTATTTGGACTTGCTGGGAAAACGATCATCTTAAATTCCACTCGTTCGACCTACAGATCGGTCAACAAAAAGAAATGCTGGTCGGCCGTTTCCTCCTGATTTGCAAGCGTACCGGTTATTGACATGAAATCAGAACGCCCGATTATTTTCGGGGAAAGGAACGCATCTTGAGAGTCAGCATATTTGGTTTGGGGTACGTCGGCGCAGTGTCGGCCGGATGCTTGGCGAATGACGGGCATGAAGTCATTGGTGTCGATCCAGTCCAGACAAAGGTCGACTTGATTAATAGCGGGCGGTCTCCCATTATCGAGGCCGAAATCAATGAATTGATCGCTGCGTGCGTTAAGCAAGGCCGGCTACGCGCAACCACCAATCACATCGAAGCGATCTGCAATACCGACCTGTCTTTCGTTTGCGTCGGCACACCCAGCCAGACGAATGGAAATCTGGACCTTAAATTCATCCGGCGCATTTGCGAGCAAATTGGCCAAGCCATCAAAGAAAAGCCGGCGCGGCATACAGTCGTCATCCGCAGTACCATTTTGCCGGGGACGATGCACAAGGTCGTGATTCCCACCCTTGAAGAAGCTTCCGGAAAAAAGGCAGGCGTGGATTTCGGCGTCTGCCACAATCCAGAGTTTCTCCGCGAGGGAACGGCAGTCAAGGATTTCCACGCTCCACCAAAAACCGTGATTGGTGAGTTGGATGCGGCCAGCGGTGATAAATTGGCGACGCTGTATGAAAAGCTCAGCGCGCCGCTGATTCGCACCGATCTGGAAACTGCGGAGATGGTCAAGTATGTCGATAACAGCTGGCACGCACTCAAGATCGGCTTCGCCAACGAGATCGGTAATCTTTGCAAGGCTTTTTCCATAGATGCCCATAAGGTCATGAACATCTTCTGTCAGGACAAGAAGCTCAACATCTCTCCGGCGTACCTTTTGCCGGGCTTTGCTTTTGGCGGATCTTGCTTGCCCAAGGATCTTCGCGCTCTCGCTTATCAGGCGAAAATGCACGACTTGGAATTGCCGATTCTGTCCTCCATTCTGCCGAGCAACGAAATGCAGGTGGAGCGTGGTCTTCAGCTCATCATGGACAAGGGACATAAGCGTGTTGGTGTGCTCGGCTTCAGTTTTAAGGCGGGGACCGACGATCTGCGGGAAAGTCCAATTATCGAAGTCATTGAGCGGCTTCTCGGCAAAGGGTACGATCTCCGCATCTATGACAAGAATGTGAACATTGCCAGTCTGGTTGGCGCAAATCGCGACTTTATCCTCAATCGTATTCCCCATATCTCCAAGCTCATGGTCAGTGGCATCGACGCGGTTCTGGATCATGCTCAAACGATTGTGATCGGCAATAAGGATCCCGAATTTCAAGTCATTCCGGAACGAATGCGTGTGGAACAAATGCTCGTGGATTTCGTCCGCATCAGCGACCGAAGGAGCGAAAATGGCAGGTACGATGGCATATGTTGGTGAGCAGCGTCGGACTCAAAGCATAGACCAGGCTTCGAAAGATCAGATTTACTGGTCCATTTGCCAGTTGTCCGGTTGGCTGGAAAAGAACGATTACCGCGGCTACGATACGTTTGACGGTTTGAATGCTCGTTTGCTGCGTCCTCTCACCTTTAACAATAAATTTCTAATGACGGCGCTCCAGCAGGGCGTACGTAGGCTTCCTATCAACGTGCGTCCGCTCGTCGGTGTTCGCAAGAGCCGTTCCACCAAAGGTATGGGTTTTCTGGCCCGGGGATTCATGCGCCTGCACGATGCCACCAGCGATCCCATCTGGCAAGACAAGGCTGAGTACGCCCTGCGATGGTTGATCGATCATCAATCGAAGGGTTATAGCGGAGCGTGTTGGGGAAACCATTTTGATTACCAGTCGCGGACTTTTTTCCTGCCGAAGGGCGTGCCGACCGTCGTTTGGACTGCGCTCATCGGACACGCATTTCTGGACGCCTATGTGCATTTTCAGAAGGACGTTTATTTGGATGTTGCCGTCAGCGCCTGCGAACATATATTGCGGGACTTGGAAACTTCGGCGGACGGAGATTCCCTGTGCATCAGCTACGTTCCGACGCAGAACACACAAGTTCATAATGCCAATACTTTGGGAGCAAGCTTCTTGGCTCGCACTTATTCCTTCACACGCAATGAGTCCTACCGGACTTTAGCGCAGAAGGCCATGCAATACACGGCCAAGTACCAGAGGCCCGATTCTTCATGGTATTACGGTGAAGCTCAAAATCTGCACTGGGTCGACAACTTCCATACGGCTTATGTGCTGGATTGTTTTAAGCACTATGGAGAAGCCACCGGAGACGATCACTTTGACAAGGGTCTCATGAAAGGCTACGAATTTTGGAAAAATACGTTCTTCCTGGCGGACGGAACTCCACGGTACTACGATCACAAGACATTGCCCTTGGACATTCAGTGCTGCTCGCAAGCCATCGATACACTTGTCTTCTTTCAGGACCGCGATCCTGAAAGTTTGCCGCTAGCATTGAAAGTGGCACGGTGGACCATCGACCAGATGCAGGATGCGTCTGGCTATTTCTACTTTCGACGCTATTCTCCTTGGCTGGTCAATAAAACTCCTACACTGCATTGGGGTCAAGCGACCATGATGTGTTCGCTCGCTGGGCTCTACCGATTGTTATAGGTAACAAGATTCTACTTCGAAAGGCGGGATCGGCTCCAGGTGAGCACCAGCATATGAGTTCTTCCGAAGAAACCAACTCTCGGCTACAGTCACCCCGGACTTTGAAATCGGTCCGGCAGCCTCGCATCTGCATGCCGTCCGGAAGAAATTTTAAGAAGAAGACTTTTCTGTGTGCTCATTACGAAGCACAGGATGTTCTTCGGGAAATTGACGAGGTGGATCTGGTCTGTCTTGACCCGGGACCTGGATACACGTTTAGGGAAAGTTGGCAGAGACGTCTGTTGTACCGAGACGTTTCGCGAAAATTGATCTTCCAAAATCCCGGGCTAAAGAAGGTTCGGCTGACACAAGAATACGATTTGTTTCTGGCCCTATGCCAAACCCATCACGACCTTCTTCATATCAATGCCATCGAAGGTTGGAAAGATCGCTGCAAGACCAGCGTGTGTTGGATCGACGAACTGTGGGCAGCTTTAATCCCGCGGTACAAATATTGGATTCACGCACTCAAACAGTTCGATCACGTATTTGTCGGCTGTAAGGGAACGGTCGAAGCACTATCGAACGCGCTTGGCAAGCCGGTCCACTGGCTTTCGGGTGGGGTCGATACGCTTCGTTTTAGTCCTTATCCGAACCCGCCGGCACGCGTGGTGGATGTTTATAGTATTGGCCGAAGATCCGAAGGGATTCACCGCGCACTCTATCAGGCAGCTGAGAAGAGATCGATTTTTTATCTCTATGACACTTTTGGCGGCTCACTTTCCGATGTGCTCGACTATAGGCAGCATAGAGATCTCTTTTCCAACGTGACCAAGCGATCCTGCTACTTCATGGTAGCCCCGGGGAAAGTAGATGCGTCAGACGAAACTCGAGGACAAGTCGAGATCGGTCACCGTTACTATGAGGCAGCCGCAGCAGGAGCTGTGATGATTGGGCAGGCTCCGAAATGTGACGCTTTTGATGAAATGTTTCCCTGGCCAGATGCAGTGATCCCCGTTGAGCCGGACGGGTCTAATGTGATTGAGGTTATCGCCCGCTTGGACTCCTCACCGGAGAGACCATTGGCAATCAGTCAAAGGAACGCCGGGGAAGCCTTGTTGCGTCATGATTGGCTCTATAGGTGGAAGCAAATCTTCCAAACTGCCGGCATCGAACCTTTGCCCGCCATGGCCGAGCGCGAACAACGCTTGAAAGAATTGGCAACTGCTGCTCTGGAAAATAAAGATGTGGCAAGGATGCTTCGGTAAGGAATCCTTCACAAAATTAATGAACGTGGATGTTTGAGAAAATGGCTTTTCTGCCCCAATAAAAACTGAACCAATCTTATCTCTCTGAAATCACGGAAGGACGGACACATGATTATTACTCGAACTCCGCTTCGCATCTCATTCTTCGGGGGAGGAACGGATTATCCCGTGTGGTTCCGGGAACACGGTGGTGCTGTGCTGTCAACCGCGATCGACAAATGCTGCTACATTACATCACGCTGGCTCCCTCCATTTTTCGAGTATCAAAGTCGCGTGTCCTATTCGAGAATTGAAAACGTCAATGATCACGGTTCGATCGAGCATCCTTCTGTGCGCGCGTGCTTACAATTCATGAAGATCAATGAAGGCGTCGAGATCCATCACGTAGCTGACCTGCCCGCCCGTACCGGTTTGGGGACCAGTTCGGCGTTCACCGTCGGACTTCTTTTAGGTTTGTATGCCCTCAAAGGGCAGATGCGGGATAAACAATCGCTTGCTACAGATGCCATTCATGTGGAGCAAGATCTGATTGGAGAAGCTGTGGGTTCGCAGGATCAGGCCAGCGCCGCGTACGGGGGGTTCAACCGTATCAATTTCAATCAAGATAACTCTCTTGATGTGAAGCGGATACTCACTGCGCCTTCCAGGCTTGCCGCGCTTGAGCAAAACCTGGCTCTTTACTTCACCGGTTTTTCTCGAATCGCTTCGGAAATTGCGCAGGAGCAATTAAGAGTGACCCCGCAAAAAAAGAAGGAACTGGACACGATGTATCAAATGGTGGGCGAGGCGGAGAGCATCGTGACTAGCCCAAATCGCTCTCTGGATGATTTTGGACGTTTGCTGCACGAGGGATGGAAATTGAAGAGGTCGTTGACGCAAAAAATCACGAACTCAAACATCGACGAGATCTACCAGGCGGGACTCGACGCGGGCGCCCTTGGCGGAAAGCTTCTTGGCGCAGGCGGAGGCGGTTTCATGTTGTTCTTCGTCCCCCCCGAACGCCGGGAGGCGCTGCGATTGCGATTGAAAAAGCTCTTGTGTGTCCCGTTTTCCTTTTCCAACAGCGGCAGCCAAGTCATCGTGTATGAGCCCGAAGGAGAATACGACGAAGGACTCACTCGGGAACGTCGCGAAGTTTACGCACAGACCGAGCATTCATAGAAGGGCTGGCCTTTAAGGTTCATTTCAAAGGAGGCGGCAGGCAAATCGACGTTTCCTAAAGCTAAATTCTCAACGTATCGGTAAACCACACGTGTAACCGAATCACGGGAAATCGTTGGACTGCCTGGAAAGCCTGTCCCTTTTTTGGACAAATGGCTAGTAATGACTAAGAGCGGCATGTGCATAAAATGGACGTGTAGGAGTTCTTCTAGCTTCATTTCCCGAAGCCGCGTGTGGAGCGCCTGTGGGTGTGAGGGGATCCAGGGAAATCTCAAAAACAATTTCTGCATTCTGGACCAGTCCTCTTTGCAGGTCATCAGCACAGTGCTGAGGTGAATATGAAATCCGGACGTTCATTCCTATCTTTTCTCGCAACACTGCTTGTCTTGACGCTTCCGATTGCAGCGCGTTCGCAACAGTGGGCCGGGATTGTTGATCCTTCCAGAGCTATTGATTGGTCAAGCGCCGGGGTGCCAGGAGGCATTCCCAATCGCACGACGATTTGTGCTACTTTGAATCCGGGAGCGACAGCTTCTCAAATTAGTTCTGCTTTGGCGGCATGTCCTGCCGGGCAAGTTGTCTTCTTGAATGCCGGAACCTACAGCCTCACAGCGAGCATTGTCGTTACTGCGCATAACAACGTGACCCTGCGCGGCGCAGGTGCCGACCAAACATTCCTGGTTTTCAGCGCATCGTCGAATTGTTGGGGCCAGACCGCTGATGTTTGTTTTCGCGGTTCGGATGTGAACTGGTCGTTAGGGCCCTCCAACACCGCAACAGTCACTGGTTCCGGACCGTGGCCGAAGGGCACGACTTCGGTAACACTCAGCAATACCACAAATCTTTCCGTTGGCCAGTGGATGATACTAGATCAAGTCGACGATTTAAATGATACCGGAGTGATTTACAACTGCGAAGAGTCCGCAACGGTCAGTCCGAGCCAGAATCCGCCTTGCAATGATGACTCGGGTGGCACAGGCGGCGATTCCGGAGCGCAACGAGGCAGCGGAACTCCGAGTGCCCGGGGGCAACAACAGTTTGTCACCGTGACTGGGATTTCCGGCAATAAAGTCACATTTACCCCCGCACTATATATGCCCAATTGGAGGGTGTTTACAGATTCTCGGGGAACCAACACTCCAGGTGCCTGGTGGCCAACAACGCCTGTCTCGGGCGTCGGCTTGGAAAATGTTTCACTCGACCATTCCCAGTCCAATGCATTTCTCGGCACGCTGTTCTTCAATTGCATGGGCTGCTGGGTTAAGGGTGTCCGTAGTCTTAACTCGGACCGTGACCACTTCGGTCTTTACGTTAGCCCCAGGAGCACGATTCGCGACAGCTACATGTACAGTACAAAAAACTCGGTGAGCCAGAGCTATGGAGTGGAAGCCTTCGGCTCTTCAGATTCTCTGATTGAGAACAATATCGCCCAGCAAGTAGCAGTTCCATTCATGATCAACTCCGATTGTGAAGGTTGTGTAGTGTCGTATGGCTTTTCCATCAACGACTATTACACAGCTTCCGCGAATTGGATGATGCAGGGTATTTTCCTGCATTCTTTGACAACCAATATCCTGTTGGAAGGAAATGTTGTCAGCGGGGCGATTGGCGATTTATTCCATGGAACGCACAATTTCATCACCATATTTCGGAATCGTTTTGACGGACATCAGGCCAATAACGGCGCAACAACAACTGCGAACACCAACCCCATCAAGCTGTATCCGTTCTCTCGGTATTTCAACCTAATCGGGAATGTGCTGGGCACGTCCGGCTACCACACGGTGTATCAGTACACGGCTTCCCCGGAGGCGGGCGGGGGCGACACATCGGTAATGGTTCTTGGGACAGGGACCGTGACCTGCTGCCAGGCTGGGGATCCGCTCGTCGCTTCAACACTATTCCGTTGGGGTAATTACGATACAGTAAACAATGCGGTTCGCTTCGTAACCACCGAAGTGCCGAGCGGTCTGAGTCTTTATGCGAATGCCGTGCCCTCTACGCAGGCGCTTCCAGTATCGTTTTATTTGTCGGCCAAGCCCGCTTGGTTTGGATCGGTGGCTTGGCCCCCGGTCGGGCCTGACGTGACCGGAGGCAATATTCCGAACGTAGGTGGATTTGCAAACTTGAATCCTGCGGGTATCTGCTATACCAATGTTATGAATGGGCCTGCAAATGGAACTGGCGCTGCATTGTCCTTCAATGCGAACACTTGTTATGCTTCGGGGGCAGCCCAGGCTCCCAATCCGCCGACCAATGTTAAGGCTGTTGCCGAATAGTTTTTCTGAACTTTACAGACATGCGGACACCATAACTTTCTGTTCTTGGCAGGCTCCGGTTCCAAATCTTTCGATTTGGGAAACAGAGCTCAATTACATTCTTCCTGACCGATAAGGAGCGTGGTAAGTTTTTCTTAGGTCGCTTGCGTGATTTTTTCTTTATGTAAAAGCGCAGCCTCCGGTTTCAAAGCGCAAAATAGATGCGGCTTAAGCATAGAGAGCGATGCGCCGGGTACCCCCCGGAGAGGCTGGGTCGTTTCCAGCGGGCCGCTCCAAATTTGTAATTCCCAAGTCATGGTCTTGCCCGGCATTCGACATTAGTTTTGCTTCCCAATTTTTAGCAACGGCCTGCAATTGTTTGCTGCGTATTCGTCAGATGCGAACCGCCAGTGAAGTTTACAACAGCTTTCATTCAGATTAGGACAACAAGCATGCCCAAGAAAAAAATTGCATTTGTAACTGGAGCTGAGGGATTCATCGGATCTCACATGGTGAAATTTCTTCAGGCAAAACAGTGGAAAGTTGTCGGAGGATATTGTCTTCACAGCGCAGGTCCTTTCCCGAAATTACGGAACTTGGATTTTGTGCAATGTGATTTGCGGAACGGCCAGCGAGTCGCGCAAATCATGAATGATTACGAACCGACTCACGTCTTCCATCTGGGGGCGCAGAGCCTGCCCACCGTTTCCTGGGCTGACCCCGTGGGGACTTTCGAGTCGAACATTATGGGCTCTCTGAATTTGTTTGAGGCGTTGCGTCACAGCAAACGTCCGCCCGTGATTGTGTCGGCGTGTTCCAGCGCTGAGTATGGACATGTCCCCCCCGCTGACATCCCGGTCACTGAGGACCAGCCGTTGAAGCCACTGCACCCGTACGGCATCAGCAAGGTGTGTTTGGACTTGTTGGCTCACGAATATTTTCTGGACTATAAGATACCGGCGGTCAACATTCGTCTGTTCAATACGACTGGCCCGGGCAAAACGAATGACGCCCCGTCCGACTTTGTGCGCCAATTGGCTCGGATCAAAAAGGGTTTGCAGCCGCCTGTCATCGAAGTCGGAAATTTGACTCCCCATCGCGCTTTCTTGGACGTCCACGACACAATCCGGGGTTTTTACCTTGCTGCCATCAAGGGAAAACGAGGTGAGGCCTATAACCTTTGCGCGAGTAAAACATTCCAGATAGGCGAACTACTGCACACGGCAATACGGCTTTCCGGAGTCAAGGTTGAGGTTAGGCCAGTCCCTCATTTGATGCGCCCTTCAGATGAAAAAATCATCTTCGGCCGAACAGATAAGATTCGGAAAGACACGGGTTGGAAGCCTGTGATGTCCATCGAGCAAACGTTGTCATCCATGCTGAAGTATTGGGATCATGCGTTGAGCTCAGTTGCATAGGCTTGTGGCAACGAATTCAATCCGAAATCCAATCGGAAAAGTCCGGACCAACAATGAATTCATTTGATGACTTAAAAGCCGTCCTGCTCGTCGGTGGGATGGGTACGCGCTTGCGGTCGGTGGTGCCGTCTACACCTAAACCAATGGCTTCGGTCGGTGATCGTCCCTTCCTCGAGCTGCTGGTGCGCCAACTGCGCTACCAGGGTATCCGCCGACTGGTGATGTGTACTGGTTACCGGGCCCAACAGATCGAACAAGAACTGGGCGATGGCCGTTCTTTGGATATAACGATTGAATATTCAAGGGAAGCGCACCCACTCGGGACTGCCGGTGCCGTAAAATTTGCCGAACCGCTCCTCCAGGATGCCCGCGATTTCCTGGTGATGAATGGTGATTCCTTCATGGAAATGGATTTCGGCAGCCTGATCGGTTTCCATCGACAGTCCGGAGGCATCGCAAGCATGGCCGTGTTTCGCACCAAAAATGAGATGAGATACGGCACCGTCCAAGTAACCCCTGATGGACTTGTGACAGGTTTTGCGGAGAAGACAGAAGCCGACCCAAAAGGACTGGTCAATGCAGGAGTTTATATTTTCAATCGAAGAATTTTGGAACTCATTCCGGATGGGCCGGTTAGTCTGGAGCGCGATGTCTTTCCTAAATTGCTGCCTCACAAAGTATATGCGCTGGAGCAGCATGGAGTGTTCATCGACATCGGCACTCCAGAGGACTATGCTCGAGCGCAAGAGCTTTTTGATCGCCTCTGTGCAGCTGCAGGCGGGAAAACAACGTCCGCTCTTTGACGAAAGCCGTATTGACTGAATCTTCAGACCTTAGTTTTTTGTGTATTGGATACGCCTTGCCACTCGAATAATTTCAATCGCTAAAAATGCGAATGATGTGGAATTGACTCCTTATCAGACTTCGACACGGAGGTTAAATGACTCAAACAAATGATTTCAAACATCGCGTAACTGAGCTGATGGCAGCGTCCATTACCACGAAGCAAACTATGTTAAGCAATTCCGATCTTGTGGCTACGATTGCCGCTGCCAGCGAGATTCTAATCAGCGCCTTGCAACAGGGGAATAAGGTGCTCCTCTTCGGCAATGGCGGCAGCGCTGCGGACGCACAACACATTGCTGCGGAACTGGTCGGTCGTTTTGCTTTCGACCGGCCTGCCTTACCTGCTCTTGCCTTGTCTGTGAACAGTTCCTGCGTTACGGCGATTGGAAACGACTACGGGTATGACCAGGTCTTTTCCAGGCAAGTGGAAGCCTTGGCTCGTGCCGGAGATGTTGCCATCGGCATCTCCACCAGTGGCAATTCCCCAAATGTGACCAAGGCGATCTTGACCGCGCGCAAGATGGGTTTGCGCACCATCGGATTGACCGGCGTTGGCGGCGGAACTCTTGCGAAAAGCGCGGAGTATTGCATTTGTGTCCCGTCAAAAGAAACTCCCCGCATTCAGGAATGCCATATCCTGATCGGCCACATCATCTCAGAGTTGGTGGAGAAAGAAATCTTCCATGAAGAAAGCCGTATTTCTCGATCGTGACGGGGTTATCAATCGCAAAGCTCCGGAAGGCGAGTACATAACCCGTTGGGAAGAGATGGAATTCCTGCCGAATATTGCTGAAGGAATTGCTGTGCTCATCGATGCAGGCTTCTGTGTCATCGTTATCAGCAACCAGAGGTGCGTTTCGAAAGGGTTGTTGACCATGAGTGACCTTGAGTCGATTAACCGGCGAATGTGTCAGAAGCTGGCGGCAGCCGGTGCGGTGATAACGGACGCTTATTACTGTCCCCATGATAAGCGGCCCCCGTGCAATTGCCGTAAGCCCGCTCCCGGCATGATCCTGAAAGCCGCGAGTGATCACGATATCGATCTGGTTAGATCCTGGATGGTTGGCGATTCCAACAGTGATGTGGAAGCTGGAAAAAAAGCCGGTTGCCGAACGGCTCGAATCCTGAAGATTGGCGAGTTGGCGCACGGCGGTGCCGACGTGTTTGCGCACTCTCTTTTAGAAGCTGCCCAACAGATTTTGCTTACAAATCAGCCCGTTGAGTCTGTGAACTCCTAATGAAAGATTTAAAAGAAAAAGCAATCCGCGGTGGCTTTGCCCGTGTGTGCGCACAATCCATTTACTTTGCTCTCCGGATTGGCGCTTTGATGATTTTGGCCCGCTTGCTCGATCCGAAAGACTTCGGATTGGTTGGCATGGTCATGGCTTTCACCGGCGTTCTGAATTTATTCCGGGATTTCGGGCTTTCTACGGCAACCGTCCAGCAGGTGGAAATAACGGACGACCAGATTTCCACCTTGTTTTGGATCAATATTCTTGTGGGAATGATCCTCACGGTCTCCTTGTCGGTTATGGCCCCGGTGGTGGTTCATTTTTATCGTGAGCCGCGGCTATTCTGGGTCACGATTGCGTTGGCTACAGGGTTTCTGATCAACGCCGCAGGGGTGCAACATTCGGCGTTGCTGCAACGGGAGATGCGTTTCACCGCTCTGGCCATAATTCAAATTATCGCCTTGGTGGCGAGTACCGGGTTGGGGATTGGGGCAGCCCTTCTGGGATACGGATACTGGTCCCTGGTAGTGCTATCGGTAACGCTGCCATTGGTTTCGACTGTGCTTTTTTGGATGGCTACGTCCTGGATTCCGGGAAAGCCGCGCAAGGGAGTTGGCGTCCTGCCAATGATTCACTTCGGTGGGTCAGTAACGGTGATCAGCCTGATCGTATATGTAGCCTATAACTTGGACAAGGTCTTGCTGGGGAGGTTTTGGGGAGCGGAAGCGCTGGGGATATACGGCAGGTCGTATCAGATCATAAACATTCCAACGGACAATTTGAACTCTGCGGTAGGCGAAGTAGCATTTGCAGCGCTATCGCGATTGCAGGGCGACGCAGTGCGGCTGAGGAACTATTTTCTGAAGGGGTATTCGTTGGTGCTGGCGCTGACGGTACCGATGACGTGCATTATCGGTGTCTTCCCACATGACTTGGTCATGGTGATTCTTGGTGCAAAATGGGGCCCTGCGGCAAAGATTCTTCAATATTTAGCTCCAACGATCCTGATCTTCGCAATCATTAACCCCTTGGGGTGGCTGCTGTTTGCTTTAGGGATGGTCAAGAAGAGTATGAAGATCGCCTTAGTCCTTGCCCCGGTCGTCATTGCCGGTTACGCATTGGGTCTGCGCTATGGGTCTAATGGCGTAGCGCTTGGTTTTTCGGCAGCGATGACTTTGTGGGCTCTGCCCCATATCGCTTGGGGCGTCCACGGGACACCGATTTCGTTCGGTGACGTGATGAAGGTCATGATCAAGCCCGTCGTATCCGGCGCCGTGGCTGTGGCAGTGGCAGTAGGATTTCAATATTTCAGCGGTTCGTGGGCACCCTTTCCGCGACTCTTTGCTGGGGTGGCTTTGCTACTTGTTGCTTACTCTGCAATGTTGCTCTATGCGATGGGGCAGAAAGGTTTTTACATCGATCTCCTTCGGGGATTTATGAAGCGTTCCCCAGTTGAAGCGCAGCCACCGGCCGTGGTTCAGGAGGCCTAGTAACAGTGGCAAAGGCGGCTGCGACGGGACGGCGAAAATAAATTCAAAGTGAATCCTTCATCTGAAACACGTTGACAAAGTGCGCGTTATATTGATTACCGAAAAATAGAAAATACCTCAAGCAGTTAAGGCAACGAAACCTTCAGATGAAAAACTTAAAAGAGAGGGCAATCCGCGGTGGCTTTGCCCGCGTGTGCGCACAATCCATTTACTTTGCTCTCCGGATTGGCGCTTTGATGATTTTGGCCCGCTTGCTCGATCCGAAAGACTTCGGATTGGTTGGCATGGTCATGGCTTTCACCGGCGTTCTGAATTTATTCCGGGATTTCGGGCTTTCTACGGCAACCGTCCAGCAGGTGGAAATAACGGACGACCAGATTTCCACCTTGTTTTGGATCAATATTCTTGTGGGAATGATCCTCACGGTCTCCTTGTCGGTTATGGCCCCGGTGGTGGTTCATTTTTATCGTGAGCCGCGGCTATTCTGGGTCACGATTGCGTTGGCTACAGGGTTTCTGATCAACGCCGCAGGGGTGCAACATTCGGCGTTGCTGCAACGGGAGATGCGTTTCACCGCTCTGGCCATAATTCAAATTATCGCCTTGGTGGCGAGTACCGGGTTGGGGATTGGGGCAGCCCTTCTGGGATACGGATACTGGTCCCTGGTAGTGCTATCGGTAACGCTGCCATTGGTTTCGACTGTGCTTTTTTGGATGGCTACGTCCTGGATTCCGGGAAAGCCGCGCAAGGGAGTTGGCGTCCTGCCAATGATTCACTTCGGTGGGTCAGTAACGGTGATCAGCCTGATCGTATATGTAGCCTATAACTTGGACAAGGTCTTGCTGGGGAGGTTTTGGGGAGCGGAAGCGCTGGGGATATACGGCAGGTCGTATCAGATCATAAACATTCCAACGGACAATTTGAACTCTGCGGTAGGCGAAGTAGCATTTGCAGCGCTATCGCGATTGCAGGGCGACGCAGTGCGGCTGAGGAACTATTTTCTGAAGGGGTATTCGTTGGTGCTGGCGCTGACGGTACCGATGACGTGCATCATTGCGATTTTCCCCCACGATTTGGTTATGGTCGTTCTCGGAGCAAAATGGGGGCCAGCGGCCAAAATTCTACAGTACCTTTCGCCAACCGTGCTTGTCTTCGCAATCATTAATCCATTGGGATGGATGCTTTTCGCGACTGGAAAGGTTAAGGAAAGCTTGAAAAGGGCGTCAGTCCTGGCCCCCGTTGTTATCGCTGGTTACTCACTGGGATTGCATTACGGTCCTCAGGGAGTTGCCATCGGTTTTTCGGCGGCAATGATGTTATGGGCTTTGCCCCACATTGCCTGGTGTGTCCGCGGGACGCCAATTTCGTTCGGGGATGTAATGCGGGTTATGGCCAAGCCCTTGTTTTCCGGTATTGTGGCCGTGGCGATGGCAGTGGGATTCCAGTACTTTAGCAGCCAGTGGTTACCTTTTCCTCGACTTGTCGTGGGTGTCTCCACACTTCTTGGAACTTATTACTTCATGTTGCTGTATGCAATGGGACAGAAACCATTTTATCTGGACCTGCTTCGAGGATTGCTGAAACGACCTACGGTTGAGATAGAACCGGAGACGGTGACCCAAGACGTGTAACGGAAATTTATAACCCTGTGTTTATGTTGAGTTTACGGGAATCGGTCTATGATTCCTCAAGCAACTAATTCTTCCGCTTTGGATTCCCAGTCTTGCAAGAGGGCTGCATTTGTTGGAACTAGAAGGGGCTTCGGAGGGCTCTGGATAAAGGTTGGCTTTGATTAATTGATACTTTGAGGCTCTTAACTATGACAGAACATAATTCTGATAAAGGGTCCCACCTAAAGATCTTTGGGAAGTCTCCGGTCGCTGGGTTCTTACGCGTGAATCAGTCGGTTTGGAAACGTATCCCTGCTTCGTGGACCGGTTTCCCTGTGATTCGCGCCTACGGCCAGATGCTCAATGCCCTTGTCCGCCGATCGGCCGATCGCACGCAATACTTCGGCACTTTTTTTCTGCGCAACCGGCCTCAGCTGGAGTTGATCCGCCGGCTGTCATATCAGGTTGAGAATAACTCCACTCTCAACATGGCTGTGCTGGGATGCAGTAACGGTGCGGAAGTCTATTCAATCCTCTCGACGCTCCGCTCGGCGCGCCCGGAATTGAAAGTTAATCTACATGCTGTGGACATTTCGCCGGATGTATTGGCCCTTGCCCAGCAGGGTACTTATTCCATTTCATCTCCTGAATTAGTGGGGGAATCTATTTTTCAGCGCATCACCGAGGAAGAAATGGAGAAGATGTTTGACCGAGACGAGGACAAAGTCACGGTCAAATCCTGGGTTAGGGAAGGCACCCATTGGCACCTTGGTGATGTTCGTAGCCAGGAAATTTTGGAACGTTTAGGTCCTCAAGATATAGTGGTCGCGAATAATTTCTTGTGCCATATGAGGCCTCAACAGGCCGAAGCCTGTCTGAACGGCATTGCACGTCTTGTAAAAGCCGGAGGTTATCTTGTGGCCTCGGGAATCGATCTGGAAGTTCGCAAAAAAACGGCTATGGAAAAGAAGTGGAAACCCGTAGCCGAGCTGCTGGAAGCCATCCACGAGGGTGACACTGCCTTGAGGCGAGATTGGCCCATGAATTATTGGGGATTGGAGCCTCTGGATAAGAATCGCAAGGATTGGATTTACCGTTATGCCGCCGTTTTTCAGATTGGCGACCCGGCGGCTCTACAGAATCGCGATTCCCTTTCAGGAAATGAGCACGGTGATGGCTCCAGCGCGACCCGCACTCCGCTGGGGAATGACCAGCAGGCGAGAGAGAGCGGCCATAGAAAGGCCCGACCCAGGGATCAAGAAGAACAAGCACCGAGCGCAGGCTCTTTTTCCGAATTGGAATTGTCTGACGCAGCTGCCCACGGTCGAACTGCTGAAGCGGTCTCGCGCCGCCGCAGGTGAATGGGTGCACCTGGAAATTCGTCGCCTCGTGGGAACAGAAGCCTACGGATCCAACTTGCCATCCGTCGTGCGGCCTAGCGTGGCGATATTTTCTCCCGATTCAATTGCCTGAGCTTTTCCTCGATCTCAGATTCAACGTTGCATGGCTGCATCGTGAAGAAGTGAAAGCGTATCTCTCGTTCCGTGCCTTCGAGATACTACCAGCGTGGGAAAAATGAAAACAGCCTCAAAACGACGCAAGATTTGCTTATTCGGAATTTTTGGTTCAGGCAACCTGGGCAATGAAGCCACGTTGTATGCGCTCCTCTATAACCTTCGTAGGAGTGTCCCGAATGTGGATGTCGTCTGTATTTGTTCAGGTCCCGAGGAGGCGGCTTCCGACTACAAGATAAGCGCCTTTCCAATGAAAGAGAAGCCTCTTTCTCCAATAAATAATCGGCTGCTCAAGGCGCTGAGGCGAATTTTCGTTGGAATCCCGATGGAGTTTTATCGATGGTATAGGGCAATGGTAATCTTAAAGGATTCCGACATGCTTCTAATGACGGGGACTGGCATGCTCGGAGATTTCGGCATTCTCCCTCTGAACTTGCATTATGAGATTTTAAAGTGGTCCATCGCGGCCAAGCTCTGCCGGTGCAAACTTCTATTCTTGAGCGTGGGTGTCGGTCCGATTCGCCACCCGCTCAGCAGGTTTTTGATTAAGAATTCCCTCAGGTTGGCAGACTACCGATCCTATCGCGACAATTTCTCCAAGGAGTATTTGGACGGCATCCAATTCGATACCAGGAACGACGTCGTCTGTCCGGATTTGGCATTCAGCTTGCCAAGGACGATGCTCCCTTCCGATAGTATCGGCGATCAACACGGTACAGTCGTTGGCGTAGGAGTCATGACATACCGCAACAAACGCGATTCCGCTCAGAGCGATGACGGTGTTTACCAAGAATATTTGGAGAAACTGTGCGTTCTAGTGCGCTGGCTGATTAACCGCGGATACATCATCCGATTGCTTATCGGCGACGCCGTTTACGATGAGCGCGTTAGGAAGGACCTGAAAGTCTTGTTGGAAGAAAAGGGAGTCCGATTCGAAGGCGGAACTATTCTCGATTCTCCCGCTTCTAACTTTGAGGAAATATTGTCGCAGCTTGCGGCGACTGACATTGTGATTGCCAGCCGGTTTCATAACGTGCTGTTAGCTCTGCTGCTAGGCAAGCCGGTGCTGGCAATTTCGTACCATGAGAAAGTGGACGCCCTGATGGCGGGCTTAGGATTGGAAAATTTCTGCCAAGACATCGAAAATATTGACATCGACAAACTGATCGAACAATTTACCGTCCTCGAGGAACGAGCGGGAATTCTTAAACAGCAAATTGGACAAAAGGCGGAAGCCTATCGCCAAGCTCTGGACGATCAGTACGATCACATCTTTGCAGCCGCAACGAAATAATTCAATCTATTCGACGTTATCGTTGATCTGCTTGTGAAACCCATTGCACGCTGCTACAAAGAAGATAGACGTCCGAATCTCAAGAGACCATTCCTATGAAAAATAAAGTTCTGATAATTGTTGAAAACCTGCCCGTTCCGTTCGACACGCGCGTTTGGAAAGAGGCTTTGTCTTTGCGCGAGAACGGCTATGAAGTCACGGTATTGTGCCCCCGGGGGAAGGGCTATACCAAGGGTCATGAAGTCCTCGACGGGATTAATGTCTACCGGCATCCAATGCCAAAGGAAGGGAACAGTCCTGTCGGATACCTGCTCGAATTTGGCTGCGCCCTCTTTTGGGAGTTCTTTTATTCCTGGTGGATTTTTCTCCGGCACGGGTTTCAAGTGATTCAAGGCTGTAACCCACCGGACGATATTTTTCTGGTAGCGTTGCCATTCAAACTATTTGGCGTGAAATACATTTTTGATCATCACGATGCCAATCCGGAGCTCTACCTCTCCAAGTATGAAAGGGAAGATTTCCTTTACAAGGCCCAGGTGTGGCTGGAGAAACAAACTTACCGGTTCAGTGACGTTCTCATGGCCACCAATGGCAGCTACCGGAATCTTGCTGTATCCAGAGGTGGCTTAGACCCTCGCGATGTCTTCATTGTTCGGAACGGGCCCGATTTGAAAACTTTCAAAGCTGTTCCCCCCAACCCCGCTCTCAAATACGGCAAGCCGTTCCTGGTTGGTTACGTAGGAACAATCAGTGTCCAGGAAGGTTTGGACATCCTGTTGGACGTGGCTCTCCACCTCAAAAATTTGGGCCAACGTGATGTCCATTTTACTTGTGTTGGCGGCGGACCCGGATTGGCGGGTCTCCGGAAAATGCTGGAGGAAAAGAATCTTCAGGATATGTTCAATTTTACCGGGAGAGTTTCGGACGAGAAGCTTTTGGAAATTCTTTCGACCGCTGACGTGTGTGTAAATCCAGACAAACCCTGTGAAATGAATGACATCTCCACCATGATCAAGATCATGGAGTACATGGCGCTGGGCAAGCCCATCGTACAATTCTCTCTAAAAGAGGGCCGGTTTAGCGCCCAGGAAGCATCGGTTTACTGCGACAACCAAAACCAGGTCCCCGATTTTGCCGCCAAGATTCTTTGGTTGCTCGAACATCCCGAAGAGCGCGAAAAAATGGGAAAATTCGGGCGCAAACGCGTCCTGGAAGAACTTGCTTGGGAGTATTCCGTTCCCAACCTTCTTGCTGCATATCAGAGAGCCTTCAGCAAAAGGGAACGCAAGCCGTCTTTGAGCCAGTCCACCGATCTGGAGACACGGTCAAGTCTTCGCCGATAGTCCTTCTTGCAAAGAGTAACGTTGATGCATAGCTCACCTGCAAGGGGAAATCACCATGAGATGCAGGGTAGTCCGTGGGAGACTATGTCGAGAAGATTTCGGCAAATGCTCGCAGTAGACGAACAGTTTCCCACCAAAGCGCTCTGAATATCTTGGGCGCTACTGGACTGGTCGCTGACGTAATTTGTCCAGAAGAGAAAGGAATATAAGACCCCCGTTCCGTTGCGGACCCGATATTGGCATCGGACAACCTGCTCCGCTCGGAATCGCGTTCGATAAAACGCGCATTTTTTAAGGGTTCCAAGACTATGGCAACCAAGAAGCAAAAAGTTGTGTGGATTACGATTATCGTCGCGGTCATCCTCATTGGCGCGACATTTGTGGCTGGTTCCTATTGGAAGTCGTTTGCGGAATCGGGAAATCTGCAGAATTCTCAAGTCTCGGACAAGGTCAAATGGCGTGCTCAGATTTTCAGCCGGAAAGCCACCGGGAATATCTCCGATCTGTCTTGGAAAGAACTTTGGCAGATGATGGGCCATAAGGGCGGTTTTGGCTTGGAAAAGATGGTTCGTGAAGAGGCCAGCCTGGACGCGAGCGTTTCGAATGGATACGATTCCGACGAAGACCACAAAGCGGCAGCTCGCATTTTCCGTACGCGGTGCGCGATGTGTCACGGCAACGATGGAGCCGGTTGGCATGGCGGCCCGCCGCTGAATCATCCCGTGCTCAAACATGGGGACAGCGACCTGGCCATTTACAAGGTCTTGCGGGACGGCATTCCGGACACGGCGATGGTTGCGCCTACCCTTACTCTTCAGCAGCGCTGGCAACTCGTGGGTTATGTAAGGCAGTTGCAACTTCATGCGATTGGTTTGGGCACCGATAAATCCCCGCTGAACATTGCGGTAAGCAGTGAAAAGATTCTCAAGAATCTCGGTAAGACGGACGAATGGTTGACGTACTCGGGCTCGGTCGATGGCCACCGGTATACGCCACTTTCTCAAATTACTCCTGCAAACGCATCCCAGCTTCGCATTCGCTGGGTTCGCCAGTTCGAAAACGCCGAGGCTGTGATCGAAGCGACTCCAATTGTTGTTAACGGAGTTATATTCATTACTACCCCTCCTTCGAATGTTGTTGCTTTGGATGCGAAGACCGGCAACATCATTTGGAAATATAACCGTTCGGTTTCTGGTGATATTCCAACCTGTTGCGGCCGGGTGAACCGGGGCCTCGCAGTTCTCGACAATGATGTGTTTCTGGCCACTCTGGACGGTTTTCTGGTGTGCATTAACGCCAATAATGGGCGAGTGACCTGGCAGACCCAGGTAGCGCAACCTTCCCGTGGCTTTGCAATGACCCTTGCGCCGCTCGTTGTAAATCGCTCCATCGTGGTTGGGGTCTCAGGAGGGGAATACGGCATCCGAGGATTCATCGCGGCTTATGACGCGGAAACCGGTAAACAAAACTGGCAGTTCAATACCATTCCCGGTCCCGGCGAGCCCGGGCATGAAACATGGAAAAACGATGCATGGGAAACAGGTGGAGGCTCAACTTGGGTCACGGGCAGCTATGATCCATCGCTCGATCTAATTTATTGGGGCGTCGGGAATCCATCCCCCGATTTTGCCGGCGATGTTCGTCCCGGCGATAATTTGTACACCAATAGTGTTGTCGCCTTGAACGCCAGCACCGGAAAGCTGGCTTGGTATTTCCAATTCACTCCTCATGATGAACGTGACTGGGATTCAGCGCAGACGCCCATTCTGGCGGACATTCCGATCGACGGCGTTATCCGTAAGGTGATCTGCTGGGCCAACCGTAACGGCTTTTATTATGTCCTGGACCGGGCTACGGGGAAATTTATCGCTGGCGCTCCTTTCGTCGATCTGAACTGGGCAAAAGGTTTGGATTCGAACGGACGTCCAATCCTCGCCGAGAACGATGAGAATTCGGCTGACGGACGGGTTACCAAACCCGGCGTCGGAGGCGGAACGAACTTTGAAAACGCGGCGTTTGACGCGAAAAATGGTTTGATCTTCGTGCCCGCGTCGGAAGGTGCTTCTGTATTCACGAAGACTTCTCACGTCACCCGTGGGGACCGTGGCTATTATGGAGGCAGTGGCGGCTCTTTCATTGAGGCTACTACTCCCGTCCTTCGCGCGCTCGATGTCGCTACCGGGGCAAAAAAATGGGAATACATGTCTCCGCCCTTGCAGGACCACACCTACTATTTCAGCGGGCTGCTGGCGACCGGTGGTGGCCTCGTTTTTGGGGCTTCCGGAGGAACTGCGTTTGCAGTGGATTCATCGACCGGACGTGAAGCGTGGCGGGTTGAACTCGGTGGGGATACCCGTGCTGCTCCTATCTCCTTCACGATTGATGGGAAGCAAGTCATAGCAGTCTCGGCAGGCCGGGGTCTTTTTCTCTTCGGACTATAAGTTTATGAATCGCGCAGATGCGATCGCTAAATTAAATCTTTTTTGAAAGGGAGCTAAATGAAAATACTTTTGACGGGTCATAAAGGATATATCGGTGCCGTTGCTGTTGGTTTATTCCAATCTGCCGGTCACGAAGTGGTCGGGCTCGATGCCGATCTATTCGAGGGATGCGATTTCGGTAAACCGGGCAACGAAATTCCCGGCATTCGAAAGGACCTGCGGGATCTGACCAAGTCGGATCTGTCCGGTTTCGAAGCCGTTGTTCATTTGGCTGCGCTTTCGAATGATCCCCTGGGTAATCTCGATCCAACTCTCACCTATGACATCAACCACCATGCCTCGGTTCGCCTCGCCAAACTGGCAAAGGATGCTGGCGTAAAACGCTTTGTTTTTTCCTCTTCCTGCAGCACGTATGGCGCCTCGGGTGACGAACTTCTGACCGAAACGGCCTCTCTCAATCCGGTCACACCCTATGGCGAATCGAAAGTATTGGTCGAACGCGATGTTGCTCCCATGGCAGATGACAAATTCTCGCCTACGTTCATGAGGAACGCTACGGCATACGGAGCATCGTCGCGCTTGCGCCTGGACATCGCTTTGAATGATCTGGTTGCCAGCGGCTATACAACCGGAAGAATCTATATCAAGAGCGATGGCACACCGTGGCGCCCCATCGTTCACATCCGCGACATTATCGGAGCGATGGTCGCTGTGCTGGCTGCACCGCGAGAAGCGATTCACAATCAGATTTTCAATGTTGGTCAGACCTCGGAAAACTATCGCATCAGCGAAATTGCGGATATCGTCGCCCAGACCGTGCCGGGATGTCGCGTGGAATACGCTCCGGATGGCGGCCCGGACAAGCGGTGCTACCGCGTCAGTTGCGAAAAGATTCGCAAGGTGGTGCCGAGCTTCAAGCCGCAGTGGAATGCCCGCAAAGGCGCGCAGGAACTCTACGAAGCCTATCGCGCGGCCGGACTTACCGCTGACGATGTTCAGCGCGGACGGTACACGCGCATGGTCCAGATCCAGCGTTTGTTGGATAACAAGAAAGTCGATGCTTCTCTTCGCTGGAACAAGGATTTGGTGCCGGCAGCTCGCTAAGACTCGAAATAAATATCAAAAGGAGATTCTCTGCAATGATTTTCACGGAAACAAAGTTAAAGGGTGCATTCACGATTGATATCGAACGCCGCGAGGACTCCCGCGGATTCTTTGGCCGCACATTCTGCCAGCACGAATTCCAGGCGCACGGCCTCAATCCGCTCATCGCTCAAGCCAATACTGCATTCAACATCAAGAAGGGAACGCTGCGCGGCATGCACTTCCAGTTTCCGCCCGCTGCGGAATCCAAACTGGTGCGTTGCACTCGCGGCGCTATCCTGGACATCATCGTGGACTTGCGGCCGGAGAGTCCCACCTACCTGGAGCACATCGCCGTCGAGCTGTCTGAGGACAATTACCGTGCGCTCTACGTCCCAATGCGTTTTGCGCATGGCTACCAGGCGCTCCGCGACAAGACGGAAACCAGCTATCAGGTCGGAGAGTTCTACACTCCGGGAACTGAAGGTGGCTTGCTTTACAACGATCCTCGCCTCGCCTTGAAGTGGCCCTTGCCGGTTGCCGTGATTTCGGATAAGGACAAGGTGTGGAAGCCTCTTGCCGAACAAGAGACCGAGCTCAAGCAAAAAATGGGCTTGGTAACCGTAGGATCGTAAAAAAGTATTAAGAAAAGGGATCCTCACGCATTGAGTTTACGGGTGGGGTTCGCTCCCGATCGCCATATCCATCTGCTGTGCCGATAAGGTCCGGGAGATAGAATCCCACACGAAAAAACCAAAATGTGGGAACGCTGAAACGGATAGCCCTGGTGCTAACAAGCCGGATTATTTATTTTGATAGGAGACTGCCATGATTCTCGTTGATACAGCATTGCAAGCGCGCGAAAAGGAAGGTCGCCCGATCCGGGTCGCCTTAATTGGAGCCGGTTTCATGGCCCACGGCTTGGCCAACCACATCGTCAACACGACAGTGGGGATGCGTCTGGTCGGCGTGTATAACCGTACCCCGCAACGTGCATTCGACGTTTGCCAGTACGCGGGCCTCACGGATGTGGTTTCCCCATCGACACAGGCGGAGACCGACCAGGCCATTCGTGAAGGCAAAGTTGTTGCCACTGGAGATGCGTTCCTGTTAGCGCGTTCGACGGGAGTCGACGTTTTGGTGGATGTCACCGGTTCGGTCGAATTTGGCGCCCGCGTTGCGTTCGAAGCCTTCCGTCACGGTAAGGATGTCGTTCTGATGAATGCCGAGATTGATGCTACCGTCGGCCCGATCATGCAAACTTATGCCGAAAAACATGGCGTGATCTTTTCAGCCTGCGATGGAGATGAGCCCGGTGTTCAGATCAACCTGTATCGCTGGGTCAAGGGACTTGGCCTTACCCCTCGCGTCATCGGAAACATCAAAGGACTTCAGGATCCTTATCGCAATCCCACGACGCAAAAGGGTTTCGCCGAAAAGTGGGGCCAGAACCCGGCGATGGTAACGAGTTTTGCTGACGGTTCCAAAATCAGTTTCGAACAATCCATCGTGGCAAATGCCACTGGATTCAAAGTGAAATCGCGGGGAATGTCTCGCGGAATGGATTACAAAGACGACGTAATGAAGATCGGCAAGCTCTACGATGTCGAAGAAGCGCGCAGGATGGGTGGCATCATCGACTACGTCGTTGGCACTCCGCTCACCAAAGTCTATTGCCTCGCGGAGCATCCCGATCCCAAACAGCAACACTATCTCAGTCTGTACAAGATGGGCGACGGCCCGCTTTATTCCTTCTTCATCCCCTACCATCTGGTTCACTTTGAGGTGCCTAGCGCCATTGCCCGCGTGGTGCTCTTCCGCGATTCACTTGCAAAGCCCCTCGGCGGCCCTGTTGTGGAAGTCTGTGCCGTCGCCAAGCGCGACTTGGTGGCCGGTGAAGTCCTGGATGATTACGGCATGTATATGACTTATGGCGAAGCCGTCAATGCAGACGAAATGTGCAGCAACCGTTATCTGCCCGAAGGCCTTGTCGAAGGCTGTGTCTTGAAGCGGGACATCCCCAAAGATGCCGTTATCACCTATGACGACGTTACGCTTCCTCCAAACCGTCTTGGAGACCAGTTGAGGGCGGAGCAGTATCGCGTCTTCCGCGGTGAAACCTGGCTTGAAGAACTGGTTGCCGCCCGCGCCTGAACCGATGCACGACTGGCCGCCGGAGGCTTCACCTTGCCCTGAAGTTGCCACATTGTGGAACTAGTTTACCGCTAGGTCGGGCCACCCTGCTGGAGATGGTTTAGCCCTCCGATTGGTTGAGCGTTGTTAATATATCTATAATGAATGGTTTGCGAGAAGTCTGGCTGGACAGGGAGGATTTGAATTCTCTCTGGCTTTGGCAGGCACTTTGCGATGCACTAGTTGGCAAAAATATCGTTTCTTGTACGGAAAGCGCCGAGGTGGCATATGAAAGTTGTTCTCTTTTGTGGCGGAGCTGGCATGCGGCTCAGAGGCTATGCTGACGATGTCCCCAAGCCCATGGTGAAGATCGGATCCCGTCCGATTCTCTGGCACCTCATGAAGTATTATGCCCACTTCGGGCATAAGGACTTCGTCCTCTGCCTGGGCCACATGGGAAACGTTATTAAGGACTACTTTCTGCACTACGATGAAGCCGCCTCAAACGATTTCGTCTGGTCGAACGGTGGCAAGAATATTGAGTTCGTCAATCGTGACATGGACGATTGGACGATTAATTTCGTCGAGACTGGCGCCAATTCAAACATCGGTATGCGCCTGAAAGCCGTCGAATCGCACCTGAAAGGTGAGGAGATGTTCCTGGCGAATTACGCCGACGGTCTCAGTGACGTTCACCTTCCGACCATGATTAATAACTTTAAGAAGACCGACGCAGTTGCATCCTTGCTCCTCGTTCAACCGACGGCAAGTTTTGACTTTGTTCAAATCGGTCCGGGAACTGCTGTCAAAGGCATTGTGCCCCTCACCGAATCCGACATGTGGATCAACGGCGGCTTCTTTGTGATGCGCAATGAAATCTTCAACTACTTAAAACCGGGTGAAGAACTCGTGCGGCAGCCGTTTCAGCGGCTGATTGAGAAGAAGGCCCTGTTAGCGCACAAGTGCGAAGGCTTCTGGCAGTGTATGGATACGTTCAAGGACAAACAGGCCCTTGAAGAATTGAATCAAACTAAGGCGCCCTGGAAAGTTTGGAACCACCAGGCGTCTCCTTCGATCGCCTCAGAGGTGCTTTCCACCAGCCTATGATGCAGCTCAATCTTAATGTTCCCAGGAATGGGCAGTTAAATGTTCTATGTCTTGGGTGCCACTCCGATGACATTGAGATTGGCTGCGGAGGCACCATTCTGCGGCTGGCTCAGGAGTACCCCGGTGCTGTGTTTCACTGGGTTGTCTTCAGCGCCACCGGCGTACGGCACGAAGAGGCGCGCCGCGCTGCTACGCTGTTTGCCGGAGAAACGCGTCTAAAGGGACCGCTGCTGAAAACGTTCCAGGACGGATTCATGCCGTTCAACGGCGCCGAAGTGAAGGCGGTTTTCGAAGAATTGAAATCGGTTTCCCCTGACATCATTTTCACGCAAAACCGCAAGGACTTTCATCAAGACCACCGCCTCATTGGGGAATTAACCTGGAACACCTTTCGGAATCACCTCATTCTCGAATACGAGATCCCAAAGTATGACGGAGACATGGGGCAGCCAACAGTTTTCGTTCCCCTGGAATTGGATGTCTGCAGGAAGAAAGTTCAAAATCTCTTTGAAGCGTTCCAATCCCAGAAAGCCAAACGCTGGTTTCAGGAAGATACCTTCATGGCTTTGATGCGCCTGCGTGGGATGGAGTGCAATGCTCCGTCCGGATTCGCCGAAGCGTTTTACTCTCACAAGCTCGTACTGTAATCAGCCCGTCGGTGCCTCCGAGACGTTCCCCTCTGCGCCTTCACGCTGATTCTCAATAAATCATCTTCAGTTCAGGATTTCTGAGACCAAAGACTCGACGTGCGCAGCAATGGCCAGAGAAGACGTCAACCCCGGTGATTCGATTCCGACCAGATGAATGGCTCGTGGGCATTTTGGATCCGGCGTAACCACAAAGTCGGCAGAACCGCTTGAGCCCGGGGGCACCAGCTTGGGGCGTATCCCCGAAAACGCAAGCCTGAGGTCTTCGATTTTCAATTCAGGCATCATCGTTTGGGCGCTGCGCAGGAATTCCTCGGCAGGCAGCCGGTTACGTTCGTAATCATTCTTGTCATCCACGTAATCCGCCGTCGGTCCAAGCAATACCGTGTCCCACATCGTCTTGGTAAAGTGCACGCCAAGCCCAAGAAGGTCCTTGTGCGGCACTGGATAAACAAGATTGTTCACCAGATATGATCTGGCCCGAACGATTTCGCAATACTCGCCGCGGACTGGATATATTCGATAGCTGTGATTGCCAAGCATCGCGGCGACTTCATCCGAGTAAAGTCCGGCGCAATTAATCACGCAGCGCGATTCGACGGTTTCCTCGATCGCTTGGCCAGGGTCATCCGAATCGCCAATTCGCAGAGTCACGGCGATGGCATCCTTGCCCGTCTCCATCCGCGCCACTTGCGCGCGATTCAGAATGCTGGCCCCTTGATCGATGGAAAGTCGCGCCAGGGTTTTCACCAATTCTTCGGCGGAGACGATGCCGGTGGAAGGGACTTCCAGGCCCGCCATGGCCACAATATGCGGTTCCCGCTCTCGCACCGACTGTCGGTCCAATAGCCGCAATCCTTCAACTCCGTTGCGTCGGCCATTTTCCGCCAGATGTTCGAGCTCCTCCTCTTGATGCTCATCCAGTGCCACCACCAATTTTCCGCAGTTCCTGTGCGGCACGTTGTGTTTGGCGCAAAACGCGTAAAGCAGTGGATTTCCCTCCACACAGAACCTGGCCTTTAGCGTATTTTGCGGGTAATAGATTCCCGAATGGATGACCCCGCTGTTTCGCGTGCTTGTGGCCATACCCAGTTTCGGTGATTGTTCCACCAGGAAGACGTCCGGCCAGCGGCGCGACACAGCTCGCGCCACCGCACAGCCGATAACTCCACCGCCAATAATCACAATATTCGCGTGTTCCATGACAAGGCAAGATAACCGGGATTTTTAACCTTGGCTTGCGATTTTGTGGCGGGCGTTTCCAGGGTGCAAACGGGCCTGGCCCATCGCGCAACCCTACTGATTCTAAGGGGGCTGTTGGTATGTGCCCCCGGCGCCAAACGGACTTTACAGCAAAGTGCCGGTTTTATCGATTTTGGGTGCTTTTGGGTCATCATTACCGATATGGTACAAGGCACTGATTTTGTCTGCATTTGTCATTGACGCGATTATGGCAAGTCTCTAATCTGGCCTCCAGCGTGGGAGTTGTTTGCTCTAGCGTCTCGATTACTTGGCCTTCAGTCACTATGGGCCGGGTTTTACGGAGTATCTCGCAATAGCTACAAATTCTGAGGGCGGGGCCAGCGCTGCGGGCAGCGGGCTCGTGATTCGGTAGTGCATGGCGGCTGTTCCCGCAAATCTTCTTCGTGAGGACCTTTAAGATGAAAAGCAAGCTGTTTCAATCGTGGCAAGTCCGGCTGGCTCTGGCTACGCTGGTCATCGTGGTAGGGCTGGTGTTGGTCGCTTATGCCCCTCTGTCGATTGTCCTGGGTTCCAACGAACATGGTCATATGACCACCGATTGGAGCCATCATCACGTCGTCTACTCCACCCCCAAAACTTTGCTGCAGGGATTTAAGTATTCTCAAAGTCCTCGGTACGTTCAACAGTGGGTCCGCCGCCATACGGCGCACCAGGAAGAGCCAAGAGACAAGCGATGGGATCGCGACAGAGGCCGCAAACAAGATACCACTCCTGCCGGTTCCTTGAAGGGTGACTGGGCCGTATTCCTGGGCAACACTGCCCAGCAGGCCGCCGGTACATATCCGGCAAAATACTCCTTCGATCCGACCACGGCAAGCTGCACCAAGGATTTCGTAGTTTATGCCACGGGTGTCACGGGCTCGTCCGCCGGCAATCCCTCACAAGCTGAATTCGCCGTTACGGGACTGACCACGACGGGTGACACCATCACCATTCATGATGGCGTTACCGGCGCGAATTTGACGATCACCGCTGCCGCCGCCACCGCTGCCACCGGCCCCGGGACGGCCACTTTTGCGACCAACGCGACACCATTGACGGAAGCCACGAACATCGCGAATGCGATCAACCTGGCTGCTCCCACCAGCACCCCAGCGGCCGATTTCACGGCAGCGACACTCGTTAATGCCAGCGGCACGCTCGTGGTCATCACGGAGACTGTGGCTGGGACAGCCGGACAAAGCGGCTTCCTTGGTGGAACGGTATTCGGCGACCCCTCCGGCGGTATAACGCCACTTGTTAACGGCGGCTTCTTCAATGGAACCCCTCACACGGCGAGCATTGCGGCGTACAACAGCATTTATGCCGGCTGCCCTCCGGAAATCATTTCGGGCGTGCCATCGCCTTCCGGGATCTTCGCGATTAATACGGGCGGAAACATTCACACGTCTGTGACCCTCTCTGGCGACGGCACACAAGTAGCCTTCGTGCAGTCCATTGCAGGCGTTGCGAACTTGACGATCCTCAAGTGGGCCGTCGGACCGTCTTCCTACGAAGGTCTGTATGGGGCGGTTAACGCTACTCCAACGACTGCTGCGGCATACCCCACTTGCGTGCCCACTCCCACCGCGCCCTGTATGGTGAACCTGCCCTTCAGCGGCGCCGCAGTGGATGACACGTATTCCTCCCCATTTTATGATTTTGCCCCCGGCTCAGACACCATGTACGTGGGCGATGACAATGACCACCTGCATAAATTCACCGGCATTTTCAAAGGGACGCCAGCCGAGGTCACCACTGCTCCTTGGCCTGCGGTTGTAGGCGGACTCGCTGACGGCCTTGTGGGGAACACCTACCAGACCACCAGCCCGGTTTACGACGAGGGCACCGGTCGGGTCTTTATCTTGGACAAGGGCATCGGCGGCGGCGGTGGATTTGTTAGTGCCGTGAATGCGACTTCGGGCGCCGTGTTCGTTGCTTCCTACTCTTCCAACTCCGGCTATTCGGATGCCCCGCTTCTGGATCCAATCAATGAGACGCTGTATGCTTTCAACTCTGAATCTGGCGGCAGCGCCAACGCGTCCGTGCAGCAATTCGCCGCAGCCTTCGCCAACGGTGATGCTCCAGTCCAGGAAGTTCTGATCGGGACCGGCAGCGAGACGATTCCCAGCTATGCCGGAACCTTTGACAACCTGTACTACACCGGCGGCGCGGGGAATTTGTACGCTTGCGGCAACGCGGGCGGCTCACCCACCCTGTATCAGATAGCCGTGACTGCGGTCGGGAATCTGGCCGCAACGTCCACCGCCGGGCCAGCTCTGACTTCCGGTGCGGATGCCTCAACAGCCTGCTCGCCGATATCGGAGATCTACAATCCCAGCGCAGTGCCTGCCACCGATTGGCTCTTCGTGAGCGTCACGGACCTTAGCCAGACTGCCACACCTATCAATTGCCCGGTAACCACCGGCTGCATCATGTCCTTCAACGTGACTGCCGGTGCTGCCATCAGCGGTGCGACAACTACCGTTTCAACCGCTGCCGCATTGGGCGGGACCAGCGGAATCGTTTTCGATAACGTGATTGTGCCGGACGGAACTCTCATCACGTCTGGAACTTCACAGGTCTATTACACCCCACTGACTCCAACCAATCAGTGCTTGACCTATTCCCAGGGATACGGTGGATGCGCCATTCAGGCGTCCCAGTCCGCCCTGCGGTAACCGTCAGTCAAATCGAACCGAAGTGAAAAGGCGCCCCGGCAATGTCGGGGCGCCTTTTTTTATGCACTTAAATCCAGCCCGCCCCGAAGACCAGTAGGACAGGTTTCAACCTGTCCACCCCCCCGCCCGACCAACAAAAAAATCCAACCGGACTAAACACCCCGAGCAAAACCCCCAAACACCATAATTCCAAGCGCCGATTTCGCGCGAACAATCCCCCCCCGGCCTTTCGTAATCAATCAAAAGAGATTCGTCTCGCGGTTATGTGCCTCACGCAAGAGGGGTGGTAGCATGATGCCGGTGTTACGGATGGTGCGCCGATTAGTCGAAGAGATCATAGGAAACATGACGCGGCATTGGAAAGACAGCGTCAATTCGTCATGGAACATCCAAAACGGTCTAACTGGATGGTCTTCCTTACAATCCTCGGCCTTCTTGTGGCTGTATTTTTTCCTCTTTTGCAAATCAATGGTGTGGATGTGAATTGGCAAGAATCCTTAGTTTTCTATATTGTCATTTTCGCTATGTGTTCATGGTCATTTCTTCGGCACGCAATTCCAGATCGGAAACGTAAGGGAGATCGAATACAAGGCATGCTGTTAATTCTTTTTGTTGTGGGCGGCCTCGGCACATACGCGATAAATAAGCAATATACTCGGGAGCATACCGATGACCTGAACGAGGTTCACATTGTCGGTATAACGGCAGAACGGCAAAAGGTTAATTCAGAACCAGTCTTTCGAGTGGATATTGAGAACCTCTCAAACAAATACTTGAAAACGAATATCATATGTGGAGTAGACAAGCCGCTTATCCCACTGAAACCGTTTGGAATATTGCCAGAAGATACAACCAAAGAGCGCAATTTTGAAAATGGAATTTTTCAGGGCATGGACCAAGCAGAGAAATCATATCGCGGAGCCAATGCCATTCAACAGGACCTTCCGACACAACAAACGGTCCATGCCTACTGCACTGCTAATTGGAGATTAACGGAAGAAGAAATCAATAAACTCGAACATGGAGATATTACGCTTTATGTTGCCGGAAGAATTATGGTTCCGAGTAAGATCACAGGGGCGCATGTCGATTTCGATTTTTGCGAATCGGGTGATCAAAACCATGGAATGCAGAATTGTCTCGATCACAATTTTCCTCACGTGCATCGCTAAGCTGCCGATTTGGTCCTTTGCGCCTTATGGTTCTTGTGTTCAAGATTCGATGAAGCAATGAGTTTCAATATCGTATTGCGAAAAAGGAGCGGGTTCCTGCCATTGTTAAACCGCCATTCAAACTCATTCAGATAGGCGTCCAGGTACCTCTCAGAGACCATATGATACGAAACCGACCACAGACCGCCTGAACTAGGGACCAAGCGTTCTCAATGCTGTTCGTGTGAAGATCTCCGCGCACCCATTCTTCCTGCTTATGGTCGACCGTCCGATGGACAATGTCGGGGGAAATCCCCCTCATGCGCCGGGTGCTCATCGGCCATAAGCCGTGTGTTTTTCAGATCTATTTGTTCTTGGATGAACCCGCGCAGTAGCTCTTAGTCGGCTTTCGCTTTTCCATTCTCAGGTGACCATGACCGCCGCGCTGGATGGCTCCGAGACCAGAGCCATGTATCCGATGTAACCTTTGCCAACGTGACGGCGCTTACCGCCGATGTAGGTTTCATCGATCTCCACAACGCCCTTGAGCGGTTCAAGGCTCATTTCTGCCATCGCCTTGCGGATTCTATGGCACAAATACTAACCCGTCTTGCAGCTCACGCTCAGAGTGCGCTTCAATTGGTTCGCGGATGTACTCTTTCCGGATTCGGCCATCCACAGATAGACAGCAAGAAACCACTCCCACAGGTAGCGCCCTAATTTGGAAATTGTCGGGAAGCTCCTGAATTTTAGGAGGTCCGAGCTTTAGCTCGGACATAGACTTTGCTCTAACTGGGCTTTAGCCCCTGAAGCTTCAGGGGCTAAAGCCCAGTGCTAAACGACTTCAATGTCCGACCTAAAGGTCGGACCTCCGAAGGCTCAGACTCGATACCGCGCTTTTGAAATTAGGACACTACCCTTCCACAGCGGCAAGTGATCAACCGTCTTGCCCGCCGGGCAGTATCCTAAATTTAAAGGAATGCGTTCAAGAAAACGCAACACCGCAACTTCGAGGTCTACCCTGGGAACGCCAATCTCCCGATTGGCGTTTTGTGCTCCCGCGCCGTCGCCAATCGGGAGACTGGCGTTCCCAGGTTTCACGCATCGATAACCGAACTCAATTTTAATTCGGGACAGTAACGCCCGCCAAACCGCCCGTGAAACTCTAAGGCGTTGGGACCGTGACCGGCGCAGGAGTCGAAAATATGCTCTCGATCGTATTCGCGTCCAATGCAGTTACGCAGTAGAAATAAGTTTGGCCGGCCAGGACGTTGAGGTCCCCGTATTGGGTCGTAGTGACAGGTGTGAGATTTATTTTTGTATATGGCCCGGAGACGTTGGTTGCCCGGTACACGTTATAACCGAATACCGAGGATGTATCGGCATTCCATGTCACGCTCACCGAGTGCACCGGCACCGCTCCAGCAGCGGACAGCGCAATGACGGTTGAGGAAGTTGTCGCATCGCTATTGATCGTCAGACTTCCACTAACGCTCCCGACACTGGATGGAGCAAAAATCACATTTAACGTAGCTGTCTCTCCGGGACCCAGAATGAGTCCCGACGATTCGCCCGATACGGTGAACCCCGCGCCGGAGATACTCAGATTCGCGATCGTTATATAGGAATTGCTGGAATTCGTCAGAGTCACGCTTTGCGCGGACTGTGTGCCAATGTAAACCGTCCCGAACGTCAAGGCCGATGAACTTGGCGTCAATTGCCCCGGTGTGGGGCTCACACTCAGAAGCGCCGGGCCGCTGGTCACACTGCCAAAGGCATTGGTTACTGTGACGGAATACAGCGTTCCATCGGCGCTGTTTGCTGGCGCAGTGTAGGACGGCAAGGTTGCCCCGGGGATAGCAGCTCCATTTTGCATCCACTGGTAGTTCAGCGGCGCAGTCCCTGCCGCGATCACGCTGAACGTCGCCGTCTGGCTCGCCGTGATGGCCTGGAATTCCGGCTGCACCGTAATGAGGGGCGACACTCCTCCTGCGGTCTGGTATTGATACGCGCCCACATCCCATGGAGACAAACTTGCCGGGCGCGCCACTTTCAGAAGATCGCTACACAGAGACGTTCCAATCGACGCGCAACTCGCACTCAAATTCAGACCGGCTCCAACGGTATCCACGCTGCCGGTTGACGGCTGGAAACTATTGCTCACGGCATAGCCTTCGGAAGCGGCCTGCGCCGTCGGCATCAGAATATTATTGGTGAAGACGAGGCTGCTGACCGCGCCGCAATTGAAACTCCCGCCGGCATTATTCCAGCACCAGGCTTGTGAGCTTGGTTGGTCGGAAATGCAATGGTTGTTCTGCACAGTCAGGCTGGCGGGCGGAATGATGGTCGGGCTGACGCTGATGCACGGCGACGTTCCCGCATACAGCGTATTGTTATAGATCGATTGGTTCCACGTCGCGCCGGTCCCGGCCCCCGGATCCACGATGATCGGAGCGGTATTCCCCGCATTCCAAATTAAATTGTTGTACGCGGACTGGTTGTTGTTCGCCCACAACAGAGCGGATTGCAAATAGATGGCCGAGGCGGACGGGACAAGGTCATGAACAATATTGTTGTGAACTTTGGCGCTCCCGGATACGAAGATTGCATTGGAGTGAACGGTCGGGTCGGCCGAATTTGTCACATTGAAAATCTGATTGGTGCTGATGTCCGTGCCGGACTGAAGCGCCCAGATTCCATTCGGAACATTCTCGATGATGTTCCCTTGAGCGATTGTCGCGCCATAAATGCCGACTCCCGAATTGCCCGCCGGGCTTCCATCGATGATTGAGTTTTTAACCATTCCGCTATAGAAACTATCGTAGAAGGTGATTCCTCCGAAAGGATTCTGATCGCTCCCGGCGGTTGGGTTCTGAATGCTCCAACCGTGGATGTAAACATTTTCAATAGTTACATTCGTTCCGCCGCTAACGGAAATTCCGCCGCGCGGAGGCCCCTGGTTCGCTGTGTCCACTTGTTCGTTCCTGATTTCCAGGTTGTCGAACGTAAAGTAGTTCACCGAAGTAACCAGGATCGGGGCGATTGTCCAGGCCTGGCCAACAAGATCGAACACAGGACGTGTCCATGATGATCCGTTAAACCACGTCTTATCCACTCCGTAGTAGATTGGATTCCCGCTGGTCCCGGACATATCGATCACCATGGGGAAGTCATTGCCAATCCAGACTGCTCCTCCCTTGAATATGACGCGATCGCCTGGGTTAATCGTAACCAGGCCGCAATTTGCCGTGCAGCTGTACATTCGAGGCGCGCTGTGCCACGGAGTTGATTCAGAAACGCCGCTATTGGTGTCTGAGCCGGAAACACTGTCAACGTAATGGGTCGTTGGAGAAGCGGGCTGAGTAACAGTTAGCGTCGCCTCGGCGTTCACCGTGTTTCCGAAAGCATCGCTCACGATTACCGTGAACTGCTCTCCGTTGTCCGCCAGCGTCGCGACTGGTGTTGTGTAGGTTTGTGAGGTTGCCCCCGGAATGCTGACTCCATTCTTTAGCCAGCTGAAGCTTAACTGCGTTGTCCCCGATGCTGAAACCGTGAACGTGCCCGCTTCACCCACCACAATGGACTGATTGGTGGGGGCCGATAAGATCACCGGCGGGTAGACAACGGATAAGGACGCCGCGTTGCTCGTGGCCGTTCCAAACGGGCTGGTCACTACCACATTGAACAGCAAACCATTGTTATCGATTGTTGTCGGTGGAGTCGTATAGCTTGACTGGGTCGCTCCTGCAATGGGCGATCCGTTCATCTGCCACTGGAAACTCAATGGTTCTGACCCCGTCACAGCCACGAAGAACGTCGCCGCGTTGCCAATGGCGACGGTTTGGTTTGTCGGCTGAGCCACAATCGTGGGCGGAGTGGTTATGGCCGGTCCTACGCTGTAGAAGGTGGCAGGGTTGCTCTGGTTGTTGTACTCGGTAGCAATCCAATCGGGCGAGCGGACCGTGCTCGAAACGCGGACCTCGTCGAGAGCACCCTTGAAATACTGTCCGTTGTC